>CAYOHR010000014.1:0-29675 GCA_964403835.1 uncultured Flavobacteriales bacterium
CCGTTTTGTAAACCCGGGAATACAATGGATGCATTGAATTTTCTCCCTTTTTCTTTCGAGTAAATATTTATTTCCCACCCGGCCCGCATTACTTTTTTAGCTTTCATTCGGTCCTTATTCATAAAACACAGATAAACAAAGTTGCTGTCGTTCGACATCGAAAACATAAAGCCGCTTTCGCCATTGTATAAATTTAAAGGTAATTCCCAATCTTTTGCATGGCCATCTATCGCTATCTTATTATTCCACCGCGAAGCAGAAACATCAAATTGCGCTTGAGAATGAAAGGATAAAATTAAACCCAGAATGGAAAAGAAAGTGATTTTCATATATAAAAATAGATTGCAAAGTTAATGAAACTTCGGATTATGCCTTATGTATTATTCAATTCTATCTTGAAATAGTAAATGAAAAGCAATAACCTTAATTATCAGAGCTTATTAAAAAATTGGATGCAAACATAAAAATACCTAATTTTGTTGTATATAAACAACATTAAAATCAAATAAAAGAATTAATGACGGATAAACACAACAAATCGACCTCTTTAAGCGATATTGCCTTATTAAAAATAATAGGCAAATTTATTAAACACCATCGCTTAGATCAAAATAAAAGCCAACATCAATTAGCAGAAGAAGCTGGCATCAACCGATCTACCTTAAGTGAATTTGAGCAAGGTAAAAGATCAAATACATTAACACTTATTCGATTGCTAAGATCATTAAATCAATTATATATTCTTGAGCAATTTCAGATAGAACAGGCGTTTAGCCCTCTTCAATTAGCAAAACTGGAACAAAAAAAACGAAAAAGAGCATCTAAAGAAAAAAATACCGATCAAACCCCTAAATATAAATGGTAACAACAGCATACTTAAATATTTGGAACAAAAGAGTGGGAGCTATTGCATGGAACCCTAAAACGGAAGTAGCATCGTTTGAGTTTGAGTCTGATTTTTTAAAAAACAAATGGGATGTAGCTCCTATAAAAATGCCCTTACATCAAGCTTCAAGAAGAGTATTTTCATTTCCCGAATTAAGGAACGACACTTTTAAAGGGCTCCCTGGCTTATTGGCAGATATTTTACCCGACAAATATGGTAATGCTTTAATAAATGCATGGCTTAGTAAACAAGGCCGGCCAACCAATAGTTTAAATCCAATTGAAATGCTTTGTTTTATTGGATCTAGGGGAATGGGAGCGCTAGAAATTGAGCCTGCTGAGCCAAAAATAGCCGATAAGGCCTCAAAAATTGAAATAATAAGTTTAATTAAGCTGGCAGAAACCATTCTTACAGGTCGAAAAAACATTAATATAAAACTAAGCAAAGAAGCGGAAGAAAAAGCCTTATTTGATATTCTAAAAATAGGCACTTCTGCCGGGGGAGCTAGAGCTAAAGCAGTAATAGCTTTTAATCCCACTACAAAAACCATACTCAGCGGGCAAGCTAATGCCCCTAAAGGATACGAACATTGGCTGCTAAAATTTGATGGGGTGATGGATAAACAATTTGGAACATCAAGTGGATATGGACGCGTTGAAATGGCTTATTACCTAATGGCAAAAGATGCTGCAATAGAAATAACACCCTGTCGATTATTAGAAGAAAATGGGCGGGCTCATTTTATGACTAAACGTTTTGATAGAGCGGTAAATAACGAAAAAATACACGTACAAAGCTTCTGTGCTTTGCAACACTATAATTTTAATGATATTGAAAGTTATAGTTACGAACAACTATTTGAAACAATGCGATTCCTTGATTTACCCTACCCTCAGGCCGAACAATTATTCAGAAGAATGGTATTTAACGTAATGAGCCGAAATTGTGATGACCACACAAAGAATTTTTCATTTATAATGGATAAAACCGGCACATGGAAGCTCTCTCCGGCCTATGATATTTGCCATGCCTACAGACCCAACAGCGAATGGGTTAATCAACATGCGCTAAGCATTAATGGAAAAAGAAAAGACTTTACAAAAGCCGACTTATTAAGCCTTGGCTCAGAAATGAACGTAAAAAAATCGGAGCATATTATTCAACAAATTGCCGAAGTAGTTTCTAATTGGAACAGATATGCCAATGCTGTAGAGGTAGATCCTCAATTAAAAACAGCTATTGAAAAAACACTTATTCTGATTAAATAAAAATTACTTAATCACCTTCCGAACCAAGTATTCCGCTATCTGCACTGCATTGGTAGCCGCTCCCTTGCGCAAATTATCAGAGACAATCCATAAGTTTAAAGACTTTGGCTGAGATTCATCTCTTCTCACTCTTCCAACAAAAACCTCATCTTTTCCCTCTGCCTCTAAGGGCATTGGATAAATAGAATTTTGAATATCATCTTGTAAAACCACCCCCAATGTATTTCTTATGATGGTTCTTACGTTTGCTAATTCATATTCATGCTCAAACTCAATATTTACTGCTTCCGAATGTCCTCCTAAAACCGGTACACGTACCACGGTTGCTGTAACCTGAATAGATTCGTCTCCCAATATTTTTCTGGTTTCGTGTAACAACTTCATTTCTTCCGAAGTATAGCCATTATCTAAAAAATCGCCCCCATGCGGAAACAAATTTTTATCAATTTGATATTTATAGGCCTTTTCTCCTGCTACCCCATTTCGTTCATTTTCCATCTGTTGAACTGCCAAAACTCCTGTTCCGGAAACCGATTGATAAGTGGAAATAACCACTCTTTTTATTTTATATTTTTGATGCAAAGGCGCTAAAACCAATACCAACTGCATGGTTGAGCAATTTGGATTGGCTATAATTTTATCATCTTCCCCAAGTAAATGAGCGTTAATTTCGGCAACTACTAACTTTTTATCATTATACATCCGCCAGGCCGATGAATTATCGACCACAAAGGTTCCGTTTTCTGCAAATTTAGGTGCCCATTTTAAGGAAGTTTTAGAGCCGGCCGAAAAAATAGCCACATCCGGTTTTTTCTCCATTGCTTCTTCTATCCCCATTATTTTATGTTCTATTCCCTTAACAGTCAATGTTTTACCAACTGATTTTTCGGAAGCAACTAAATATAGTTCCTGATAGGGAAAATCACGCTCTTCCAACACTTTTAATATTACACTCCCTACTAAACCGGTGGCTCCTACTATGGCAAGTTTCATGTCTTAAACTTTAAATATTTGTTAAAATAAATTTAGAAATCTGAATTTATTTCATTAAATTCAGTTATCAAAATTAGTGCTTTCATGGTAAAAAAAATAACTTGGAACCTTTTTTTTCTGCTCGTTTCTTCTCTTTCATCTTTTGCTCAATTTATTGATCACTTTTCTGATTATGATTTTAGTCAATCGCCCACTTGGATAGGTGATATAAATCATTTTGAAGTTCAACGCACCGCTGTTACCCTGCCCTTACATTTAATTGCTCCCCCTGCATCAGATACCTCTTCTTTAAGTACTTCTTCACATGCTATACTAAATGCCACCTGGCAATGGTATACCGCATTAGCTTTTAATCCTTCTGCATCAAATTATGCTAAAATATATTTAGTAGCAGATGAGGCCAATTTAGAACAAGAACTAAATGGTTATTATATACTTATAGGGGGTGCTGATGATGATATTTCGCTATATAAACAAAATCAAAACACGCACACAAAAATAATAGATGGTCCCGATGGTTTTTTGGATAAACCTGCAAATGTGCTGGGAATAAAGGTTACTCGTGACAACCTAGGTAATTGGGAAGTATTTACTGATTCAACCCTCACAAACCATTTTACCCTATTAGGAGCTTCTTTAGACAATACATTTAATACTAGCCTTTATTTTGGAGTTTCCTGCATTTACTCTGCTACCCGGTCCGATAAATTTTATTTCGATGATTTTGTGGTTACTGGAAGTGCCCCTACTGATTCAATTCCTCCGCAAATTACTGCCCTGCATGCCCAAGACACGCATACCCTCCAAATAGAGTTTAATGAACCCCTCGATTCTACTTCTGCCTTATATAATATGAATTATGTTTTAAACGACACCCAACATCCAAACATACTTACTTTAACCCCCGACAAAAAGGCTATAACCCTTTATTTTAATTCATCTTTTCAAGCTGCAACCCTGCATCATTTAAGCCTGCGGAACGTGAAAGATGTGTACGGTAATACCTCTTTTATCGACACCAACTTTTATTATTATGAATTAGATACCGCCCACCTTCATCAAATTGTATTTACCGAAATTATGGCCGATCCTACCCCCGAAATAGGTTTACCTGATATTGAATATATCGAAATATATAACGCATCTCAAAAAGCATTTAACCTCCAAAACTATCAATTGGTTAATTCAGCTATTTCTAGAACCCTTCCTAATCAAATAATATACCCCAATGAATATATCATTTTGTGCGATGATCAAGAGGTTATTGAAATGAGTAGCTATGGCAAAGTAATCGGTATTGCTTCTTTTGTTTCATTAAGCAACGTTAAAGATAGCCTTACCCTTATTAATCCCTTGGGAGAAATGATTGATCTGGTTGCATATCACGATGCCTGGCATTCAAGTCCGGATAAAAAACAAGGGGGGTGGTCTTTAGAAAAAAAGTACTTTAATTCTCTTTGCTCCGACCATCGAAACTGGGCTTCTTCAGAGGAAAATGTAGGAGGTACACCGGGCAAAATAAATTCTATCATTTCGGCACAAACAGAAGCTCCCCTAGTTACTGAAACAGAAACCGAGGACAGTCTTTGCAAAATTATTTTTTCGGAACCTATTTCTGCTGCATATACCCCTTCTATACATCATTTTTCAACCACCCCCACTATGCCCATTCATAGCGTTACAAAATCAGATGATCAAAGCATTTCACTCAACTTCTCTGAATCTCTTTCTCATCAAACAGAATATACCTTAAATGTAGATTCGGTAGCAGGGTGTTCCGGAGCTATAAAAAACCAACAATCTCTCCCGTTTTATCATACAGAGCAAGCCAGTGCTACAGATATGATTATTAACGAAGTTTTATTTAATCCCATAGGCAATGGTTCCGATTTTATCGAAATTTATAACCGGTCCGCTAAGTATTTCTCCCTTAAAAACTTAAAAATTTCCAACGGAAAAGATACCAGCACCTTAATCACAAAAAATCACCTTCTAAAACCGCATGAATACATAGCTTTTACGAGCGATTCTCAAAACATCAAACAAACATACCCTCAAGCAAATATGAATCGTATATTCACTATTCAAAACATGCCTCCATTCAATAACGATGCCGGAACGGTTATGCTATTCAGAAAAGATTTATACCCACTCGATCAAATGTACTTTTCCGAAAAAATGCATTTCGACCTTTTAAAAGATGTGGAAGGCATTTCGTTGGAACGAATTTCGCCGGAAGCTCCTTCTACAAATACAAACAATTGGCACTCAGCCTCTGAAACCTGCGGTTTTGCAACTCCGGGATATGAAAATTCTCAGTTTATTCCAGATATTCATACCGAACAAATTATTCATGCCGAACCCGAAACTATTTCGCCGGATAACGATGGTCTAAACGATGTTTTAAGCATTCATTATCAATTAAATAAGCCAAATTATATCGCAAATATTACCATTTATTCGCTGGAGGGAGTAATCATCAAAAAATTGGTAAATAATCAATTATTAGGCACTCAGGGAGTGTTTTTGTGGAATGGACTCAGCGATGTAGGCATTACACCCGCTACCGGCTTGTATTTTACCTATGCCGAATTTTTCTCGGCAGATGGACAGGTTTTATACTGCAAAACCCCCTTTATAGTGGCGTATAAATAGATGCATTTCATTATTTTTTCGAATCTTACAAAGTAAATCGTATTTTTGGCTCAAATTAAAATCACAGACTGTGTATCCAACTATATATTACCTCTTAAAAGATCTTTTTGGGATTGATTTCTACTTGGCCAATGCCATACAAACCTTTGGTTTCTTTGTTATCGTAGCATTTGTTATTAGCTCGTATTTTTTCTCGAAAGAAATGAAACGCAAAGAAGCTTTAGGCCTTTTACATGCAAAAAAGATCATTATTCAGCCTGATAAACCAAAAAATAAGATACAGGAATACGGGCTTAACATATTAATATGGTTTGTATTCGGTTTTAAATTTGGCGGACTTTTATTGAATTCGAAAGAATATGCCGAAAATATTCGGGATTATATTTTTTCGATGGAAGGAAATACTTTATTGGGCCTATTAGCCGCTGCCTATGGGGCTTATGCAACCTACAAAGAGCTTCAAAAACCCGGGATTACAAAGGCTACCGAAATAACTAAAAGACCGCATGAATATGTAGGTAACATTGTTTTTTTAGGGGGTGTTTTTGGCATCATTGGAGCGAAAATTTTTCATTTATTAGAGAATCCCAATGAAATTCCACATATGTTAGACTCTATTGACTCCTTTTTTAGTGGTTTAACCATGTATGGAGGCTATATTGTTGCTTCCTTTGCAACCTTATATTATGCTAAAAAACAAGGCTTTAATATTATTCACGTGATTGATGCAGCGGCTCCTGCCATGTTATTAGGCTATGGACTAGGTCGTATTGGCTGCCAAATGGCGGGCGATGGAGACTGGGGAATTGATAACCTGGCTGCTATGCCGGATATGCTTCGCTTTTTACCTGACTGGATGTGGTCTTTTTCATATCCTCATAACGTTATAAAACAAGGCATCCCCATGGAAAACTGTGAAGGCCCTTATTGTTTTATGCTTCCTAATCCGGTTTTTCCAACGCCTTTTTATGAGTGCGTGATGATATTAGTGGCTTTTGCATTTTTATGGGCATTTAGAAAACGGATAACAACCCCGGGTGTTATGACCTGTATTTATTTGATGATTACCGGCTTTGAACGCTTTTGGATAGAAAAAATTCGGGTTAATTCAGTATATCACATTTTTGGACATGATATTACACAAGCCGAAATTATTTCAACCATTCTCTTTTTTCTAGGTTTATTTGGGGTGATTTATCTGAAGAAAAAACAGAAAAACTTGAACCCTAGTACTGTTTAAACACGTAATCATTCCATAAAAAAAGGCTCTATTATGTTACATGATAGAGCCTTTTTTAAATGATAAATCTTATTTACAACCCCAATAAAACCTGCTCTGGATCTTTTCCTCCAAAAATAATCTTAGAAGGATTTTCTAACATTTCTTTTACTTTTACTAAAAAACCTACTGATTCACGCCCATCAATAATGCGGTGATCGTAAGACAAAGCCACATACATAACCGGACGTACTTCTACTTTCCCATTAATAGCAACGGGTCTTTCTACGATATTATGCATGCCTAAAATAGCACTTTGTGGGGGATTTAAAATGGGAGTACTTAACATCGATCCAAAAACACCGCCATTAGTAATTGTAAAGGTTCCACCGGTCATTTCTTCCACCGTAATTTTTCCCTCTCGGGCTTTAGTAGCCAAACGTTTTATTTCTTTTTCAATTTCTGCTAAAGATAATTGCTCCGCATTTCTGATGACAGGTACCATTAATCCTTTAGGGGCACTTACTGCAATACCCACATCCGCGTAATCAAAAGAAACTACTTCATCTCCGTCAATCATTGAATTAACCGCCGGGAAATGATTCAATGCTTCAGTAACAGCTTTGGTAAAGAAAGACATAAAACCTAAGCCAATTCCGTGTGTTTTTTCAAACGTATCTTTATATTTTTTGCGCAAATCCATCACATGGCTCATGTCTACCTCATTAAAAGTAGTTAACATAGCTGTCTGGTTTTTTACATTCACCAATCGTTCTGAAAGTTTTCTTCGCAAAGAAGTCATTTTTTTGCGGTCCTCATTTCTTGACCCGCCCCAACCTGCAACACTATTCGGAACCCCTGCTGCCATATAGTTGACCACATCCGATTTTACAATTTTTCCGTTGGTTCCGCTTGGTTTTACCTGTGCAGGATTTACATTATTTTGTTGGATAATTTCTTTCGCTAAAGGGGTTGCTTTTACATCAGCACTGGGACTTGGACTGGGAGCAGTTTTAACCAGACTAGGCGCTGCCTCCACTTTCTTTTCAACTTTTGCTTCTGCAACTACCGCTTTTTTAGCAGCTTTGCTCTCTCCTTTTCCATCGGTATCTATCTTACAAGCCACCGCACCCACTTTAATACTTTGTCCTTCTTTGGCAACACGTGTAATCGTACCCGCTTTTTCAGCCGTTAATTCCAAGGTTGCTTTGTCTGAATCTATCTCCGCAATAGCCTGATCTTTATCTACATACTCGCCATCTTCCACCAACCATTGTGCAATTTCAACTTCGGTAATAGATTCACCCGGACTGGGTATTTTCATTTCTAAAATCATATTCGTAAAATTAAATTTGAATTTTAAACTTCAAATTATTTCTATCAAAATTATTAATTAATTCGGTTTTAAGCCAAATTATGCATCCGAAAATAAAAGAGTTTCTGAATTTTATTTTCATATATCTAAAAGAAGCTCTTCCTTCTTCTTATTGGATATCAACATTAAAAAGAAAATAGTAATTAAACCATTGATAGGCAATAACTCAAACCCAATCTCATACCCATTAAACAGCTCTTTTGAATATTTTTCCAAAAAATAACAAATAAGCGGCGAAATAATAAATATAAAGGGGACCAGAGAATCCTTAACCAATCTTTTGCTGAAAATTCCAAAGCTAAACAAGCCTAAAAGCGGGCCATACGTATACCCTGCGACTTTAAATAATTCGTTAATGACATTGTCTTTATTAAATTCTTTAAACATAACAATAACGGCCACACTGACTAAGGATATAAGCATGTGCATTTTTTTTCGGAGTTTAATATCGGTTTCCGAATTACCCCGCACATCAATAATATCATAGCAAAAAGAAGTGGTCATGGCTGTGAGTGATGAATCGGAGGATGAATACACGATAGAAATAAGGCCAATAACAAAAAAGATGGAAACAATTTGCGGTAAATGAATGCTGTTAGCCAGGGCAGGAAAAAGAAGATCTGTTTTTTCAGGGATTGCAAAAGAAATGTGCGCAGCATAAATAAATAAAACAGCTCCTAAAAAGAGAAAAAGATAATTCACCGCCACCAAAACAAAGCTAAACCAACGCATATTCTTTTGTGCCTCTTTTAAATTATGACAGGTCAGGTTTTTCTGCATCATATCCTGGTCCAGCCCCGTCATAGCAATGGTTATAAAGGCTCCTCCCAGAAAGTTTTTCAGGAAGAATTTTTTATCATTCATATCTTCCCAGAAAAATATTTTTGAATAATCACTTGCTTGCACCTTCGCATATAATTGGAACATGCTTAAATCCATCTCTTTTGCTATATAAACAATGGTTATAATGACTGCCAAAACCATAAAAGTAGTTTGCAGGGTATCGGTCCAAACAATGGTTTTTATCCCCCCTTTATTGGTATAAAGCCATACTAAAGCAATGGTTACAAACACGGTAACCCCAAACGGAATATCCCAACCCATGCTTTTAAACAGAATTCTATCCAATGCCAAAATAACCAGGTACATGCGTACAGAAGAACCAATCATGCGGGAAACCAGGAAACTAATAGCACCTAATTTATACGACCATTTACCAAAGCGCTTTTCTAAATAAGAATAAATAGAAGTCAGGTTCAATTTATAATACAAGGGCAATAAAAGGTGAGTTATGACTAAATAACCAAAGAAATAACCAAATACCATTTGCATGTATGAAAAAAAACTGGTGGTAACCGCGCCGGGAACCGACATAAAGGTAACTGCCGAAAGAGAACCCCCAATCATTCCAAAAGCTACTACATACCACTTTGATTGATGATTTGCACTAAAAAAAGTATCATTATTTGCGTTGCGTGAAGTAAAATAGGAGATAACGTAGAGTAAAATAAAATACAAAACGATAATGGTAATAATAATACCTGAGTTCATAAACTACCCATTTTTAAAGTGAAATAAAAAAATTATGCCGAAATTGAAACTTTTATAATTTCATCCCGTAATAAGATGAAATTAAAACTAGAAATATGCTCAGATTGAATTATTTGAATACTTTTCTTTTAAAAACTCTTCGTAATTCGTTAGATTCGAAAGAGAGGTTATTTCCCTGAACTTTTTCTCATACTCGGCCTCATTTTCTGCATTTTCAAGCATTTGGGTAGAATAATGTTCGAAATTTGTCAATGCAGTCAATTCCCCTTCACTCAAGGGATTTCCTTGAATTCTTCTTTGCTTTAAAGTATTAATGGTAACTAAATTAGTTAATGTAGTTCTATTTAAAGAATTACTTCTTAATACTTTTCCGGATTGATCTAGCATAACGTAAATTTGAAGTTCCAACGGAAAATTAGATTTATTTACTTCAAAAAATAATTAACACCCGATATTGTATCAACATTAAAATGTTGATTATTACACTGAAACGGCTAAATATATGGCTTTTTGTAAAGACGCGCTCAAGGAATAGAGGCTAAAAATAGATCCTTATTTCAAAAACAAAGATATTTCATCCATATATTTTCTGTCATTAGATAATCGTGGTATTTTATTTTGACCACCCAATTTACCTTTTTGACTTAACCATTGATAAAAAGTTTGAGGAGGAAGAACTTTAACCAAGGGGCTGGCTAAAATCATATTCTTGTATCTCTTGGCCTCGTAATCAGAATTCAGCGATTTTAAATGCGTATCAAACAAGGTAATAAAAGCTTCCATGTCTTTGGGCTCCTTTACAAATTCAATATACCATTCATGCCGCCCTTTCCCTTCTCCTGTAAACAAAGGAGCAGCCGTATATTCATTTAAAATGGCACCCGTTTCTTTGCAAGTGGCATTTAATGCCTCATCCGCATTATTTACCATTAACTCTTCACCAAAGGCATTTATAAAATGCTTGGTTCGGCCCGTAACTTTTATTCTAAAAGGATATTTAGAGGTAAACATAACCGTATCCCCTAACATATATCGCCACAAGCCACCGTTCGTTGAAATAAGAATGGCATAGTTTTTATCTAATTCTATATCTCCTAATTGCAACGTTTTGGGGTTTTCTTTCCCAATTTGATCATTGGGCATGAATTCGAAAAAAATTCCGTAATCCAACATCAACAACATCTCTTTATTATTTAATGTATCCTGTATACCAAAAAATCCTTCCGAAGCATTATAGGTCTCTAAATAATCGAGCCCATTGGGTATTATTTTTTTAAATTGCTCCGTGTACGGAGTAAAACTAACCCCTCCGTGAATGTATAGCTCTAAATGAGGCCAAACCTCGTGAATATGCTTTTTGTTTTGAATCTCTAAAATTTTATTCATCAAAACCAAGGTCCACGAAGGAACTCCGGCAATATTAGTGACATCTTCCATCGAGGTAGACTCGGCCATTTTTACTATTTTTTCTTCCCATTCACCCATCAAAGCGATAGATTTATCGGGTGTTCGCCGATATTCCACCCAAAATGGCAGGTTGTTGATGATAATAGCCGAAAGGTCTCCGTAATACGAATCGCTCGAAAATTGGTTTATTTGAGTGCTTCCACCGACTGCCAAACTTTTTCCCGAAAACAATTTGGTTTCCGGTTTATTGTGGTAGTACAAAGCCAGCATATCCTTCCCGCCCTTGTAATGACACTCCTCCAAAGACTCTGTAGTAACAGGAATAAATTTACTTTTATCGCTTGTAGTTCCGGATGATTTGGCAAACCATTTCGTTTTTCCGGGCCAAAGAAGATTTTCTTCTCCCTTTTGTAGCCGCTCTACATATGGTTTTATATCGTCATACTCCTGAATAGGAACACGTTCTTTAAACTGCTCGTAATTGGTAATTTCAGCGTATTTATATTTTTTACCCCATTCTGTATCTTTTGCACTGGCTATTAATTTACTAAATACCTCTGCCTGAACATCTTGCGGGTATTTTACAAAAAGCTCAATTTGATGTATTCTTTTCTGAATAATCCATGAAAAAATAGAGTTTAATATTTCCATTGATAAAATTAGCTATTACAATATAACGATTATAATTCTAACATTTGCTCTTAATATCCTACAATATAATTCATCTTCCCTAGTACCTAATGCCTAAAAAGATTAATTTTACAGGATGATTTTACTTTTTAACAAATTTTACTTTTTAGGTGCAAATTTCTTGCTTATTCCCGCGACCATCATGGTACTTGCCGGGTTTATCAATAAGAAAAACTTTACCTTATCCATCGGGTTATTTTTTGCCGTTTTGGCCTATTTTTCATTTGAAGTTTGTTTTAAAGAAAGCAGTATAAGATGGATACATATCGCCATCATTTCTGCAGTAATAATAGGAACCGGAGTTTTTGTTAAACTAGTTAAAGATTGGAAGTAATTTAATCAGTTATGAGTGATGGGTTATATGTTATAAGATAAAAATTAACTCAAAACTAAAAACTGATAACTCAAAACTAAATAACATGACAAATAAAGATATTTCGAAACAGATCAAATTATTTGGTGAATTATTAGAACTGCACAATGAAAATCCGTTTAAGGTAAAATCATATATCAATGCTTCTTTTCAAATTGGAAGATACCCGGTTGCTCTCGGTCAAATGAATGCCCAAGAGATTGAAAAAGTGCCCGGAGTAGGCAAAAATATGGCTCCAAAAATTCACGAATTATTAGCCCAAGGCCATATTGCTGCTTTAGAAGAACTCATTGATAACACCCCAAACGGTATTTTAGATTTAATGACTATTAAGGGTCTGGGGCCCGCCAAAATCAAAGTTTTATGGAAAGAACACCACATAGATAATGTAAAGTCTTTATGGGAAGCCTGTAAACTAAACCAGTTAGAAGAAATTAAAGGGTTTGGAACCAAAACCCAGCAAAAAATTTTAGAAGGCATCGAATTTAAAAAGGCGCAAGAAGGGAAACTCCTATATGCCGAAGCTGAAGTTATTGCCCAGTGGTTTATTACAAACATAAAACAACATCAACCCAACCAACAAATTGAAATGGTGGGTGCTTTGCGAAGAAAAGATAATATCATTGAAAAAATTGAACTCTTAATAGATACTGAAAGCCCCATAGATCCCCATTTTATCAATCAGTTAAAATTAGAGTATGCAGGGGTTGAGCTGGAAATTCACACGCTCCCAAAAGGGCACGATTTTTCTTCCGTTTTATTCGTAAAAACAGCCACTGCTGGGCATTTAAAAACCCTGGATGCCGTGGCATCTATTCCCAATATTACAGAGGAAGAACGTTATCAAAAAATAAATATGCCCTACATTATACCCGAAATGCGTAACGGGCTAACTGAATGGAATTGGGCAAAAAAATATACAGCAGATCAAATTATTAAGCTGGAAGATATCAAAGGCATTGTACACAACCATTCTACCTACAGCGATGGGGTAAATACCCTGGAAGAAATGGCCCAGTATTGTAAGGACCAGGGTTTTGAATATTTTGGCATTGCCGATCACTCCAAAGTGGCTGTATATGCCAATGGATTAAACGAGGACCGTGTATTTAAACAACACCAGGAAATTGATTCCCTCAATCAAAAATTAGCCCCTTTTAAAGTATTAAAAGGCATAGAATGCGATATTTTACTGGATGGAAGCATGGATTTTAGTAACGATATATTAAAAACCTTCGATTATGTAGTGGCTTCCGTGCATACCCAATTAAATATGGATATTGAAAAGGCTACGAACCGCTTGTTGCGAGCCATTGAAAATCCGTACACCCATATTTTAGGTCATTTAAGCGGGCGATTACTGCTAAAAAGAGAAGGATACCCTTTGCACTATGATAAAATTATAGATGCATGCATAGCTAATAAAGTCATCATCGAAATAAATGCCAATCCCTATCGTTTAGACATGGACTGGAGCCATGTGTATGATGCTATGGAAAAAGGAGCCCTGTTTTCTATCAACCCGGATGCGCACAAAAAAGAAGCCATTTGGGACATTAAATACGGCGTAGATTCAGCCCGAAAATCGGGTTTATTAAAGACAAAAGTGGCCAATACATTTTCGTGTGATGATTTTTTGAAGGCAATTAAAAAATGATTTTTTTATATCTTGAAGGGACGCAAAGAATCTCCTGCAAAACGATTGAAAATAAGCGTAATCCGACCAAATTATTTTGAGAATTTGCCTAAATTAACTACCTTAGAATAGCAAAATTAATACTAAATATTAACCAAAATGAGTCCCGCCGAATTAAAATTAGACCTATTTAGAAAATTGGATTCTTTAGATAACCATAGTATAAAAAATTTGTATGGGATGGTTTTGAATTTCATAAATGCCCAAAAATCTTCATCTGAATGGGATGATGATGACCTAAGTGATGAACAAAAACAAAGCCTCATAGATGCTGAAAAAGCGTACCATAAAAAGCAGTTTATCTCACACGAACAGGTAGTGGCGAAGTATAAAAACAAAGGATTTAATGGCTAAAAATCTCGTTTGGTCAATTAAAGCAGAAAACGACTTAGAGAAAATAGCCGATTACTTAGATTCACACTGGCCCGAAAAAGTTACGGCAAAATTTTTATCTTCTTTATCTAATTTACTTAATCAAATAGCTACTAATCCTAAGCAATTTCCGCTTATTAACAAAACAAAACGCTACAGAAAATGTGTTATTAATCGTCAAAATTCACTTTACTACCTGGAAACTAAAAGCGATATTTTGATATTGAGAATTTTTGACACTAGACAAAATCCCAAAAAACTAAAAACCATACCTTGATACACTCCTTTATAGATACCTTTCAATTTCAGAACCGAGAAAGAATTGCTCGAACCAACAAACCATCATCAGCAAAAATCTTTCATAAAAACCTAATATTTTGCTAAAATAAAACTTTGAACACCCATCAAGCTATAGAAACCCTTCACATCAACCCCGACCTAGTCGAGGAAACTATTTTTCAACTGAATAAAGACCTCAACAGCATTAAAAAAACCATTGATATCCCGGTTTCTAATTTTGTTTATGTCGAATTAGTCGATGGTTTGTGCCAACTACTCACAAACACCAAAATGAGTGATATTCAGGTCTTTTTATACCAGGTTGATCTATCGGAAGAAACCTTAAAGAAATTACACCGTAAAAAGCTACCATCGCAACAATTTTATGTTGAATTAAGTAAACTGATTATTGAACGAGAATTTAAAAAAGTATTTATAAAAAGACATTATTCAAAATAATACTTAAACTGCTGTTAATGAAGATGTTTTTTTACAAAAAAAATGTAGATTTGTTTTGATTGTATTAAGTATAAAGTATTAGGTATTAAGTATGAAAAACCTGCGACTTGTAACTTGGGATTTATAACTTTTATAAACTGAACACATGGATAAATACTCCTATTTAAGTGCTGCCAACCCAGCTTATTTCGAATCTGTTTATAACGATTATAAAAAAGACAATAACTCGGTAGATCCTACTTGGCAACGTTTTTTTGAAGGATTTGAATTGGCATCAAAAAACTTTGATACAGCAGAGGGTGGAGCCATTCCCGAGAATTTTCAAAAAGAATTTAAAGTCATTACTTTAATTAATGCATACCGAATACGCGGACACTTATTTACCCATACCAACCCGGTTCGGGATCGCCGAAAATATGCTCCTACCTTAGATATTGAAAATTTTGGACTTGCTGAGCAAGATTTAGACTTGGTTTTTCAAGCCGGTACCGAAATTGGAATAGGCGCTGCAAGCCTAAAAGAGATTATTGAGCACTTAAAAAAGATATACTGCGAATCTATCGGGGTCGAATACATGTATATTCGAAATCCGGAAGAAGTTCAATGGCTGAAAAGCAGGGTTCATATCAATGACAATAAACCCAATTATTCTAAAGAACGAAAAATTGAAATTTTCAGAAATTTAGTAAAAGCAGTGGGTTTCGAAAATTTTCTGCAAACCAAATTTGTAGGTCAAAAAAGATTTTCTTTAGAAGGGGCTGAATCCCTTATTCCTGCTTTAGAAGAGGTAATTGAAGCCGGCGCCGAATTAGGTGCGGAAGAATTTGTTTTTGGCATGGCGCATCGCGGCAGATTGAATGTACTCACCAATACTTTAGGAAAACCTTATGAGGATGTATTTTCAGAGTTTGAAGGCAAAGACTATTCGGATCCGTTTTACGAAGGAGATGTTAAATATCACCTGGGTTTCTCGATCAATAAAACGACGCAAAAAGGAAAAACAGTTCATTTAAGTTTAACGCCAAATCCTTCGCATTTAGAAGCCGTAGACCCGGTTATGGAAGGTATTTCAAGAGCAAAAATTGACTCCAAATTTAACCACGATTTTAATAAGTTAATCCCAGTACAAATTCACGGCGATGCTTCTATTGCCGGACAAGGAGTAGTGTATGAAATTATTCAGATGGCACAGCTGGATGGCTATAAAACCGGCGGCACCATTCACATTGTAGTAAATAACCAGGTTGGTTTTACCACCAATTACCTCGATGCCCGATCAAGTACCTATTGTACTGATGTTGCTAAAGTTACCTTATGCCCCGTGTTTCATGTGAATGGGGATGATGTAGAAGCTTTGGTGCATGCGGTTAGAATGGCTATGGAATATCGTCAACGGTACCATAAAGATGTTTTTATTGATTTGCTATGCTACAGAAAATACGGCCACAACGAAGGCGATGAACCTCGTTTTACGCAACCTGTTTTATATAAATTGATTGCAAAACATGCCAATCCGAAGGAAATTTATGCTGAAAGGTTGATTCAGGAAGGCATAGTAGATGCTGCCTTCGTACAAAAAGAAGATGAGAGCTTTAAAAATATTTTACAAGGCAATTTAGATGTTGCCAAAGAAAAAAAAGAGGCTAAAATATGGACTTTCCCGGAAGGGAACTGGGAAAACCTGAGAGAAGCGACTTCTTTAGATTTTGAAAAATCACCTTTTACCGGGGTTGATAAGAAGAAACTATTAGATATTGCCAAGAAAATCAACACGTTACCGGAAGGAAAAAATTTCTTTAAAAAATTAGAGAAAATATTTGAAGACCGACGTGAAATGATCAAAAACGACACGCTCGATTGGGGAATGGCAGAACTTTTAGCCTATGGAACGCTATTAGAAGAAGGCCATCCGGTTCGCTTGAGTGGTCAGGATGTGGAACGGGGAACCTTCTCACACCGGCATGCAGTATTAAAAATTGAAGATTCGGAAGAGGAATATGTTCCCTTAGCCAATTTAAGTAAAAAACAAGCGCCTTTCGAAGCCTATAATTCTTTACTTTCTGAATATGCTGTACTGGGTTTTGATTATGGATATTCATTAGCTTTACCCGAGAGCTTAACTATATGGGAAGCTCAATTTGGAGATTTTAGCAATGGAGCTCAAATTATTATTGATCAGTTTATTGCCAGTGCCGAATTAAAATGGAAAAGAATGAGCGGAATTACCTTGCTTTTACCACATGGGTACGAAGGTCAGGGTGCCGAGCACTCCAGCGGAAGAATGGAACGGTATTTGCAATTATGTGCCGAAAACAATATGCAAATGGTAAATTGTACTACACCCAGTAACTTCTTTCATGCATTGCGCCGACAAGTAAAACGCGATTTCAGAAAGCCTTTATTTGTATTTACGCCTAAAAAATTATTGCGATATCCTAGTTGTGTTTCTACCATCAACGATTTAGCGGAGGGATCATTCCAGGAAGTGATTGATGACGCAGATGGATACTCTAATGCAAGCAGAGTGGCCTTTTGCAGCGGTAAAATATATTATGAACTCCTTGAAAAAAGAGCCGAATTAGGCGTAAAAGATTTAGCTATTGTTCGTATAGAGCAATTATATCCTTTGCCAATGACCCAATTAAAACAAATCATCAAAAAATATTCAAAGGCAAAAAAATGGTACTGGATGCAGGAAGAACCTGAAAACATGGGCGCCTGGACACATATGTTGCGTTTATTCAGAGAGGTTCCTTTAGAATATATTGGCCGAAAAGCAAGCGGAGTAACCGCTACGGGTTCTGCGGTACGACATGGAATTACTCAAAAATTAATCGTTGAAAAATTGTTTGAAAACTTATCTGTAAAGGCTTAATTTAAGCCACTATTCTGTTTTAATACGAATAGCTGCGAGCTAACAAATAATCATTTAAATACCCCCCCAAAATATCCAAAGAAATTGGATTAGGATAACAATTACTTAAAACAGGAATTTTAATATCCACGGGGTTTAATTCAATATGTATATCAATTAGTAAGTTTTTTAAGTCGTCTTTACTGCCAAAATTGACCGGTTTATAACTTAATACGACCTCATATCTTTCTTTGTTAATGATTAAATCTCCTTTAGATGTAAACATTCTGCTATCATTCGCATTTCTTAACATATCAAACAGACTTTCGCTAAAGGTGGTCTTAAAAACAATTTTATTATCAAATTCTAAAGAAAGCGCCGAATCGCACATTGGTATATATGTTTTAATACTACTGAGGGGAATAAACATTAAAAAATCTTGATTTGAATAATCTAAAAACAATAATACTTGCGAGGAGTGTGCTTCTGTTTTTACACCAGCTATTTCGGTAGATAAAGTCGCTTTACTAAATTTAGCTGATTGAGAAAAAAGCAAGTTAGATGCGGCTAAGAAGGCTATTAAAAGGTATATTTTAAATTTCATTTTTATAAATTTTTAGTTTCACTCACTTTTTAAAAACAAAATATACTGCCAAAATAATAAAAATAAAAGCTACAATATGATTCCATTTCAAAGCCTCATTTTTAAAAAGAAGAAGCGTAAACACTAAAAACAAAGATATGGAAACAACTTCTTGAATCACTTTTAATTCAATTAAATTAAAAGGCCCGCCGTTTTCTTTAAACCCAATGCGGTTGGCAGGCACTTGGAAACAATATTCAAAAAAAGCGATGAGCCAGCTTATTAAAATAATGCCAAAAAATCCGACTTTTGAAAACCAACCCCATTCTTTAAACTTTAAATGCCCGTACCAGGCAAAAGTCATAAAGGTATTAGATAAAATAAGGAGCGCAATGGTAAAAAAACCTTTCATGGTTTAGTTATTTTATAAAAGCAAAAAAGGCAGTCAAGCTGCCTTTTTATATAGTAAATTAAACTTTATTAATAATATATTAGTCGCTGAACTTTACAAATATACTTAGCTAATCTAATTACTTGTTTTGTATATCCAAATTCGTTGTCATACCATACGTATAAAACAATTCTTTTCCCATCATTGCTCACAATGGTTGCAGGACTATCATACACAGAACAACAGGTATTTCCGATAATATCGGTAGAAACCAATTCTTCTTCAAAAGAGTATTTAATTTGATTTACCAAAGCGCCTTCTAAAGCAGCCTTTTTTAATACTGAATTAACCTCTTCTTTGGTGGTTTTTTTGCCAATTTGCAAGCTTAAAATAGCTAAAGATCCGTTAGGCGTTGGTACCCGAACCGCATTGGCAGTTAATTTATCTTTTAAACTAGGGATGGCTTTAGTAACCGCTTTACCGGCACCGGTTTCGGTAATAACCATATTAATGGCTGCACTTCTACCTCGTCGAGATTTTTTATGCATATTATCCAACAAATTTTGATCGTTGGTATATGCATGCACCGTTTCAATATGTCCGTTTTCAATATTAAAATAATCTTCAATTACTTGTAATACCGGAACAATAGCATTCGTAGTACATGAAGCAGCAGAATATATATTTTCTTTATCTAATTCTAAACCAGTTTGGTTAACTCCGTAAACTATATTTGGAATATCACCCTTGGCAGGTGCGGTAAGCAATACCTTACTAATTCCTTTTGATTTTAAATGCAACCCTAATCCATCTCTATCTTTTAAAACGCCGGTATTATCAATTAACAAAGCATTTTTAATGCCATATGACTCATAATCAATTTGATCCGGGTTAGAAGCATCAATTAATTTTACAATTTGCCCGTTGATGATTAAAGCTTTATTTTCATAATCTTCAATCACGGTTCCGTGAAAAGGACCATGAACAGAATCCATTCTTAATAAAGCGGCTCTTTTTTTAATATCTTCAGTAGAATTACCTCGGGTTACAATAGCTCTTAGTCTTAATTGCTGTCCTTTACCGGCTTGTTTAACCAGTTCACGCGCAGCTAAACGACCAATTCGACCAAAACCATACAATACGACATCCGTTGGAGTGAGCTGATTTGGGCTTCCTACAAATTTTTGTAAACGATTTTTTAAGAAATCAGATTGGGTTGGAAATTTTTCTTTTTCACTTAGCCATTCTGAGGCTAATTTACCTATATCAATTTTAGAAGGAGTTATTCCTTCTATTTTAGTTAATTCCTTTGCTAAATCAGCAGCAGTAAAAACATCGATGGGCTTATTTACTACTTCCCGAGCATACTCGAGCAAGTTTAAAATTTCAGATGCAGGGCGATCTAGCAGATGTTCTCTGAACAAAACCAGTTCAACTCCTTTTTCATACAAAAGATAGCCAATATAACTAATTAGTTCTACTGCGGCTTTTTCTTCAATGTTTCTGTTTTTAAGCTGCTCTTCATAACTTAAATTGGCAGCCAATGCATTAGTTTCAATCATTATTGATACGAAATTTTTAACCCAGATAGCTTTTAAGTAATTGATTTTTAGAGCTTTGCTTTAATCTTTTTAAAGCTTTTTCTTTAATTTGGCGAGCTCTTTCTTTACTCATGCTTAACCGGATGCTTATTTCGTCCAAAGTTAATTCATTTGGTACTCCAATTCCAAAATACATCTTCAAAATTTCTCTTTCTTTTTCAGAAAGGATGGCTAAACATCGTTCAATTTCTTTACGAAGCGATTCATTCATCAGGGTTCTGTCTGTATGAGGTGAATCATTGTCCATAATAGTATCTATTAAACAATAATCGCCTTCATCAGAAACAGGAGCATCTACCGATAAATGTCGGACAGAAAAACTTAAAATATCGGCCACTTTATCTTCGGTAACATCTAAAGATGTTGCTAATTCGTCAGAGGAAGGCGGACGTTCAAATTCTTGTTCGAGTCTTTGAAAGGCTTTGTTTACTTTATTTACTGAACCAATTTGATTCAATGGTAAACGTATAATACGCGCTTGTTCAGCGATAGCTTGCATAATTGCTTGTCTAATCCACCAAACAGCGTACGATATAAATTTAAACCCTCGGGTTTCATCAAATCGCTGGGCGGCTTTAATTAAACCTAAGTTTCCTTCATTAATTAAATCGGGTAAAGAGAGCCCTTGGTGTTGATATTGTTTAGCGACAGAAACCACAAATCTTAGATTGGCTTTCACTAATTTATCGAGCGCTTTTTGGTCGCCATTTCTAATTTTTTGGGCCAAATCGACTTCTTCCTCGGCAGTAATCATCCCTTCCCGGTTAACATCTTGTAAATATTTATCTAAGGACGGAATGTTGCGATTAGTAATCGATTGGGTGATCTTTAGCTGTCTCATATTTGTTTAATTTTTTTAAAGGTTTTTAAATTTAGTGATTAATACGTTATCTTCCAAAACTATATGGCATCGCTACCCCATTTGGGTAAAAACCCTCAAATGTGACATAATTACTTCGCTCACATTTGCTCAAAAAATCATCTAAATCAATCACTTCTTTGTTATTAATTTTTGTAATAATATAGCCTTCGTTTAAACCTTGTCGTCGTAGCATACCATTTTTTAGTTTAGCTACCCGTATCCCCGATGATATTTTATACTTTTCACATTCTTCTGGTGTAATGCCTTCAAAATACGCGCCTAAACCTTGCGAGTACTTTAATTTGTTTTTATCTAAAGCACTGGTGCTTCCAAACTTGTTCTTTAATATAACATCCAGCGTCAGAAATTGTTTATTTCTAAGTACCATTAAGGTAATTTTATCACCCGGGCGATACCGGGCTAATATTTCTTGTAATTCGGTGGTTTTCCTAATTTTTGATCCTTCAATTTGGGTAATCACATCTCCGGCAAGTATTCCCGAACTAGCAGCAGAACCTCCATCATATACCTTATTAATATATACACCATCATAATTCTTTACATCTATTTGTTTTGCAATGACTTCGTCGATATCGTTCCACTCGGCTCCCAGAAACACTCTTTGGACGTATCCGTACTCCATAAAATCTTCCACCACTTTGCGCACAATATTAGAAGGGATTGCAAAAGCGTATCCGGCATAAGACCCTGTATTTGATTTAATGGCTGTATTTATACCAATTAACTCTCCTTTCAGGTTAACCAAAGCGCCTCCGCTATTACCGGGATTAACGGCAGCATCGGTCTGAATAAATGTTTCTAGGGCAGCAGTTCCACTATTATAATCGTTTTTTAAGACATCTATATCTCGGGCTTTGGCACTGACAATTCCGGCGGTTACGGTAGAAGTCAAATTAAAGGGATTTCCTACTGCTAATACCCATTCTCCCACTTTTGCATCATCCGAGTTTGCCATTTTTATAAAGGGAAAATCATGATCTTCTATTTTTAAAAGAGCCAAATCGGCCGATAAATCTGATCCTATTACTGTGGCTTCGTACACTTTTTTATTGTTTAGGGCTACTTCAATTTTAATGGCGTCTTGAATGACGTGGTTGTTGGTAACCACATATCCATCTTCTGAAATAATAACACCCGAGCCGGCAGAAATTTGCATTTGATTTTGGTAAGAAGGGCCAAAAAGAAAATCGTACGGGTTCCAATACATGGTTCCTAGTTGGTTTTTTACGGTGCATTTAATATGCACAACGGCATCAACAGAACGTTCTGCGGCGACGGTAAAGTCTTGTAAATTTGAATTAATGGGGTTATTAAAAGAAGTGGCTTTAGAAAAATTAGACCCTGCCGACACTTTTATTTCTTGGGTATTTGAGATAGATGAATATGCCATCCAAAACGCAATAAGCCCCCCCAAGAGTCCGAAGCTAAGCGATAAAATGATGTTTTTGTACATATTAATGTGTGTTATATTTTAAATTATTAACGAGAAGTTAGCAAATTTGTTGTTTGCGTCCTAGTTAAAAGTTGTTAATAGAAATGTGGTTATAAGGGGTGTTATGGATTGGATTTATGTGATATTTAAGGCGTTTTAGAGCGGCTACGGCTAGGATTAGAAAAATTCATGCATCGCTGGGAATATCAACAGAGGTTTTAGTAAGAGAATATAAAAGTATTTCCCCCGAATGAGCAAAGAACCCATATTATGGTTTAGCGCTGCTTACATGCCGTAAAACGATTCAAACGATTGAATAATTCTATAAGTTAATTACACAATTCATTTATAGAATTGTGTAATAATTGATTCAATTATTTTATTGAACCTTGCTTTGTTGAAATTCTTCAACAACTAAAATATTTAAAATGAAAAATATAATCTTTTTAATAGTTGTAATGCCTTTCGTGTTGGGTTCTTGCAAACAAAATTCACCTGATAAAACAAACAATCATTCAAATCATATGAGCAATGACAATATGATGATGGATAATGATAGCATAATGATGAACAATAAATTGAATACAATGGAAAATCACGAAGAAATGTATGCTTGTCCAATGCATCCAGAAATTACAGGTAAAATGGGCGAAAAATGTTCTAAATGTGATATGAAATTAACCGAACCTGTTTTTGAAAAAAAGGAGAAAGGAAGTAATTAAAATTATTCAATTAAGCAACTTTTATGAAGATTTGTTAGGGTTACTTTGCTATATTTATAAATAACAAAAATCAAATGAAACATACCTATCAAGTAAAAGGAATGACCTGCAACGGATGTCGCAATCACGTGGAAGAAATTCTTTCAAAAATGCAAGGCGTTTCAAAAGCTTCAGTGGATTTAAAAAAAGCAGAAGCCACCATTGAAATGGAAAAACACATTCCATTGGAAACTTTTCAGGAAGCTTTAAAAAATGACGGTGGAAAATATAGTATTCATAAATTAGGAGAGCATCAAGATCATTCAGAAGCCAAGAAAGAAGAAACGCAAGCAAAAAGGACAGGTACGTTTTATTGCCCTATGCATTGCGAAGGCGAAAAAACGTATAACAAATCAGGCGATTGCCCTGTCTGTGGAATGGATTTAGTAGAAGAGCGAAATTTATCAAGTACCAATTCAGAAGAATGGACTTGCCCAATGCACCCAGAAATTATTAAAGACAAGGCAGGTGCTTGTCCTATTTGTGGTATGGATTTAGTGCCGCTACAACCCGATATTTCAGCAGAAGAGAAAACATATAAGAAGCTATTGAAGAAGTTCTGGATAGCTTCGGTATTTACATTGCCTATTTTCTTAATTGCAATGAGCGAAATGCTCCCCAACAATCCATTATATGAAATATTGGAACAAAAATATTGGAATTGGATTCAGCTTGTGCTATCCATTCCTGTGATATTTTATGCCACTTGGATGTTTTTTGAACGTGCCTACAAAAGTATTAAAACATGGAATCTTAATATGTTTACCTTAATAGGAATTGGAGCAGGTGTTGCTTGGTTATTTAGTGTATTTGGAATGCTTTTTCCAGATGTATTTCCATCCCAGTTTAAAACCGAATCTGGCGCAGTTCACGTCTATTTTGAGGCAGCTACCGTTATTTTAACTTTGGTGCTTTTAGGACAATTATTAGAAGCCCGTGCCCACAGCAAAACCAATTCAGCAGTAAAAGAACTTTTGAAGTTAGCTCCTAACAAAGCTATTAAATTAGTCAATGGCGAAGAAGTAGAAGTTAGCATAGACAAAATAGAATTAGGTGATATTCTAAAAGTAAAGCCAGGGGACAAAATTCCTGTGGATGGTTCCATTTCCGAAGGAGAAAGCACCATTGACGAATCAATGATTACCGGTGAGCCTATTCCTGTTAATAAAACAAAGGGCGATCATGTAAGCAGTGGAACTATCAATGGCAATCAATCCTTTTTAATGAAAGCAGAAAAAGTAGGCAGTGACACCTTACTATCTCAAATCATTCATATGGTGAATAATGCCAGTAGGAGCCGTGCACCCATTCAAAATTTAGCAGATAAAGTTTCTGGGTATTTTGTACCCCTTGTAGTTATAATTTCTTTGATAACTTTTGCCGTTTGGGTTATTTGGGGGCCAGAACCTGCTTATGTATTTGCGTTTGTAAATGCTATTGCGGTTTTAATCATTGCTTGCCCTTGTGCATTGGGCTTGGCAACACCAATGTCTGTTATGGTTGGAGTTGGTAAAGGTGCTCAAAATGGCATATTGATTAAAAATGCCGAAGCACTGGAGAAATTGAATAAAGTAAATGCTTTGATTATTGATAAAACAGGAACAATTACCGAAGGGAAACCCACAGTAGAAAAAATAGATGCCTTTGGCAATAGTTTTAGTGAAAGCGAAGTGTTACAATATATTGTGTCTTTAAATAGTAACAGCGAACATCCTTTAGCCGAAGCCACTTTGAAATATGGCAATGAACAAAATACAGAGATTTTAAAATCTGAAAAATTTAGTGCTATTACAGGCAAAGGCGTTGAAGCAATAATTAAAGGAAAAAAAATTTCCTTGGGTAATCCCAAAATGATGGACCACAGCAATGCCGAAATTACATCTTCCATGCAGGAAGAAGCTAAAAAATATCAGCAACAAGGTAAAACCGTATCGTATTTATCTGTAGATAAAGCAGTAGTTGGATATGTGGTTATTGGCGATAAAATTAAAACCACAAGTGCCAAAGCAATTGCAGAACTTCAAAAACAAGGTATTGATGTGATTATGCTTACAGGCGATAATCACGACACGGCAAAAGCGGTGGCCGATGAACTAAAATTGGCAGATTTTAAAGCCAGTATGCTACCCGAAGATAAAATGAAAGAAGTGGAAAAACTGCAACAACAAGGTAAGGTGGTAGCAATGGCAGGCGATGGCATAAACGATGCTCCAGCTTTGGCAAAAAGTGATGTAGGTATTGCTATGGGAACAGGAACTGATGTCGCTATTGAAAGTGCAATGATAACTTTGATAAAAGGCGATTTGCAAGGCATTGTGAAAGCACAAAAATTGAGTCAATCTGTAATGAGAAACATCAAGCAAAATCTATTCTTTGCACTCATTTACAACACGTTAGGCATTCCCATTGCAGCAGGGCTGCTGTTTCCTTTTTTTGGCATTTTACTATCGCCTATGATAGCTGCTTTAGCAATGAGTTTTAGCTCGGTTTCAGTGATTGTGAATGCGTTAAGATTAAGAACTATTAAAATATAAAATGAACCTTCTCTAATGAATTCTCAAAATAACATCTATAAAAAACTGTTGTCAATATTTGTTTTATTGTTGGTAGTTACAAACATTTTCGCTCAAAAAGTGGTACGATACGACCTTTATGTTAAAGACACCATCGTCAATTTTACAGGAAAAGAAAAAAGGGCAATTGCAGTCAACGGACAAATTCCTATGCCAACACTCACGTTTACCGAAGGCGACACGGCAGAAATTTACGTACATAATCAACTTAAAGAAAGTACTTCCTTGCATTGGCACGGTTTGTATTTGCCCAATAAAGAAGATGGCGTACCCTTTTTGACACAAATGCCCATTAAGCCTAATACAACACACGTTTATCGTTTTAAAATTATCCAAAACGGAACACATTGGTATCATAGCCATAGCGGACTACAAGAACAAATAGGTATGTATGGCTCAATGATTTTAAAAAAAAGAGAAGACGACCCAACTTTTAGAAAAGGTATTGATGATTTGCCAACCGTTCCGATAATTTTAAGTGAATGGACAGATTACAATCCAAATAATATACACCGGATGTTGCACAACGCTTCGGATTGGTTCGCCATTAAAAAAGGCACAACTCAAAGTTATGTGGAAGCCATAAAAGCAGGACATTTCAAAACCAAAATCACTAACGAATGGAAACGAATGTTGGCAATGGATGTAAGCGATGTATATTATGATAAGTTTCTGATAAATGGCCAAATTGAAAGTCAACTATCACAATTCAAAGCGGGCGATAAAGTACGATTACAAATTTCAAACGGTGGTGCATCATCCTATTTTTGGCTCACTTATGCAGGCGGAAAAATAACCGTAGTTGCTAATGACGGAAATGATGTTGAACCTGTAGAAGTGGATAGATTGATTATAGGTGTTTCAGAAACCTATGATGTAATTGTTACTATTCCGTCAGAAAATACGTCCTACGAATTTTTGGCAACACCCGAAGACCGCACTAAGTCGGCTTCTATTTATATGGGTTCGGGGATCAAACAGTTGGGTAGTCTATTGCCAAAACTAAAATACTTTGAAGGAATGAAAATGATGAACGATATGATGAAAATGGACGGCACAATGGACGATATGGGAATGGATATGTCGTTACAACAAATGGATATGAACACGGTAATGTATCCTGAAATTACGGGCGAAAGGAAATCGATGAAAATGGATATGGAGAATATGGACCATTCCAAGCACGATTCAGGTAATACGGATATTGTAACATTGAATTATGCAATGTTGAAATCACCTACAAAAACAACTTTACCAAAAGATGCACCAATTAGGGAATTAAAGTTTGAGTTGACAGGAAATATGAACCGATATGTGTGGAGTATAGACAATAAAGTGCTTTCTGAAACCGATAAAATTCTGATAAAAAAAGGAGAAATCGTAAGAATAACATTGTACAACAATTCTATGATGAGACACCCTATGCACTTGCACGGACACGATTTTAGAGTTATCAATGGTCAAGGGGATTATGCACCTCTTAAAAATGTGTTAGACATAATGCCAATGGAAACCAATGTGATTGAATTTGAAGCCAATTTGGAGGGCGATTGGTTTTTTCATTGCCATATACTCTACCATATGATGGCAGGGATGAACCGTGTTTTTAGTTATGAAAACCAAGAACCAAATCCGTTGTTATCCGATAAAAAATGGGCTTATAGGAAATTGCAAAAAGAAAGCAATCAGCTCCACTTTATGGCTCAAAATGACTTTGCAACCAACGGAAATGATGGTATGGCAATGTTGCAAAATGCCCGTTGGAGTTTTGGAACAGAATGGCGTTTGGGTTATAATGATATGCACGGTTATGAATCAGAAACCCACATTGGTAAATATATTGGAAAAATGCAATGGCTGATGCCATTTGTCGGCTTTGATTGGCGTTATAGAAAATTAAGACACAACGACGTAGAAGCAAATCTATTCGGTCAAAAAAGCACCAAAGACAACCGCACACAATTTAGTATAGGTGTTGCTTATACTTTGCCCATGCTTGTAACCTTACAAACCGAAATTTATCACGATGGAAATGTAAGAATACAACTGCGGAGAGAAGACATTCCCATATCAAAAAGGTTTAGAGCCGCATTTACGGTAAATACTGACAAAGAATATATGGTTGGACTAAACTATATAGCAAGTAAAAATTTAGGGTTCAGATCACATTACGATAGTGATATGGGATTTGGAATAGGATTGGCATTGAATTATTAAAGCCCTATAATTGTAAGCACATTGCCAACCCAAAGAAAAATTTTTTTTAAAAATTTCCCGATTTTTGAAAACAACAAAAAAACTCAACGTACACACCAACAGAAAATGACCAAAAACTTAATACTGACAATGGCTTACAAAGACGCCGAACTAGAACACCGCCTGCTAATGGAATAGATGTGCCCTAACCCATGCCGGGCGGCAAATGGCCCTCCAATGAACCCTTCGGCGAGTTGAATGCCTTTTTAAACAAGCCTTGCGGCGAAAAAATAAGTTAATCGCCGCAAATATGCGGTGAATAATTTGTATATTTACCGCAAAATAGTTTTAGGTAATGGCAAAATATATATACGAGCATAAAAACTGGACCCATTTTTTGTGGCAAGACAAAGCTATAAATGCGTTATTTGGTGAGGTGCGCCTTATGCAAGGTAAAATAATAGGACACATGAATGCTTTGGGTTTTTCTGCCAAAGAAGAAGCCACGCTTACTGCCCTAACCTTAGACGTAGTAAAATCATCCGAAATAGAAGGCGAATTGCTCAATTATGACCAGGTGCGTTCGTCTATTGCAAGGCGCTTGGGCATTAACACTGCAGGACTTGTGCCAAGCAGCCGCCACATAGAAGGCGTGGTAGAAATGATGCTTGATGCTACGCAACGCCACACCTTACCTTTAACCGAAAATCGTTTGTTTGGTTGGTACGCAGCGCTTTTTCCCACAGGATACAGCGGATCTTACCAAATAGAAGTGGGTCGATACCGCACCCACGAAATGCAAGTGGTTTCAGGTGCCATGGGCAAAGAAAAAGTGCTTTACCAAGCCATAAAGCCCGAATGGGTAAAAACGGAAATGGACCAATTTTTGGATTGGCTCAACAATGAAAACCGTCTTGACCCGGTTTTAAAAGCCGCCATAGCACACTTTTGGTTTATCATCATTCACCCATTTGATGACGGAAATGGAAGAATTGGAAGAGCCATAACTGATATGTTACTTGCCCGTGCCGAAGGCAGTGGCGAACGTTTTTACAGCATGTCGAGCCAAATATTAACCGAACGCAAACGCTATTACGAAGTATTGCAAAAAGTACAACATAGTTCAGGCGATATAACCGAATGGCTAGACTGGTTTTTGCATTGCCTCAAAAATGCAA
>CAYOHR010000014.1:29685-56282 GCA_964403835.1 uncultured Flavobacteriales bacterium
TGCTCGCCACCGAAAACATCACACAAAAAATAGTACGCAAAGCTGCGTTTTGGAAACTACACAAACATACCCCCATCAACGAACGCCAACGATTAATACTCAATAAACTCTTTGACGGTTTTGAAGGAAAACTACAAACCTCAAAATGGGCCAAAATTGCCCAAACCTCTACCGACACCGCCTTACGAGACATTAAAGACCTGGTAGAAAAAGGCATCTTGCAACAAACACACGAAGGTGGACGAAACGTTAACTACGAATTAGTCGACTTTAAATTAAAATAACCGCTAACTATAATTGGGTGTCTATGACATTTAATGATGTGAGTTTTTATAACTTTTTAATAAATAATTTTAGCTAACTTCATCCACAGGACTCCTTTGGAGAGTGCCTCTGCCAACTAAAACAAAAAAAGCCCCCAGAATATACATTCTGAGGGCTCTTAACATAAAAACAAAAACTAAATTCCTAAGCTTATACTAAGCCTTGCGCTATCATTGCATTACCCACTTTTACAAATCCGGCAATGTTTGCTCCTTTTACATAATTAACAAATTTACCATCTTTACCATGTAGGACACAGGCGCTATGAATATTTTTCATAATGGTATGTAATCTTTGGTCCACTTCTTCTCTGGTCCAGCTATAACGCATTGAATTTTGGCTCATTTCTAATCCGGAAGTAGCAACACCACCTGCGTTAGAAGCTTTACCCGGTGCATATAAAATTTTAGCCGCTAAAAACACGTTTACTGCATCTGGCGTACAAGGCATATTAGCCCCTTCAGAAATTGCCATACAACCATTTTTAACTAAAACTTTAGCATCTTTTTCATTCAGCTCGTTTTGAGTAGCACATGGCATAGCGATATCCGCTTTTACTCCCCATGGAGTTTTACCGGCTACAAATTCAGAACCTTTGAATTTTTTAGTGTATTCGCTAATACGACCTCTTTTCACATTTTTCAATTCCATGATAAATGCTAATTTCTCGGCATTAATACCGGCTTTATCATAAATATACCCGTCCGAATCAGATAAAGTAACTACTCTACCTCCTAATTGGGTAACTTTTTCGCAAGCATATTGCGCAACGTTTCCAGAACCTGAAATTAAGACTGTTTTTCCTTTAAAGGTTTCTTTTTTAGTAGCTAACATTTCTGCTGCAAAATAGGTTGCACCATATCCAGTTGCTTCCGGACGAATTAAACTTCCTCCAAATTCAATTCCTTTTCCGGTATATACCCCTGTAAATTCGTTTTTCAATCTTTTGTATTGACCAAACATATAACCAACTTCTCTTCCTCCTACACCTATATCACCTGCGGGTACATCTGTATCCGGGCCAATATGTCTGAAAAGTTCATTCATAAAACTTTGGCAAAACTTCATTACTTCATTGTCTGATTTTCCTTTTGGATCAAAATCAGATCCCCCTTTTCCACCGCCCATTGGCAAGGTTGTTAAACTATTTTTAAAAACTTGCTCAAAAGCTAAGAATTTTAAAATTCCTAAGTTTACTGAAGGGTGGAAACGCAAACCGCCTTTGTATGGCCCAATAGCGCTATTCATTTGAATACGAAAACCTCTGTTTATTTGAATTTGACCTTTGTCGTCTAACCACGGAACTCGGAACATAATTACACGCTCAGGCTCAACCATTCGGTCTAAAACTTTGGCATCTTTATATTTTTTATTATCTTCCATGAATGGAATGATGCTCTCGGCAACTTCATGAACAGCTTGTAGGAATTCGGGTTCGTTTGGGTTCCTTTTTCGAACCTGATCCATAAATTGGTCAACTAGTTTTTGATGTTTTGATGACATATTACGTATTTTTAGTTTTTTTTAATAATTCGCAAATTTAGATTTTTTTATATTAGATAATACAGATATTTTTACGTTCTTAAATTTTAACACCCAAATGATCTCTTTTAAAAACTTTCCAATCAAGCATAAATTATCAGCAATTATCATTGCTGTTACAGCGATTGCTCTTGGAATTACAAGTGTATTTATCATTATTTATGACAGTGTTAATTTTAAACAAAAATTATATAAAGAATTAGTCATTGTAGCTGATATTATTGGTGATAATAATACTGCTAATTTAACATTTAATTCGGCCGAAGAGGCCGAAATATCTTTATCTTCTTTAAAAGCGAATAAAAATATTTTAGCGGCTTGTATTTATGATGCAAACAATAAAATATTAGCAACTTACCAACAAGAGGCGAATCAAAATTTTAAATTCGCAAAAATATTCAGCTATACCGATGGTTACAAGCCCAATGATGGTAAGATGTTAGAGGTCTATCGGCCCATCAAACTAAAAGAAGAATTGATTGGAAGTGTATTTGTTGCTTCAGACCTGAAAGAATTAGATCAAAGAACCCGAAAATTTATTTTAACCAGTTTTATCATCTTGCTTTTTAGTCTGTTGGTCTCTTATTTAATCACCCTTAAAATTCAGCGGGTTATTTCAGATCCTATTTTAGAATTAGCCAAGGTTGAAAAGGAAATTTCGGAAAATCATGATTATTCTATTCGGATTAGCGATGATAGAAAAGATGAATTGGGCTCTTTAACCCGCGCTTTTAATGAGATGTTAGATCAAATTGAACGACAAAATATAGAGTTGGTGAAGGCCAAAGATGTAGCTGTACAATCTGAAAAAGCCAAAGAATCGTTTTTAGCCAACATGAGTCACGAGATCCGCACGCCTTTAAATGCCATTTTAGGGCTCTCAGAGCTAATGAACCAGGGTAAGGTGGATGTTACCCATAAACGATATTTAGAGGGTATTACCTCATCGGGAGAACAGTTAATGAGTATTGTTAATGATATTTTAGATTTTTCTAAAATTCAGGCAGGCAAATTTACCTTCGAAAAAATTGGATTTAACGTGAGTAAAGTAGTGGAAAACATATTGAATACCTTTACATTTCGACTAAAAGAAAAAAATCTTTTCCTGGAATTTGAGGTAGAAGAAAGCATTCCTCCGGTTATTATTGGAGATCCGGTACGGTTAATACAAATTTTAACCAATTTAATTAACAATGCCATTAAGTTTACCAATAACGGATCTATTAAAGTGAATTGTAAATTAAATAAATGGAGCGCCGAACGGGTTATTATTGAGTTTTCGGTGACAGATAGCGGAATTGGCATTGCCGAAGATAAATTGGATCATATTTTTAATAGCTTTACCCAGGCCGACACTACTACTTCCCGCGTTTATGGCGGAACCGGATTAGGATTAGCCATATGTAAAAACCTGGTAGAACTTCAAGGAGGTAAAATTGGGGTAAAAAGTGAAATAAATAAGGGCAGCCAGTTTTTCTTTACCATTCCGTTTAAAGAAGGTACGCCGGAAGACTTAAAGCACAACACCCCGGAGCAAGAAACCCATGTTGAATTAGATGGTATGCATATTTTATGTGTAGATGATTATACCATGAATCAAACTTTGGTTATTACCATGCTTGAAAAATATAATATTACGGTTGATGTGGCTTCGAATGGGCAAGAAGGGGTTGAAAAACTATTAAAAAATAGTTACGATGCCATTTTAATGGATATTCAAATGCCGGTGATGGATGGAATACAAGCATCGGAAAAAATAAGAACATTGGAAGATGAAGCAAAGAGAACTGTTCCTATTATTGCATTAACAGCGAATGCCATTAAGGGAGAAGAGAAAAAATTCTTTGATGCCGGGATGGATGATTATTTATTAAAACCTTTCAAAATAAGAGAATTAGTTAGTAAACTAAGCAAATATTATACCCCTAAACTGACGGAAGGAGAGATCAAAACACTTCCATCCATTCAAAAAGAAAAAGAAATGATTCCCTCATCTAACCTAAATATTACTGCTTTAAAAGATTTAACGGGAGATGACGAAAAGCTTATTCATTTGATGCTTACCCAGTTATCTAAAGAATTACCCGAATTTTGTTCGCAGATATTGGATGCTGCCGAAACCAATACCCTTTCTGTTGTAAAAGAAGTTTTACATAAAATGAAACCGGCTACGGCGTATATTGGTTTGCATAAAACATTTGAGCAAATTAGTATTGTTGAAGAAACCATAGAAGAAAAAACCAATTGGAGAGATGATATTATTGAAATTGTTACTGATATTAGTAATGCCTTACCTCTTATTGAACAATATTTAAAGGATCATCCTTTACAGGATTAATTATGGAAGGGATGCTTTTAAATGAGTAAAAACACACTTGCCACTTTATTATTATTACTGGGTACTATTTTTTGGGGAATGACTTTTGTCATTATCAAAGAAGGGGTGTCGGTTATGAATATATATACCTTTTTAGGAGTGCGTTTTGTGATTGCATCTATTATTTTGAGTATTATATTTTATAAAAATTTCAAAAATTTTAATGCTCAAGTTTTAAAATCCGGGATCATTCTCTCCCTTATTTTATTTGTTTCGCATGCAACGCAAACCATTGGTTTACAATATACTAGCGCTTCAAAATCGGCATTTATATCCGGATTGGCGGTGGTATTAATTCCTCTTATTTTAGCCGTTACTCAAAAGAAAATACCCCAAACTAATCATATTATTTCAGTAGTTTTGGCCACCATAGGTTTGGCAATATTAACGGGAATACATGAAGTTAATTTAAACAAGGGCGATATTTATACTCTTATATCGAGTTTAGGATTTGCTATTTATATCATTTTGGCATCTAAATACAGCCGGCTTTGTGATGCGCTTTTGATGAGTATTACTCAAATGATTATGATGGGCATTTTAAATAGCACAGTAGCATTAGTGATGGGGGAATTCACCGTTCCTTCCATATATATTGCTTGGCAGGCAATTATATTTACGGCTTTATTTGCCACGGCATTTACATACCCGGTTTTAAATTATTATCAAAAATATGTTTCGGAGATTAAAACAGCTATTATTTTTTCATTTGAACCGCTTTTTGCCGTTTTAACAGCTTATTTCTATCAAAATGAAGCGGTTACTATTCATATTTTGATAGGTGGACTATTTATTTTAATGGGAATGATTATTTCTGAAATACGGTGGGGGTTTTTGAAGAAAAGCTAACGGTTTCGGGCTTGGCGATGGTGGGGAGTTTTAGCACTAAACTTCATTCGGAGAATTGAACTTTCGGTGTCTACAAAACGGTCTGCGGAGCACTGAACCGGCACTTTTGCAAAGCCCGTGTTATGTGCTGCCTTTTCTTTCTGTCACCATCTTTGTAAGAAAGAGTGTCTTTTATAAGAAAGCCGTGCACTTTTAGCTTTTCTCTTTCAACTTTTCATTATCTTTGCGCCATGAATAAGATGAAAAAACCAGCCTTAGGAAGAGGTTTAAGTGCTTTATTACAAAGTTCAGAAACAGATGTAACCACCCGGGAAGACACAGGTCGCTTAGCTGATTCTATTTCAAAAATATCAATTTCAGAAATAGAAGCAAACCCTTTTCAGCCGCGCACAACCTTTGAAGAAGAAGCTTTACAAGAATTGTGCGAATCGATTAAGGTACACGGTATTATTCAGCCGGTTACTGTTCGTAAACTAGGGTATGATAAATATCAATTAATTTCGGGCGAGCGAAGGTTTAGAGCTTCTCAATTAGCCGGATTAAAGGAAATACCTGCTTATATCCGAATTGCCAACGATCAGGCCATGCTTGAAATGGCTTTGGTAGAAAACATTCAACGCCGTGATTTAGATGCCGTTGAGGTAGCTATTAGTTTTAAACGATTAATTGACGAGTGTAAAATAACTCAGGAAGAATTAAGTGAAAAGGTTAGTAAAAACAGAAGCACCGTTACCAATTATTTACGGTTATTAAAATTACCCGTCGAAATACAAATTGGTATTCAAAAAAACCTAATATCCATGGGTCATGCCCGTGCTTTAGTTTCTATCGACAATGAAGTTAACCAATTGCGAATTTTTGAAAAAATTATTACCGATCAATTATCTGTTCGTCAGGTTGAAAATTTAGTGAAAGAATTAGGGACTAAAAAGGTAGATTCAAAAACAAAGAAAAAGGATGAGCCTAAAAACGCTACCTCACACTATTATGTAGCAGATAAGCTAGGTTCTAAGCTAAATTCAAAGGTAGAGATTAAATCGTCTTCTAGTGGAAAAGGAAATATTTCTATTCATTTCAAAAATGAAAGTGATTTCTTGAGAATTTCTGAATTGTTGGGGATTAAGTAAATGAGTCACAAGTCGCAAGTCGCAAGTCACAAGTTGCAAGTCGCGGGTCACGAGTCAAAAGTCAAAAGTCAAAAGTCGCGAGTCAAACTTTTAGCTTTTAACTTTACACTTTTAACTGTAATACTTTTAACTTCATCCGCCTTTTCCCAAAATAAAGTCGATACGCTGCATACCGATACTATCAAAACGCTTCATGCGGATACGGTTAAACCAAAAGCAAAGGTTCATTCTCCGGTTAGGGCCTCTGTTATGTCGGCCATAATACCCGGTTCTGGCCAAATTTATAATAAAAAATACTGGAAAACCCCTCTTATACTGGGCGGATTGGGTACCATGGGATATTTTATACAAACCAATCATGCATTGTACTTGGAGCATAAAAAGGCTTATATTGCCAGAGTATTGGGAGAGCCCGTTGATCCAAAGTTTGATTCTTACAATGCTGTAGCATTAAACGAATTGCAAGAATATTATCAAAAAAACATGGAGTGGAGTATTGTTGGGGCTTTGGCTGTTTATTTAATAAATATTATTGATGCCTCGGTAGATGCGCATTTATATACGTTTGATGTAAGCGACGATTTAAGTTTTCGTGTGCAGCCAGCTATATTGCCTGCTAATCAATCATTTCAGACGATGCGTTTTCAGCTAAAAATGAGTTTAAATTTTTGAAAATCAGTTCTGTTAATGTATTATTGCAGATGTTAAAAAAATGGTTAAAAGGCATGCAAAATCTATCATTCAAGATTTTCTTCCCAAGCGTTTAAAAAATACAAACATGCGAATTGGCTTAATTGGATATGGTAAAATGGGCAAGGAGATTGAGGAAATAGCCATCTCTAGAGGTCATATTATTGCTGCTAAAATTAATTCAAGCAATGCTTCCGATTTATATCAACTTGCTAATAAAATTGACGTGGCTATTGAGTTTAGTAAGCCCGATCTTTGTTTCGAAAATACACAAGCTTTATTAGATCAAAAAATTCCGGTAGTGGTTGGTACCACCGGTTGGTATCAATTCTTAAATGATGTTAAAAAGAAAGTAGAAGTCAATCAAAGTGCCTTACTTTACAGTTCCAATTTTAGTATTGGGGTAAATATATTTTTTGAATTGAATAGAAAGTTAGCCGCTATAATGAATAATTATCCCGAATATGATATTTTGGTGAACGAAACACATCATTTGCATAAATTGGATAAACCAAGCGGAACGGCCATTACTATTGCAGAAGGAATTCTTCAAAACAATACAACTAAAACTGACTGGGAATTAGATTCGGCGAGCGGAAACGCTTTACCTATTTATTCAAAAAGAGAACCGGATGTGGTTGGATACCACGAAGTAAAATATATTTCACCCATCGACGAAATTAGCATTTCTCACAATGCCTTTAATCGCAAGGGTTTTGCGCTAGGTGCCGTAGTGGCGGCAGAATGGATAATTAATAAAACAGGATTTTTTACTTTTAAAGACCTTTTAAACATAAAATAATGATATCATATATTATATACAGCGTTTTAACCGTTTTGTTTTTTGTCGGATTATATAAAGTATTCGAAAAAGCAGGTCAAAATAAGTGGGCAGCTTTTATTCCGGTTTATAACCTGTTTATTTGGATGAAAGTCATTAAAAAACCAAGCTGGTGGCTGTTAATATTGATATTTCCGGGCGTTAATTTTTTAATGTTTATGGTTATGTGCGCCCAAACGGTGTATTGTTTTAATAAACGCAGTTTTATAGATACTTTATTAGCTGCTTTTTTACCATTTTTTTATATTCCGTATGTCGGAAACGATCCTAAGCTTCCATATGTTGGTCCGTCGGTTATTACAAAAAAAAGCACCGCAAAAGAATGGGTAGATGCACTTCTTTTTGCCATTATAGCAGCCAGTATCATTCGGGGTTATTTTTTAGAAGCCTTTACCATTCCTACCTCTTCGCTCGAAAAAACCTTGTTAAAAGGCGATTATTTATTTGTGAGTAAAATAAATTATGGACCAAAAATTCCCAATACCCCATTGTCATTCCCCTTTGCACATCACACCATACCGGGTACCAGAAATGTAAAATCGTATTTAAATTGGATTAAACTTCCGTACTATCGTTTACCGGGTTTTCAGGATGTAAAAAGAAATGAATTAGTGGTATTTAATTTCCCGGAAGGAGATACCGTGTTGGTCGATATTCAGGACAGAAGCTATTACCAGGTAATGCGCGAGTTTCAGATGATTTTTGGTAATCAAATTGGCCGAGAATTATTATTACACGGAGCGCAGGGTGTAAATATGCCTCCGCAATATTTAGAATTTTATAAAACGCAATATTTACCGAATATTTTGCAAGGACTTCGTCTTAATTTTAGTAACAGACAGGATTTGGCAAGATTAGAAGATATTTATAAAAACGGCTTGGAAATTACTGTTCGGCCGGTTGATAAACAAGAAAACTACATTAAACGATGTGTAGGAATACCGGGTGATAAATTAGAGTTTAAAAATGCGGAGTTAATCATTAATGATCAGCCTGCTTTTGTTCCTGAACATATTCAGTTTAGGTATATTGTAAAAACTACCCATTCTCTCAATAAAAAGGATTTAAAATTAAATTATGATATCAATCCGGAAGATGTGTATCAAAAAGATCCAAACATACCCGACCAGTATGAAATTGTTGCCAATCCTAAAGTAATGGATGCCATTGCCAAAGCATACAATATTGAAGCCGTTGTTCCTATGATTAATACAGAAGATAAGGACGAATATAAACAAGCACGCGTGTTCCCAAATGATACCAATTACCGTTGGACGCAGGATAATTTCGGTCCTGTTGTTTTACCAAAACGAGGCATGGTAATGCATTTAGATCCATCGAATATTGCAGTATATAAACGAGCCATTCAGGTGTACGAAAATAATCAGGTAGAGGTAAAAGACGGTAAAATATTCATTAACGGAAAAGAAACCGACAGTTATACCTTTAAAATGAACTATTATATGTTGATAGGGGATAACCGCCATAATTCATTAGATTCTCGCTACTGGGGCTTTGTACCCGAAGATCATGTGGTGGGTAAGGCCGTATTTATTTGGATGAGCATTGATCCGGATTTAGAATGGAGCGAAGGCGCTTTGCGTTGGAAACGCTTTTTTAGATTAGCACACCGCGAAGATATTTGATTTAGTTATGAGTTATGGGTGATGAGTTGATCTTAACTTTTAAATAATTTGAGACCGACCTTCAAGTATCTTCTTTGCTTTACCAATTAGCACAAACTTTTCAGAGCTTGGGCTTCGTGAAAATTTTGAGGATGAAATAGGTAAGAAAACACTTGTAAGTCTCGTTTTTTTGGTCCTTTTTTAACAGGAAATAGCCACGGACTAAAATAATTATTCAACATTCAATTCTAACTTGGCGTATTCTAAATGACCTATAAAAAACAAATTATGTACATTTTAAAAAAGGACGAAAAGCTAAATGAGAAAAAAATAAGACATAGTAAGGGATTTAAGCTCTATAAATTTAATACTTGGGACTAAAATAATGGCTAAAAAACCCGAAAAGAAAAAACCTTCTTCCACCGCTTCTAAAAAGCCTGCTGCAAAGGCAAAAAAAACTAAAAAAGCAGGAAAGAGCAGTAAAACAAAAAGTTGGCTCAAAGCTTTTTTTATATCATTTATCCTCATTTTAATCATTAAAAGCTTTTTTCTCGATTTTTTCTCCGTGTTTTCCGGCTCTATGGAAAATACCCTTGTCCCCGGAGATTTGATTGTGGTAAGTCGATGCAAATACGGAATACGTACTCCTCAAACCCCATTAACCATCCCCTTTATACACCAGTATATCCCGTTTACCAATAAAAAATCATACTCTAATTTTATTCAATGGCCCATTACCCAATTTTTCGGGAGTGAAATTCAAAGAAATGATGTTATTGTTTTTAATTATCCATTAGATCAGGAACACCCCATCGATCATCGCATGTATTTTTTAAAGCGCTGCATAGCTATACCCGGCGATACCCTTTCTATCATAAAAAGAGAAGTATATATCAATCACATCAAAACAGAATATCAAAATATCTGTACATACGAATACAAAACAGAGTTTAAGCCCGGTTTTGATCCCAGCTGGGAATATTTAAACTCTATAGGAATAAAAGAAGGGAGCCGACTTTCGGCTGATAAAAACGATTGGGTATTTACCCTTTCTCAGGAATTAGTAGATAGCCTTAAAAAAAATCCATTTGTAAAAAGCGTAGAACCCCTTATTAGGAGCTATTCAAAGGAAGTGAGTGTATATCCGCATAATAAAAATATGCCCTGGAGCGAAGATTTTTTTGGCCCTATTTATGTTCCTAAAAAGGGAGATGAAATCATGCTCGACTCTAATAACCTTCAATTATATATGGATGTACTTATTAATTACGAAGGAAATACCCCGGAATACATTCGCGAAAATGCCGAAAAAACCTATATTTTTAAGCAAAATTATTATTTTGTGATGGGAGATAATCGCCATAATTCAAGCGATTCGCGCTTTTGGGGTTTTGTACCGCATAATCATGTTATTGGTAAGGCCCAATGGATTTTAAGTTCCACAGATCCTGAAAAGAGTTTTTTATCTAAATTTAGATGGAACCGGTTTTTTAAAATAATCCAATGAAACTCATTCTTCCCATAGCTTATGCGGCGCCTACATGGTATTATCATCTGCTTTTGCATGCCAACGATGTTTTATTTGAAGTGGAAGAACATTTTGTAAAACAAACCATTCGGAATCGGTGTAGTATTTATGGAGCCAACGGGCCCTTAAATTTAATTGTTCCGGTAAAACACACCGCTACAAAAATTAGAATAAAAGACCTTGAAATTTCTTGGGATGAGCCCTGGAGTAAAATGCATTGGAAAAGCATAGAGTCGGCCTATCGCAAATCGGCCTATTTTATATATTATGAAGATGCTTTTCGGAAAATATATGCCCAAAAACAGCGGTATTTGATCGATTTTAATTTTGAAGTACAAACCTTGATTTTAAAATGCTTAAAAGAAGATGTTAAAATCCAAAAAACAACCTTGTTTGAGAAAGAATATGTTGAAAGATGGGATGGGCGATCTTTTTCTGACACACTATTAAAAGAATCCAAAGCTATTTCATATCCACAGGTTTTTGGGGATAAACATGGATTTATACCTCATTTGAGTATTTTAGATTGCTTGTTTAACTTAGGTCCCGAAACAAAGGGGTATTTAGCCAAAATCTCATCAATAAAACCTAATTTTGTTTAGTTAATATTCATCATGTTCTTGTTAAAAAAATCATTTTTAATCCTTTTTGTCTCCTTTATCTTGCTAAATGGCTGTGCAAGCAGGCATGTGCTCGATCATATACAAAAAGAACAAACCTATCTTCCTGTTTCTAATGAAAGTCCGGCTGATAGCTCTATGGCTAACTTCATAAAGCCCTATAAAAAGATGTTGGATAAAGAAATGAACGAAGTATTAAATCATTCAGACACCCCTATGGTAAAAGCAAAACCCGAAAGTAACTTAGGGAATTTTGTAGCCGATTTAAGCTTTGAATATGCCAGCAAAATAGATTCATTAAAACCCGACTTTTGTTTGTTGAATTACGGGGGATTACGCACGGCTTTGCCTAAAGGAGATATTACCCGAGGTAAAATATTTGAATTGATGCCTTTTGAGAATGAATTGGTGCTGCTGACCATTTCAGGTAAAAACACCAAGCTTTTATTTAAATATGTTGCCGAAAAGGGTGGGGGAGATCCCATATCCAATGCTCGTTTAGTATATGACAAAACCAGTAAAACAATGGATATATTCATCAATCAATTGCCTTTTGATACTAATAAGACCTATAAAGTGCTTACTTCTGATTATTTAGCTAGTGGAGGCGATAACATGTTTTTCTTATCAAACCCCATTAAATATCAGCTACTCAATATGAAATTAAGAGATGCTATTATTAATCATATAAAAGAAATGAATGCACAGGGACAAATTATGAAAGCACGCACGGATGGCAGAATTATAATAAATGAATAGAATTTAAACAGCTTCTAAGATGGTAAATCGCAGAAAATTTATACAACAATCGTTCTCTTTTGCAGGCTTAATGCTATTAAGCCCTTATTTAAAGGCGGCATTAAAAGAAAAGGAGTTAGAGAAACTGGTTATTCTTCATACTAATGATATGCATAGCCACATTGATCCTTTTCCGGCAAACGATCCTAAATTTCCGGGACAAGGGGGTATGGCCAAGCGAGCTCAGCTGGTTCAGTCTATTCGCGATGCCGAAGAACATGTTTTGTTATTAGATAGTGGCGATATATTTCAGGGCACTCCTTATTTTAATGTATACGGTGGCGAAGTGGAGTTAAAAGCCATGAGTGCGATGCATTATGATGTATCTACTTTAGGGAACCATGATTTTGATAATGGATTGGAAGGATTTAAAAAAATGCTTCCTTTTGCTTCTTTCCCTTTTGTAAATAGTAATTATGATTTTTCGGATACCATATTAAATAAAGATATTTCGAAATATAAGATTATAAAAAAAGGAGGAATAAAAATTGGAATTTTTGGTCTGGGGGTTGAATTAGAAGGGTTGGTGCTGAAAAAATTGTACGGAAACACCCAATATTCAGATCCTATAAAAGCAGCAAATACTACGGCTCATTTTTTAAAGCACGAAAAAAAATGCGATTTAATTATTTGCCTTTCCCATTTAGGGTATAAATATGAAGGTCAGAATAAAGTGAGCGACTGCATCCTAGCGGCCGAAAGTGAGAATATAGATCTTATTTTAGGAGGACATACACATACTTTTTTAGATCAACCTATCGAAATAAAAAATAAAGCAGAAAAAATGGTTTTAATAAATCAAGTCGGTTGGGCAGGTTTACGACTTGGTAAAATTGAAATAATATTTAACAAAACCTTTGAAAAATCAGCTTTATTGGGGAATTGGAATTATTTTCAGAAAAAAAACATGCTGGTTTCAAGCTAGTTATATCTTTTCTTAAAAAAACAATAGCTAATTCATTTTTTTTTTCACTTTTTTTCATCAATATTTGTTTTCTGAAACGGAGTAAATGCTTTAACTGTCTAGTATTTGAATATAATATTAATTTTTAATTGTTAAATAAAAATGAGTGTAGAAAAACCACATGATGAATTATGGAACAAATGTTTAGAGGTTATAAAAGACAACATAAGCATTCAAAGCTTTAAAACGTGGTTTGAACCCATAAAACCTCTTCGTTTAAAAGAGAATGTTCTAACAATTCAAGTTCCAAGTCAATTTTTTTATGAATGGTTGGAGGAGCATTACGTGGCTTTACTTAAAAAGATTATTAAAAAAGAATTAGGGGTTGAAGGCAAGCTGGAATATAGCATTGTCATGGAAAATTCTTTAAATAATAAAAAGCCTTTTACAGTAAAATTCCCGGCATCCAACAGAAATTTGGTTAAAAACGAACCTGTTTCTATGCCTATTGATATTGAGAGCAGGGTTATTAAAAATCCATTTATTGTTCCGGGACTTAAAAAAGTAACGGTCGATTCTCAATTAAATCACAACTATTCTTTCGATAATTTTGTAGAAGGAGATTTTAACAGATTAGCTCGTTCGGCTGGGTATGCAGTAGCTAAAAAGCCAGGAGGAACCGCTTTTAATCCTTTATTAATATATGGTGCAGTAGGTTTAGGTAAAACCCACTTAGCAAATGCCATTGGTTTAGAGATCAAAAAACAACATCCAAGTAAAACGGCTTTGTATGTTTCTTCTGAAAAATTCACACATCAATTTATTGAGGCCGTAAGAAATAATAATCAAAATGATTTTATACACTTCTATCAAATGATGGATGTTTTAATTATTGATGATGTTCAGTTTTTTGCAGGGAAAGAAAAAACACAAGATGTATTTTTCCATATTTTTAACCACTTACATCAAACAGGTAAACAAATTATTCTTACTTCTGATAAAGCGCCCATCGAGTTAAATGGTTTAGAGCAAAGACTTTTATCTAGGTTTAAATGGGGTCTATCTGCCGATTTACAAATCCCTGATTTAGAATCGAGAATTGCCATCTTAGAAAAGAAAATGTATGGCGAAGGCATTGAACTTCCAAAAGAAGTTGTAGAATACATTGCGTATAGCATAAACACGAATGTCCGCGAATTAGAAGGGGCCCTTATTTCTATCATTGCACAAGCCTCGTTAAACAAAAAAGCAGTTACGCTGGAGTTAGCGAAGCAAATGATTGATAAGTTTGTTAAAAACACCACCAGAGAGGTTTCTGTTGATTATATACAAAAAGTGGTATGTGATTACTTCGATTTACCTATTGAAATGATTAAATCTAAAACCAGAAAACGCGAAATTGTACAGGCACGTCAAATATCCATGTATTTTGCAAAACAATTAACCAAGTCTTCTTTAGCAAGTATTGGCGCCAGTTGTGGAGGAAAAGACCATGCAACCGTATTGCACGCCTTTAAAACCGTTAATAATTTAATGGAAACCGATAAACGTTTCAGAGGTTTTATTGACGAAATTGAAAAGAAAATCGTTATTAATTAAAAACATACTATCTTAAAGTGCTAAAGCCACTCCTCACCGGGTGGCTTTTTTGTTTATGAATATTGAACTTTATGTTCAATATTTTAATAAAATGTTTTATGGAGTCTCCCCTCTCAAGAGGGGTTAGGGGTGTGTTTTTCGTTTTAACAAACGACTTTAGTATCTTATATAACCCTCTTCATACTTTTCAATTACCCAATCCTTTTCAGACAGTTTTTATCTGCCATTGTCATTCCGACGAAGGAGGAATCTATAGATTCTTCGGTTGTACCTCCCTCATCTTAGCTCTTAATTCCTAATTCTTCATTCTTAATTCCTAATTCTTCATTAATTCCCCATTGTTTCGTAAGTTTGAAAAAAGGTAATTTTTGATGGTAAAAATAGTTATGGTTTGCTTAGGCAATATATGCCGATCGCCTTTAGCAGAGGGAATTTTAAGGGCAAAAATGGAAAAAAATGGAATTGAAGGAATGGTTGATTCTGCCGGAACAGCGCCGTTTCACGTAGGTGAAAAACCGGATCATCGTTCTGTTAAAATTGCTCAAAAATACGGCCTCGATATTTCAAAATTACGAGGCCGGCAATTTACCTCTCAAGATTTTGATGATTTTGACTTTATTTATGTCATGGATGCCAGCAATTACCAAAATGTAATGAATTTGGCACGAAATGAAAAAGATAAAAGCAAAGTTGAACTTATTTTAAACGTTTCTAACCCTTCTTCTAATGCTATTGTGCCTGATCCATATACAGGTGGAGATGAGGGCTTTGAACACGTATATCAAATGTTAGATAAAGCCTGCGAAAGCATTGTTAAAAACTTACATCAACATGGAGTCAGGTAAGTTATATTTAATACCTTGCGCCATTGGCGAAGAGGATTTAGCATTTTCATACTTACCCATATCATTAAAAAGGTATATTTCAACCATTGATATATACATTGTTGAAAATATACGCTCGGCCCGCAGATTTCTGAAAAAAGCAGGCATAGAAAAAGCCATTGATGAACTTTTTTTTCATGAAATGGATAAACATAAGGATACGCAAGATTTTAGCGTTTTAAAACAGGCCTTAGCCGGAAAAAATATTGGAGTAATAAGTGAAGCAGGCATGCCCGCCATTGCTGATCCCGGTTCTTTATGGGTTAAAGAGGCACATGCATTGGGTATTAAAGTTGTTCCCATACCGGGGCCATCTTCAATTTTTTTAGCTTTGGCAGCTTCCGGGTTTAATGGCCAGCAATTTAGCTTTCATGGCTATTTACCTAAAGAACAAACCGATCGAATTAAAAAGATAAAAGTATTAGAAAATCAGGCAAAATTAGGGGCGGCTCAAATATTTATTGAAACACCTTATAGAAATACTGCTTTATTTGATGATTTAATCAAGCATTGTAATGGAACTACCATGCTGTGTGTGGCTTGTAATTTAAATACTGAACATGAATTTGTTAAATCATATACAATCAGTGAGTGGAAAAGTAAAAAAATAGATCTTCAAAAACACCCAACCGTTTTTATATTGGGGAACTAGGCTTATTTAATTACAACAAACTTAAATGGAATTTTGGTAATATTCTGAAATTCTTGCCCGGCTGATAACATATCCTCATCAGATATTTCATATTTCCAGATAATTTCAATTTTAATATTGGGATTATTATTTCGAATATCATTTAATTTGATAATAATATTCATAATGTATTTTGCAGAAGAAGAATTGAAATAATCGAGCATAAAAACAAACTCGTTTATTTTAGAAAAATCAGTTTGTTTATTTAACTCTTCACCCCATTTATCAACCCATTTTAGCACAGGCTCATAAAATTTACGTACATCTTCCGGTCTTGATTCTCCTGATATTTCAAGTATGTTATGATCAGGATCTAAAATGATCTTCGGTGAATTATCTCTTTTTTCAATAATTAAGCGTTCCATTCAATTAGTTTTCAAAACAAAGAAAGTTATTTTCTTTCAAACATAATGTGTTGTAGTTGTATTTTTTGCAAATAACAATCATTATTTTATTAAATCTTATTTTATCGTAATAAAATGAAAGGGCAATGCTATAATGCTTTCAAATTCTTTTCCTGCATCAAACATATCCTCATCATCTTCTTGGTAAAACCAACAAATCTCTAGTTTTAGGGCCGTATTTTGCTGTTGAATTTCATTTAGTTTCGACATTAAATTCATGATGTATAAAGCCGAAGCCGAATTGAAGTATTCAAACATAAAGCTGAATTTAACAACTTTAGAAGCAGGCAGTTTTTTTGTTTTTTTTTCAAAAACATCCAACCATTGGAAAACAGGATTAAAAAAGGCTCTTACATTCTCCGGTCTCGATTCGCCCGATATTTCAAATACATCATTTTGGTAATCAAAAAGGATTTTAGGGCTGTTTTCTGTTGCTTTAATATGAAGTACTTCCATAAATTAAATTCAGATACGCAAAATTAAGATTAAAAAGATAATCTTATATCACTATAAAACGAAAAGGTATTTTCGTAATGTTCTGAAATTCTTCCCCAGCCTCTTGCATATCTTCATCCATTTTTTCGTAATGCCAAAGAATTTCAAATTTTAATTTTGGGTTGTTTATTTGAATTTCATTCAATTTAGCCATAATATCCATGATATATTTAGCCGAAGAGGAATTAAAATATTCAAAAATAAAACTGAATTTCAAATCTTTTGTTTGACCATTCGTATAACTGTTAGTTTCTGAAAGCAGATTTTGTTCAAATTGATCAATCCAGCCTAAAATAGGCTCGTAAAATTTACGAACATCCTCTGGTCTTGATTCTCCTGAGATTTCAAATAAAGATTTAGAAGGGTCGAAAATAACTTTAGGTGAATTTTCAGTAGCCTCTAATATTAGTGCCTGCATAGGTTATAAATTTACTGTTCAATAAAGCAAAGAAAGAAATTTAATTGAAAAGAAAGTGATCCTGTGAATATTTTTTTAGAAAAACTTCAAATAATTGTATTAATAAACTTAAATGGAGCTTTTGTTATTTGAGCCAAACCTTCTCCCGCTTCTAATATTTCATCATCATCATAGTGCCAGTGGAAAATAATTTGAATTTTTTTAGGGTTTTTATTCACCAACTGCATTAGCTTAATGACAATGTCCATGATTTGTTTTGCTGAAGAAGAATTGAAGTATTGAAAAGAAAAGTTAAATTGATAATGCAATGTTTGGTCCGATTTAGAGTTCGCAATTTCTTGCGAAAATTGATCAATCCAAGTTAGTAAGGGCTCAAAAAAAACTCTCACATCTTCTGGCCTTGACTCGCCTGACATCTCAAACAATGATTTTGAAGAATCAAAGACCACTTTCGGAGAACTTTCTGTACCCTCAATAATGAGTGCATTCATATGAGTATAAGATATTATTCAAATACAAATATAACACGAAAAAACAATATGGATAGTTAATTAGATGGACAGGCTTTATTTAACTATGTTTTTTTAACTGATGATTAATGTTTCTAGCGCGAAAAAAACTAATTTTTCGTTGTAATCTTTAAAAAAATAATCAATTCTGTTTTGTGATTTAATAGATATTTCAATGAGGCCCAAACCAGCGCCGCCTCGCTCTGAAATACGGCCTTCCGTTAAAATTTCGGTATGCATTTCTTTTAAGTTTTCCCGATCTAAACTATTTATCCTATCTAATTTAATACTCAAATGCTGCATTTCTTCTATATCAATTAAATTGCCTACTGTTATGCTAATTCCATTTTCTAAAGAAGAGAGCATAACAATGCTTTCGCGATTCATTTCTTGATGTTTTTTGGTATGCTTTAAGATATTTTCTAAACACTCTACTAAAATATGATACGTTTTTTTGAAGGTTTTTTTATCAATATTTCTACGAGTCATATCCGTTTTAGCCTGTTTTAAAAGCATCTCAATCACGGCCTGATTAAACTCGCCATGATACGCAGAAATGATTTTTTGCGAAATCATTTCCTGGTACAATTGATAAATACTTGTTCCTCCCTTAATTTTCATTTGATTTTTCACCTTAAATTTTTACACCCATAATTAACATATCATCATACTGTTCTAAATCACCGCGCCATTGCGTAATGGTTTCTTGTAATTCTACTTTCTGTTTTTCGAGCGGTTGCTCATGTATTTTTAACAACAAATCTCTAAACGGGGGGTAGTAGAATTTTTTGTGATTAGGGCCGCCTTTTTGATCGGCATATCCATCCGAAAATATATACAACATATCATTGGGTTGTAAAGGAACCTCCTGGTTTTGGAATAATCCGGACTGGATGTTTGAATTCCCTTTTCCAATGGGTATTTTGTTGCTTTTTAGTTCGATGATTTCATTATTTCTTACTAAATACAAAGGATTATAAGCTCCACAAAATTCAAGTATATTTTTATTTTTATCAATGGCACATATAGCAATATCCATTCCGTCTTTCACTTCAGAGTTTTCTTCCTGACGAAGGGTTTTAGCTAATTCGATGCTTAATTTATCTAATATGGCTGCGGGTTGGGTAATGTTATATTCTTTCACAACTTTATCTAATAAATTATGACCAATAATGGACATAAAAGCACCGGGCACTCCATGGCCTGTGCAATCGACCACTGCAAATAATAATTTGTCATCGGTGTCTTGTATCCAGTAAAAATCGCCACTTACAATATCTTTGGGTTGATATAAAATGAAAGACTGAGGTAATTTCTTCTTAATCAGATCAAAAGGAGGAAGTATGGCTTCTTGTATCCTTTTAGCATAACTAATGCTCTCTGTAATATCTTTATTCTTTTTAGTGATTTCTGTATTTTGTTTTTCAACCACTTCTTTTTCTTTTTGTAATTCTTGAGTACGTTTTTTAACCTCTTGTTCCAAGTATTCTTGGCGCTCTTTTAACTTTCTTTCTCTTTGTTTAATATATGTAAAAATAATAGCTACAATAGCGATAGAGCATAGGGTATAAAACCACCAGGTTTTCCAAAAAGGAGGGGTAATCACAAAAGAAAAACTTGTGTCCTTTGTGTTTTGTATCCCACTGTTATTTACTGATTTTACTCTGAACGTATAAGAACCGGGAGGCAAATTTGAGTAAGTAATATTATTCGATTTTGTTTCAGGCGACCATTCAGTATCAAAACCCTCTAATAAATAGGTGTACCGAACTTCTTTTGGGTTAGTTAAGCTTATGCCCAATACTTGAAACGTTAGGTAATTTTGTTTGTAAGAAAAGCTTGCATTTTCAGGCAATGGCTGATCTTGAAAATAGATTTTAAACTTCTCAATATACGTAAGGGGTTCAACTTTGTTTATTTTATCTTTTCGAGGATCAAATTTTATTGCTCCGCGCAACGTTCCAAACCAAATATTTCCCTGCGCATCTTTATAAACCGCGTTTTCATTGGTTTCTAAGCCATTAAAACCTTGTTGTTTTCCATATAAACTAAATTTATTCTCTTTTTGATTAAATTTTTCAATCCCTAAGCTTTGTCCAATCCAAATGTTATTATCGTTATCACAGGTCAAAAAGTGGGTCGAGTTGGAGCTTAAACCTTGATTGGTGTTATAAATTTTAAATGTATTTCCATCATAACTTATAATTCCATCTCCGTAGGTTCCCAGCCAAATTTTGCCTTGTTTATCTTCTACAATAGATAAAATAAATTTTTGATTTAATCCATCTCCTTCTTCATATACCTTAAATTTTGTTCCGTCGTATTTGGTTAAAGATCCGCCTAAAATGCCGAACCACATGTTTCCTTTCGAGTCTTTAAAAATATGATATACTTTATCGCCCCCCATGCCATTTTCACTATTATAAATAGTCATTTCAAACGAAGCAGGGTTTACTTTAGCTACCCCTTTCCGGGTACCAATCCATATATATCCATCTTTATCTTCGTTAATCGAGAATATTTTATTGTCAGGCAAACCATCAGCCATACTGAGTTGTTTAACCACTTTTTCTCCTACAATAATATTTACGCCGGCGTTTTCTGTCCCTGCCCATATCCGGTTTTGTTTATCTTCAAAAAGAGAGATGATAATGTTTTCGCTTAAACCCGTTTGAGTGGTAATATTTTGAGCGCTTGGACTGTTATACTGCACCTTTTTGCCTATGCGCGGAAAAGAAAAAATGGAAATACCATCGGTGGTTCCAAACCATAATTTTCCGTTTCGGCTTTGTAAAATACTCCAAACCAAATTGTTAACTAAATTATCGTTGTGGTTATACACCCTAAAAATATCACCCATGTACTTATTTAAGCCAATTTCGGTGCCCACCCATATATTTCCTTCCCGATCCTCTAAAAAGGCGTTGGCATGGTAGTATTTCATTTCAAATTTATTGGTGAAAATATTTAATTCGCCTTGGGCCAGGTTATTTGATTTATTCGAGCTCGGCATATATTGAATAATACCTTGTTCTTTAGTCCCAATCCACACGCTGTTTTGATGATCAAAAAAGAGGGTTTTAATATTATCAGAAGTTAAGCCATCCTCTTTGTTTATCACATCGAATTGGGCGGGATTAGAAAAAGAAATATTGTATGAAGGATTAATTTTTATCCGTAAAATGCCTGCATAAGAAGTGGCCAGCCACATTTCGTTGGCATACGTTTTACAAATAAATTGAATAGAATTGGTCGGCAAGCCATTACTAACATCATATTTTTTAATGATTTCGCCTTTTGGGCCTTTGTTGGGGTTTAAAATAACCAGGCCTTGCTCTGTACCTATCCAAAGGTTTTTTTGGTCATCTAAAGCTAAACTAGACACATTTAGGCTGGGTAATTGTTCATCTATTCGAATAGTGGTATTTTCCTTTACATTATGCTTAAAAATACCGGCTCCATCGGTTGCAAACCAAATCTGATCATTTACTACACAAATGCTGCTAATCAATTTAAATTTACTGTATTTCTCTAATTTTAAATCAATAAAAGAGTCTTGCTTCGTGTTGTAGCATGTTACTCCGCCGCCCCAATGACCAAACCACACATTTCCTTCCTGATCCACTGCTGATGCAGTAATCCAGTCTTCGGCCAGTCCATTTTTTTGGGTGTAATTCGTAAATTTAAATCCATCGTATTTCGAAAGGCCTGCAATGGTACCAATCCATACATATCCTTTCGGATCTTGCACCATGGTTTCTATCTGAGACATCACCAAGCCATCTTCCAAGCCATAGGTAACAAAACTGCTGTTTTGGGCATTCGTTTTATTAAAAAGTAATAAAAAAAGCAATAAAAAGAGCTTGTTGTATTGTTTCATGTATTGTTTCTTATGTTATTATCAAAAGTAATTCAGTTACTTATCAAAAGTATAATTTTGTACTTTTTGTTTATCATCTTTTTTAGTATCCGAAACTTCTTCAATAAATTTTCTTTTTTCGTTCGATTTTAGGGTCATATTTCCGTATTCCAGCTCATATTCTTGGTTTAAATCCTTGTTGTAAATGCTTTTATACACTCTGTTTTTTCGGGATTGCTCCATTTTGGCCAATAATTTTTCCGCTTCTATTTTGGGATCTTTAACGTTGAATTCTTTATTCTGTTTCGATTTTTTTATGGTTTCTAAAATTTCTTTTTGTTTGGATGATTTAAGCTCTTGATTACTTGTTTCGCGAAGGAATTTTTCTTCTTCCTCATCTATTTTTTTGATAGATGAAGAAGAGCTGCTCGATGAAGTGCTAGAACTGCTTGTAGTTTTTCTCACCAAGGCTGAGTCAACCACCACTTTAGGTTCAGAAAAAACTTTTTGTTGAACTTTATAAATTGGATTTTCTACTTTATGATCAAACCGGTTTTGTTCTTCATCAAAGTAAATATATGATTCATATTTTTGACCAATAACATCGCTTTTTAGTTTCACTTTTACATATACGGGCCAAAGCGGTTTTTCAGTGTTTTTACTAAGATTGGCATTGATATGAATAACCTCTTTTTGATATTGGTACTTTGAAACCACTAATTTATATTTTTTTCCGAGTGCAACTTGCAGATTAAAAGTGCCATTGGTATTGGATGTAAAGGTTTTAATAGGATGATCATGTTGGTCGGTTAAAACAATATTTACCGCTTCTCTTTGGCCATTATCTAATTCTACTTCCCCATTTAACTGCAAATGGCTTTGCGTTATAAAAGAAGTGGAAAGGAAAAAAGAGAAAACCAAGAGGAAAACCGCTTTCATTAAATTAGTTTGAGCACTAATTTAAAAAAATTGTTTTAGCTGGGCAGCAATAATTTCAATAATTGATGTTATACTTCCAATTAAGGCATAACTGGGTTAGTATGAAGACCTAAATGGGATAGGTGTAATTACCTAAAAAGTGCAATTAACTCCTAAGGCCGGTAAAAAAGGCAATTGGTTAACGCGTGTATAATTTATTCGATCAAAATAAAAAATATTGGGTCTATTGTATATGTTGGTGGCGCTTAAGCTAATATCCAATTCCGAATTTTCACCCATATAAAACTTCTTTGTTAAATTCAAATCTAAGCGATGGTAATCGGGTAATCTGCCGCCATTTAAGCTCCCATAATAAATGCCCAATTGACCATTTTGATTGACATAATTGGTATTAACGCCATTATTGAAGTTAAATTGCTCGTAAAAACCTTGTGTTTGGGTAAATGGAAGGCCTGAGCCAAAATTCCAACGAGCACTAAATTCCCAGTTAAGATCTTTACCAAATTTGTAATTACTCACTAAATTTATATTGTGTCTTCGATCAAAAATGGGCGGATACGCATTAATGCCATCATATCGGTGCGATTTTAAGTATGAATATACGGCCCACAAATAAATGCGTTTAAATTCATATTTCATAACCACATCAAACCCATAGGCATCGCCTGTTTCTATAATAAAATCCTTTTTTAATATGTCGGGCTTATTATAATTATTATCATCATCTTCAAATAATTTATTTCTATTAATATTGGTTAACTGGGTAAATTGCTTGTAATACCCTTCTATATTAACATTAAATCGTTTAGTTACATCATACTCAAACCCGGCAATGAGGTGGTTTGCTTTTTGCAATGCATTGTTGCGCACTTTGCTGTCACCATTTTCATAATAAATACTATCCTGTAAGTTTTCGGGACCCGATAAAAAGCCATTAAAAATGTTAACCACATCTCTTTCGGAGTTTGCACTGATTAAGTTTTGAGAATACATGCCCGCTGCCGCTTTTATTCTTAACCTATTATTTACATTGTATTTAAATCCTAAACGGGGTTCAGGTGAAAAAGTAGCCAACGACGCATAGTACTGCACACGGGTGCCTAAATCAATAACCGCTTTGCCAATATTCCATTTGTATTTAAAATACAAAGACAATTCGGTGGTAAATGCCTCTTGGGTTATCAGTCGGTTGTATTCGTTGGTAAAATCAAATAAAGTAGAAAAACCTAAAATTTGGAAACCATATTTTAACTCATCATTCCCGTTAAAATAGGTGAAATTCATGTCGGCATTAAAATTATTAATAGCGCTTGATCGGTTATTTTTATTCGCTTCAGCCAATGTAATGATGTATTGAGAATAAGAAACACCTCCATCAATAAGGGTTGGGGAAGAAGATGGCACGAGCACAAATTTGGTTCCAATTCCCCACGAATTCCATTTTAAGTTAGAAATGGCTTTCCATTTTGCCTGGTCAGAAAAATTAAATCCAAATAAGTTGAATTTACTGCCATTGCCGCCATTAAAAGAAAGTTTTCCGTATAAATCGGTGAAATTAAAGGGCAAACCGGCTGTATCAATATATTTATATAATAATTTGGAAGACTGATCGAGGTACGATGTTTTTGCGCTGATCAAATAAGAAGAGGAGCTTCCGCCCGCTTTTTTCTCTTTTTGCATAGGGCCTTCTAACAGAAGTTTTCCGCCAAAAGTATTTACTCCAACCTTACCGGATAATCTTTTTTTGTTTCCATCGCGGGTTGTTATATCCATTACAGAAGATATTCTTCCGCCGTATTGTGCATTAAATCCGCCGGTATAAATATCGGCATTTCGCATAATGTCATTATCAAAAACGGAGAATAAACCTATGGTGTGAAAAGGATTGTAAATAATCATCCCATCCAACAGCACTTTGTTTTGAACAGGCGCGCCCCCTCTGATATACAATTGACCTCCTTGATCGCCGGTGAAAACCACTCCGGGCACTACTTGCAGGTATTGTGCAATATCGGCCTGTCCGCCCACACTGGGTAATTGACTAATTTCTTTCGGAGTTATTTTAGTGATCGACATTTGAACATTGGTTTTTTCAACTCCTTTTTCGGCAGAAATCTCCACTGTTTTTAGGTCCCGGGCACTTTTTTTGATAAATAATTTTCGAGTCACAATTTCTCCCGGTTTCAAAACAATGTTTTCGGTGGCTGTATCAAAACCCAAAGAAGTACTTGTTAAGGTATAAGCGCCTTCCGGAATTTGTGAAAGGGTATAAAAACCATTCACATCCGTCGATGCAGCATAGTTAGTACCCTTTAAAAATACATTTGTAAAAATAATAGGTTCTCCCGTTCCCGAATCATAAACAAATCCCCGGATGGTTCCTGTTTGTGAAAAAAGCTTCCCTGCTAATAAAATGGAAAAAAGAATGAAAAACTTTTTCATGTGTTTAAATTGAAGAACAAATATAAAAGGATTGATTGTAATATGATGAAATCATTTAAATAAAAAGAGCCCCAATTATTAAACGGTAATTTTTTTATTTAAAACAAACATGTACAATGCTTATTTACCAAGTTTAAGAATATGCTTAAACTCTTTTTCGGTAACAGGCATGACAGATAACCGGCCTTGTTTTATAATAAGCATGTCTTTTAAAACCGCATCTTGTTTAATATGTTCTAAGGTAACCGGTTTTTTAAGTGTTTCTACCGGCGATAAATCTACCGAAACCCAAGCTTCTTCTTGTGTTGTAGGATCTTGATAGGCTTCTTTAACTACCTTAGCATACCCCACAATTTCTTTGCCCTCATTGCTGTGGTAATACAAAACAAAATCGCCCAATTTCATGGCTCTTAAATTGTTTCGGGCCGTATAATTGCGCACTCCATCCCAAACAGTTTTGCCATCTTTCAAAAATTTTTCCCAGGCATATTTTACCGGTTCTGATTTTACAAGCCAATAGTTCATGTTAGGTACAGGTTATAAGTGATAAATCAAGTATTTACTTCTTTGTAGCATGGTAACTTTGTTTCCATACCAATGATTTTACAGTATATGCATCCACGTTTTTTTGAAGCGTAAAATCAACATCAATTCTATAAGCATCTGAAGCGCCCGGGTGCTTGCAATCAATATATTGTTCCCGATCCGGAAAATAATACAAAACCCTGAAGTTTTTACTTTCTACCGAATCATGAAAAAGGGTATGCAAAATGTGTAGTTTCATGTATGATTTGTCGAAATACACCGAATCAATATAATAAATGCTTGAATCAATCTTTTCTCCTTCAGGGGTATTATAAGCCTGCCACAGATATCCATCATTAAAATAATTCAAAGGCAAATCTTTTAAAGCATCATACGATAAACTCACAACAATTTTTTGATTGATGGAATCATTCATTGCTTCGTAAAATTCAAAACTATTAAACGTGTCTCCTTTTTTTTCGTTGCAGGTATCCTGTTGGCAAGAAAAAGATAGGATACACAACAGAATGGAAAAGAAGGAAAGAATTTTATTTTTGTACATTTTTAATAGAGTAAAAACTTAGTATAGATTTGCATAGCCAAAATA
>CAYOHR010000015.1:0-6243 GCA_964403835.1 uncultured Flavobacteriales bacterium
CCCGGCCCACGCATACCAATTCCCCCTTTTTGCCGCGAAAGGTGTGTCCACATACCGGTTAAGCGAGGCAGTAAATATTCGTATTGAGCTAATTCAACCTGGGTTCGGGCGTGCGCTGTTTGAGCCCGTTGCGCAAAAATATCTAAAATAAGACCATTTCGGTCAATAACTTTTTTTTCAAAAATTTTACCCAAATTTTTAAGCTGAGAAGGCGAAAGTTCATCATCAAATAAAATAGATTCTATCTCGTTTTCATGTACAAAAAGTCGAATTTCTTCTGCTTTACCTGTCCCTATAAAAGTACCGGGAATGGGCATTTCAAGACGTTGAGTGAATCTCCGAACCGTAATTCCGCCTGCAGTAAGGGCCAAAAACTCTAGTTCATCTAAATATTCCTTTACATCTTGCTCATTTTGGCGCGAGTTAATTAAACCCACCAAAACTACTTTTTCTTCTTTAAATTCGCGTTTTTCTATTTCAATCATGGGGTTCTTAAAGAAAGTACATAGTGAGAAAGGTCATTGATTTCCTCTTCGGTTAAAATAGATTCATAAGCTAACATATTCCCCTTTCCCTTTTTTATAATCAACATAATTTCTTGCTGATTTAAATGGGATTGGGTTAAATCTTTAGCCCCCGAAATCATGGCGTTTCCTAAATCACCATGGCAAGCGCTACAATTTGATTGAAATACTTCCTGACCTGGAATTAAATGCTCAACCACTGGTTTATCTGTTTTATTTTGGCATGAAAAAATAAAAAGTAAAAGAACCAGAAAATATTTTTCCATCAACCTAAATTAAAACCAAGTACCAAAACTCTTTAAAAATGGCCACGGAATAGATACGAAAATGACTATAAACCCAATTAAATAAAATATAAAAGTGGTTTTATGTTTTTTAACATCGTCTGTTATTTTCTTAGCTTTTATCCTTCCTACAGTTATTAACGTAATCCCTATTAACATGCCCGCAATATGTTCAACAGAATAAAATCTATGAATAGGATTTTTCATTGTTTCGGCCATATCCGAAAACTGAACATACGGACTCACAAAAAAGTATAAAATTAAACCCAGTAATAATTGAATATGAATTAAAATAAAAGCGTATAAATTTATTTTATCATTTGATTTTTCATATTTTTTTTTCTGAGAAAACCCAATATAACTTGATAAGATTGACAAAATAAGGGCTATTACAACAAAATAACGCAACGTTGAATGTAAGTCTATTAATCCTCGAATCATACTTTTTTTTCAAAAATACTAATAATTATATATTATTGCTGAATATTAGTTATAATATATTTGTAAAATAATTAAAATTAAAGATGAAGAAATTCTATATTATCGCATTAAGTAGCCTAATATCATTAGGATCGTTCGCAGAAAATGAAAGTATTGAATTTAAAAAAGCTTTTTCCGAAGCTACTGCGCTCATATTTCAAGGAAATTACCCAAAAGCCTTGACAAAATTGTTAGATCTAAATAAAATGGATCCGAATAATGCTAATCTTGAATTTCAAATAGGGTATTGTTATTTACAGCCCCCTGCCAACAGCAAAAAAGCTATTGAATACCTCGAAAAAGCTTCTAATAATATTAGCAAAGAATATAAAGAAGGATATTACAAAGAAACAAAAGCTCCATTGGAAGTATTTAAACATTTAGGAGATGCTTACCATTTAAATTATCAGTTTGAGGCAGCTATCGCAACGTATAATCGCTTTATTATTCAAATTAACCCGAATGCCGCTGAACAAATTGACCAAATCAGAAAACAAATTCAGGTTTGTAAAGATGCTATGGAAATTAAAAAGTTTCCATTAAATATGCTGGTAACTAATTTAGGACAAACCCTTAATTCGAAGTATGCCGATTATAACCCTTGTTTAACAGTTGACGAAAGTGTTTTAGTTTTTACATCAAAAAGAGAAAGCAGTACCGGCGGCTTGTTTGAAGAGAACGGACAATATTTTGAAGATATTTATATCTCCAATAAATTAAACGGAGAATGGACCACTCCAAAATCTATTGGACCATCTATTAATACCGAAGGACATGAATCAGCCTTAAATATTTCGGCAGATGGACAAACACTTTTAATATACAAATACGATTATGAAGGACAAGGCGACATTTATTTAAGCCGATTAAATGGTTTAGAATGGAGCATTCCACAAAAAATGGGATCCGATATTAATACCGCATCATGGGATGGAAATGCAACCATCAGTGCAGATGGGCAATATTTATATTTTTCTAGCAGCAGACCCGGTGGTTTTGGCGGAAAAGATATTTATTTTTGTAAAAAATTACCTACCGGCGATTGGGCATTGGCCCAAAATTGTGGCGCCAATATTAATACAGATGGAGATGAGGATGCAGCCTTTATTCACCCAGATGGTACAACCTTATTTTTTAGTTCTAATGGTTTAAAAACGATGGGGGGATATGATATCTTTTTCGCTGAAAAAATTGAAGAGAAAAAATGGACCACTCCTCAAAACATGGGATACCCTGTAAATACACCTTCAAACGATATTTATTTTAAACCAACCGCTGATAGAAAAAGAGCCTTTTATTCTTCTTTTAGAACCGATGGTTTTGGTGATTACGATTTATATGCCATTACATTTCCTGAAATTAAAACCCAACCTTTAACTGTGTTTAAGGGATTTGTTACCGATGAAACAGGTAAAGTTCCGGCAGATTTAGTTATTAATGTTTCTGAGGTAAATAATAAGGCCATTATTGGAACCTATTTGCCCAACTCGGCAACCGGAAAATACATCATCATTCTAAACCCAGGCAGAGTTTATAATATTGAATATGAAACCGCTGAAGGTGTTGTTTACAGTGAGAAATTTGATGTGCCTGAAGGTTCTTCTTACCAAGAAATTGATCGAGCCATTAATTTACCTCCTTTAAAAATTAAAAAGGTATCTGATTATTAATGAATGTATTAAGTATTAAGTAGTAGGTATTAAGAAAATCCTGGCATTCCCATTAGTTGTACTTGGCATGAATTTTGTATAAGTGTATGGGCACATTAAAAAAATCAATTAACTTGAGCTTAGAACCTTTTTTCTCTATCCACTCTTTTACCGGAATTTCTTCAATATCTTCCAAGGTTTTTTCTTGCCCAAAAGCATTTCTATAACGCAGTAAAATTTCCACGTCAAATAACCATTTACTGTAAAAAGGTTCACTAAAAATGGGCAAAATAATATCTTTATCAAATATTTTAGCGCCGCATTGCGAATCATACACAGGTAATTTTGTGATAATTCCAATAAATGTTGCCACTACCCTGCCCGAATAATGCCTATACGGACTTCTAACAATGTAATTACCCATCTTTTTAATGCGAGAACCAAAAACTATTTTTGTTGTTTTTAGAGTAGTTAAACGTTTAATTTCGGGTAACGAAACGGCAAAATCAGCATCTAAAAAAGAAATATAATCACATGCGTGCTGCATCAAACACAAAACACCTTGTCTGGTTGCCTCTGCCTTACCTACATTTTTAGGTAAATTTAAAGCTATAATTTTTGAGCTATCCTCAGCTAGCGCATCAATCAAACGTCGCGTTCCATCATGGCTGCCATCATTTACTAAACAAATTAAAACATCCTCCTCTGCTTGCAAAAAATGTAAAAGTGCATTTACATCTAATCTGTTTTCTTCGTTATAGCATGGTATTACAATACCTAGTTTGAGCCCCATAGAAATCAAATATAATAATATCTTTGTTTGTTTTTTATGACCAATACATTTGAATTTTCAGTATTTTTCTAACTCTTTTAAAAATGAAAAATTTATCTCCTAAAATATATTCAAGTATTATCTTATTATTTTGCTTTTTTAATATCATAAAAGCGCAAGGAGATTATGTGGGCACCGGCTTAAAATATGAAGATTTTATTTATAAAAAAAACATAAAAACAAGCATTGCTTATAATACCGCAGACGAAACCAGTTACCCGTTGGCCAATTTGTTAGATGCAGAAAGCATTACTTTTATGTTTGATGATTTAGATGGGTATCCTAAAGATTATGGCTACGAAATTATTTTATGCGAATACGACTGGACTCCTGCTGATGTTTTAGTATCTCAATTTACCGGTGGAAATGCTGAAGGGTTAATTAGCAATATCACCTATTCTGCCTGTAATTTTTCAAAATATATTCATTACGAATTAGTTATTCCAAACCAAGATGTACAATTGACAAAAAGTGGAAATTATTTATTAAAAGTATATGAAGATGGAGATAAAAAAAATTTGGTACTTACAAAACGTTTTATGTTTTTTGAAACCCTTTGTAATGTAGCCGCCAGCACTATTAGAACCATTGATGTAGAGAGAAGAATGACCGCTCAGGAAATAAAATTCATTATTTCGTCCGAACAAAAAGCGATTACCGCTCAATTAAATAATTTTCATGTAGCCGTTATGCAAAACCAGCAATGGGATACTTGGAGAGCCAATTTTGAACCCACTTTTATTCGTATGGATGAAATGGAATATTCTTATAAAGAGAATAACATTTTTCCGGGTAATAACGAATTTCGTAATCTATATTTAAAAAGTATTTACATAAAAAATAATAATATTGAGTCTATTACCCTCGAAACGCCAGTAAAAGTTGAATTAATGATGGATGGCTTGCGAAGTAAAAAAGGGTATGAATTATGGCCCGATATTAATGGCAACAGGCTAATTAGAAATGATTTGGCGTATACAAGCGGAACCGAATCGGATTATGTTAAAGTCCATTTTAAATTAAAAGCGGAACCTTCAAAAAGTGGTCCCATTTATTTATACGGAGCCTTGTGCGACTATAATTTTAATGAGGAGTGTAAACTAACCTACAACAGTGCCTTGGGAATACATGAAACCCATCTTTTTTTAAAACAAGGATATTATAATTACAGCTATGTTATTTATGATAAAAACGGGCTGGCAAAATTCAATGAAACCGAAGGTGAACATTGGGAAACAGAAAACAAATACCTCATTTTGGTCTATCAAAAAAGTATGACAGATATTCACCATAGATTAATTGGAACCAGTGTCATTTATTCAAATAAATAAGGGTATATCTAATTAACTTATTTTGCAATATTTTATTAAGTTTGCGCACATATGCTTTTAGGAAAAAAAATAGTAGTTGTTATGCCTGCATATAATGCGGCAAAAACCTTAGAAAAAACATATAAAGAAATTGATTTTACGATGGTTGACGAAGTAGTACTAGTCGATGATCATAGCACCGATAATACTTTAGAACTCGCTCAACAAATTGGCATTAAACATGTTATTAGGCATGAAAAAAACTTAGGGTACGGCGGAAATCAAAAATCGTGTTATAAAAAAGCATTGTCATTAGGTGCTGATATAGTTATTATGCTTCACCCTGACTATCAATACACGCCCAAGCTTATCCCCTCGATGTCATATTTAATTGCTAATGATTTGTATGATGTAGTGTTGGGTTCTCGTATTTTAGGAAAAGGCGCTTTACAAGGCGGCATGCCGGTTTATAAATATATTGCCAATCGATTTTTAACCTTAGCTCAAAATTTATTGGGAGACCATAAATTATCTGAATACCATACCGGCTATAGAGCTTTCACCAAAGAAGTATTAGAAAATTTAGCCTTAGAAAAAAACTCGGATGATTTTGTTTTTGATAATCAAATGCTATCACAAATTATATATGCAAATTATAGAATTGCCGAAGTAACTTGCCCTACTAAGTATTTTAAAGAGGCCTCGTCTATTAACTTCAAAAGAAGTACGCAATATGGCTTAGGTGTTTTGGCTACCTCATTTAAACATTTTTTACAAAGGACTAAATTAGCTAAGTTTGAAATGTATCAGACTAAAAAATAAGTACTCCCTTATTTACAGGCCTTAAGCGGAATAAAATAATTATTATGAATCAGGGTATTTTCTCCCTTTTTATAGTAATTTATTCCAGTCTCATAAATCATTACATCATCCACATAAATAAGCTCTTTCGAATCATCACGCCCTTTTATAAAAATTTCCAGCTTAGAATCCGCATGTTTCGGTTTAAAAGGTATTTCAACCAAAAACCAATCGCCATCAATTACCATCGATGACATAGGATTAGTAACCCCGGTTATCCATTCATCTTTTCCATCTTTTTTCTCATTTACAAAACTCATCGAATTTAATACCCCTTCGCGGTAACCTTGCGTATGGTAATAC
>CAYOHR010000015.1:6253-9788 GCA_964403835.1 uncultured Flavobacteriales bacterium
AGAGGCTATATAATTTTTATTAGGATCTAATTTTTCACATTTCCCTACAATATTCCAATCTTTATGCACCGCTGAATAACTGCCTTTGCCTGAGTGAGCAATTTTTGAAAAATTGGTTTCAAAATTTTCGGCATACATAAAATTCTGTGCGCTATCTGCCAAAAACTCATTATTTGCGCTGTATAAAGTATCTGCCGAATTAAATTTATTCGTAATATCACACCCCTCTGTTGATTTAAAAATATCATCTAAGCTTATTTCATAAAGGGCCAGTGAATTATTTTTAAAAATAACCTTACATTTATTCAATAAAGCCTGTTCTTGGGGGTTTAAATACTTATTTTCAGAAACAATAACCAGCACTTTACCGTGCTTCCCTTTCTTTTTGAGATCCGCAAAAATAGGTTTATCAATATATGCAGGAGAAAAAATTTGCATAATGTTTTTACTCTCTGTAATAGATGTTCGCGTTAAACTACAAGATATAAGTGGAATTTTTAAATGAAACGATAAAACCATCGAATTTAACCTTGAATCATTATCACCTTCTATTCCTATGGTTTCTGACCCGTGATGATAAAATGGAAGCGGCAAAATAAAATCATACAGATCCGGATTAATTTTTTGAACAATCTCAAATCTATCTGTCCCCATATTTGTTCTATTCATTAAATTTTTATTCACATGAATAGTATTATAGGTTTCTTTATGATAAGCATACGATTCAAAAAACGGAATAATCATCAATATATATATTACCGCCATGTTTAAACTATTAGGCTTGGCCGTTTTTACAAATTTTTGATCGATAAAAACAATGGCCGCACAATTAATAACATAGAAGAATACCCATGCAAATCTTCCGGTACTTCTAAACTGACTTAAAGGAGTAGCACTTAAAAAATCAAAAAACAATAAAACAGATACCAAAAACATAGCAAACAGTAAAATAATAAAGGCGCTTAATAAATAAGCATTTAAATTATTTTTTGAGGATGTTTTCCATGCGAATGCCACCTTCTTTTCTTTGATGGATAATAAAATGGAGCTCAATGAAAAATACACCAAAAATGCTCCGGAAACAAGTCCAATGTAGCTCCAGCCATCCCAATTTTGATTGTCTATTTTCATAAACTCTGAATAAAATCTATTCAATGGAGGGCGACTTGGAATAAATACTGACTGAAAGGTAGCAGTATATTCTTCCACTAAAATAGGCACATTGGATCGATCAGGATGGGTATCATTCCATTTTACAAAAGCAAAAAATACAATCATGGGGATGCCAATAAACAAAAGCAGTTTTAAAATAAAATTTGGCACAGAGTACCCTTTAGAAGAAAAAGTGAATACCTGGTAGAAAAATATAAATAAAACCGACATCATCCCTAAATAAGGGTGCGTAAAAAAGGCTGCAATAATAGCCACCGGTAATAGCAATTTGTATTTTAGGGAGGTGCCTTCCTCTGCCTTAATTAAAAAATACCAAATCATTGGAAAAAGAAACGAATAGGATAAGGTTAAATGTCCGGTAACTCTAAAAATTTGAGGCGAAAGAAAAGCTATGCCTGTGGCAGCTAATATAGCTACATACGTATGTACTTTATAATAACTTAAAATTTTGTAAATAAAAACAGCACAGATACAAATGGAAAACAGCATTAAAAAATTAATAATACCAATGAGGTTTTCGTTGAAAAAACCACCGGTAATAGAATTTAAAAACTTTAAGGGTTCTGAAATAGAAGGTTGAGCATCAATAAAAGTAATGTTTTCGCCATAGGGATAATTCATTCCTTCAAAATTTAAATTTGAAGAATTGTTTTTAATTAAATAAGCATACGTATAGTAGTTTTTAATACCATCTCCTTGGCTCGAAAACATAAATTCGTTGGGAGTTAGCACTACTTTGCCATAGTACGTTAGCAAAATTATAAAAGACAATAACAATACGATAAACGAATTATTTTTAAATAGTTTCATGCAGTTTTTGTATGGCGCGAAGATAAATAAAAACCATAAATAAAGGTTATTATAGCACATTTGAAAAAATTAACATTTAATTAATAGTGTTTGAGCTACCAAGTTTGTAACCTATCTATAAAAAATGCGTAGAAAACCCCAAATTCAGTTCGTATGAAAGCAGTAAATTACATATTTATAATAAGTTTAGTAAGTATTCTTATTATTAAGCCGCAGAACAGTTTTTCACAAGGAGTATCTATTAGTACCGACGGTTCTGCACCCGCTGCCGGAGTAGGTTTAGATGTTCAGTTTGGAGGTATAAAATTACCGTCCTTTACAACGGCGGAAATGAATGCCATTGCAACCCCACCTGCAGGTTTGTTAATTTACAATTCAACTACCGGAGAATTAAACCTAAATAAAACAGCCGGTGCTAATGCATTTGCTGAGATAGGTAACGTAAACAATTATTGGAATGTGTTAGGAAATGCAAATACCAATTCTACTACTAATTTTTTTGGAACCACTGATAGCGTTGATTTAAGTATCAGAACAAACAATACAATTAAGGCAACATTTACTACAACGGGTAGGTTAGGTATTGGTACTGTAGCACCTGCTGCTACATTACAAGTATTTAACAATAATTCCTCCACCACAAATATCACAAACTTTTCTTCCAGCATTACCAACAATGCTTCCACGGTCGATACAGTCATTGTTATTCAGGCTCGTTTAGGAAACGCCGGGGCTATTAATAATGCAAGCTTGGTTAAAGTAGGCGATTTAGATCCTCCCGGGACTATTGGTACTGTAAAAGGTCTTGACATTGGTCTTTTAAGTGGTGGTAGTATTACAAATTCATACGCAATATATTCTAGTGATATAAATGCTATTACTTATTTAAACGGAAATTTAGGTATAGGCACTTCAAGTCCTGCGGCCAGACTGCATATTGTAGCTGATCCTGGCGAGCCTATTATGAAATTTGATGATGGGGGGGGAGCTGGTAATAAAGGTAAAATACCTTACGCAAGCGCTACAGGAAAAATATATTTAGGAAGCCCGGCCAACATTAAATATCCTGTAACAACTACCGCGGGGCCTACCTATAATGTTGTTGCAACTGATTATATAATAAACTCAACTGCTGGTGCAGGTACCACAACCATTAACCTTCCTTCAGCAACAAACAATATAGGCCGAATGCTTATCATTACAATAGCTAATGCAGGCTCATCAAATGCTAATATTGTTGCTAATGGAGCTGATTTAATTGCCGGGGCTCCTAATTTGGTACTTACCTTAGGGCAAAAAACAACTACATTGGTTTGCGTTGATGCTAGTAATTGGATAGTGGTATCCCTATATTAAGAAACCTGCATATAAAGCCCTAGCAAACTCCTTATTCTCGTTGATCTAAAAGAATATTATTATTTTTTTGTACGTTTGATTTAATTCTATGCAGGCCTATTCATGACTCAGGAAATTGTTATTAAAAACAAAAAAGCGTTTTTCAATTTTGAAATTACCGATACGTTTGTTGCAGGCCTGCAGCTAACCGGCACCG
>CAYOHR010000015.1:9798-30933 GCA_964403835.1 uncultured Flavobacteriales bacterium
CAATCAGAAACGCAAAAGCCAGTATTAACGAGGCTTTTTGCGCTTTTATACAAGGCGAACTTTTTGTTCGGAATATGTTTATTAACGAATACGACAAAGCCACCTTTTATAACCACGAACCCAAACGAAATCGCAAATTGCTTTTAAATAAAAAAGAACTTGTAAAACTCGATAAAAACGTAAAAGAAAAAGGCTTGACCGTTGTGCCCATTAAGCTTTTTATTAATAAAAAAGGCTTAGCAAAATTAGAAATTGGATTAGCCAAGGGTAAAAAAATGTTTGATAAACGCGAGGATATTAAAAAGAAAGATACCATACGGGAAAACCAGCGAAATGTGAAAATTTTGGTTTAAACTAAGCCCTACACATGTTTCATTTTTATAAGCATACTTCTTTTCTTTTACTTTTATTCACACTTACGCTCTTTTTAAGATGGAATTCCCTCTCGGCCCCTTTTGAACGCGATGAAGGAGAATATGCATACAGTGCTTTTGCCTTAGACCAAGGTAAAACATTGTACCAAGATGCTTTTATTCAAAAACCTCCGGCCATTGTTTATTCATATTATTTAATTTATAAACTATTTGGCACCAAAGAAATATATTACCGTTTGTTTGCCCTGCTTTTTGTATTTATAAGCGCAGTGTTTATTTATTTAATCCAAATAAAACAGCAAAACGAAATTATTGCCTTTTGCAGCGCGTTGTGTTTCATTTTTTTAATTTCAATGCCTGTTCCCTTTTTGTGGAGCGGAGCTGCCAATACCGAATTGTTTATGACCGCACCTTTATGCGGTGCCCTTTGGGTGGTTTATTCCGATTTTAAATTAAGTAAAAAAATTATTTTATTTTGTTTATTTGGCCTCCTTGCCTTATTGTACAAACCCATTTGTTTATTGGCTTTAGTAATCATTTTTATACACCTTTTTATCACTGCTAAAAAAGAAGAAAAAAGGGATGTAAAAAAAATCCTTTTTCCCCTTGTTCCTTCTACTCTCCTTTGTCTGTTAATAGTGTGGGTACTTTTTAGCACAAGCAATGTAAGGCAATTTTATGAAGCCGTTGTTCAATTTAATATGCAATACAGTCAGTTATTTGATTGGAAAACAACCCTATACGGAAATTCAAAATATTTTTGGAAAATCACACCTATTATTTTGACAATCAGCATATTAAGCCTTTCAAACCTGAAAAAAACAAATTTTTTATGGATTCTACTCCTAACTTCCATACTATCTATTGCGGGAGCACAAATACCAAGGTATTTTATTTTTATTTTTCCTATGTTAGCATTATTATTTGGAGAAACCCTGGCATATTTTCAAACATATCTTCTAAAAACTAAACCCGGTTTTATTATTAAAAGTATACCAATAATTATCACTCTCATTGTTTTATACATAAGCATTTATCCCTATCAAAAAAATCTTTTTCTTTCCGGGGTTGATTATTCAAAAACCATGTACCCCCGAGATGATTTTGACCAGACAAAACAGCTTGCTATTATGATGAAAGAGAAAGTATCAAAATTAGATTTAGTATATATAGCGGGTTCAGAACCCCAATTGTATTTTTATTTACAAAAGCTCTCCCCTACTCGCTTTATCACAAAATACCCCTTAATGCTCAACACCAATTATGCTTTATCATATCAACAAGAAGAAATAGCCCTTTTAAAAGCCGAAGAACCCGATTGGATTATTTTTTGCAAAAATCCTGAAACTTGGTTGGCCAATGAAGTAAGCCCTAAACTCTATTTTAATGAGCTTCAAACCCTTATAGATGCGCATTACAAACCCTATTCAAAACATCCGTTTACAAATTATATTATTCTTCGAAAAAAATATTTAGATTTATAAGACAAGGCACTAGACAAAGAGACATTAGACACAAGACCGGAGACACTAGACACTAGACACTAGACACACTATTATGAAACAATTTTTTCGCAAAACGCTTACTGTTACTCAGATTTTTCTTTATATTTTGATTCCGCTTGCGGTAATAACCACCCTTTGTTTTATTGCTTTTGAAAGCAAACCGGTTATTCCGGAAACAACCGAAAAAATCAAAGAAAAGGATACTCTACATGTAAAAACAACGGTTTCGGATACTTCTGCTTCTTTTCGAAGATTAACTTCCTTTGTAGACTCTATGAATGCAGCTCCACAACTTTTTGCAGGCAGTTGGAGCTATTATTTAGTCGATGTGGATAGTGGAAAAGTACTTTCTGCCACCAACATTGATCATGGTTTAACCCCCGCTTCTGTCATGAAACTGGTAACAACCGGCACAGCCCTTTCTTTATTGGGGCCTCAATACAAATTTTCGACAACCATAGAATATGACGGCACCCTGGATGAAGCAACCAAAACCCTAAACGGCAACATTTATATTCGCGGAAGCGGTGATCCTACCTTGGGTTCCGAAGTTTTTGGAAGCAGCATTAATAAACTATTTAATGCTTGGGCTATCGCTATTCAAAATTTGGGCATTACTAAAATTAATGGTTCTATTATTGGCGATGCCGAAGCCTGCGACCAAAATCCTATTCCGGATGGTTGGACCTGGGGCGATATGCAATGCGATTATGGAGCAGGAAGCTGCGGATTAAATATTCATGAAAATTTATATGATATTATTTTTTCTGCATCAAAAAGCAAAGTAAATTTTACTACATCGCCCATTATACCGGGATTAAAACTATATAACCAAGCGGTTTATAAGCCTGATATTTTAAAGCCTTATGCTTATGTACAACGTGCTCCGTTTCAATTTGAAGGCATTATATTTGGGGAAATCCGTGATAATCATGTGGAACATGGTTCTATCCCTGATCCTGCTTTATTTTGCGCACAAACCCTTAAATCTGCTTTATTAAACCAGAATATTGAAGTCACAGATTCTTCTACCACCATGCGCTTGGTGCGCTTAAACAAAATAAAAACTCCACCTAAAAAAGACAGAAAATTAATTACTACTACCTATTCTCCACCTTTAAAAGACTTAGTGTATCACACGAACCATGTCAGTCAAAATTTTTATGCCGAAAGTATATTACAAGCCATTTCATGCAGTAAAAATGGATATGGAAGCACTTCCGGAAGTGTTAAAAACATTTATGAATTGTGGAAAAGCAGAAATATAGATTTGCGAGGTTTATGCATGATTGATGGGTGTGGTTTATCGAGAATGAATACCATAACTACCCATCAAATGGTTGATATGTTAAGGTTTTTAGCGAAGGATACTGCTGTATTCCCCGCTTTTTACAAATCGTTACCCATTGCGGGTGAATCTGGCACTATTCGGAAATTAGCGAATAAGAGTGCCGCCGCAAGCAATTTAAGGGCTAAAAGCGGTACTATGGAACGTATAAAATCATACGCAGGTTACGTACATACCAAAAGCGGAAAACTGCTATGTTTTACTATGATTGCCAATAATACCCTTTGGACAGAACGACAACTCAAAGAAAAGTTTGAGAAATTATTTATTTTGATGGCAGAACTGGACTAATATGCTTTTGTTTTCCTTTGAGGAAAAGCATGCACAAATTTTTCCTGCTCTCTTGTTTCTATGGCTCTGGAAGTACGAACTCTTCTAACTAAATGAATAGCTTCTTCTGATGTATACCCTAAATGTTTTAAATAACAAGCAGCAATTAAGCCGGAGCGACCAAGTCCGCCAACACAATGTATCAATATATTTTTTCCTTCCGCAAATTTAGTATCCATATACTGCATGAGTTCTTTCACTTGTTTTATGCTAGGTACTTTCTGATCTAAAATAGGCAGTTCTCTTACCTCTATCTTATTTTTTCTGTACAATTTGATCAAATTAGGTACATCATAATCATCCATTTCATCATGGGTTATTAAAGGAATAACCACATCAATATTCTCTTTTTTTAATTCCTTAATATCTTCTAATAAATCGCGACTAAAGTCCTTTCTTCCGGGTAAAATAGTTAAACCTAACAGGTGCTGATTCATAGCGTCTTTTGGAATAAAATTAATTCGCAAAGGGCCAGATTCTTTAATGCGCATGAATATAATTTGGCTAAAAATACCTGAATTATAGAGGGCCCATTTCTTTTGCCATTCATCTGATTCTTCAAAAGACAAGGTATGCATAGAATATCTCAATTGTGCAATGAATAATTGGGTTGGATTTCGATCAAATTTGATGAGATCCGGGTAAAAAGAACGAAGAATGCGCAACGTTTTATAAGTTCTTTTAAAAGCGGGCATCTTGATATCTGTTTCTTCAACAGGAGGTAAAGGTTTTGCCAAATCTTTAGTAGCAAATAAAATTTCGCTTATTTTAAGTGCTTCTAAAAATTCGTTCTGATTTTTAATTTTAGTATAGATATATAATAAATCATTTTCCAGTTTTACAACATCTTTTAACACATGCCCCCGATGCGAGTGAAAAAAATCGATAATCCAAACATTTTCTTGTTGATCAATTAATATATTAGCGCCATTTAAATCGCCATGTACAAAGGATATAAACGAATAATTATTGAGCTTATTTTTAATATGTGGTAAGGTTTTTTTATAGAAAAAATAGGGGTTCGGAAATTTAATGCCATTCTCAAATTCTAATTCGTAAGCATCTGCACTTTTTTGATAAACATTTTCAATGTTTTTTTTAACGCCTTCTATATTGGTGGTATTAAATCCATAATACTCAAACAAGTTGATTTTTTCGTAGGTACTGGCTACATAAAACTTACCTAGTTCATCTTTAAAAATAGCATCTAAATACTGTTCAATTTTAGTTAAAGAAGTACCTTCGGTAAATTTTCTCTGAAACGAAAAAGAAGCTTCTTTGCCCATGGAAGCGTATCGGTATTTTATAATCCCTCTTCCTTTATTATCAGCAAAATCAGTAATTCTTGGCGCATTGTTTCCTAAAACAGGTTCAATTTTTTCGAACGACATTCGCTCTTTTCCAACAGATTCTTGGTTTCCTATTTTTATAACATTTGGGGCTTCGGAATGGCCATTTAAATCAATACTTTCTGATCCAAACACCAGGTTGCCCGAAAATCCACCATCCAATATCTTTAACGAAACACTTCTGGAGCCTCTAAAAACGTATTTCATCAACTTATAATCAATTTCGCTTAGCTGAATACCTTTTTCCATAATAATATCTGGAAAACCATTATTATCCTTTAAAGAAAGCTCTAATCCCTGTTTATTCCACGATAAATAATTGGTAAACTCTCCGATGGAATTATACACGTGCACATTTAAAATTTTCTTTAACTGATCTAATGAAAAATAATGATTATAGATGGAAGAACTAGCTGTTAAAGCTGAACATACTGCCACTTCAAACGAAGGATAACGGGTTAAAATATCATAGGCTAAAAAAAACACCTTGGCCTCGGTCCAAACCCCAATAATGCCTATTCTTACTTTCTCACCTTTATGTGCATTTAAAAACTCGACTAAAGGCGTATCAATAAAATCATTCAACCCTACCGAATTAATAATGATGTGACTTTTTTTAAGTTTAAAAATAAAATCGGCGCCGGGGGTATCTATAATGCAGTGATCTCCAAATTGTTGTAAATGTTTTTTTTGATTTTCATCCGAAGGGTCATGCCAATCTCGAATATGCACAATTTTAAAATTCCTTTTCACTTGCAAACTTGCCCAATTCATAAAAACGGAAATAGGCCCTTCCTCAGGTATCAAGCCCATTAAGCGGGTCGACTCTTCATACCCAATATGTAATAAATTAGGCAAATGATCATATTTACCAACGGGTTTAACAAAATCGTTTTGAAGGCACTGGGTAAAAAGAATCGTTTTCATAAAAATCATTAATTAATATACCTTAATTGTTCTAAAAATTAAGCCAAGAAACAACAGTACATTAATTTCGCTTGTTTTCCTTTATAAATAAGTATTTTACCTTATTTATATCCCTTTTTTCTACAATTCAATTTTTCTCAATTTGAGTATTTTTTCTCAATTTGACTTTTTTATCATTATTGGAGTTTTTTGTTGTATTTTTTTCTATTTTGTTAGAATCAAGTTTATAAATATGACTAAAAGTGAAGTATTTGAAAAAATAGCCGATTCATCTATTTTCGGCAATTTGGGTTTGTTTTTAGGAAGTGGATTTTCAGTAGCTATATTAAATTCGCCCACTAAAAAAGTGGCTTTATCATGGCCCGAATTAATTTATAAATGTGCGCAAGAATTAAAAATAGATTTAAAAGACATCCATAAAGAAGGCATTTCTTACCCTGAAATTGCAACTCAAATTTGTAAAAAATATGCCGAGCAAAAATCGTTTACATATCAAAAAGCGGTAAAAATAATAAAGGAATTAATAGCGGCTTTAACCAGTTGGTATCCAGAAGAGTTTCAAAGAATTGAATATGAAAATTATTTAAAAGCCATAGATCCATCGTGGATTATTACCACCAATTATGATTTGGTTATTGAAAGCATTTTAACCGGCAAAGCATATTCTTTAGCCCCCAGCAATCAATTAATTGCACCAAAAGATTTTATTCCGGTTTACCATTTACATGGCATACGAACCACCCCCAGCTCTATCATTTTTACCAACGAAGATTATATTGCCCTTTTTAGACCCAATCAATACCGACAACAAAAATTAATTTTAACCATTCGCGAGTCGTTAACACTGCTTATAGGCTATAATTTAGCCGATTTTAATGTTTTAAGTGCCGTAGACTGGTCCAAAAATGTTTTTGATGATCAAAAGAAAAACGACATTATTCAATTTTCATACGCCATAAACCCCAAAAAAGAGCCCTACATTGATGTAAATGGTATGATTATTCTGGAATTTGATAGCCTTCCTGCATTACTGGAAGAGCTCTCGGTTTATATTGAAGAAAAGAGAGTTCTGTTTATTGAAAAAAGAGCGGAATTAAAGGAAGTAAACCAATTACTTCAAAATCCGACGCATGAAGCGGTTGAAAAATTTATTCAAGACGATACTTTTAGAAACAAAATTATTGATTTATTAAAAGAAAATGACAACTATTTAATAAGTGGTTTTTTGGTTCTTTTTTCAAAAAGCATGGATGAATCGTGGAAAAGCAGCAAACGAAATTACGACGGAAATTTAAAAATTCTTTTTGCCTTGTTAGAAAATTTAAGCATCAACAGCATCCCCCCCGCCCTTATCGAATCTATTTTATATAATTTTAATCGCGTAGCTTATTATTTAAACAGTAGCAATCCGCATAGTACCGAATGGCTAGCCAGAATAAATAAACTGCCAAAAGAAACAAAAATTGAATTAAGAAACATTGCCAATGCCCGAAGCTATAGAAAAATTGGCAACCTCCTCAAAAAAGTTCCCTTATCCAACTCAAAAACGAGTACGTAAGATTTTTATTAAGTTTTTCATTTTTTATAAAAAAATTCTCAAATTGAGAAAAGCTAAAATCTACAAACCGGTTTAAAAAATAATTAAATAATTACAAATCAGTGCGTTACTAATTTTTTTAAGAATTTTTTAAAGAATGGAATAAAGATTGCTTTGCACAAATAAATCTTTAAATAGAAATATGAAAACTGTTCCGAAAATATTTGTTGTGGATGATAATTTTAATTCACGCACGTATCTAGTTAACCAATTAAAAAAGAATCTAGAGTCTAACATCGTTGAATTTACAACCCTAGAAGACTGCATTGATAAAAACAATGAAACCCCTAGCTACATATTGTGGGATTATTATATAGATGGTGCAGAAACAAAAGACCTAGATTTGACCGCCAATTACCCGGTTTGGGATCATTATATTGTTGAACATAATATAAACGAAACAGGCGAGGCCAACACTTTAGAAAAATTTAAAAACAGATTTAAAGATATTCCTTTTTTTATTTATTCTTCTAAAGAGAGTATTGATTCTATCATACATATGCTAAAAAACATATCTTGTACTAATAAAGTGTTAGCGTAAGATAAAATATTCTTTTTTAAGAAGAAAACAAAGAAGGAGCCATTTAATCATTTTTACTAACCTTAAATAAACTCATTATGAAACCCTTAAGCTTAGCCAAAAATGATACTAAAAACACGATTAGAGTTATGGTATTGGAAGATGATCAATTTTTTAATCGTTTAATAACAAAAAAAATTGAAACGTTTGTAAAAGAAAAATTGAAAGATAAAAAACTGCAATTTGATATTAAAGCCTATACTAATCCAATCGATTTCATCAATAATTTTAAAAAAGATACCCATATCGTTTTTATTGATTATTACCTAGAAGCCGATAAAAATGGCATTGATGTCTTAAAAAAAATAAAAAGTACAAGTACCGTGTGTAAAGTCATCATGATCTCAAAATCCGATAATATTAAAACTTCCATCATTAGTATTTTAGAAGGAGCCTCCGATTTCTTAATTAAGGATAATGATATTCTTGAAAAAATACTTTTAAAAATAGAGGAAATGATCCTGAAAAAATAATAACCACCTCATCCTTTTTATACATAAAGTCCTTCATGCAAATTTTTATTAATTTTCAAAAATGACCGAAATTAAACAATTATCATTTATTAAATGGTTTAACAACATTTCAATTTCAAAAAAGCTTTATTTTACTATCGGTGTCATGGCCTTTTTTATAGTAATTGAATTAGGCGCCCTGGTTTTTACTATGAACACCCTCTCCTCTGTAAGAGCCTATGTAGCCGGCGAAGGCCTTTGGTCTAAAGCGCAAAAAGATGCTAATTTAGAAATTCTTAAATACAGCCGATCTCATGATATAAAAGATTATGAGAAATTTCACGAAATATTAAAAGTACCCCTGGGAGACCATGAAACGCTTGTTGAATTGAGTAAAGAAGATTGGAGCATAGAAAAAGCAAAAGCAGGCTTTTTAAAGGGCCGGAACCACCCAGATGATGTGGAAGGAATGATTAAATTGTTTAAACGGTTTTATTTCATTTCTTACATTTCTAAAGTAATTAATATATGGATAGAAGCAGATCATCTTTTATTAACTCAATTTATCCCTATTGGAGAACAAATTCATCAAGAAATTATTTCTGAAAATCCTTCTCAAGAAAAAATAAATGCTTTAATTGTCCAGCTCGAGCCTATTAAAGATAAATTAGCTGTTTTAGAAGATAATTTTTCATATACCTTGGGCGAAGGTTCTAGATGGCTCGAAAACCTTCTCAGTCGCTTGCTTTTAACCATTGTACTTACCGTTGAATTATGCGGACTCACGCTTGCTATTATGGTTAGTAAAAGTATTCAAAAAGGATTGAATGAAATTTTAATGGCGGCCAAAGAAATAAGCAAAAAGAACTATAAAGTACAAGCTCAAATTTTTTCAAAAGATGAAATTGGTATTTTGGCAAGCACCTTTAATACCATGGCTTTAGAGCTATACCATAACATTTTAGAAGTTGAAAAAGCAGAGAAAAGATTTAGAAGTTTACTTGATTCAGCCCCCGATGCCATGGTTATTGTTAATAAAGAAGGAGATATACAACTGGTAAACGAACAAGTAAAAAATATTTTTGGATACGTAAAAGAAGAATTAATTGGGCGAAATGCAGATATTTTAATCCCTGAAAGGTTAAGAAAAAAGCAGGATAGCCACCAAAACATCTTTTTTGTTAATCCAAACTTACGCCCTATGGGTATTGATTTCCCTTTATGGGGCCAACGTAAAAGCGGAGAAGAGTTTCCAATTGAAGTATCATCCAGTCCATTAGAAACTGAAGAGGGGATCTTGCTAAGTGCGGTTATTCGTGATATTACAGATAGAAAAGAAGCCGAAGAAGCCTTAATTCGATCGAAACAATTAGAATTAAAAAATAAAGAATTAGAGCAATTTTCTTTTGTTGCCGCACACGATTTACAAGAACCTATGAATACTCTAATTAGTTTTATAGGTTTATTAAAAGATGAAAATGTTTATCCGGATGATTCTGAGGCTAATCAATACATGGATATATGCCTAAAAGCCTCTTTCCGCATGCAAAATTTAATCAATTCTTTATTGGATTATTCGCGGCTAGGACGAAATAAAATGCTTGCAAAGGTTGATTGTCAAAAAGAATTTAGTGAGTTAACAACAGAACTTTCAGCATTAATTAAAGAGAGTAAGGCCAAAATTTACACCACCGATATGCCCATTATATGGGGATGCCGGAGTGAAATAAAACAGTTGTTTCAAAATTTATTAACCAATGCTATCAAATTTTGCAAACCAGGTATAGATCCTATTGTAAAAATATCCATCGCAAAAGAAGAAGAACATTGGAGATTTACCTTTGAAGATAACGGGATTGGAATAAGAAAACAGGATTTTGAAAAAGCTTTTAAAATTTTTACTCAACTTAATGTACGAGATGAGTACAGCGGACAAGGGGTGGGATTAGCCATTTGTAAACGTATTGTTGAACTACATCATGGTAAAATTTGGCTAGAATCAACACCCGACGAAGGGTCTAAATTTCATTTTACCTTAAAAGCAAATTAAAAATGAAGCCATTTTTTCTTCTTATTGATGATGAGCCCTGGACCAACCTATTTCATCAAAAACTAATTCAAAAAATGGGGTATTCTAATGCCTGTTATGTAGCCGAACACGGAAAAAAAGCAATTGACTACTTAACAAAATGTATTGATTTTGCTTGGCTCGACAAAAGTTATATCTGGCCAAATATTATTTTATTGGATTTAAACATGCCCTTGATGGATGGATGGGAATTTTTATCGGAATACGAAAAATTTCCACTCGAATATAGAAACAAAACAAAAGTAGTTTTACTAACCTCTTCACCCGACCCTGATGATTTAGAAAAAACAAAAGAGAAATCCTTTATTTTTAAATACCTTAAAAAACCAATTAATTTAGAAGTTTTTTCACAATTACTAGCCAATATTAGCCAAGAATTAGACGGGTAATATTTTCTCAATAAGTTAAAATACTCTCAAAATGATAAAACACAAAGTAAATACAAGCATTAAAATGGAACATAAAAATAATTAATAAACTAAAAATCAATTAGTTATAAAATATATTTTTCATTTGGCATACGTATTGTTTATTAACATATAATTATTAATATTAAAAGGCATCCTTATGAGCAATAGAATAAAAATATTTTTAATAGATGATAATGAATATACCCGGGCACAATTAGCCCGTCAGTTACATCAATTAATGGATTGCAACGTTTTAACGTTTCCTTCGGCCAGTTCCTTTTATAAAGGAATGTACCGAACCCCTGATGTTATTATATCGGATTATTATCTGACAGAAAACGACAGTAATACCAAAAATACCGGAGGGGAAATTTTAGCCAAAATTAAAAAAAACTATAAAGACATACCTGTTATATTATACTCAAGCAAAGCCAACGCCGAAACTATTGTTGACCTTATAAAAAAAGGAGCCAGTGATTTTGTATCTAAAACAGATTTTAATGGGGCGGAGTTTGGGCAGAAAATATCTGAAATAACATACAGAGAGCTTCAACGCATTGAGGATATATATAAGAAGAGGAGAACCATGCAAACTTTATTCACATTATTTGTTGCACTTAGTTTAGGAGCCTTAAGTTGTTTTCTTTATTTACCAAAAATGTTCCCGGCTATTGCTATTTTACCTATAGTTGTTGCAGTAATTATGTTTTTAATATCTAAAAAATCAGCAAAAAAAAGAAATCACATTTCTAAAACTGGAAAAAACCATGAAAAAGCATAAAGCAATACTTATTCTTTCAAATTATTGTATAAAATAATTAATGAGTATATCCAAAAATATAGCGTCTTCGAAAATTTTCTTTGAAAAAAAATTCCTTTTTTCAATTTTTATCGTGCAAATTATTGTAGGAGTATTTGGTGTTTTTTCATACCTAAGTATTAATGACATTTTTAAACAACTTGAAATTGTAAAACGCCCCTACGATAATAATATTTTATTAAAACAGGTTTTAACTGATTTATCAAATATAGAAAACAGCTCCAAACTATATGCCATCAATAAAAACTCCAATTATTTAGTATTGCACGATATTTCTTTTAATGATTTAAATCGATGCTTAATACAATTAAATAAAATCAATAAAAATAATCCGCAAGAGCTTAAACTGCTTCAGTTACTGGTATTAAATATTAAAAAGCTCGATGATATTAAAAAAGCAAAATATCTTTCAACTGGAGATACCATTTTACAAGAAGAATTAATCGATTTAAGTTTATCAAAAATTGATACCTTACGACCTAAAACGGAAGATGTTCCTGTAAAATTAACCCAAGTCAGTTACGAACAAAAAATAAAAAACAATATTTCGTATCTCACTAATAAATTGGGTGAAATAGAATATTCAAAAATTAGAGCCCATATTGAAAAAACCTCCGTTATTGCTAAAAAAGCAAACCTGTTAATAGGTTTACTTTGCTTAGTTACAGAAGTTTTACTACTGGTTATTTGCTATTTAGTTTATAAATATGTAAAAAACAGAAGGCGATATCGAAAAAATTTAAAAATATCAAAATTAGATGCCGAAAGATTGGCCGAGGCACGCAAAAAGTTTTTGGCACACATTACGCACGAATTAAGAACCCCTCTCAATTCTATTTTTGGCTTTACACAACAGCTTCTTAAAACCAAATTAGATGAAGACCAGGAAGAATTATTGCAAATTATTCGGTCATCTTCAGACCATTTATTAAATATTATTAATGAAGTTTTAGATTTTAGTAAAATTGAAGAAACAAAAACGCATTTCGAAAGCATTAATTTTTCTCCTACTAAACTTATTGACGAAGTAATACAATCACTTACGTTACAGGCAAATAATAAAAAAATAACCATGCAAGCTACCTTTGCAGATGGCATACCCCAAATTATAAACGGAGACCCAACCCGTTTACGTCAAATTTTATTAAACTTAATAGGAAATGCTATTAAGTTTACAGATCGTGGAAGTGTTAAAATAAACGTTTCTACAAAGGTTATTGATAAAAATTATATTGCACTAAATGTGAGCATACAAGACACAGGCATTGGCATATCTGCCGACCGCATACCACATGTGTTTGAAAGTTTTGAGCAAGCCAACGATACTATTTCTATAAAATATGGGGGAACAGGTTTGGGACTACCCATTAGCAAAAAATTAATTAAGCTTCAAAATGGTAAAATTGAAGTTGAAAGCGAAATCTCAAAAGGAACAAAAATTTCTTTCTCTATTCCTTACAAAGTCGAAAACAAACAAGACAACGCTGTCGAACCCATAAATATAGCCGATTATCTGCCTTTAATACGTGGAAAAAAAATATTGATTGCCGATGATGAAAAATACAATCGCTTATTAATTAAAGCCATATTTAAAAACTTAGATATTGAAACCGAAGAGGCCCTAGATGGAAAAGAGGCTTTTGATAAAGTTTGCAGCATGGATTTTGATGTTGTTTTAATGGATGTTAGAATGCCAAAAATGACCGGCTTAGAAGCCTCTTTTTTGATTCGTAAATTAGACGACAAAAAAAAATCGGAAATACCCATTATAGCTCTAACTGCGGGTATATTAAATGAAAAAAAGAAAGAATGCATTGATGCCGGAATGAATGAGTTTATAAGCAAACCCTATAGAGAAGAAGATTTGATTGAAAAAATATGTAAAGTATTACAACTTAAATTATAAATATATGCAAGTAATACCCCTAAAACCTATGACAAATTATAACATTAATAATTTAAAAGAATTAAGTCATGGAGATGACCATTTTTTTAAAGACATGATTCAACTTTTCATTAAAATTACATTGGAAGACTTAGAAAAAATGAAAGAAAGTTTTAAAAATAAAAATTTTGAAGGCGTAGCCAATGCCGCACACAAAATGGCAGGCCCGTGTTCGCATCTCGAAATTACACCCCTAACCAGTGTATTGCATGAAATTGAACAAAGAATAAGAAACGGAGGCGAAACAGACACGGTAGAACCATTTATTGAACAGGCGGAAGAGCACATTAATTATGTTATTAATGAGTTTCAAAAATTAATTGCATAAACTGAATTTTACTTTTTACACTTTTTTAACGTTTTAACTCAAAACCGTTAAAATTCCGTATATTATTACCATAAAATAGTAATTTTGCAGTACTTTCAAAGAAAAGTACTTTTAAAAAATGTCAATTACTTCTATGGATAAAAATTCAATGCTGATATATGTAGTTGAAGATAATGAATGGTACAACCAGCTCCTGGTGCGTATTCTTTCTTTAAATCCCGACTATGTTGTTAAATCATTTCACAATGCAAAAGAATTTTTACTCGAAATAAAAAACAAACCCCAAATTGTTACATTAGATTACTGTTTACCCGATAGCAACGGAAAAGATTTATTTGAAAAAATTAAATCTTTTGATCCGGAAATAGAAGTGGTTATTATTTCGGAACAAAACAATGTAGGAACGGCTGTACAATTGCTAAAAGCAGGTGCATACGATTATATCGAAAAAACTAAAGACATACAGACCGAATTATTATTTACCATTAATAATATTCGCAAAAATTTAGCATTAAAAACTAAAATTACCCAGCTTGAAAACGAAGTAAGAAAAAAATACAATTTTCAAGATTCTATTATTGGCAAAAGTGAACCCATTAATAAAATAAGAGAACTGATTGAAAAAGCCATTACCACTAATATTACAGTAACCATTACCGGAGAAACAGGTACCGGCAAAGAAGTGGTTGCTAAAGCTATTCACTATAACTCTGCCAAAGCCGATAAACCTTTTGTGGCTATTAATGTGGCCGCTATACCTTCAGAATTGATTGAAAGTGAGATGTTTGGCTACGAAAAGGGGGCTTTTACCGGGGCCATGGGACGGCGAATTGGAAAATTTGAAGAAGCCAATGGAGGCACTTTGTTTTTAGATGAAATTGGAGACATGGACTTGGCTTTTCAAACAAAATTATTGAGGGCCCTGCAAGAAAAAGAAATTACGCGCTTAGGTGGCAATACAAATGTAAAATTAGATTGCCGAATTATTGTTGCCACTAACCGAAACTTGAAAGATGATGTACAAAAAGGAAAGTTTAGAGAAGACTTATATTTTCGGTTATTTGGACTTCAAATTGAGCTACCACCGCTTAGAAAGCGAGATAATGATATTATGTTTTTAGCAAAATATTTTATTCAGGCATTTTGCTTCGAAAATAAGATAAAAGAAAAAACCATATCAGAGGGGGCACAGCGAAAGCTGATGTCGTATCATTTTCCGGGCAATGTGCGCGAGCTTAAATCAATTATTGAATTGGCAGTTGTTATGAGCAATGGGGACGAAATTTTACCCCACGATATTGTTTTAACTTCTTTTGATATGTTGCCCGAACTTTTATCGCAACATCACACTTTGCGAGAATTTAACCTAAAAATTGTAGATACGTATTTAAACAAATACAACCACGATGTTAAAAAAGTGGCTTCAGAATTGGATATTAGCCAAGCCACTATTTACCGAATGTTAAAGGAGAAAGTTTAAGGTAAGGTACTGCAAAGGATAGTTCCTTATAGAAATCTATCGGGATGCACGGATAACCTCACCCTTTAAAGCTTGTGTGTGGGAAGGGATGCGCCCTGCAAAGACTGAAAACCGATATCCATTTTTACACTTTTGCCTCTTTTATATTTTGATGTATGAATGTTTTTCACATATTTCCAGGTGCATTCGGCTTTACTTTCATTCAAATCTAACAACATATAGCCGTGCCTTGTTAAATCGAGGTATTGAAGATGGGGCGTGTGTTTTTTGCCTTTAAGGTAAGATTTTGCAATAAGTACTTTCCACCAAGACACAAATTCATCTAGGTTTGCAGAAGTAATACTGGGGGTAACAAATTCGGCCCCTATATCGTGCTTGGTATCGCGAATATTTTTGCGCAAATGAAAACCCCACGAAGTATGCGCATCACCGGTGACAATAACTAAATTACGAACCTGGTTGGCATATAAACTATCAAAAATGCGATTTCTTTCGATGGGATACCCCTGCCACATATCCATATTGCTTCTTCCTCTTTTTTCTATTTTACGAAAATCAAGCTCGGAAAAAATAACCTGGTTGCCCATGATTTTCCATTTTGCTTTAGAATTAACCACATTGGAAATCAACCAATTAGCCTGCTCGGCCCCCAACATAACGCGTTCTTTTTGCAGATAACACGTATCCATAGAATTAACAAGCTGCGGCGAACGTGCCTCTAAGCGCCCATCGAGCATATATAAATCGGCCAGGTTGCCAAACGAAAATGCCCTTCGAACGCTACTTTCGGCATTATTTTTTACAGGAATCCATTCAAAATAAGCCTTTTTGCCATCTTTTTTTCGTTGATCCCATTCACCTAGGCGGCTTTCAACACCATTGGCATAGCAATTATTTGCAAATTCATGATCGTCCCAAATGGCAATAACAGGGTGAAGCCGATGCATTTCTTGCAAATCAGGATCCATACGGTATTGCGCATAACGAGTTCGGTAATCGGACAAAGAAACAATTTCACATGCGGGTAAATGATTGCGGATTAAAGGTGTTTTTGAAAAATGATTTCCGTGGTATTCGTATATATAATCGCCCAGGTGCAAAACAGCATCAATATTTTTCTCTTCTGCTATAGCCCGATAGGCATAAAACCAGCCTGATTCATAATTACTGCACGAAGCTACCGCAAAGCGTAAGTTGGAGGGATTATTCGTGTTGATGGTTTTTGTGCGGCCGATTGGAGATTTAATTCCCTGATAAGAAAATTGATAATAATAGGTGGTTCCGGGTAATAAATCTTCTATTTCCTTTTTTACTGCATAGCCATCTTGTTCGGTTATGGTTTCTGTACCCGCTTGAACAATAGATTTTAAAAGAGTATCTGTTGCTATTAGCCACTGCACCTGGTTTACATCCTTTGAAGGCCAAATATTAGTGGCCAAAATAATGCTGGTACCTGATGGATCGCCGGAACAAACACCAAAAGGGAAAGGCGTGTTTGCTTTTTTTATGATTTCAGTTAATTCATCGCAATAGATAGATTGACTATAACCGAGGTGCGTAAAACTCAAAAAAAGGAGGACAATAATATAGTTTGTATATCGTTTCATAGGTTAACAAATAACATTGTTAAAGATAGGAAATTTTAAAATTCTGATTTTTTAAATCGCTTGTGAGGAAAATAAGTAACAATAATTAAGGATATCCTAACTATTCGATACGCAAACCAGTATGCGATTTTAGTAAATATTCCGTTCTTTTTGCCAATAATTGCCATAGGTTCGCATTGAGCAATAATATTATTCATTTCCACGGCTACTATTTTAGCAAATTCCAAAGATTGAATTTCAACATTCATTTCAATGCTACCGTAAGAACTTAAATAATTTAAATTAAAAGAACCTATCGTGCTCCATGAATGATCTACTAAAGCCACCTTGCCATGCATAACCGATTTATTCCATTCGTATAGCTCTATATGGTGCCTTAAAAGAGATGAATACAAGTAACGGGCGGCATTTCTGACAAAAGGAACATCTGAAACACCCGACAAAATAATTTTTATTTTAACCCCACGGTCTGATGCCTCTTTAAGTGCCTTTAGTAGCCTTGTACCCGGTAAAAAATAGCTCCCAACAATAATTATTTCTTCTTTTGCGCTTTGAATGTTTTTAAAATAGGCCTTTGAAATTTCATTTTTTCTTTGCAGCCAATCGTTTTGAATGATTTTTATTATTGTATTTTCTCCTGAATAAGTGGCAGATTTTATTTTATGTTTTTTTATTCTTTTCCTTTTAATATATATATTGAAGCACAAATTTTGAAGATCTTGTAATATTTTATCCCCTTCTATTTGTACGGCATAATCAAGCCAGGGAGTTTTTGTTAAACCTCCGCGGTATTTATCAGCAATATTTATGCCACCTATAAGTGCAATTTTTGCATCAGCCAAAATTATTTTATGATGCAAGCGCCTGCCCATAGAAAAAGTATTGACTGAAAAAAACCGAACATGAATGCCATGTTGGGCAAGCTGTTTTATTGTTTTTTTTGAAAAAGAAGAAGATCCGTAACCATCTAACAACAAATATATTTTTACATGACGGGCAGCGGCTTCTATTAAATCGTTAATTACCTGTTTCCCGGTAGCATCGGTATCAAAAATGTAGGTTTGAATGTGAATCTCCCTTTTAGCATTTTTAATGATGTTGTGCAAACGCAAAAAATAATCTTCACCACTATGTACAAGTTTTAGGGTATTTACTTCTTTTTGAACCATGTACGCTTTCTTATTTGCCTTTTATTCTTTTTACCAATGATGATAGCACTAAATTGACAGTACTATTAAACCTTATCCTACTCAAAGCCCTTTTATTATCAGCGTTTTTAACTAGGCTGAATCTAAAAGCGAAGGGGGCGTCCGCCTCATCCCATCCATTCAAATTTCCAAAACGGAGATCTGTAAAATACACCACAGAATCTTGTTTGGTAACAATATAATTTCCTTTTGAAAGTTCTTTTAAAATCTGAACAGATTCTTCTGCTTCAAAGGGAGCTAATAGTGAATCGTTTCTTAATATTCTGCGGTAATTTATTTTCTTTTGTTTATCGAACAAAGAATAATATCCAACCCAGGCTCCATCTTTATCTTGGGAATACCCCATCCATAAAAAATTATTAATGGGAGTAGGAGTTACCGTAAAATAAGTAGCGCTTAATTTTTGTTCTTTAAATGATTTTATCATCACCTGTTTTACATAAACATGATTAATAATGGTAAAAACCAAATAGAACGTACTTATATACAAGCCTGTATTATTCCATTTTGCGCGCTTTATCTGGTCTTTTGCATACCTAGAAAATACCACGCATACCAAAAAAGGAATGGTATATAACGGATCGAGCACAAAAATAGTATCGAAAGCAACCCGATAGGAACTAAAGGGTTCAAACAAGCCAGTTCCGTAACAAGTGAGCGAATCAAGCAAAAAATGTGATGTAAGGCCTGAAAAGATTAAAATGGCCCATTGTTTCTGGTTTACTTCAAGGTAATTGTACTTTTTTGTTAAAAGCCAGGCTGCTAAAACTGAGATGATTATAGCAAAGAAAAAGGAATGCGTAATTCCACGATGAAATTGCAATTGTGCCGCATCGTTTAAAAAAAATATCCCCAACACATCTATATCGGGCAATAATGCGGCTATTACGCCTATAATCATGGCTTTTACTCCAGCCTTTTTTCCAAGAATTATTTCACCCAGCGAGGCACCTAAAAGAGCATGTGAAAGTAAATCCATTTTTAAAGTATTTTCTTATCTGAAAGATAAAAATAAAATAACAAAAATTTGGGATGACATATAGTATTTAGTAAAGTTTACAATACCACTAAACCAAATTCTCTTAACCCATTAAAGGGTTTATTGAACCAAAACAACTCAAAGTCCTCAAAACCAACATCTTCGTAATTGTTTTTAATTTCTTGAAGAGTATATATTTTATCATTTTTAACAGATAGCTTAGGTAACATTTGAGCTACCCACTCCCCTACTTTTTGATTGAGTTTAATAGAAAAAGTTTGCATTTTATCTTCAAAAATTAATTCAGTCATTTCCCATTGCTCGCCCTTTTTTGATTTAACAAAAGGATTTAATGAAGGTAAATTACCCAACCAAACCACTTTTGCACTGGGTTGAAAAGTAAAAGAACTATCTTCCTGAATGGCTTTAGCTATATAATCCTTCGCTACTTTTGTAGCAGGCACATTAAACTCAAACCATTTGCTTAAAGGGTAATCTAAACATTTTCCGTATAAAAAATTAAATAGCGATTTTTTTAATCCGAAACTATATTTGTCATGAACAGTACCTTTGGGGTCCTTATACAGCAAGTCGTTATTAGCAAAGCTTCCTACCTCCTGTGTAGTTCTTTTTACATGATATTTTTCAGGATTTAAACCTACGGGGCTGTGGGCAGTCATGGCAAACTGATGCCAATAGGCCGATTTTAAAATGCCGGCGGCAAACATTTGGCGCACCATTTCGAGCGAATCAATGGTTTCTTGCGCCGTTTGTGTGGGAAAACCGTACATCAAATAAGCGTGTACCATAATACCGGCCTGCGCAAAATTTTTGCTTACCCGGGCTACCTGAGCTACAGTTACACCTTTATCAATTAACTCGAGCAAGCGATCCGAAGCCACTTCTAAGCCACCGGAAACAGCTATGCAGCCCGATTCTTTTAAGAGATAACACAAATCCTGGCTAAAACTTTTCTCGAAACGGATGTTGGTCCACCAACTCACCACTAATTTTCGGCGAATAATTTCTAAGGCCAAAGCCCGCATTAAAGCAGGGGGAGCTGCTTCATCTACAAAATGAAACCCATTTTCGCCGGTTTGCGCCATCATTTCTTCCATGCGGTCGCAAAGTAGCTGAGCAGTTAAGGGTTCGTATATTTTAATATAATCCAGCGATATATCACAAAACGTGCATTTACCCCAATAACACCCGTGCGCCATCGTGAGCTTATTCCAACGCCCATCGCTCCATAAACGGTGCATGGGATTGGCTATTTCAATAACAGAGATGTACTGATTGAGCAGCAAATCGGTATAATCCGGAGTACCTACTTCGGATTGTTTGTAATCTTTAGTCGAAGAACCGTTTATGTATTGAACTTGCTTATCCAACAAGGTAAATGTCCGTTTCAATTGATTTAAAGGCCTTTTTCCTTCAATTTGCTCAACGATATGCTCGATGGGGGCTTCTCCGTCATCCAAGGTAATAAAGTCAAAGAAATCGAATACGCGGGGGTCTGAAAGAGATCGCAATTCGGTATTGGCAAAACCACCTCCCATAGCTACTTTTACCTGCGGGTAGTGCTTTTTAATCCATTGTCCGCAACGAAAGGATGTATATAAATTCCCCGGAAAAGGCACTGAAATGGCTACCAATTTGGGTTGCAGGCGCTTCATTTTTTCTTCTAAAATCTTTACCAAAACGGCATCTATGTACGAATAAGGTTGTTGTAAAACCTGGTATAACTCATCAAAACTATTGGCAGAGCGGCCTAAGCGCTCGGCATAACGACTAAATCCAAAATGAG
>CAYOHR010000015.1:30943-55845 GCA_964403835.1 uncultured Flavobacteriales bacterium
GCATTCTGTAATTAAATCGCCCATGTCTTCGAGGAATAAAGTCGCCAAATGTTTGGCCTTATCTTGTACTCCCATAGCGCCAAAGGCCCACGATAAATTATCGAGCTGGGCAAATCGGCCGGCACGGGGCAAAAATCCTTTCTGACAGATTAAATCGGCCATGGTAGGCTTTTTCCCTTGTAAAAAAGAAATAACCGCATCAATATTATGAATATAATCATCTTTTAAGGAAACAATGCGACGAGCGTTTTCGGAAAGCTCTTTGGTTCCCTGAGGCTCTTGAAGGAGTGTTCCCTGAGGTTCTCGAAGGGAAGGGATGCTCTCAAAAAGATCAGTAAAACCTTGTTTAGAAAAAATGGCAAGGATTACCTCTATTCCCAAATCAGCCTGGAACGAAGAAATGCCCTTAGTATTTAAAAACCCTTTTAAATAAGCCGTAGCTGGATAAGGGGTGTTTAATTGGGTAAAGGGAGGTGTTAATAGGAAAACGGAAGTGCTCAAATGGATGTTTTAAGCAAAAATAGTTAATTAGTTGATTGGTTGATTAGTATTAAACTATAGATAATCCTGAGCGCAGACGAAGGATGGTTGGTTCGTTGGCTGAGGCACTCTCCGAAGGAGTCCTACGGACGAAGCCAACGGTTAATTGGTTGATTAGTGATTGGTATAAAACAGATAATCCTGAGCGCAGACGAAGGATGGTTAATTAGTTGATTAGTAATTAGTTAAATAGTTGATCAATTTAAACATCTAAAGTCTAAAAATCTAGTATCTAAAAATCTAACATCTAATCGTCTAACATCTAAAAGTCTAACATCTAATAATCTAAAAAATTCATACTTTAGCGCCCATGAAACTAGATTTGAATACTATTAAAATTTGGTCTGCTCCAATCATAGCTGCCATCATTTATCTATTTGCAGATTTAGTTCCGGGTCAGCCCATCGTTACCGCCATGGCTGCCGTAGCCATTTGGATGGCTATTTGGTGGTTAACAGAAGCCGTTCATTTAGCTGTTACTGCTTTGTTACCCCTTGTTTTATTACCTATGCTGGGAATTGCCGATTCAAAAATGGTAGCGACTCAATATATGGATCCTATTATTTTCTTGTTTATCGGCGGATTTATTATTGCCTTTGCCATTGAACGATGGAATTTACACCAGCGCATTGCCTTAAAAATACTGATGATATTAGGAACCAAACCAGCCAATATTTTATTAGGAGTAATGCTAACCGCCTATCTTCTTTCGATGTGGATTTCGAATACGGCAACCGTTATGATGCTACTTTCGGCAGTCATGGCGGTTATATATCAACTGGAACGGCATATTACGCAAGAAAATGAGAGCCGGAAAATAGCGGCGGCTCTTTTAATAGGATTGGCTTATTCGGCCACCATTAGTGGCATGGCAACCTTGGTAGGCACACCCACCAATATGATTTTTTTTAGGGAATATCAAACTAATTTTCCTCAAAACCATGATATGAATTTTTTTACCTGGTTTTCGATCGGACTGCCTTTCTCTCTTGTTTTTTTATTCATTACCTTTTTTATTTTGAAACGCTTATTTATCAAAAATCATTCAAATATTGAAATTGATAAAGGGTATTTTGCCAATGAATATAGTAATTTGGGACCTACCACGTATGAAGAAAAAATGGTAGGTTTTGTATTTCTTTCTACGGCTATTTTGTGGTTTACCCGGGCAGATATTGATTTTGGTTTTATTACCCTAAAGGGGTGGAGCAATTTATTTGAAAAAGCAGAATACCTCCACGATAGTACCGTAGCCATTTTTATGGCCATTGCCTTATTTTTTATTCCATCTAAAAACGAAAAAGGAAGGGCCCTTATGACCTGGACGGAAGTCCAAAAACTCCCGTTTGATATTGTATTATTATTTGGAGGAGGGTTTGCCCTTGCCAAAGGCTTTGAAATAAGCGGGCTTAGCACATGGATTGCCACACAGCTAAACTTTAGTGCTCACTTAAATATTTACCTGTTTATTTTTATTTTGTGTATTGTAGTAAGCGTTATTAGTGAATTAGCCTCAAATGTAGCCTGCATTCAATTAATGATTCCCATCTTAATTGCTTTACAAAAAGATATGAATGTGCATCCGCTTATGCTCATGGTTCCTGCTACATTGGCCGCTTCCTTAGGTTTTATGCTACCGGTAGCTACGGCTCCCAATACTATTGTATTTGGGAGCAAGCGTATACGTACCAAAGAAATGATGCGAGCAGGTTTATTATTGGATATTATTGGAGTTTGTTTAATAACGCTGACCATGTTACTGGTGCGCTTTTAAACAGGTTTATTGCTACTTTCCGTAAAATTTAAAATACAGTCCTGCTTCCGCAGCTAAACCGGTATTTACACCATTTGCAAAATCAAACATACCGTATCCTCCTTGAAAGTTAAAACCTAAGTGTTTACCTGCAAAAATATCAAATCCTAAACCCAAACCAGCGTTTATTTTTTGGTCATACGTATTATAATAACTGTAAAATGGATCATAAGAATAAGTACGATCAGTTACGTAAGAAGCAGCTCCGTACATAAAAAACTTAGCCTTTTCCACTTCAATTAATGAATATAACAAAGAAACGCCTCCATTAAAATAAGATAGTTTACCATCCTCTAACCAAGGTGGGGTTGCTGTTAGCTGCAAACCTATTTTACCGGGCCAATACCGATAAGAGAAGCCTATACCAGACGTGTTTCCGGCAGAAAGACCTACCTGGTGTTTTGGTCTGTTGTTATTTTCATCTATTTGAGCTTGTGCACTATTTATACTTATAAATAGTATAAAACTCAGTGCTTTTATTAAAAATGTTTTATTTTTCATCGTATTCAATTTTTATTAAATGTAAACGTTATTTTTCTAAATTTATTACATTATTCTAGAAAACTTTTATATTCAAACCTCAAGAATGAACCACACTAAAAAAATAATCATCGCGGGAGGTACTGGTTTTCTGGGTGAGGCCTTAACAAAAGCTTTAAGTAAAAGTTATACCGTTTTGGTTTTATCCAGAAAAAAAGGCCCGGATACCCTTTTGTGGGATGGAGAAACACTGGGAAACTGGGTACAAGAGCTAGAAGGCGCCTATGCGGTGATAAATTTATCCGGTAAAAACATTGATTGGAAGTTTACCGAAGAAAATAAAAAACAAATTTTGGATTCGCGGATTCGAAGTACAACCCTTATTGGTAAGGCGATAGAAGCATGCAAAACAAAACCAAAGGTATGGATGAATGCATCGGGAGCAAATTATTATCAGTATTCGTTAACCCAGCCTATGACCGAGGCCAATGGCATAGCAGGTACCGATTTTATGGCCGATGTTTGCCAAAAATGGGAACAATCTTTCTTCAAATTTAAGTATCCAAATGTGCGGCAAATAGCGTTGAGAACAACTGCTGTTTTAGGAGAAAAAGGAGCATTAAAACCTCTTAAAATATTAGCAAAATTAGGTTTAGGTGGCACATTAGCAAGTGGGAAACAAATGTTTAGTTGGATACATGTAGATGATTACGCTGCTGCTGTTCAGTTTTTACTGGAACATGAATCAAGCGAAGGCATCTATAATATGGCTGCACCCAACCCCATCAATAATAAAGATTTTATGAAAGTACTGCGCGAAGCCGTTCACATGCCTATTGGCATCCCTGCTCCCGAACTTTTAGTCCGAATAGGCGCTCAATTAATTGGTAAAGAAGCTGAACTTATTTTAGGAAGTGTTTATGTTGTGCCTGAACGTTTGCAAAACGAAGGATTTGCTTTTAAGTTTTCTAATATTAACGAGGCTTTAAATGACTTAATTTAAAAAAGCCTACAACATGGCCAGATTGATTAATATTACTTTCATATATATTTATTTTTTAGGTTTATATACAGGTAGATACTTATTTTGATAAAAAGGTTGCATGAGATGAAAAATAATTGATAATTGATAATTGATAATTGATAACTTTGCTACAACAAGTTGTCTTATCGCTTCCCAATTAATTGGGGGGAGGAAAGTCCGGACAGCACAGAGCACTACACCTTTTGAAAAAAAGGGCATTCTTTAAGCAATTAAAGTTTGACAGAAAGGGCCGCAGAAAATAACTTTCGCGCTTGTCGCGATAAAGGTGAAAACGGGAGGTAAGAGCTCCCGGGTATAATTAGTAATAATTATATGGGGTAAACCTTGTGGGCTGCAAGACCAAATAAACCCCAGAGTACTTGCTCGGTACGTTAACTTCGGTTATCATGGGGAGGGTAGGTTGCATTAGATAAATGATAGGACACGACAGAATCCGGCTTATAGACTTGTTTTTATTTTAGACTCCTTTTTGTGTAAAAGGGAGTCTTTTTATTTTGACAGAATAACAAATTCGGTACGGCGGTTTTTTGCTCGTCCGGCCTCGGTATCATTAGACACCAGGGGTTTAGACTCGCCAAAACCTTTAAATGAAAGCCGAGAAGCATCAATATTTCGTTGCTGCAAATATTCCATAACGCTATAGGCCCGTTCGTTACTCAAGGCCAAATTTTCTGTTTCGCCGCCGGCATTATCGGTATGCCCGTGAATGGCAATTTTTATTTTGGGATTTTCGAGCATATACAAGGCAAATTCGTTCAATATTAACTTTGACTGGGGATCCATATCTGCCGAATTGGTCGCATAATAAATATCGTTAATTCGGAAAGGTTTACCTACATCAAAGGTTTCCAAGGTAGTGGGCGCAATAGTTTTGACCGACTCGTTCATATCTTTTGATGAAATAAGGGTTGAGCTAAATACTTTACCTTCTTCTTTTACATTTAAAACAAGGGGTTCATCATCTTTTACAGCAACAACAGCGGTATAATTTCCATCGATAGAATCAACTTTTACGGTGCTAATTTCATTGGTAACGGTATTTTTTAATTCAACAGTGGCTTTTTTTGGTCTGTTACCATGCTCATCAACTACCGTGCCTTTTAATAAAAGTACTTTTTGAGGCCGTGCTGCTTCGTACAATTCGAAGGTAAAAATATCTAAGCCTTTGCCCTTTTCCATGTTTACATCCGAGCCGTAAAAAACTTTTTTTCCGTCGGTACTTAAAACAAAACCATGTTCATCTTTGGCAGAATTGATGGGGGTTCCCAAATTTTTAGGCATGGCCCATTTTCCTTTTTCAAAGCGGGTATAATATAAATCGTACCCTCCAAAACCTAAATGCCCTTTGGAAGCAAAATAGAGCGTTTGGCTATCGGAGTGAATAAAAGGGCTTTTATCATCAAATTCGGTATTAATAGGTGCCCCAACTGAAATAGCGGGTTTCCAGGTGCCTGTATTGTCGCGCTGCGTCACATATATATCAATTCCTTTACTATCAGCCCGGGCGGTGGCAAAAAACAATGTTTTCCCATCGCCAGAAATGGAAGGTTGCCCCTCCCAGGAGTCGTTTCCGTTAATATGTGGCCCCATGTTCCGTAAGGGAGTCCAAAACCATTCTTCTTTGTCGGTCAGTTCATTATACCCATAAGTATAATCGGTGGTATATAAATCGCAATTAATATAGTCTCGTCCCCCTACTTTACTAGGTTTACAAATGGTTAAAAAAAGATGTTTATTATCGATGGTAATAGATGCTCCGCCGTAATTATTGTTTTCTTCTAAATTAAAAGGGGGAGCCATAGGTCGACCAGCATCAAAGGTTTTATCTACTTTTTTGCTCTCCATAAATCGCTCTATGAATACCGGATTTGCAGCCGTTGCCGGACCATCCTGAACAACTACTCCATTTTTAATTTTTTCTTCTTTTAGTTTTTTACGGGTGAAGTATAAAAATTCGTTATCGGGTGATATTAGGGGCAAATATTCATCAGCATTAGTAGAAATAGATTCGACCAACACCGGGTTAAAGGGCACTGGATTTTTAGCTGTTTCGGAATAAAAACGTGCGTATTCAAGGTCTTCTTTGGCTTCGACCAAATATTCTTCGTATTTGCGCGAGAACTTTTTCTCATCTTCGTCTTCAAACAGAACAAACTGCTGAAGATACTCAAGGGCTTTGGGGTAATTTTTTTGATTAAAATAGTGCTCTCCCAAAAAATAATACGGATCAGAATGGTATTGCGGGCAGGTTTGAACAATTTTTAAGAAATGAGGCTCTAAATAACTCATGTCTTTTTTTGCAAATAGCGCTGTTACAGCTAATTGCGAGGCATATTCATACCGGGCATCTAAAAACTCGGGATCTTCGTCAATGGCTTCTTTTAAATATTTCATACGCTCGGCCTTTTCATGCTTTTTTTTGTCTATCCCTTTTTCGTACAGGTTTTTGGCCTTTTTAGCAGGCTCGTGGGGGGGACAGGTTTGGGCGGATAGAGACGTATTAAGTATTAAGTATGAGGTATTAAGTAAAATAATAAGTCTCAAATTATAAGCTCGAAGCGATAAACCAGAAATCAGTTTTTTTTTATCTATTATTAAAGTACAGAACGATATGAAAGGATTGGTAAGTCTTGCTAAGACTATATATATAGCACCCAGTATAGAGTGCCTAATACCTAATACTTTATACTTAATACTTAATACAATCATTTTAACTTATCTGCCTGGTCTTGTCCTGTTTTTAAAATATCATCGGCCTTTGTATTTGCTTCACGGATGGTTTGATCTGCTTTTTTATTAGCTTCATCCCGTGTTTTTTTAGCGACTTCTTTGGCTGCTATTTTAGCAATGGGGTTTTTAGCTTCTGCTTCTATTTTTTTAGCGGCGGCTTCCCCTTCACTTCGTATTTTATCGGCTAAGGTTTGTGCTTCGCGCCTCACCATATCCGCTTTTGACTGAGCTTCGCGCATTATTTTAGCGGCTTCTTCCTGCGCTTTTTGTTTGGCATCATCCTTCACTTTATTAATTTCTTCTTTTGCCTTTTCTATGCCTTGATCTTTCAGTTTATTCACCTCTTCTTTCAGCATTTCTTTCGCTCCGGAAACGGCATTACCCATCATTTCTTTCATATCAATGCTCAATTTAGGATCAGTCACTGTACCGGTAATAGATACTTTTGCATTCATTTTTTCAGGAATGATACCGGAAGCACCGCCCAACATGGCACTTAAGGCACTGGCTCCTTTCATTTCTGCGGTAGGCATGCTCATATTTAAGTTATACAGAATAGTTTGATCTATTTTACTATATCCTGTTACATTTATATCGGATTTACCTACTTTAAAATCGAAGGGAACAATATCCATTTTACCATCTTTCATAGTAAACGAAATATTTACATTATCTAATTCTACTTTTTTAAATTGTTCCATTTTTACCTGATCGGCCAGTTTGCCAAGTACTCCTTTGCTATTGTCAATGACCACTTTATGCGTGGTTAATTTTCCTTTTCCTGTCATGGTATTTAAATCGGGCTCCATTTTTCCGGTTAAATAAGTTTGTACATCCAACAAACAAGAGAAATGACCCTGGCTTTTTTCAATAATAGGAGCCAGTTTTTGAATGGTATTGAAGGTTTTAAAGGTTAAAGGCAAATCAAATTTTTGAATGTCCATTTAAAATTAACCATCGGTTTTAATTTATTTTGCGTATTGTATAAACCAGATAAATCAATAGCCCCACCCAGCATATCTGCTCGCAATTGGTGAAATTTAATTTCTTGGTTAGCAATGGTTAACAAGCCTTTTACATTGGTTAATTCTTTGGTTTCATAAATAATTTTACCCACCGAACTGGTGAATTTAAAATCAATATTTGCCGGAACTTCTATGATTGAAAGGGGCGCTGCGGCAGAATCTGTGGTGCTTGCGGTTGTTGCAGGTTTTGAAGGATCCATCCAATCGTTTACATTAATTAAATTGGACGAATGTGTTAATTCGGCCTTTAAAGGTTCGTCTTTTAAATAATAAGCAATGTAATTACTCACATATCCTTTCAAAGAAAAATCGGAATTACCGGTAGTCATTTGCATTTCGGTTAATTCCAAGTGTTTTGGAGTAAACATGAGGTGTGCGCGTTGTATTGTGGTTTTAGGCATGTCTTTGGTGACGTACATAAAATTTTCAAGGCGAACGTTTCCAGCAGCGTGAAAATTCTCATATTGTTCTTTTTCCACATCCGACATTTTTCCTTTAACACTCACATCTGCATCAATAATACCAGCATATTGATCTCCAGCGCTTAAAGGCATTATTTTTTGAATATTTCCTAAGTCTAATCTGGCTTTCATAGCACCATCAATTTGCGGATCAGAAATAGGGGTTCGGGTTATCATATGAGCATCAACCGGGTTTCCAGCCATTTCTAAATGCAATTTTTCTAAATTTACTACTGTATGATCATCAACTCCATCCGGGTTATCAATGGCCAGTTTTACCGTGATGTTTTCCACATTTAAATGAACGTGAAAACTAGGCATTTTAGTATCATTATATGTTCCCTTAACACTTCCTTTAAAATCGAATTTACCCGAAGTTTGAACCGTACTAAAGTCTTTAGTATACACAGCCGGGATAAGAGATAATATACTTTTAAAATCGGATTTTACCGCTTCTAGTTTTAAATCCATGGTGATGTCGGTTTCATTAGGTAAACCAATGCTGCCATCAAATTTTAAGGGTAAATCATTTAGTAAAAATTCGTTTTGTTTAAAGGTGTATAAGCTTTTAGCCATATCCATTTCTAAATCGCAGGTTCCTTTTAAATATACTTTGTTTAAATAAGGAACTCCTTCGTATGCAAAATATAAGGTATCGGCAACAGAAACGGTTTCTAAAGTAAAAACATCTTCGGTAAAATCGCCTTTTCCGGTGTGATTGAAGCTCTTTAATTCGAGCACCAAATCCATAGAAGCATCGTCATACATAATTCTACCGTTTTTAACTTCATATTTTTTCAAGTTCATTTTAAATGGCTTACTTGGCTCCGTTGAAGCTTTCTCCGGTTCAGTAGATGGTTTTGTGATGTCGTAATTGGCTTTTCCGCTTTTTAAAATTTTCACATATAAATTGGGTTCATCTAACACAATGGTTTTAATTTTTATTTGATCACTAAAAACAGATAAGATGTTAATACCCACATTAAATGTTTTGATATCCGCCAAATTAACGCCTGCAAAAGAATCGATGCCTTGCACTTTTAAATCATTTATACTCACATATAAATCCGGAAAACTCTTAAAAACACTTAAATCAACATCCGAAAAGTCGACCTTGGCATTCAAATTTTCATTTGCCTGCTGTTTAATCATGGTCATGATTTTCCCTTTAAAAAGGAATGGAACGCTGATAAGTCCTGCAATTAAAAGAACTATAAAAATGAGAAATCCGATGAGTATTTTCTTTAACATGGTAATATAAATTTGAACTAAAATAAGAAAATTACCCGTACGAAGTATTAAGTATTATGGATTAAGTATGAATGCCCTTTAGTTAAGGCTTTCCGACAAGAATTACTACCTTAAGAATACCATTGATTACATCATTTTTTCTCAAACAATTCTAATATCTCCTTCCCGTTGCAACGATCGGGTTCAATAATATTTAAGTATGATGCCAGGGTTTTGGCAATATCCGGAATAACTACCAGGCGATTGGTTGAGCCCCGTGGAATATCTTTTCCATACCAAATAAGCGGAACATGCGTATCGTAAGAATAAGGAGAACCATGCGTGGCGCCAGTTTCTTTATACTCAACCCAGCCGGGCTCTAAATTGATAAAAATATCTCCGGATCGATCTCTATAATACCCATTTTTAAACTTGGTTTTAGGCGAATTATCTAAACCCAATTGTATTAATTCTTCTGCCGAATACATATCGCTGAAACCGCGCTGCGTGGACAAAAACTTAAATATAGATTGATATGTTTTTTGATAATTGATTAAACAACTTTTATTTAAATATAATTGTTGATTTATATAATATGTAACTGTATCGCAGCGATTGTTTTCCATACTTTGTAGATATTCATTGATGCTGCTTACTAAATTTTCTGAATGAAAAATTCCTCCGTTTAAATTGTGATCAATAGAATATTGGGCATTTTCTGCTACTCCGTGATCGCTGGTTAAAAACACAACATAATTATCAACCCCAATAGAATCATCTAAATGCTTAATAAATCGCTCTAATTCCTGGTCCAAGCGCAAATAGGTATCTTGTGTTTCCATAGAACGCGGTCCAAAAGCATGGCCTACATAGTCGGTAGATGAAAAGCTGACACATAAAAAATCGGTAATGCTATCTTTTCCCATGTTTTCCTGCGATAAGGCAGCCAGAGCAAAATCGGCTGTTAAGGAGTTTCCATAAGGGGTTGAGCGAATTAATTCAAATCCCTCATAATTTTTTCGGAGTTTATTTAAATTATAAGGAAAAGAAGGGCTTTCTTTCCCTTTAAATGCGGTTTCGTAAATGTTTTTATCGGGTAAACTTTCTTGGTATTGATCGATGGGTAAAAGGGGGTTCCATGTTTTTTCTAAATAACTATCAGCTCGTTTTTGCTTATTAAAATCGGTTACCCAGTCAGGTAAACGATCCATATAATACGTGCTGGTAACCCAATTGCCGGTTTTAGAATCGAACCAATAGGCGGCATCCGGCGCATGTCCGGCAGGTAAAATAGCTCCCCGATCTTTTAAAGCAATGCCAACTACCTTTCCTTTAAAATTGGTGGCTAGTTTTAATTGATCAGTAATGGTGGATGCTTTTAAGTTTTTTGGAGACATGAGACCCGATTTAGTATTCGCTCCTACGGTTGTAAAGGCAGTGTCCTGGGTACAATACACTTCCTTTTGGCTGGCTTTATCATACCAATCATTGGCAACAATGGCATGGAAAGCAGGCGTGGTACCCGTATATATACTTGCATGCCCCGGACCGGTATACGTTGGAAAGTAGTTATAGTGTGTGTTTTTGCAGTAAAAACCTTCATCTATAAGCAATTTAAAGCCGTTTTTTCCCAATTTATCATAATACCGTTCAATAAATTCATACCGCATTTGATCAACTACTATGCCGACCACTAACTTAGGTTGAGCAAAAACAGTAGTCTTTACAAGTAGAATTAAAACAACACTATTTATTAACTTTTTCATGTATTTATTATTATTCATTCCTGGCTTCGAGTGCCTCAGCCAACTATTACCAATCAACCATCCTTCGTCTGCGCTCAGGATTATCTATAATTTTATACCAATCAACTAATCCACCAATTAACCATTTAACCAATCGACCCCACAAAGTAAAGAAGAAAATGAGAAAGTTTATTTAAGAGAATGTTATTTTGTTAAAAAATATACTTTATTCCAGGATCATAGGGAGAAATCCCTAAACCAAAAACTTATCGCTTTTATCCTTCAAAACTCATAACAAATTTGTTACCTTTGATTATAGAAATACTAACTAAAACTTATATATTATGGCTTTTGAATTACCTGCTTTACCTTATGCATTTAATGCATTAGAACCCAATATTGATGCGAGAACAATGGAAATACACCATGGTAAACACCATGCAGCGTATGTTACCAATTTAAACAATGCAATAAAGGGGACTCCACTGGAGAATAAAACTTTAGAGGAAATTATGGTTGAAGGGTTTAATACACCTGCAATTAGAAACAATGGCGGCGGACATTGGAACCACAGTCTTTTCTGGACTTTGTTAACTCCCAATGCACAAGCCGGACCAACCGGAGATTTATTGGACAACATCAACAAAACGTTTGGTTCTTTAGACGAATTAAAAAAACAGTTTAACCAAGCCGGAATGACGCGTTTTGGATCAGGATGGGCCTGGTTATGTGTTCATAAAGGGGGTAAATTAGAAGTTTGTTCTACTCCAAACCAAGATAATCCTTTAATGCCAGGCGTTGGATGTTCTGGAATGCCTATTTTAGGCTTAGATGTATGGGAACATGCTTACTATTTACATTATCAAAACAGACGTGCTGAATACGTAGAAAATTTCTGGAAAATAATAAATTGGAAAGAAGTTATGAAGATTTACGAACAAAACAAGTAAATTTATAGTACCTCCTTTTTAATTGTTTTCATACAAAAACCCTTTCTGAATTTTTCAGGAGGGGTTTTTAGTTTATTAATAGGATAAGCCGTAATTTAGCATCTTAGATAAAATACTACATGGCCGGTAACACCCTCGGAAAAATATTTACCCTTAGCTCTTTTGGAGAATCGCACGGTACTGCCATTGGAGGAATGGTGGATGGCTGTCCCGCAGGTTTACAAATAAATATAGACGAGATTCAATACGACCTTAATTTACGAAAACCCGGACAATCGAACCTTACTACTCCCCGCCAGGAAGAAGATAAAATAGAGATTTTATCGGGTATTTTTGAAGGAAAAACCTTGGGTACTCCCATTGGTTTTATGATTCGAAACCAGGATCAAAAATCAGCCGATTATGAGTCTTTAAAAGAAGTGTATCGCCCTTCTCATGCCGATTTTACCTATCAACAAAAATATGGCATCCGAGATTATCGCGGTGGTGGAAGGCAATCGGCCCGCGAAACCGCATGCCGGGTAGTAGCCGGAAGCATTGCAAAACAAATGTTAGTCGCGGGTAAGATAGAATTTTTGACTTTTACTTCGCAAATAGGTTCTATTAAATTTCCCTTTGAAACAGCTCATTTTACAAATAAAGATATTCATTCATCTTTGGTGCGTTGTCCGGATGCTTCGGTATCTAAACAAATGGAGGCATATATTCAAAAAATAAAGGAAGAGGGAGATTCCGTTGGAGGAATAGTGACTTGTATTATAAAAAATGTACCTATTGGACTGGGAGAGCCTGTTTTTGACAAACTGCAGGCAGATTTAGCCAAAGCCATGTTAAGTATTAATGCGACCAAAGGATTTCAGTATGGCTTAGGATTTGAAGGGGTGGATAAGAAAGGATCAGAATACAATGATACTTTTGAAAATATAGATGGAAAAATTAAACCGAAGACCAATTATTCGGGCGGAATTTTAGGTGGAATAAGTACCGGGGAAGATATTGTATTTCAAGTTGCCTTTAAACCCGCTTCGTCCATTGCAAAAAACCAAACTACGGTTGATGCTACAGGAAAAGAAATAGCCTTAAGCATACAAGGCAGACATGATCCCTGCATTGTTCCACGGGCAGTAGCTGTAGTAGAAGCTATGGCTGCCCTAGTTTTAGCAGATCATTTTTTGAGAAACAAGTTAGCTCAGTTATGAGTGCTGGGTTGAGTTAAGCAATATAAAAACTCATAACCTATCACTCATAACTTAAATCAAGCCATCGCTGCTTGAGCTAACTCAACATCTTTAGAAGTCCCGTACGTAGCAGGAAGTGGCACATCTAACAAACGTAAATACACAGTTAATTGTCCACGGTGGTGATATAAATGGTTTAAACACCAGCTGCGAACTACATTTTTCTTAGGTAATGTAAAGAAAACCTGGGCTCCGCTGCGCATGGTCCAAGGTTTTTCAAATTCAGATTCGGGGGTTTCTTTTAATATTTTCTCGGCTTGTATTACTAATCGATCATGTAAAGCCACAATATCATCGGTTGAATTATATTCTTTAGGGGTAAAATCTCCTTTGGCAAAATCTAATTCATCCTGCACTAAACACTCCTTATACCAACCCGTAATTTCAGCTACATGCACAGCCAAACGCTTAAGGGTCATAGACTTTTCATGAGGTTTATAGCTGGCTTTATCAAAAGGAACAAGCTTTAATAATTGTCGGGTTGCTTCTGCTTCTTCCAGAAGCTCTGCCAAAATGGTTTCATTTAATGTCATAGTTCAAAGATAAGGGATAATTGAAAATGGATAGGCTTAAAATTTTAGCAAAATATGAAAGCCGGACTTATTCCAAAAATTTTCCTCGGATACGTTCATTGGGAATAATACAGGCATCTGCCCTTCCCCATATTTTATAACGATATTTGGCAATAATATTGTAAAAAAAGTCGCGGATAACCCGGGGAATTAATTTTAAAATAAAACTGAGTATTTTCCAACCGCCACCCAAATATTTCAAAACCCGGAGTGCCGCGTTTGACCGATCGTATAACTGCCCTTGATCAAATAAAATAACGGTATTTAAAGCAAAAGGTTTGTTTAACTGACCAGATTCTTTTTCTACTTTTTTAAATAAATCTGATTGTAAATAAGCTATGCGAAAAACGTCCTTTTTATCGCGTTTAATGATAAATTTAGCCAAGCCATGACATAAATAGCATTCGCCGTCGATAAAGAGAACAGGCTTTTTTCCATTATCCATTGTCAATTATCCATTAAAAACTACCATTCTTTCGCATCGGGATAGGCTCTTCGCAGAAACTGTAAATCGGCCAAAATAAAGCCTAAATGCTCGGTATGTATGCCTTTTTTGCCGCCGGTTTGCATCCAGGTTGTTTTGGGTACTTGTAGGGTAGCTTCTGCCAAAACAGCTTCTACCTCTTGTTGCCAAGCTTGTTTCACTACTGATAAATCGACCGAAATGCCTTGTTTTAAAAGCTCGGTATCTACTTCGGTCATTTCAAATAATTCGCCAGTATACATCCATACATCATCTAGCGATTCTTGTATTTTTTTATGACTTTCTTCAGTACCATCTCCTAAACGGATAATCCAATTAGAAGAGTGTTTAGTATGATAGGTAACTTCCTTTAATGATTTTTCGGCATACGCGCTTAAAAACGCGTCTTTGCTTGCCTGTAAACCCTTTAAAAAGTGTTTATGAAACACATCAAACAAAAACTGGCGCATCAAAGTATCGCCAAAATGGCCATTGGGTAATTCGACCAACAAGGGGTTTTTATACTCAAATACATCCCGTAGATAGGCCCAATCATCTTCATTTCCTTTATTCTCTAAAACGCTTAATTGCTGATAAATACTGCGAGCTTGGCCTGTTAAATCTAAGGCAATATTGGTTAAGGCAATGTCTTCCTCTAAAATAGGCCCATGACCGCACCATTCAGATAAACGATGCCCCAAAATAAGGCTAGCATCTGCTATTTGCAGGTAATATTTTCCTAAAGTAGATGGTTCTAAATTCATGGCAGAATCAAAATTAATTTATTTTCTTTCTAAAATCGCTAGGTTTTGCAATTATTTTTGGATCGTGGCGCCAGTAAAAACTTAATCCTAAACTTGGGGAAACCCAAAAAAGTTTTCGGGTTATTTGGCCTAGATCAACAAAATTTTGACCATACTGATATTGGGGATGGTCGTGTTGAATGATATATCGCAAACCCAAACCGGCATAAAAATCTATAAAAAACTTACCTCTTACTTGGTAAAAATTCCCCATTTTAAAATATAATTCGTGCGAAAAGGTTTTAAAATCTCCATAATAATTAAATGCTTGAGACCGAGCATTACAAAACTTATAAGAATACCCGGGACTAAAATACCAATTCCCTTTTTCGCTTATTTCGGTAAAATAAAATTTAGGGCTGATAGAAACAAATAAACCTGGACGAGGAAAAAGATCTATTTGAGTTTTTTGAAAGCCATTTACTTGGTACAATGTATCTATGAACTTAAAATAATACCGCGTTTCATAATAGAAATCACGATTAACTAAACCCAACTTTATATTAATAGCTGTTTTTAGATTAATTCTTCTTTCATAAGAAGCTCCGAGCAAAATACCTCTAAAAGGTTTAATATATGTCCCAATATAGGTTTTAGAGGGGGAATAGTAATCATCATCCATTTGAGAATAGGTGGAAAATCCCAGAAATAAAAAGTATACTATTAAAATATTTTTCAGCATCATTTATATTTTCGGGATAAATTTGATGACAATTTTTGTTCCTCACACATTAGGTAGATCCCGACATCGCTCCGCTCATCGGGATAAGTTCGATTACAAATTTTGTTTCTCAAAATTTTATCTCACTTACATATGCCCAATCTCATCCGGAATATCATAAAATGTTGGATGGCGGTATATTTTATCTTGCGCCGGTTCAAACAGGGCTTCTTTTTCTTCGGGAGCCGATGCATGAATGTTTTTTGACTCAATTACCCATATACTTACACCTTCGCTTCTGCGTGTATATACATCGCGCGCGTTTTCAATGGCCATTTCGGCATCAGGTGCGCGTAAACTGCCTACATGCTTATGATTTAAGCCTTGTTTGCTTCGTATAAAAACCTCCCATAGAGGCCATTGTTTTTTATCAACCATGTTTCAATTACGAATTATAAATGATGAATTACGAATTTTTAGAATAAAATAACTAGAAACCTAATCAACTTTTAACTTTTTTTCAGCATACACCATGGCAGCCTCTCTTACCCATGCGCCTTCTTCGGTAGCCTTAATACGGGCTTTTATACGTTCTCGGTTACAGGGTCCGTTTCCTTTTACTACATTATAAAACTCATCCCAATTAATGGCGCCAAAATCATAATGACCGCGCGCTTCGTTCCATTTTAAATCCGGATCAGGAATAGTTAATCCTAAAAACTCGGCTTGCGGAATTGTTTTATCAACAAAATCTTGTCGGAGTTCATCATTAGTTAAACGTTTAATTTTCCACTTCAAAGACTGTGCCGAATTAGGTGAAGCATCGTCATTTGGGCCAAACATCATTAACGATGGCCACCACCATCGGTTTAAAGCCTCTTGCGCCATTTTTTTCTGTTCTTTAGTTCCTTTGCACAATGTCATCACAATTTCATACCCTTGTCGTTGATGGAAACTTTCTTCTTTACAAATACGAACCATGGCTCTGGCATAGGGTCCGTAAGAAGTTCTTTGCAAGGCAACTTGATTAACAATGGCTGCACCATCAACCAACCAACCTACTGTGCCTATATCAGCCCAGCTAAGGGTTGGATAATTAAAAATGCTTGAATACTTTGCTTTTCCCGTATTTAAGTCATCCATCGATTGATCTCGGCTGGCACCTAAGGTTTCCATAGCGCTATATAAATACAATCCGTGTCCGGCCTCGTCCTGAACCTTGGCTAACAAAGCTACCTTTCTACGTAAGCTCGGGGCCCGGGTAATCCAATTTCCTTCGGGCAACATCCCTACAATTTCGGAATGGGCATGCTGAGAAATTTGACGAATTAAACTTTTTCGATAATTTTCCGGCATCCAATCCTGTGGCTCAATTTTAACCTCTTTATCAATTTTTTGTTGAAATTTTTCTTCTAAACTAATTTCGGTCATATCTTTCAAACTTTTTTAAATTAAATAAACGATTACCTTTGCAGGTATAAAATACAAATTAATCATTTCTCAGGAAGATGAACAAGTTTTATTCATTAAAAGTCTCGAATATTATTCATGAAACGCCCGATTCGGTTTCTATTGAGTTTGAAGTCCCTGAACAAATAAAGCCTGATTTTGCTTACAAACAGGGTCAGTATTTGACCATTAAAAAAGTATTTGACAACGAAGAAATTCGAAGATCTTATTCTATTTGCAGTGCCCCGTATGAAAACAAATTAAAAATAGCAGTTAAAAAAGTATTTGACGGACGTTTTTCCACCTTTGCTTGCAAAGAGTTGAGAAAAGGCGATGTGTTAGAGGTAATGAACCCGATGGGAAATTTCTTTAAAGAAGTGCTACCTGAACAAAAGAAAAAATATGTACTGTTTGCCGCCGGAAGTGGAATTACCCCTATTATATCCATTCTTAAAACGATTTTAAACGTTGAGCAACAAAGCGAAGTAACTTTAATTTATGGGAACAAAAGAGTCGAAAGCATTATCTTTCGCGAAGAATTAGAAGATTTAAAAAACACATACGTAGATCGTTTTTCTTTGTTTCATGTATTAAGCCAGGATTTTTTGGGTACGGATATAGGTCGTGGAAGGATTAATGCAGAAAAATGTGAGCAATTTGCTGAACATTTAGTAGATATTGAAAACATAGATGAATTTTTCGTTTGCGGCCCCTTTGAAATGACCATGTCGGTAACCAATTGGTTAAAAAGTAAAAAAATAGATAAACATAAAATTCATTTCGAACTATTTGGCCCACCACCTGTTAAAACGGAAGCAGATAAAATAAACGAACCAACTATTTCTGAAAAAACTATGAGCAATTCAAATTCGTGTGAGGTAACCATTATAAAAGATGGGGATACCATTAAGTTTAATATGAATAATCGGAAGGAAAAAATACTAGATTATGCTTATAAACTGGGTCATGACCTTCCTTTTTCATGCAAAGGCGGTGTATGCTGTACCTGCAAAGCGAAAGTATTAGAGGGCAAGGTTAAAATGGAAGTTAATTATTCATTGGAAGAAGAGGAAGTTGCCGAAGGTTATGTATTAACCTGCCAAAGCAGCCCGGAAACAAGTACTTTGACCATGACTTTTGACGAATAAAGGGCTATTTTATGATCCTAATTGCTGATAGCGGTGCCACTAAGACTGATTGGGCCCTGGTTACAAAAAACAAAACCATTTATACCGACACCATAGGATTTAGTCCTATGTTTCAAACGGTTGAGTTTATTGTGCAAGAAATTGCCGATAATGACATTTTAACTAAGGATGCAGCCGAGGTAAGCCACATTTATTTTTATGGGACCGGCTGTTCGAGTTTAGAACGCAATAACCTGATAAAAAAAGCATTGGGCCAGATATTTGCCAAGGCAGTGATAAAAGTGGATCATGACATTGCAGGAGCAGTACTGGCTACTTGTGAAGGAAAACCGGGCATTGCCTGTATTTTAGGCACGGGTTCTAACGTGGTTTTTTTCGATGGAAATAAAATACATCAATACACCTCTGCTTTGGGTTATATTTTGGGAGATGAAGCCGGTGGAGCTTATTTTGGAAGGCGTTTATTGGCTGATTATATTAATCATGATTTACCCCCTGCCATGCAGCATTATTTTGAAAAAGAGCTGTATTTACAAAAAGAAACAATTTACGAAAATGTATATCAAAAACCCAATGCTAATCGGTATTTAGGAAGTTTTTCCAAAGTTTTATCGCAATTTAAAGAAGAGCCTTATGTGATGAAGCTTTTAAAACAAGGGTTTGATGATTTTATTACAATTCACATTCAAAAAATACCCGATTATCAACAATATCCCATTCATTTTGTAGGGTCTATTGCCGATGTTTTTAAAGATGTTTTAACAGATGCATTAAAAGAAAAACAGGGCTCTTTAGGAAGGATAGTAAAAAATCCAATTCAAGAAATGGTGAAGGCGGTTTTGAAGTATGAGTTATGAGGTATGGGTTTTGAGTTATGAGTTTTTAGTTTTAAGTTGTTTATCTAGTTATCTATCAATCTAATATCTAAAAGTCTAATATCTAAATAATCCTCAACTCCTCTCCTACCCGAAGCATTTTACTTCTTCTAATATTATTTAATTCACAAATTTTTTCGATACTTATACCATATTCATTGGCTATTTTTGCTAAATAATCTCCCTTTTGCACGACATGAAACTCGGCTCCCTTTGGGAAACAGGCAAACCCATGATTGGTTCGTTTAATAGTGAGTTCGTTTGTGGTTAATTCCTTATTTTGAAAAGAAATAAAAATTTCCGGATCTAAAGGTTCGCCCATAAACCGGCATTCAAAATGCAAGTGAGTTCCGCTTGAATGGCCCGTATTTCCACCTAAACCAATAATTTCTCCTGCTTTTACTTCCTGATCGGGTTTCACCTTAATTTTTTGTAAATGTGCATAAATGGTTTCTAAACCATTGTAATGCCGAATAATAACCACTTTACCAAATCCACCATAATTTTTGGCAACCCGTACTTTACCCGAAAAGGAAGCCACCACCGAATCCATCATATCTAAATCAATATCAATGCCTTTGTGCAGTTTGCCTTCTCTATAACCAAATTTTGAGGTTACAACGCCATCAAACGGAATAGAAAAATCGTTTTGATGCACTAATAAATTAATTCCCATCAAGGAATCCGGGGCTATTTTAGATAAATCATACGGATTAGCTTTTTCATTTTCCCAATATCCATAAATATCATCGGCAGGATGATTATTTGCAATATTTATTTGATTTAACTCTAAAATTTGATTTTGTAAATTTGTTAAAATTTGTTTTGGAATTCCGGGCAACTCAAGTAACGAATCTATGATAAAAGTCATTCTTTCTACCTTAGCCTTTTTAAATTCAATAAATTCAACATAATTTGTTGATGCCGTGTTAATATTTTTAGCCGCGGTAATAGCAACTACTGTATCTTTTGATTTACCTTCGTTAGTGGTAGAGTGTGTTGTAAAAGAATAGAAAAATAAACTAAAAAAAGAGACTAAAAAAAAAGATAGACGCATTCGTAAATTGTTAATTTTTTGAAATAATATTCTTGAAATTAATAAAGAATAATGTTAATTCAAAACATTAATTTGAAAATATTTTTATAAACATGAGAACAATAGCAATTATAGGGGGTGGTTTAAGTGGCAGTGCTGTGGCTCTTCAAATAATAAAAAACGTTAAACAAAAAACCCATCTATACATCATAGAAAAAGACAAAAATAAACTTTTCAGAGGCTTTGCTTACTCTTCTTTGCTTCCTTACCAGCTATTAAATGTGCCTGTTGGGGGAATGAGTATTTTTGAAAATGAACCTGATCATTTTTACGAATGGATCCAAAAACATTATCCAAAACAGCATTATTCTAAGGCAGATTATGTTTCAAGAAAAATGTACGGAGATTATGTTGAAAGTACATATCAAGAATACGCTGCTAAATCACATCATAAAATCACCATTTTAAACGAAGAAGTAACTAATATATTAAAACAAGAAGATGTCTGGAAAATAGACCTATCTAAGAATAGGGATATTGTTTTTGATCATCTTTTTTTATGCATTGGTAATTTTCATCCTCGAGTTAATTTTAACATCACTCCCAAAGCATTATCTGATCCCAAATATGTGGCTTCCCCGTGGTTGGGAGAAAACATTGAAAAAGTAAATAAACAAGACCGGGTACTTATCATTGGCATGGGTTTATCTATGATTGATCAAACCATTTCATTAAAAGATAAAGTAGATCAAATATTTTCGCTTTCTATTCACGGACTTTTACCTAAAAAAAATGAACCTGCTCCTATATATGAACTAAAAAAACTACCTTCCTTACAAAAAGCAAGTATTATTGAGTATACCCGGTGGTTTAAAGATGAATTAAAGCAAGCGCAAAAAGAAGGTAAAAATTGGATGAGCCTTATGAACGCTATTCGAGATCATATTTCAACCCTATGGATGGCCTTAAATCACGAAGAAAAATCGCGATTTTTAAGACATGTTCGCTCGTATTGGGAAGTACATCGACACCGAACCCCTGAAGTCAGCTATAATCACCTTAAAGCAATGGAAAATGAGGGAAAATTACACCTATTAAAAGGCAGAATTGTTGAAATTGATAAAAAAGGCGATATTTTTTATGTTTCTTTTAAAAATAAAGATACCCATAAAATTGAATCGCTGGAAGTTAATTGGATCATTAATTGTACCGGACCTCAATCCAATATGAAAGATATTAACTCTACCTTTTTAATTAATTTATTTAAAAATAAAATTATTTCGCAAGACCCTTTGGGTTTGGGGCTTCAAACCTCAGAAAATGGCCATGTAATTAACGGATATGGTCAATTAGAGAAAAACGCGCACATCATTGGACCACCAACCAAAGGAACCTTTTGGGAAAATACAGCTGTGAAAGAGATCAGAAAGCAAGCACAAAAATACGTAGCCGAAGTTTTTGAAAACGAATTATCGATCACCGAAAATTGTTGATCCTACCCGAATCATGTTACTTCCGGCCTGAATGGCCAATAAGTAATCGCTACTCATACCCATAGATAAGGTATCAAAACTGGCATTAAATTGCGGTTTTATTTCTTTAAAAAATTGATGTAAGGCATTAAACTCTGCGCTTATTTTTTGCTCCTGGTCCGTTAAGGTTGCCATGCCCATTAAACCCCTGAATTCAATATTTTGAAACTTTTTAAAGGTTCCGTTTTTAAGTTCTGCTTTTAACTCATCAAATGAAAACCCAAATTTTGTTTCATCTTCCGAAATAAAAATTTGCAATAAAACTTGAATTTTTCGGTTTATTTTTTTTGCCCGGGTTTCAATTTCATTCAGTAATTTAATGCTATCTACGCTGTGAATAAGATAAACAAAGGGGATAATATATTTTACCTTATTGGTTTGCAAATGGCCAATTAGGTGCCATCGGATATCTTTAGGCAACGCTTCGTACTTACTAACTAATTCCTGCACTTTATTCTCTCCAAAATCGAGTTGGCCACCTTGGTACGCATCTTGAATTAAAGCAATGGGTTTTGTTTTAGAAACAGCTATTAAGCATACATTAGGAGGAATACTTTTTTTTAAGCGATCTATATTTTTTGAGACATCCGGCATATTTATAAACTATCGCTCGATCTCCAATCCAAAAACATCCATCATTTTTAATAAATGAGGATTAATTTCAACCAATCGCTCAAATTTATCCCTTCCGGTATATAATTTATGTTTATCCTCTATCGCTCTAATAAACGATGTTATTTGGATAAAATCATTTTTCAACTTTTCTTTTAAAAAGCCTAATAAATTAACTCTTTCGGTATTAAATTCATCTTCCAAGGCTCGATTAGGTATAGTAAATTCAATATTGGTTCCAACTATATTCGGTTTATTGGATAACATAGAAGCAAAAACCTCTTTCCCTTCTTTTTTAAGTATTTCCGAGTACTCTTTTAAAGTATTTAAAACCTCTTGCTCAATAAAAGCCTTATCATTTTTAGGTTTTTGTTCTTCTCCGGCTTCTTCTACTTGCTTTGTTTCTTTAATTTCTAAAAATTCAAGAATAGAAATAGTGCTGCTTGAAATAGGATTTTTAGATACCTCCAATTGACTGGATGTTTCTATTACTTCAGTCACCGTTTCTTGAATGAGAACAGTGGGTGTAGCTATAATAGCGATAGGAGCTTTTAAAATTTCGACCTCCGGGTTCTTCTGAACAATTTCTTTCGCAGCAGGAGGCGGAGTTGCAACCGCCGCAGCTATTGACTTAGATTTTTTTTTTTCGATATCCTGGGTAAGAACGGCTAGTTTCATGAGAGTTAACTCGACCAACAACCGTTGATTTTTGGCATTTCTGTAGTCTAAATCACACTGGTTTATGATTTTTAGCGATTCTAAGAGGTAATCTGTTTTATAATCTTTGGCTTGTTGTAAATATTTCGATTTAATGGCATCGCCTACCTCTAATAACTCAATAGTTTGAGGAGTTTGAGAAACCATCAAATTGCGTATATGTTCCGCTAATCCATTGATAAAATGATGTCCGTCGAAACCTTTGTTTAAAATTTCATTAAAAATAAGCAAAGATGGGTGAATTTCATTCTTTAAAAAGTAATCACAAACTTTAAAATAATACTCATAATCGAGTACATTTAAGTTCTTGATTACCAAATCATAAGTAAGGTTATTTGATGTAAAAGTACAAAGCTGATCAAACAAAGAAAGAGCATCGCGCAAAGCACCATCTGCCTTTTGACTAATAATATGCAAGGCATCTTGTTCTGCATTCACATTTTCTTGTTTCGCTATATATTGCAAATGCGAAGTAATATCAGCAATTTGAATGCGTTTAAAATCAAAAATTTGACAACGTGATAAAATCGTTGGCAAAATTTTATGTTTTTCAGTAGTTGCTAAAATAAAAATAGCATGCGCAGGAGGTTCTTCCAGGGTCTTTAAAAAAGCATTAAAGGCCGCTGTAGAAAGCATGTGCACCTCATCAATAATATACACTTTATACTTTCCATATTGTGGCGCATAATGCACTTGTTCAATCAACCCTCGTATATCATCTACAGAGTTATTAGAAGCTGCATCAAGCTCATAAATATTTAAAGATCGACCATCATTAAAAGAAACACACGATACACATTGATCACAAGCTTCAAATTCATCACTGATTTTTTCGCAATTAATGGTTTTTGCTAAAATCCGAGAACAGGTTGTTTTTCCAACGCCTCTTGGTCCACAAAATAAAAAAGCTTGCGCTAATTGATTATTTTTAATGGCATTTTTTAAGGTGATGGTAATGTGATCCTGCCCAACAACGGAGCGAAAATCAGAGGGTCTATACTTTCTTGCGGAAACAACAAAATTATCCATTCTTACAAAGATATAAGGAAATACTTTATTTTTATATCCTTTTTTATAAACATTGAAAAACCTTTTTGTTAAATATCTTGTTACCGGAATTTTATTTCTTCTTCCGGTGCTTGCTACAGCACAGGAAACAACGCTGGAACCAACCGGATTAATCGTTTCAGGTGATGTAAGAGAAGATAAAAATAAATTAGAAGGCGCCACAGTTAAGACTTATAAAAATAATAAGGTCATTGAACAGGTTACAACTGCGGAAAACGGGAAATTTGATATTATATTAGAATTTGGGGCTGAATACATCATAGAATTTTCAAAAGCGGGTTATGTGTCCAAAAAAATAGCCATAAACACCATTGGTTTAACAGATGAAGAAAAGCAGTATGAATGGGTCTTTCCAACTATTATATCTCTTTTTAAAGAATTACCGGGTTTAGATGTTTCTATATTAAAACAACCCATTGGCCAAGTTAATTTTAAGGCCGGAGAAGGATTTATTCATGATGAAGCTTATACAGCCTCTATTCAGGAGCGATTAGCCCAATTGCAGCTAGAACTGGCAAAAAAACAAAAAGAAGAAGTTGAAAATAAAAAAATACGAGATGAACAAGCAAAAGCATCCGCTTCAGCTGATATGCAACGAAAATCTGCTGAAGAAGCCAAGAAAAAACAAGAATTAGAAGCTAAAAGACTAGCTGAAGAAGCCAAAAAGAAAGCGGAATTAGAAGCCCAAAAGCTGGCAGAAGCAGAAACC
>CAYOHR010000016.1:0-30077 GCA_964403835.1 uncultured Flavobacteriales bacterium
TATAATTTTTAAAAACCAAAAAACATGTCAAAAGGAACAGTAAAATTTTTCAATGAAGCTAAAGGCTTCGGATTTATTAAAGAAGATAACGGACAAGAAATTTTTGTTCACGTATCAGGATTACAAGAAGAAGTTCGTGAAAACGACGAAGTTGTATTTGAAGTACAACAAGGTAAAAAAGGCTTAAATGCCGTAAATGTAAAATTAGCTTAATTTTTTTGTAGACTGAGGTTCTCGAAGTCTAAAGAAAAACAAGTTAAATATACTTTTAAAAAAGCCCTTGAGAAATCAAGGGCTTTTTTTTGTGCCTATATTTTAAAACCCCTTCAATTCCAAGGCATTCCCATCCAACATTTCTACCTTTTTTCCCATCTTTTTCTGGATGATGCCAAAATGATGCTCATCGGTTTTGCAGATTAAAGAAATGGCTTCTCCCGAGGCTTCTGCCCGGCCGGTTCGTCCAATGCGGTGAATATAATCTTTCGGCGATCGGGGTAATTCATAATTGATAACAAAGGGTAAAAATTGAATGTCTATCCCCCGCGACATTAAATCTGTAGCTACCAATGCCCGTATTTTTCCTTTCTTAAACTGATTTAAGGCCTCTATACGTGCGCCCTGCGTTTTTTTACTGTGTATGGCCATGGCATCAATTCCGTTTTGTTTTAGCTTAACTACCACGGCATCGGCCCGCATAACCGAAGAAGTGAATATTAACACCTGATTCATGTTTTGTTGCTTGATTAAATACCGCAATAAAGGACCTTTTTTTTCTTCATCAATTAAATAGGCCGATTGTCGGATTAAATCCAGATTTTGTTTTTCCTCTTCGGCTTTAATAATTTGAGGATTATTTAAGATATTTTGATGAATTAATGCAATTTCTGGGCTTAAAGTGGCAGAAAAAAGTAAATTTTGACGTTTTTTTGGTAAAAAAGCGATGATTTTGTGCATTTCTTCCTGAAAACCTAAATTCAACATCTTGTCGGCCTCATCCAGCACCAGTATTTTTACATTGGCCAAGGATACAGCATCGGTAGAAACAAGTTCTAGTAAGCGTCCTGGCGTGGCGACTAAAATTTCAACTCCCTTCAAACCCATCATTTGTGGGTTTATCGATACTCCTCCATACACGGCCATGGTTTTTATTCGGTCGGGTATTTTGGAACCAAATACTTTAAAAACATCTTCCACCTGAATAGCTAATTCCCGGGTAGGAACTAAAACCAGGGCACTTACACTTCGTTTTTGAGATAGGTCCTTGGAGCTTTTAGAACCCATTAACTGCTGCAAAATAGGCAGTACAAAACTGGCGGTTTTACCAGAGCCGGTTTGTGCAATTCCCAAAACATCTTTTCCGCTTAAAATAACCGGAATGGCTTCTTGCTGGATAGGGTAGGGCTGCGTGTATTTTTGTTCAGATATGGCGCGCAATAAAGCTTCTGATAAGCCCAGTTTTAAAAAAGACATAGGTTAATTAAAAGTTCAAAGATAGATTATTGTATTTAACCATAAGACATGTCACGGCTTTCTATAAAAATAATACCATATTATCTAATGAGAGAACTTCAACTCTTAGTATGTTAGGCCTCATTTCTTTTAAGTGATTTCCGTCCTTTTTTCTTGTTAAAAAAGGACCAAAAAAACAAGACTTACAAGTATTTTCTGACCTATTACATCCTCAAAATTCTCACGAAGTCCAAGCTCTGAAATATTTGTTTTTTATAGATGCAGTAAAGAAGATACATGTATGAAAGCTTTTATAAACAGCGGTGCTTCAAGGACTTCTTACTAAGCCTAGCGCACATTTTTGCGTTGAATAGGTTACAGAAAATGCTTGAAGGTCGGTCTATATCACACAAACCTTATATGTCCTTATATTCCTTATATGGTTCAAAATAGGCTCATATTTTTTTCTTTATTTTGAGAAATTGTTTTCGGAATATTTAGCGTAGTGCCTACTGCTTTATTCAGTTTTTCAATAAAATAAGCAGATAAAAAAGCCGATTCTTTTTCGATATTTTGATGCACAAAAAAGTATAATTCTTGCAGTCCTTGTTTTTTCCAGCTAATAATCCGTTCAATCCACTCATCTAAGCGTGTATAATCACTTGGGTGATTGGCGCCTACATAACGCACAAACGCAGTGGGAGTGGTTAAGCGCATGTGAAGCAAATCCCTTCGGCCAGCGGTATCCACAATCATATTGATTAAGTGATTTTTTTCGAGCAAAGCATATAATTCTTCTGCAATTTCTGCATCGTTATACCATTGGGTATGTCTAAATTCTACCGCTAAGGGTAAATCATTGGGCCAGTGTTTGATAAACGTTTTTACGCGATCAAAATCTTTAGGGCCAAAGTTTTCATGCATTTGCAAAAAGGGAACGCCTAATTTATCTTCTAAATGCGAAATATGAAAAATATAATCGTCCACTTTTTTTTCGGTGTCTTTTAAGCGAGCCAGGTGCGAAATATCCTGACCCAGTTTGGGAAAAAACTTAAAACCTTCGGGTACTTGTTCGCGCCATTTTTCGAATTGTTGAACCGGAAATAAACGATAAAAGGTGGCATTTAACTCAATAGAATTAAATTGGGAAGCATAATATTCCAGCTCATTTTTAACGCCTTTGGGGTAAAAGTTTTTTAAATCGGTTTTATTCCATTTAGCGCATCCCACATAAACTTTAAAGGTTTTTGCTTTTGCTTTGGATAATACCTTTTTAGTATCCGGATGATCTTTTGGAAGCGAAAAATGAATTTCTTCAGGGTTATTTACTTTGCCAAATTGCATAGGATAGAATTGTTATAAAAATTTAAATAAATTGCATCTATTGTCCAAAACGGCAATCACTTCAATATTCACTTTCGAAATTCTATAAAATACAAAAAGTTCTTTGCTTAAAACTGCGCGTCGTATTTTAAGTTTTTTTGTTTCCGGATAAAGCTTTGGAAATAAGGATACTGCTTCGGCAAAAGAGGAAAGTAAAAGATAGAATTGATCAATTTCTTTTTGAGAAAAGTTCTCTTTTAAATAGTTTTTTATTAAAGAAGCTTGATAAAGAGATTTTGAGGTCCAAAAAACCTCTAATTTAATAGGTTTAGGCATCTTTTAACTTTTTCCAAAAAGTGTTTGATGAAATTAAATTCCCTATTTCAGCATCTTTTAATCCAGAAAGTATAGCCTCCTTTTGTTCTGCATTTAAATCTTCCCACCAATCTCCTTTTGAAGTAGAATGCTTTAATCCATCCAAAAAAGTAATAGTTTGAATATCAGAAAGTTGATAAATCCAAGAAATAAGGTTTAGTTTTATTTTATTTATTTCTGCAGCAGACATATTCAGTTTTATAATACCAATATACGAAATTTATTGATTTTTTTAAAGTCTGCAAGAGGCTCTAATAGTTGAATTAATAATTACTTAGCAGAAATTAAAAGTTCTCCGTTTAAATCGGTAGTCAGTATTTCGCTCATATAATTGAAAAAAGGACGCATAGCAATAAAAGTACCCACGACTTCTTCTAAATACCCGGGACTGCTTACTTGGGCATCTGAAAGGGGTTTTGAAATTAAAAACTGTTTATAAACCAATAAATCATTAGCCGGATGATCCCGATCAAAGCCCTTAGGGGCGGTTTTTAATTGTTCGCCTTGTAAAGCACCAAAATGCTTCTTAAATTCCTTAGAATTAATGATTTTTCGTAAAGGCTGATCATCTTGCGCAATTTGCTCGCGAATGTATTTTAAATCTTCGGTACTCGGAGCCCAAAAGCCACCTCCCAAAAAGCAATTGCCGGGTTCAATATGGAAATAATACCCTCCGCGGAGTAATTTGGTGGCTCTGGCTAAGGATCCTCCTAAATTGTTTTTGTAGGGTGATTTATCTTTCGAAAAACGTACATCCCGGTAAATTCTAAATACTGCCTTTTTACCTGAGGGCGTTTCAATATCATCCACCTCATTCATTTTTTCAATTAAAGCATCAGCAAATTTTACTACCGAGTCATATTGTTCCTGATATACAGCCTTATGCTCCATAAACCATTCGCGGTTATTGTGTTTTTGAAGGTCGCTTAAAAAAGTAAGTACTGATTTTGGAATGTATGTTTGCATAGTATATCGCTTTAAGTAAAATTAATATAAATGATTAAAAATACGATGCAATAATCAATAAATCGGTGGTTATAATTCCATCCGCTTCCGGATAAACCTTTCGTTGCAGATCTATAATTTTAAATCCATTTTCTTCCAAAGCCGCGCTTAAATACCCGGCTTCATGATAATGCATAAATATTTCATCACCCTTACTCCCTTTTTTAAAGCCCGATTTGCTATAATCATCTTCCATGGTGCTTAAATAGAGGATTCCGTGAGGGTTTAATAGTTTAGAAGCATTCTGTATTAGTTGCAGAGTTTCTTCTTTGGATAAATAGGGCAAGCAAAAACCACATAAAATAGCATCATATTTCTGTGAAAGCTGCCGTATATCCCGAGCGTCCATGATTTGAAAATGTGCTGTAGGATTATTGATTTTGGCTAATTTGAGCATATTGGGAGCTAAATCAATGCCTAAAATATTAAAATTAGGTCGTTTTTTTAATAAATATTGGGTGATATTACCGGGTCCACAAGCAATTTCTAAAACGGTAGCTTTTTTGGGTTTTACACTGCTACAAAACAGATCCAGCGAATCCTTATATAAATCTACATTCATAAATTTATTTTGGTATTCATGGGCGTATTTATCAAATATATCGACGGCTATTTTGGTTTTATCCATGTTTATAGTTTTTATATATTTTTTTCATACGAAACAAAAAAAGAATCTAAATCGATATGTACAATCTGTCGATCCATTTTTAGTAAACCATATAAGGTGGAAAATGCCAGGTTTTGTATGCTGCTGTTTTCCATCCCTATATGGTGTGTTTTTATATTTTTATTTGAACTATATAAGAGATATAAGGTCATATAAGGTTTTGTGTTTCATTTTTATATGTTCTTAAATGCCTTATATGGTTAATTACCTGTCCAGGGAACTCCACAATATTTTTCGTCTTTGCATTCGGTACTCATCTGTCTTTTTTCGTTTGATTTGTAGTTCAATCAAAAACACGAAGTATTCATATAATTTGATCATATTATTTATTTTTTATAAAATTACTAAATAAATTAGTATCTTTATGCTAAATATTTTAGTATTGTATGAAGATAGGCTTGAGGATTAGATTTTTTAAATGTTTAGGGCTTAGATAAACCCCGAAGGGGTTAAACATGAATAACCAATGATGAAATCAGTAAATAAATAAAATGATAAACAAGTAACCCCAAAGGGGTTAAACATGAACAGCGGTGAAGCCGATGGATGAAAAAACAATGTAAATCAAAACCCTGAAGGGGTTGAATAAAAGAGAAATATGAGTACATATACACAAATTATCTATCCAATTGTTTTCGGTACAAAAAACCGTAAAAAAACACTATCGGAAAAAAACAGGCAAGAATTGTTTAAATATATTTGGGGTATTCTTGAAAATAAAAAATGTCATTTATATCGCATTAATGGAGTAGAAGATCACATGCATATAGTAACACACCTTCATCCAACAATTTCATTAGCAGCTTTAGTTAAAGATATAAAATTAGCAAGCTCGGATTATATGAAGAAAACAGGTATTTGTGAGCAATTTAACGGCTGGCAAAATGGATATGGCGCTTTTACTTATTCTATAAAAGAAAAAGACAGACTAATTGAATATGTAAAAAACCAGGAAGAACATCATAAAATAAAAACATTCAGAGAGGAATACATGGAATTATTAAACAAGTATGAAATTGAATTTGATGAAAAATATTTACTGTAAAATATTCAACTACTTTGTAGTTGTGATGTCTAGCAGTTTGTTCACTGCTGTTTATGCGGTGTTATTTAAATTAAATCCCTTTGGGATTTTAGCAGTAAAAGAGCAATTAAGAGTTTTACCTAGATTTTTAAATACATTAAAAACCCTTTAAATCCTGTATGTTATGAGTAAACTTTCCAAAAACATCCGCCATTTAAGATTACTTAAAAAGTGGTCACAAGAGCAATTAGCCGACGAATTAGATATTTCTCGGTCAAGGATTGGTTCCTATGAAGAAGAACGCTGCGATCCACCCATTGAAACCCTCATTAAAATATCAAATTTGTTTCATGTAGCCATTGATGCATTGGTAAAATGCGATCTCCGGAAGTTTGATGGTACTCCCTTTATGAAAGTAGGTGAGAACCGAATTTTGTTTCCCATGATGGTTGATTCTAACAACAATGATAAGATTGAGGTCGTTACCATGAAAGCCTCCGCCGGTTATTTAAACGGATATTCAGATCCCGAATATATGGAACAATTACCCCGTATGAATTTGCCTTTTGATACCTATGGTAAATTAAGGGCATTTCCAATTAAAGGCGATTCTATGCCCCCGCTACAAAATGGGAGTTATGTGGTAGGAAAGTATATAGAGTCTTTAGATCATTTAAAAAATGGAAATACCTATGTTATTCTTACCAAAACAGAAGGCATTGTGTATAAACGGTTTTATTTAATAGAAAACGCCATTGAATTACACTCTGATAACCGTATTTATCAACCATTTATTGTAGATGCATCAGATATATTAGAGGTTTGGGAATTTGTTTGTGCCCTCAACGATTCGGATACACCTGCGCAAGAACCCAATTTTAATGAAATGATGCTTATGCTACAAAATTTGCAAGCGGAAATGAGAGAATTGAAACAAAACTTTCGGGGAGATAGTCCTTATGAAGCTTAGCTTCGAGAGCCTCAGCTACCTTCATTAAACAGGCTTTTTTCGTTCGCCAATTTGTTGTCGCCACATAGCATTATACAAGCCCTTTTCATCTAAAAGGCTTTTGTGTGTGCCGGTTTCAATGACTTTCCCTTTTTCTAAAACAAATATTTTATCGGCATGCATAATGGTCGATAAGCGATGCGCAATCAACACCATCATGTGTTGCTTCGATTTAGAAATATCAATAATGGTATCGGTAATTTCGGTTTCAGTTAAAGAATCAAGCGCAGAAGTGGCCTCATCAAACACAATTAATTTAGGATGTCGCAACAAAGCCCGGGCAATAGAAAGCCTTTGTTTTTCTCCTCCCGAAATTTTAATTCCCCCTTCGCCAATCACTGAATCAATGCCTTTATCGCTGCGGGCCAATAAATTTTGACAGGCCGATTTTTTTAAAACCAAATGTATTTCTTCATCTGTTGCATTTGGATTTACAAACAATAAATTTTCTTTAATAGTTCCCGAAAATAACTGAGTATCTTGGGTCACAAACCCAATCTGGTGGCGAACTTCTTCCATATCTATGTTTAGCGCATCCACGCTGTTGTATAATATATTTCCGCTTTCGGGGGTGTACAAGCCCACTAATAATTTAACCAAAGTGGTTTTTCCAGCACCCGATGGCCCAACAAAAGCAATGGTTTGTCCTTTTTCTACTTCAAAACTAATATCTTCCACCGCGTAATTAGTTCCTGATTTATGCTTAAAAGCTACGTTTTTAAAAGTAAAAGTTTCGAGGGTGTTAATTTTTATGGGATTGGCAGGTTTTACTTCAATAGGTGTTGCCATTAAGTTTTTAAAATTATCCATCGAAGCCTCAGCCTCCCGGTACGATAAAATAACATTTCCCATCTCTTGCAAAGGGCCAAAAATGAAAAAAGAATAAAATTGTAAAGTCATTAATTGCCCTACGGTAAGCTGGTTTTTAAAAATGAGCAATAACAAGAAAAACATGATCGATTGCCGTAATAAATTGACAAACGTACCTTGTACAAAGCTGATACTGCGTATATCACGCACTTTTTTAAGCTCTAATTGTAAAATTTTAAGGGTAGATGTGTTTAATCTATTAATTTCCTGGTGGGTTAATCCCAAGCTTTTAACCAATTCAATGTTGCGTAAACTTTCGGTGGTAGCGCCTGCTAAAACATTGGTTTCTTTTACAATTTTTGTTTGAATTACTTTTATTTTTTTACTCAAAAATTTTGTCAGAGTAAATAAGATAAACGAGGCCACAAAATAAATTAAAACCAATAAAGGACTGACAGAAAAAGCATAAATCATTACAAATACGATTCCTACCAAAGAAGCGAACAAAATATTAACGCAATTAGAGATGAATCTTTCAGAATCGGAGCGCACTTTTTGAAGGATGTTTAAGGTTTCTCCACTACGCTGATCCTCAAACTGTTGGAAAGGTAACTTCAAGGAATGCTTTAAGCCATCAGTATATACTTTTGCTCCAAATTGTTGAATAACTAAACTGGTCACATAATCCTGAAAAGCTTTGGCAATTCTACTAACCATAGCTACCCCAATGGCGCATAAAATCAAAAAACCTACCCCTCTTAAGTATTCATCATGTATGTAATTAGCGGGTTTAGAAGCAAACCGATCTATAATTTTTCCAAATATATAGGGGTCTAATAAAGAAAAGGTTTGGTTAATGCCTGCTAGCAAAAGCGCTAGTACAATAAGTCCTTTGTAGTTTTTTAAATATTGAAATAACAATTTCATGCAAGGTGGAAGATATCGTGGATGATAAAAGAGAACAAAACTAATGGTTTTTTGGATTCAAATTGCCACTTATTAGCCAATTTCTTATGCGTTCTGGAATAAAATAGATTCCTCCTACGTCGGAATGACAAACCGATAATTATTTAACATTTCAAGCTCAGAATAAATTTTTGAAAAGCAATTACATTGCCGACCTTTGCAAAAAAGAATTTACTTATGTACGATGAAATAGACGCCCCCGAATTTGCTTATTTAACCATCGCTACCTCGCAATTACCCAATTCTGGCAACGGTTTAATAACTTCCATCAACATAAATAAAGATGAAATTATTGCTCTTTTTAAAGGAGAAATTTTAGGGGATGATCAGGCAAAATTAAGAGCGGAAAAAGGTCAGGATCAATACTTTATCAATTTATTAGATGGCAGTATTCTAGATTCAAAAAAAATCAAATGCTTTGCCAAATATGCCAATGATGCCGATGGTTTTTCCATCTCTTATCCCAAAACTCCCGGATTTAAAAATAATGCCAAAATTGGCCTTAATGATGACAAAAAAGTCTGCTTAATTGCCACCCGAAACATAAAATCAGGCGAAGAAATTTTTTGCAGTTATGGCAAACGCTATTGGAAAAAACATAGCTTGAATTAATATCTTTTAATTGTAATTCCGACAAAGGAATCTCAATAGATCTATTGTTTGAACAGATAATATTTGGCATATTTGTTAATCCTTATCTTTGCTGCTACTAAACATGGAAACACTCCTTATTATTTTAATATGCTTAGCCGTTTTAAACCTGGTTTTTGCGTTTGTATTTCGTCCTAAACCTAGTTCAAAAGAGCAAGAGTTATCCAATAAAATAGACATTTTAGATAAAAGCTTATTAAAAATTGAATCTAATTTAAAAGAAGATTTTAAGATAAACCGCGAAGAGAATTCAAATATTGCCAAAGATAACCGGGCAGAGCTAAATACAACTCTCAAAGACTTTAAAAAAGAGCTGAGTGATACCTTGAAAGAAATCATGGAGCAAACCAAAAAGGACCAGTTATCAAACCGGGAAGCCTTGGTTAATTCTTTAAAAGATTTTCAAGCCACGTTTGATAAAAATGTTGAGTCGTTTAATACCCTGCAGCGAGAAAAATTCGGTCAATTAGAGGAACGGCAGAATAAAATGCTAGAAAGCACCGAGAAAAAGCTAGAAGAAATGCGGGTAACGGTAGATGAGAAGCTACAAAAGACCCTAAATGAGCGCTTGGGACAGTCTTTCGAACTAGTAAGTAAACAGCTGGAAAGCGTTCAAAAAGGATTGGGCGAAATGCAAACACTGGCGCAAGATGTAGGAGGATTAAAGAAAGTATTAAGCAATGTTAAAATGCGCGGTGGAATAGGAGAGGTACAATTAGCTATGTTGCTAGAGCAAGTCTTGGCACCCGAACAATACCAGGCCAATGTAAAAACCAAGCAAGGCAGCGGTGATTTAGTAGAGTTTGCTATAAAATTACCCGGCCGCGATGATGGAAATTCCATAGTTTGGTTACCTATTGATGCCAAATTCCCAAAAGATGTATACGAACAACTTCAAACGGCTTACGATTTAGGCGATATCGCTCAAATAGAGGTTGCACAAAAGAATTTGGATAATACCATTAAAAAAATGGCCAAAGATATTCATGATAAATACATTGATCCGCCTGGTACAACCGATTTTGGTATTATGTTTCTTCCCTTTGAAGGTATTTATGCCGAAGTAGTGCGTAAAGCCAGTTTATTGGAAGAATTACAGCGTACCTATAAAATTATAGTGACCGGTCCTACCACTTTAGCCGCCATCTTAAATAGCCTCCAAATGGGCTTTAAAACGCTCGCTATTCAAAAAAGAAGCGGAGAAGTATGGAAAGTATTGGCAGAGGTTAAAAAAGAGTTTGAAAACTTTGGTGGAATTATGCAAAAAGCACAATCGAACATACAAACGGGTTTAAATCAACTGGAAGATGTGATTGGTGTTAGAACCCGCGCCATTCAAAGAAAATTAAAAGATGTAGTGGCATTAAACCCAACCGGAACCCAATTAAGTTTGCCCGACGTTACCGAAGGGACCGATGAATTACTTGAAGAATAAAAGAAAGGTCGGTAAAAATTTACAATCCTCGAATCACAGACGATATCTTATCAACAGGTCTGCCAATAGCAGCCTTATTTCCGTTTACCACAACCGGTCGCTCCATTAAAATAGGATTTTGAACCATAGCGTCTATCACAGCTTCATCAGATAAGTTTTTATCTTTAAATTGTTCTTTCCAAATAGGTTCATTTACACGTACCAATCCAATAGGTTTTATCTTTAATTTTTTAATAATCGATTCTAATTCTTCCTTGGAAGGGGGATTTTTTAAATAAGGAATAACTTCAAATTGGTTTCCTGATTTTTTTAGTATTTCAAGACCTTCTCTGGATGTTGAACATTGGGGATTGTGATATATCTGGATCATAACATTTAATTCATTTAGTATACTTCTAAAGGTAAACATAATAAAAAGTAAAATTGTTGTGTAATTTGTATATTTTGTTTCATAATTATTATTCTTGCTCTTAAATAAATTATTTAAATATTATGCCTTATCTCCTGTTAATACTAGAATATAATGTTTTTCTTTTAAGTGATTTTTGTAAAACGATATTTTGTATTTTTGTTTGAAAGCGTTTATTTATTTATAGAGTTATGCATCATTTTAAAAAGATAATTGGTATTCTATTTTTGAGCTTGGCATTAGCTTGCTCTAATACTTTTGAGCATAAAAAACTCATCGATCATTATTATTTATTGGCGTTGGATGCACCGGAAAGCATGACTTTAAGTTATAGTGATAAAGGAGAGGAGCCATACACTCAAATTGTACCTCCTACCATTTTTGAAGCTCAATGGAACGATCGATTTATTATAGTAAAATCACATCCACAGGAGTTTAAAAAAACAGTGACAGAGGCCTTGCATTATAATTTTATAAAAGATTTACAAAAAGATACTGGCGTAAAAAATATAGAATACAAAGCAGATAAATTAGCTGAAAAAGAATACTACCGGCTTTTAAAATCGGGAGAATTTGATAAAATTAAAAAAGAGAACAAGAACCAGTTTACCATTTACTATTTATTAGATACGAAGGATCAAAATAAACAACCCATTATTTTCTTTACTGAAAAAGAACTAGATGCCGCTTTACAAGAGTTAAAAGTGGGGGAATTACCCAATAAAAAATATTATGAAGCTTTAGACTAAGAGGCTGTATAACAAGATAATTTGAACGAATATTGATATTCTAAAAACATTTCATGAGAAATATTTTCCTAGCTTTGTGCGTTTTACTATTTCAAAAGGCGCATAGCCAATGTGCCGATTGGAATGCTTTTCAAACCAGTGATTCTCTTTTTACCAATCCTATTTTTGGTAATACTATTAGCCCTGAGGCAGATAAGCTCCATCGCCCTTTGGTTTATTTAGCTATGTTAACAGGGGGTATAAAAATATACAACACCAATACTGCGGGCAATCCGTATCTTGTTTCAAGCATTCCTACTACTTCCTTCGGAAATTTAGATGTTATTAATTTATATCAGGATAGCATTTGGCTCTATGCTTGTTTGGGTAATATTTGGGATACTACCCAGTTACCCGGGCTAGCTATTATAGATGTAAGTAATCCGGCAAATCCTATTGTTTTAGACTATTACATACACTTACCTGGTTTAAAGGGTGGGGCGGGAGCAGTAGCTGTAAAAGGAAACTATGCCTACTTAGCAGCCAATAAAAACGGTTTAATTATTTTAGATATCAGCAACAAAAGCAATATTCAAGCGATGAGTGCCTTGGGTTTGAGTACAAATTTTCCGCATTCAAACGTGGGCAGCCCTTCTATGTACAATGCCCGGGGCATAGCTGTAAAAGATCAATATGCCTATATATGTTATGATAGAGGAGGGCTTCGGGTAGTTGATGTTTCCAGTGTTTTTTTTCCGGTTCAAGTACATCAATATTGTTTTCCTGCTTTAATAAATAAAGCCACCGCTTATAACAACATTGTTCTCCATCATAATTTGGCATTTGTATCTATAGATTATTATGGGGTAGAAATTCTCGATATTACCAATCCCACAGCTATTACCCAATTGGGTTGGTGGCACCCTAGTACCTGGGCCGATACTACCAATAATATTCTCACCTGGGCCAATTCAAAAGGCCATGCCAATGAATTGGCCTATGATTCTGTTTGTAATAAATTATACGTAGCAGCTGGCAAGTCGGATGTAGTCGCTATTGATGTAAGTAATCCTGCATTACCGAACACTTGCCAAACCCTTGGCAGTACCATGGATGCTTACGGAACCTGGGGACTTGATTTTTTTGATGGCCAGGTAATTATAACCTACATATGGTCGCCTTTGGCACCACCTTATTCTAACTATCTGGGATTTAAAGTATTAGAAACAGATTGCCAGGCTATGAATATTCCTGAAAACAATGTTTTATCGCCCATTACCTTATCTCCCAATCCAAGCACAGGCAAGGTTTGTTTAAATACAAAAGGACAAAAAATACAAAACATTAAAATTTACAATATTCATGGGGAATTAGTGCTGGAACCAAATGCAAATGAATTTTCAATCTCTCACCTTCCGAGCGGTAAATACATAGTAAAGACACAAGTGGGTCAATCAATGTTTATACATATGCTGGTTAAACAGTAAATAAAACAAAAACGATGTTTGATAAAAAAAGATACGCAAACGGACAAAAAGTGAATGAATTAGTAGGGAATAAACTCACTTATTTTTTTAAAGATGGAAAAGTAAAGGCCGAAGGCTTATTTAAAAAGAACCAAATGGAAGGTGAATGGAAATTTTATCGAGAAACCGGACAAATATGGCAAATTGGAAATTTTAAAGAGGGAAAGAAAAATGGTTCCTGGATTCGATATGGTAAAAACGACCAAATAGAATATAACGAATTATTCCAGGATGATAAAATAATAAAAACTAAAAAGTAAATCCTTTTATATACACTATACAGTCTTAAAAACTAATCATATTCATCTAAGAGTTTAATGTTTTTTTGAACAGTTTGATAATCCATAAATGGTTTAAAAACATATGAATTATATTAGGCTTTTGCATAACTATATTAGATTTAAAAATTTTATTAAACGGTTATTATTAGAGTTAAACGGTCAATTGAGGGAGATGGGAAGTAAAAATCAATCTGTTTTTACTGATAACTGATCGGAGCGGGTTTTGATAAAAAAAAGTCATTAAATCGCAAATCATATGCCCCAAAAGGGTTTATTCTATAGTCAATTCCCGGGGTGTTTGATTGGTTAGAGTAAAAAGCGAACGAAAACCGAAATGAATTAATGATCAGATTTTCATTTCTAATTAGCAATCCTATTCCAAAAACCTGATAAATAGGCCCTTTTAAGTTAAATGCACTGGTGTTATTAATTACACCAAACCCTGCAAATAAAACAGGCGCAAACTGAAATCCAATTAAATTCCATGGGGTATATATAACCGATTGTAAATTCAAATACATTTTACTTTTACCTATTAAATTTTTACTTTCAAACCCATATAATCCTTTATTTCCGTTGATATTTATATGCTCGAAATGAGCACGATCTATCCCTTGTGTTACATGATAATAAATGAACTGCCTTATTCCGTATTTATTAATCATTAAACGATCACTTATAAAGGAAAAATCAAAATTAACAACACCTCTTTCCGGCTGTCTTGCTGTTAAAAAAGTACCATATTCTAATTTTGCTGATATATACCCGGCATTTCCGTAATGTTTTCCCATAGAAGCCTTTGCTCCTACATAATAATCTAAGGAAAGTTCTTTGTCTTCAACCCCTCCAATAAGGGCAAAAAGGCGGCCTTCGGGAACGTCTTCATTGACTGCAAACCGAAAAATATAGTTGTCTTTATAGTAACTACTCGATGAATATCCCACACTACCCAAGTAAAATGTACTATTCTGAAAAATATTTGAAGTGTCATCAAGCGGTTTTTTGTTATAATGCGTATTTAAAAATCGTGCGGTAAGCACCAACCTCGAAGTCCGCTCCTCATCTGTATTTCCGGGGTGAATTTTAAAACTTCGCCCTATCCAATAATCATGCTTACGATATTGTAATTGGTACTCAGCATGGGTGGTATCGGGCAAGTATGGATTAATAGAATTTACCAAAACTTCATCTCCACCTCCGGCCCAACGGGTTAATGGGGAGAAAAACGCTCTTTCCAAACTAATTCCTCGCACAGCAATTGCAGAAGAATTACTATAATACAGGGTGGCTGTAATAAAGGTTTTTTTGATATTAGGAATAGAATAACTTCCGTTTAAAACAGCGCGAGAGAATGAATCGGGCCGAAATACAAGGTTGTTTTGGAAAGCGTGCCCCAACCCAATCATATTGGTTTCTTTTAAAGATATTTTATAATAAGGACCATCTTTTTCGGGTATAAGCAGCAAAGACCATAAATTTTGGACCACCACGGTAATATCCACGCTATCTTTGTTATTAGGGATGGAATGAATGCTGATTTTAGCATCGCGGATATAACCTGTTCTTCTTAAAATCCTTTCAGATTCGCGTACCGAAAGGGGATCGACCCGGTATCCTTTTTTAAGTAATAACAAATTTTTTATAATTACTTTTTTTGATTTTATATGCACTTTATTTACGGCTTTAACCAGTGGTCTATTAACGACCCTATCCGTTTCATTTACTGAGGTTCCGAGCGGATCAAGCGTAATTATTTCAATATTACGTACAATTTTGCCTTTGTATTTATTGTAATTATCCTTTTTAATGGGAGATATGGTTGGCCCGGAGGAAGAATCGGTAAAAACGGCCTCGTAAATAAAACGGGTAAGTTTTCGTTTATAAGCAACTTCTTTTATTTTCTTGTAAACAATGGAAGTGTCTTTTTTTCCCTCCTCTTCCTCATCATTTTGTTGTCCAAATGCGGGAAGAGTGCTGAATAGAAGGGTGATCCAGGCAATAAAAAAAAATCGCGTAGCTAAATTAGATGGAAAAATATTACATAAGTACTTGTTTTTCAGCAAACAAAGGTACATAAATAATAAGGAGGAGCGTAAAAGGGTAGTTTGAGGACTATTTTTTCTTTTACATCTAAAAATAACTACTAATTCCAAATTGAATAGCGGCTGTTTTGGCGGCCGGGTTTCCTAAAATATCTTGCTGCCATTGGTAGCGGTAATTTAAACGCAGTATTGTTTGTTGCGATGTTCTAAAGCTGATAGCAGGAACCAACGAAAATACATCATCTGAGATGTTTCCACCGGTTTCTTTAAAAGTACCTATATTCCAATCGACATATTCCAATCGCAGGGCTAAATTAAAGCTTGCTTTTTCAAATCCGAACATCTTTTTCTTAATCAAAGGCTGTATTACGTCCATAAAGCCCCCTTGCTGCTTATTTCCATATTGTTGGGTGTAGGTAGAAGGAACATCTATAAAAGTCCAAGCCCACTCTGTTATAATGGTGGTATTTGTTTGGGGTATTTTGGTGTTAAAATCAAGCGCAAATACATCTGCTCTTCTTTTTTTATCTAAAATTAAACCATCTTCCTGAAATTTATTATACGCACCTCCCATGTACGATACCCCTATTTCTCCCATGTTTTTAAACCGCAACGAAGTTTTTACACTGGTTAAAGGTTCGCCATTAAAACTTTCTTCAAATCGATCGGGATTTAACTTAACGGCGGGCAAAAAGGTTTTGTTTTGTTCATTTCCTAAAATGTTATCATTAAAACCATTGGTTAAATAAAATTCGTAAGCCCAAACATACCTGGGTTTATATAATTTACCGTAAAACCCGAACCCAACATTGCTAAAGGTCGCAGGAAGCAACTGGGTGGCCGAAATGGGCCGGTCTACAAATTCCCATTTGGGACCATCGTGGTTTTGGTTAAAAGCCCCAATAGGATTCATAACAATACCCCCTCTCAGGTTTAATAAAGGGTGAAATTCGATATCTACGGCTGCAAATTCAATATTTATTTCTTTGGTTCCATCTTCAAACTCAATTTCGGACAGAAATTTTATTTTTTTACTGATGGTAGAAGCAACAAATAAAGTCATTCGGCGCATTTGAAACGAAAAACCCTCTGTTATTCCATCAGTTACCGCATAGTTTGTGTTGGCTTCTACATAACCTCCCAGTGCTACCGGCGCTTTGCTAAACTGCAAAAAAGGACGATTATACACCGCATCCATGTTTAATTGTGGTTTAACGGAGTCTGGTTGCTGTCTTTTTATAACAGCGCTGTCATTTTGTGCATGCAGGGTATGGATAAAAGTAAAACATGCAATGAAGTAAAATGAGTATTTCATGTGGTTTAAAGTTGGATGTAAATGTTTTCAGTATCGTGTGTGGTAATAAACGTTTTTAAGTTGTCTTCGGCAGGTCCTTGGGTTACTTCTCCTTTGGTGTTAAACTCGGCTCCGTGACAAGGACATACCATAGTGGTTTCGTACGGAGATAATTCACAACCTTGGTGCGAACATTGCAAAAACAAAGCTTTATAATCGGTCTCTGTTACTTTGTAAATAACAATGGGAAAAGCCACATTATCGGGCTTAACGGTTATAAATTTAAGAGGAACCTGTTTGTCGTTTTTTACGATGATAAAGGCTGATTTTTTGACTGTAATTTTATTTTGATTGTACAAATAATCGGTAACTACATATTTGTTGGTAGAGCACGCTTCTAAAAGCATCATAACACCCATACCGCCTATGCATGTTAAGCAGGAAGATCTAATAAAACTTCTTCTATCCATATTAAAGACTTTCTAAAAATTTAATGAGTTTTTGTTTATCGGTTTCTGATAAGGTTTGGTAATGGGCACTGCTTTGCGCCGCTTCGCCACCATGTAGTAAAATAGCGTCTTGTATAGATTTAGCCCGGCCATCATGCATTAAAAAATAACTTCCGCCCTGCGAATTTTTAGATAGACCCAATCCCCATAAGGCAGGGGTTTTCCATTCGTAGGTTTTAGCAGAACCTTCTGTGTAATTGTCATCCAGCCCGCTGCCCATATCGTGTAATAACATATCGGTATAAGGATAAAAGGTTTTATTGGATAAAGCCGCAATGCTCGAAATACCTGTTTTTAACTCGGCTGTATGGCATTTTTCGCATCCGGCAGACATAAATATTTGTTTACCTGCTTGCACATCCGGATCGTTTGGATTGCGCTGTATCGGAGCTTTCAAAGTTTTTAAATAGAAAACCACGCTGTGCAATTTAACGTTACTTATTTCAGGATCAACTTCTAATTTAGAATACGTATCATAGGGCTCAAACGTACTGTTAACGCCCATATCCTGATTATAAGCATTGGCTGTTTGTTGTAATAAGTCATAAGCAGCTCCTTTTTTTCCAAAGCGAGCAATATATTTTCCGTTTTGTAAAATGGTATTGGGCCGTTCTTTGCAGTAAGCGGGAGGATGTATCCAATTGGGTACGCCGGAAATTCCGTCGCCATTTGCATCATAAGGGTCTGATAGAGCCAAAATATCAGCATCCGAAACGGCATCTAAAAAGCCCAAACCACTATTTGCAGGGGGAAGTATTTTACTAAAACTAACACCACTGGGCATGGTTTCGGGCTGATAACCGGGTATGGCACGATCCTGTAATTGGGGGGCACCCGCATTAAGATACTGATTTCCAGTACTATCTGTTTGTCCAAAACGGGTTAAAGTGGTGAAAGGATGTCCTTTACCGTCGCCTGCATGGCAGCTACCGCATGAGTTTGCTACAAAAAGGGGGCCTAATCCGTTTTCAGGAGTAAATATGTCTTCATTAAAAGCAATATCTCCTTTTAAAAATTCTGCTCTTTCTTGGGCCGTGAGTCCTTCCATGGGTCCGTCGAGCAAGGTATTATCATCAGGTAAAGAAGGGGTTATTTTTTTACAACTTATAATAAAAACAAACATTAAAATAGCGAGTGTAAGTATATTTTTCATTATTTACAGTGTTTTATGCAAATCTGCATATAATTTATATAATTAAAATTATTATTTTTGGTTCACCAAAAAGATTTTTTATGAAATATGAAACCATCGAAAATTATTTAAAAACCATTTATAATCTTTCGGATGGTAATAGATCGGTTGTCAATAATAAGCAATTGGCCGATAAGCTGAATGTGATTCCCGCTACGGTTACCGAAGCAGTTAAAAAACTACATGAATTAAAATTGGTGATGTACGAAAAATCATACGGTACCCGCTTAACACCCACAGGGTCAAAAATGGCTTTAGGCATTATACGCCGGCACAGAATTTGGGAAACTTACCTGGCAAATGAATTGGGTTTTGGTTGGGATGAAGTGCATGAAATAGCCGAGGAATTAGAGCATATAAAAAATGATAAATTAATAAAAAAACTATCAGAAAAAATGGGAAATCCTAGCTTTGATCCGCATGGAGATCCCATTCCTGACGAAAAGGGAAAAATTCAAAAAAGTAATTTTATAAAGCTATCAGAAACAAAAATTAAAAACAATTATAAGGTAATGGGCGTGACGGATCATTCGCCTACCTTTTTAAAATATTTAGAAAAACATCAGTTAATTATTGGCGCTGCCATTACTATACAAGTAATTGAAGAGTTTGATAATTCCATCATTTTAACCTGCCAAAAAAAGGAAGTAAATATAAGCTCTCAAGCCGCTGAATGCATTATTGTTCAAATACTTTCCTATTAATAGGCACTAAAAATATTGTATTCAAATTTTAGAACAAAACTTTGCCGGCTAATGCGCCACATATTTCCACTTATTTGTTTCCGATATCCTACATCAATGCGCATTTTACTTTTAAATATGCATTGTAAAGCCGGGGCTATATCCAAATAATGTTCTTTGTTGCTTGGATTAGATTTTCCGAGCATTTCTACGTATATATTCACATTAGGCTGGTTATAGTTTTTGTAATGGATAGGGAGGGTTAAATAGCCTGCGGAAAGGGAATAATTAAAAGCGTTTTTATTTTGTATTGCCGGATAATCATGTTGCACATTATTCATAGCTCTTACATATCCACCCGTAAAAGAAATAGCTAATTTATGTAATAGCTGAGTGGCTACTAGTCCGCCACCTATGCCTGAGTTATCCCCCTGTAAATTAATATCGTTATAATGAATGGGGTTATTGCTTATAGCTCCTTTTGCATAGGCTGCCATTCTAAAATGGGCATGCACATCATCGATAGAAAGAAAGCGATATTTTGCATATAAACTGAGCCCTTCCCATTTATAATAGGACTGGTGCATGTTGGAGATGAATGTATTGGCGTGCAACATCCAGTTTTTGTTAATTCCCCACATAAATTCAGGGGTTAACCGATTAAATGCCGGGTAAATTTTATCCTTAGGCATCCACTCGTTATTTAAACGCAGGCCAAAGGCCCTGGCAGGCATATTGCTGGCCGGTTCGGTAAATACGTATAATTCCTGTCCATGCAATATTCCCTGCATGCATACAATCAAACAAAAAAGAAGTTTTTTCATGATTATAAAAGGATTAAGTGATATACACGGTTAACATCAGGCATTTTGCCGGTTTCGTAGCAAGGGGTTGATTTTAATTGTTTACGGTATTTTTTATGCTCCTTTTCAGTAACAAAACCTTTGTCTATCACTTTAAAATGTACATCGCCCTGCAGGGTTTGATTATTGGAATTTATAATATGGTATAAATTACCTTGATCGCTGATGTGATTATCTTTTGGGATAGGTACATTATTAAAATGATACGTTAACTTTAAAGAGGCTATGGAAAAGCCAGCATCCTCCACCTTTTTCTTTAATACATCGGGGTTTACCACGGCATTTTGTTTAAAATAAAGAATATAGGTGGTATGTTCTAAATCGACCTGGATGCTATCTAGAAAATCAACCGTTTTTAGTTGTTTTTCAGTCGCGTACGAACACATGGAGCAAGTTAAACCGGCCGCTTGCAATTCGGCTTTTATAAATTGTGCTTTGGCCGTAAAACTGGCTAAAAACAAGCAGTATAATAGGATCTTTTTCATATTTCAGTTTATTTAATGGGTCTTTCATATTTACAACATTCATGCAAACCATCGTAAGTAGCTTTTGGAGCAGTAAATAAATCACTATCATAACCTGCCTCGGCAATTCTTTTTAAAACCTCGTTTAAGGAGGTTTTGGTGCTATCGTAAGTAATGTTGGCCATTTTTGTTTCTTTGTTCCAATCAGCCTGAGCTGTTTTTTTCTTGTAAGCAGCTGTTTCAATAGTTTTTTCGCACATGCCACAATTGCCATATATTTTTACCGATTCGGTTTTGGCATTTTTAATTTGTGCTATACAGCTGGTACTCATGCAAATAATGATTGCACATAATAATTTATGAAGGTTCATATTAGTAGTTTTTAATAATTTAAAAAAGAATAAATAGAGAAAAGGGTGTAAAACACCAAAAACCATTGCTTTAAAAGCATTTGGTTTATAAAAAGGAAGGAGAAATCAAATACGAAAAACCCTGTTTTTCAGGTAGATAGGCTGCTTACTGACATCTGGTGGTCGATGAGACTCATATGAGCCTAAAACAGAGGTGAGGGGTTTAAAAAAATCAAATGCAGGTTCTGTGAAAACAGGCTGCATTTGAAAAGCATCTGCCACATTAAAAAATACTTCGTTGGCTTTTTGATGCGATTCATCCATTTTTAAGGATATTTCTTTGTTTTCGCAACAACCTTTTTTCATTTTGGTGTTTCCGCAGCAGCATTTCCCTTCATCGTTAGAAAATGAAACGGATACAAATTTACCGCCACAATAATGCATGGTAGCATGAACCCCTACCACCGGTAGCAGATACAGAAACATGAAAGATATGACCGCTATTTTTCGAAACATTATTATAAATATACCAATTTTTAAGCAAATTGTTTAATGTGCATGTTTTTATTCTTCCTCGCTATTTTTCATTTTGGCTAATATATCAAAGGCTCCATGAATAACTATAAGTGTTTCAGCATCTATTTCTTTGGGTAGTACAATTTCTGTATACCCTAACTCGCTTACCCCTTTGGTAATGGGCATCATTTGAAAATGCGCTGTTCCTTTTTCATCGGTAGGCATACTTATAAAAATATAACTATTACCTTCAAAGGTTACAATGGCTGGGTCGGGTAGGGCTGTCACTTTTTGTGCACCGGCTTCTACATAGGCTTTTAAATACATGCCGGGCAATAATTCGCCATCTTCTTTATCTAAATGGCAATGGATACGCACGGTTCTGTCTTTATTAATCTCTCTTCCAATTAAATAAACAGTTGCAAGCCGTTCTTGGGTTTCGTTAGCCAAGGTAAATCGTACTTTTTGACCAATTTTTAATTTGGGAACATCTTTTTCAAACACGGTTAATTCGGCATGTAAATGTTCCGTATCAACAATTTGAAATAAAACATCGGTAGGAACAACATACGTGCCAATATTTACATTCACCTGTGTTACATACCCACTAATTGGAGCGGTAAGGGTTATAGTGCTTTGAAAATTGCCGCTTTCAATCTGATTTGGATTCATTCCCAATAAAACCAGACGCGATTTTAATCCGTTTACTTTAGCTTTTGTGCTTTGGTATTGGGTTTTAGCCTGTAATAACACCTTTTGCGAACTCACATTTTCTTTGGCTAATTCTTCCTGACGTATATATTCGGCTTCTAAATATTCTAATTGACTTTTGTAATCTACAAAGTCTTGCTGGAGCTGAATATACTCGGCATTTTGCAACACGGCAATAACTTGACCTTTTTTTACTTTCATGCCTTGCAATAACTCAGTTGTTTTTAAAAAACCTCCCATCGGGGCCGATATGCTGACTAAATTTTGTGGGGGTACATCCAGCATTCCGTTTACTTTTATGGCTCCGCTGAGCGATTTTAGTTCTGTTTTGCCCAGTTTAACTTCGGCAACTTTCATTTGTTCAACGGTTAATTCAACTATATTGGTTTCATGTTCGTGATGTTCTTCTGGTTTATTTTTTTCTGGTTTTGTTCCGCACGAAGCCAAGGCTATTGTTAAGAATAGCGCTGCAATTGCTTGATGGAAGATGATTTTATTTTTCATATCTGTATTTTTAAATTTTTAAACTTGCCCTGAGCGTTGTCGAAGGGTTATTTTATGCCGAGTAAAAAATGAAGGTTTATAATGCTTTGATTGTATTGATTAATGCTTGTTAAGTAGCTTGATTTTATGGATAATGCGTTTTTTAATGCCAATAAATATTCGGTATACCCAATTTCTCCGCTTTTAAAGCCTTTATTTGCCTGTTCAATGATTAAATGGGCTTGAGGGAGGGCGTTTTTTTCATAATAAGTCGTGGTATTTTTATTTTTTAAAAATTCCTGAACGGCCTGTTTATATTGCCCCTGAATATTTATTTGTTGCTGTTCGTAATTACTTTGCACTACTTTTTGATTAATATCTGCCGCTTTTACACGCGCTGTTTGGGGCGCAAACCACAAAGGGATAGAAATACCTACCTGGATGCCTGTAAAGCGCTTAGATGGGCCAAAATACTGATCGGTTCCGGTTATATTCTGATATCCTATTAAGGATTGATTAAAATACCCCACCGTAAAATCAGGTAAAACTTTAGCTGTTTCTACACTTTTTTGTTGGTTGCTAATTTCTATCTGTTGTTTCAGGTAAATTAATACCGGATTTTGAAGGTAGGATGAGCTATCTGTCTGGGTTGTGGATCCAAGGAGGGGGTCGAGTTTTGTCAGCGCAGTTTCAATTACTTGTACTTCGATTTTACTATTTATTAAAGTTTGTAATTGCGACTGATATATTTGAATATTGGATTGATTTTCTATTACTAAATTATTGATTTCCATAGCTTTAGTCTCGGCAGTCATTTTTTCGAGCAGATTGCTTTCCCCTGTTTTTAAACGGAGTTCGGAGGCTTTTAAAAACGAATTGTAAATACTATCCTGACTCAGCAACAAATTTTGTTCTGCTTGTAGGTAAATCAAATGATAATACACCGATTTTATTTGATTAACTAATTCATTTTGAGTTACTTGTAATTTTAGTTCACTCCCCTTAATTAAGGCATTACCCAGCTTAGCCTGGCTTGAAAACAAAGTAGGAAAAGGAATGCTTTGGCTAATAGTGATGTTATTATCTGTATTTAAAGAGTTATACTGGCCATGCATGAGTGAAATATTGGTTTTGCCAATATCTGTGGCTGTTTTTTTGAGAGTTTTGCTGTAATCTACCTCATAATGGGCTGCTTTTAGGCTTGCATTGTTTTTTAAAGCCTGGTCCATGGCTTGCTGGAGCGTAATTTTTTGGGCATTAGTAAAACTTGGCATCATCCATAAAACCAGCATAGTAGCCAGTGGAAGGGTTATTTTAGGCTTTTTTCCCATCTTTTCAAAAAAGACATACAAAACGGGTAATACTAATAGGGTGAGTAGGGTAGCGGAAAGTAAGCCACCAATAACTACGGTGGCTAAAGGTTTTTGCACTTCGGCGCCGGCGCCATGAGAAAGCGCCATGGGTAAAAAACCAAGCGATGCCACTAAGGCAGTGAGCATTACCGGGCGTAAACGATTACTTGTTCCTGTTAAAACAATGTCTTTTAAGTGGTTCATACCTTCTTTTTTTAAATTATTAAATTCTGCTATTAATACAATTCCGTTTAGCACGGCTACACCAAATAGGGCTATAAAACCAACCCCCGCCGATATACTAAAGGGCATTCCTCGTACCCACAAAGCAAATACACCTCCAATGGCAGACAAAGGAATAGCTGTAAAAATTAATAAACTTTGCTTGAATGATTTAAAAGTGAAATATAAAAGCATAAAAATTAAAAACAAAGCTGCCGGAACGGCAATAGATAATCGATTTCGGGCTTCCACTAAGTTTTTAAAGGTTCCGCCATACGTTGGGTAATACCCGGGGCTGAATTTAATGTTTTTATCAATTTTTGTTTGCATTTCTTTTACAACACTTTCTATATCGCGGCTCCGTACATTGAAACCCACTGTAATTCTACGTTTTGCGTTATCCCGTTGTATTTGGTTTGGGCTAATTTTAAATTCTACTTCGGCCAATTGTGAGATGGGAACTTGACTTCCGTTGGGGGCAATCACAAATAAATTATTGATATCTTCCAAACTTTGTCGATTTTCTTGCTCCAATCGCACCACCAGATCAAATCTTTTCTCACCTTCATACACCAAACCAGCACTTTCTCCTGCAAAACCGGTTTTGATTACCTGGTTTATATCTTCAATATTTAATCCGAATTGTGCAATTTTATCTCGATCAAATTTGATTACTATTTGCTCTTGCCCGATCACTTCTTCTACGTATATATCCTGCGCGCCTTGTATGGTCGAGGATAAGGCACCTATTTTAGTGGCATATTGGGTTAATAGATCTAAATCTTCCCCATATATTTTTATAACTACATCTTGCTTTGCACCAGTCATTAACTCATTAAAACGCATTTGTATAGGTTGTTGAAAGCTAAAAGTAACCCCAGGTATGGCTTCTAACGATTCCGACATTTTCTCAGCTAGTTCATCGCGCGATGAAGCACTGGTCCATTCCGATTTATCTTTTAATATAACTATTAAGTCACAAGCCTCTACGGGCATTGGGTCTGTTGGTATTTCGCTAGACCCTATTTTACCAATTACCTCTTTTACTTCCGGAAATTTTTCTTTTAAAATTTTGGCTGATCTAAGCGCGGCTTCAATGGTTTGGGAAATAGAACTTCCGGTTAAAACTCTTGTTTCTACGGCAAAATCGCCTTCATCTAAAGTTGGAATAAATTCCCCGCCCATATTAATAAAAACAAGCAAACTAGCTATAAATAGCATAAAAGCTGCCACAAGAGCAATTATTTTGCGTTTTAAAACAAGAGTTAGTGTTGGAGTGTAAATACGCTGAAAAAAATCGATAATGCGATCAGAAATAGTGCGCTTATGGGCTGTTTTTTTACTTAAAAACAAGGCCGAAATCATTGGCACGTAGGTTAATGACAAAATAAAGGCTCCTAAAATGGCAAAAGAAACGGTTTGTGCCATAGGTTTAAACATTTTTCCTTCTACACCCACCAAAGCAAGGATAGGCAAATAAACAATTAAAATAATTATTTCACCAAAGGCGGCAGAAGTCCGAATTTTTGAAGCAGATTCATATACTTCATGATCCATTTGATCTTGTGTTAATTTTTCGGTTCCTGCTATTTTAATGAGATTTTTTTTGTGTAAATGATGTAAGGTTACCTCCACAATAATAACGGCACCATCTACAATTAATCCAAAATCGAGGGCTCCTAAACTCATTAAATTACCTGATACACCAAATAAATTCATTAATGAAATAGCGAATAAAAGGGCTAAGGGTATTACAGAAGCAACTATTAAACCTGCTCTAAAATTCCCAAGTAAAAGTACCAGAACAAAAATGACAATTAATGCACCTTCGGCCAGGTTTTTAGTCACCGTACCAATGGCGTTATTTACCAGTTTAGTTCGGTCTAAAAAAGGCTCAATAACCACTCCTTCAGGCAGTGTTTTTTCAATTTGTGCAATGCGTTCTTTTACATTGTCAATTACTTTTGAAGAATTTGCGCCCTTTAACATCATGACTACGGCTCCTACTACTTCGCCTTCATCGTTGCGAGTCATGGCCCCGTAACGGGTTGCACTGCCAAAACTAATTTCAGCTACATTTCGTATTAAAACCGGAATCCCATTCGCATTTGTTTTTACTACAATGCGCTCAATATCTTCTATGCTTCCAATTAAACCTTCGCTTCTAATAAAATAAGCATTTGGTTTTTTATCAATGTAGGCTCCGCCCGTGTTTTGATTGTTTTTTTGTAAGGCCACAAATATTTCGCTTATGCTGATGTTCATGCTCCGAAGCTTATCTGGGTTTATAGCAATCTCATATTGCTTTAAATATCCTCCAAAACTGCTTATATCAGCCACCCCTTCTGTCCCTAATAACTGCCTGCGTACTATCCAATCTTGAATAGTGCGTAAATCCATGATGGTATATTTTTTTTCGTAGCCTTTTTTTGTATGAATTACGTATTGGTAGATTTCTCCTAAACCAGTGGTAACAGGAGCCAATTCTGGTGAGCCAACTCCCGCCGGAATCATGGTTTTAGCTTCGTTTAATCGCTCGTTTACTTGTTGTCTGGCCCAATAAACATCAATACTTTCCTTAAAAACAATGGTAACTACTGAAAGGCCAAAACGTGAAAATGAACGAACTTCTTCAATTCCAGGTATGCTGGCCATGGTTTGTTCGACCGGAAAAGTTACTAAACGTTCTATTTCCTGTGCCGACTGAGATGGGGCAGTTGTAATAATTTGTACCTGGTTATTAGTGATATCAGGTACCGCATCAATAGGTAATTGGGTGACGGAATAGCCGCCCCAAATAATAAGAGCAAGGGTAAATAAACCAATAATAATTTTATTCTTTATAGAAAAATAAATGATTTTGTTTAGCATAATAATAAATTTAATGCTTGAAATTAACTTTTAAAAGTGTTTTCTTAGCTATAAATAAAAATGAAAGAGGGATACAGATTGAATAATTCTGCTTATTAAAGAGAATTAATTAACTGTTTTTGGGAGGTTGCCAAATGGAAGATAGCTGAATGCTATTTATTTTTTCCATTTCTAAAGTATATTCAGGCGATAACATATTAAAAGAACAAAAATTTGTGGCGTTTAATTCAGGCATAAAAACACCCAATGGAACATGTGAATTTACACAACTGTTATGACAGTCTTTAAAGGGAAGATTGCAATGTTTATCTTCATCTTGGTGCTGTTCTTGCTCGGTATTTTTTGAATAATGAGCTTGTAAAAAATCAACAAACCCATGAGTATCGTGGTTTTCGTAAGTGTGGTGGTAAAAATGGGTAAATAGGGCAGGTAGCTTAACAAATTCTTCTGCAAACGAATTATTTGTTAAAATTTGAAGTAGAATAAATATAGAAAGAATCTTTTTCAATACTCAAATATATGAATTTGAGATAATTATTAAAAATAAAAAAAGCGCTAAGAATTAACTTAACGCCTCTATAATAGGTCTATTTTAATGTGTTTTTATCTTTGAGATGTTTCATTGAAAACATAATCTTCTTCTGCTTTCATATCTTCGCTGTAACCACCGTGATATTGAAAGTATCCTTTTTCATTATAGTTAATCAGAGCAAAAGGAAAATCAAGAGCAGAATTTTCTAATTGTTGGTTTTCTTTTTGTTTCTTAATTTCTATTTTTAAAGCAAATGCTTCTACATCTGTTATTTGTGAATTTGTTTTGGTTGAAACAGAAATTCTTTTAGTGTAAAATTCATCTTTTGATATCTCAATAGTATATTGCTTGTTTTCTTGTAAGCTTACAGAAAACTTACCTTCTTCATTTGTTCTTAATACTTCAACAATTGCATTATTATCATATACTTTAACATCCGCATGTTTAACGCTTTTTCTGTTTGATTTTACTTGTGCAGTCATCATAAAAGGAGAATCTATAGATTGACTATTTACTTGGCTGTAAAAGCTACCTAGAACAATTACAAGCATCATTATTTTGTTTTTCATAGCAAAAGGTTTAAGGGTTAGTAATTGGGTTGAATATTTTTTAGTTTGGCTGGGAGATTTTTTTTCTTGTGTCATGGTGTTTAGTTTTAATTGGTGATTGATATAAAACAAAGTAACGCACAAACAAGCAGGATAGAAATAGATGAAAATCTACTTATTATATAGAACTTTTTATTTGCAGATGTAGTTTTTTGTACTACAATATCATATAATAATATTGAGAATTTACGTTATACTAGATTTTGTCATAGTATATTAGACCCTTAGCGAGCCGCGAAATCCCCGGGCGGCATAATAAGATTCTGCCCCGTTATGATATATGAAGATATGAGCATAGCGATAATCTCCAAAAATAGCTCCACCATGTTTTCTAATCTCTGTGGGTGTGGTTAACCAACTGGATGTTTTAGTATCAAAATTCCCTAATTTCTGCAGTTCCCGATATTGTTCTTCTGTTAAAATATCAATACCCATAGCTGCAGCCATATCCATAGCGCTATTTGCCGGTTTATGTTCTTTTCTTGAATCTAGTGCTTTTCGGTCATAACAAACGCTTCTGCGACCTTTAGGGCTTTCTGCTGAACAATCATAAAAAATATATTCGCCTGTTTTTTTATCATATGCAACCACATCGGGCTCACCACCGGTTGTTTCCATTTCATTTAATGACCACAATTTTGTAGTATTGGCTTTCAGTTTGGCTTGCACATTGGCCCATTCAATGCCTGTATGGCGGTTCTTGTTTTCCTCAAAACGTTTTTTTAATGTGCTTAGTAGTTCTTCTTGTTGTTTTGATGATAATTCCTTTTTCATACTATTGTTTATTAATTTACTGAAATCATTTTTCTATCCGCAGATCTGAAATACCAAGATACAACAGTCAGGATTATTAATAATACGGGTCCGAAAAATTCTTTGGCACCATCGCCACTAGCGACATGAGAAAATACGGCTCCCGACATAGCAAAGAAAAAGCCTGCATAGGCCCATTCTTTTAATAAGGGAAATTTAGGCATGAGTACTGCTACAACACCCAATACTTTCCAAATACCGAGTATGGTTAGAAAATAGAGGGGTAACCTAAATGTGTCATCATATCTACTTCTTCTTTCATTTTTATTAACTGTACTATTCCGGTTGATAGCATCCCTAATGAAAGCCAGCCAGTAGCGATCCAATAGATTATTTATTTCTTTTTGTCATTGTGTTTATTTTAAATTATTTACTATTTCTTGTAATCGGTTATGTGCCATATTTACGCCTTGGGCAAAGGGCAAAGCTAGCATTTGATCCCTGTTTGCGATAGATTTATAAACTATTTGCATAGTGAGTTTACTAGTATTTTCAGTGAGTTTTTCAAATTCCAGGAACTCTAACTGTACAGGAAAAGGCGTATTCTCCATTTCAAATGTGCGGATGATCTTCTGATTTGGGTCAAACGCATGAATTACTCCACTGGCCCTAAATGCCAGGTTTCCTTTATTGTCGCTTGTTTCAAATTGATAACTGCCGTGTTTTTTGCTTTCAAGTTTTAGTACTTTGGTTCCCATCCATTGCTCAATAATTTCAGGCTCTGTATAGGCTTTAAAAGTAATTCCAAGGGCAAATCAAATTCCCAAGTAATGACTATATCTTGTTGGCCGGTTTCGGCGGTAATTTTTGTTTTTCGTTCCATTTATCTATCCAAGCCGTTTTGTTTTTGTTCCAATAATTCGCACTCGGTAAGTATTTGCAAGTGTTTTGAAACGGTAGGGCGAGATGTATCA
>CAYOHR010000016.1:30087-31730 GCA_964403835.1 uncultured Flavobacteriales bacterium
CACCTGCCGTCATGGACTGTGAATCAACCAATAGAAGTATAGCTCTTCTGGTTGGATCCGCTAGGGTTTGAAATACATCTCTTTTTATTTTAATTATGTAGTCATTTAACTACAAATAAATATGCAGTTATTTAGCTACGCAATTTTTTTGAAAGAAAGGTTAAGAAAATGGAATTGGTGTTTAAAGAGTGCCTGTAATTAAGAGTTTGTTTCTAAACAATTCGTTTCCACTTGATGCGACAACATAATAAATTCCCGGACTAATATTTTCTAAATCAACAGTCGTAAAAAAGTAATCTACATTGTTTGTATTAAAAACAGTTTTTGAATATACTTGTTTGCCCAAGGCATCAAAAAGAACTAATATAACTTCCTCATTTTCAGTAATACCTCTTACTATCACATTTATGGAACTTCCATCAGAAGGATTAGGATAAATAGTGGAGCTAATTGCATTTTTCAAGTTATTTACTGCCACCAAATTAGAATAAGAAAAGTTTCCATCATAATCAGTTTGTTTTAAACGATAATAGGAGATGCCTGTGTATGGTTTATCATCTGTTAAACTGTAATTTTGAATGGTTGTTCCATTCCCTGCACTTTTAACTTTACTCACTATTTCAAAATACAAACCATCAGTAGATTTTTCTACCGTAAAATAATCATTATTTCTTTCAGTTGCTGTTGTCCAAAAGACGTTTATCTTTGCTTGATCCGTTAAAATTGCATCAAATGAAAGCAACTCAATAGGTAGCGGTGAACTATTCTCATCAACAGAAGCGATATAGAAATTATTTGATAATTGAGCCAAAGTAAGTCCCGTTCTATTAATTTGGGGATTGGATGTTGTACCTGCATTGATGCCTGGTGTGCCTACTACACTATTTGAAAGCGTTAACCTTATATCATTCACATTGCCAATAACCCCGAATCCAATTCCTTCTGCTCTTAAGTTATATGTTCCATCCGTCATTCCATTTGTAGCTAAAGTCCAGAAGGCATCAAATCTTCTTGCTACAGTAAAATCATCAGCAAAGGAAACAATGGATACGTTTCCCGAGTTTGTGTGAGAAAGTGTAGCTGTTCCTCCGGTAGTAGGCCCTACTGTAGGACAGGAAACATAAAAAGGCCTGAAATAAATATCGGAGCCTATAGGAAACAATCCTGCAACAGCTCCATTAGCTATGGTAACAGCATTAAAATAGCGAGTAAAATTTCCCCCATACATCCATCCGCTAGCAGAAGTGCCTCCGTGAGATAATGTTCCTGGTGCAATATCGGCTGTTCCTAAGGTTAGTGTAGATCCGGCAAGGTTAATATTTCCACTCGTCATGGTTAAATTATTTTTTGCCGTAGTATTTGTGCCTAAAATAATTTGTGGGGAAGTAGCAAATGCATTATTAATAGTGATATTGTAAAACCCCGTTTCATTTGTTCCTCCTATTGTTTGTGCGGCTGCGGTTCCTATAAAATGTACAATGCCAGTATTGGTGCTAAATACAGTATTAGCGGAATTATTTGTCCAATTACCGGTAAGTGTAATTGTTCCTGCATTATCAATAATACCTAAATCGGCTCCTTTTGTTTGATTGGTAAATGCCCCTTGTATGGTGGCTGTAAGCCCTGTTTGAAGGGTTAATGTT
>CAYOHR010000016.1:31786-46862 GCA_964403835.1 uncultured Flavobacteriales bacterium
CATCATTAGTTACTAAAGCCTGTCCATAGGTATTAGTAACAATAATTATAAAAAGAAGTAAAATATTAATTATTTTCAGCATTTTATTTTTTAAAAAAGTACCCAATAATGTTGTATAATATAATACATTTTTTTTGAAGAAGAAAAATTAAAATTTCCCAACAATAAACCATCTGCTTGCTCCTGCACTATATACAAAAATAACAGTTGTATTTTTTTCCACGTTTATATTGGCAGCGTTGTTTAACACCAATCGGTTTGCAGCCAATGATCCTGCATTCTCATGTTTCAGTTGCATTTGGAAAGCTGTATTATTTGCAACGATTAATATTTTACCATCAACCCCGCCGGCAAACCCCGTAATGGCATAATTAGCAGTTGGCCCTGTAATGTAGATAAACGAAGAACTAGCTATGTCATAATCGTTTATTGTACCGGGAGTGGCCCCTAAAACATCACTGTTTTCCCTGATGGCTAGATCGCCATCAATATCAACTTGTGTATTGGGCGAAGTAGGTGTGGTACCCGTGCCAATTTTTCCCAAAAAATAATTTTTTGCAGCCGCATCTGAATAAATCGCAAAATTTGTTGCTGCTGCTGCTGTGCCAGTAATTTTTAATCCAAAATTATTAGTAACTCCACCTGATACAGTGTTAACAAGAAGTCCGGTATTAGTAGTCCCTGCGCCCGAAATCCCTGCTACATTTATACCTGTTGATGTTGTACCCGTTGATGTTAAGGCGGCTACGTTAATTCCGTATGTATTTGTACCGGTTCCTGAAATGGCCTCTATATTCAGTGCGTAAGAGTTGGTAGCTCCTGTAGAATTTATTGCTCCTAAGTTAATTCCATAGTTGGCAGTTGTTCCTCCTGTAAGTGTTCCAAGATTAATACCGTAGGTATTGGTTGTAGCTCCAGATATGTTTCCTAAGTTTATTCCTGTATGCGAAGTTGCGTTAGCTCCTGATATAGCACCCAAATTGAGATGGTAGGCAGTAGCTCCGGTAGCAGAAATTGCTCCTGTTGTAATAGCTGTTGCTGTACCTGTGCCTGAAATTGCGCCTATATTGATTGCTGTATTTGCCGTAGCACCGGATAATGCTCCAATATCAATGCCTGTTGATGTAGCAGTACTAAGTGCGCTTAATGCAAGGCCATTGTTATTGTATATTCTTAATCTTTCTGTACCATTTGTTTTAAATACTAAGTCTATACCATCGCTCGTTCCCAGAAAGTTGGTAGCAGCAGAAGTTCCTGCATTACCTAATGTTGACCATCCAGAAATTCCGGTAGATTTTGAATCTGCTAAAATGGGACGCCATGCAGCTGTTGCTGTTGCATCATAATAATAAAATGCATCTAAATCCAAATCATAAACAAGCAATCCATCTGCCGGTGAAGCAATTGCTATTCTTTCTGCAGTTGTCATACGCGGAACAAGAAGTCCTCTATTTGTAGCCGTTAAATCTAAAATAGAAGAAGCGTCGGGAGTTGTATTATTCAATCCGAGCGATTGAGCAAGAGCGCATACATGATTGAACATAATCAGTATTACAATAATTAAAAATATTCGAAAACTTGACTTCATTTTTTTCATATTAGTCGATAAATAAAAAAACCGAACAATTTAAATGTTTGTTTAGTGACCCCCCATCTCTCTACAGCGGTGCTATTTTTAAGATAGGTTGTCATATTATTACTTATTTTTGCAAATTATAAAATTTCTAAGGAAAAACACCTATTTTTTGTTAAAAAATGTGTTTTTTGCTCACTAAATCATTTGTCTAAGGAGAAGTTTTTTTTTTTGCATCTCAATAAATTAAACCAATTCTCAATAGCAAGTATAAAAAATTTCATTTCGCAGAAAAAGAAATATGAATTTTCAAAATATTCCCTTTATGGGGGAGTCGGAGGGATGAACTTCGTTGATCCCTCCTTGCCAAAAAGCCAGTAAGATTTGTAAAAGCTTAGTGCTTTTGGTTTCAAGCGTTCGATCACTTTTGAAAACGAGATTTTCAACGTGTTCTGCAGTTGAAACAGCATAAATCTTTACTTACTTATCCGTAGGCTTCACCGACAAAATTTAGAACCAACTTTTAAAGTATATTGGGACTTTATCTAATTTAAAACACTTCATCTCAAATTATTAAATTGGATATAATAGACAAAAAGTATGCTGTTTTTTTCAACAGTTTTTCTAGACTGCATTTATTCTTTTTGGTTTTGTATTATCAAGTAAAGCGGAATCGAGCACTGCTGGAGAGCAACTCATCAGGAATAGCTTGATATCAATGAATAACGAGCCTCCTTTTGGAGGCTTTTTTATTATTCAGTGATCTTATGCCTTCAAAAACTCATTAATAAACTTGACCTTACGTGCTAGACAGCCCATTGTGATTTCTAAGTTTGTTCTTTAAGTCTGCAAAGTGTCCGTCAATAGCGTTGGTTGTATTTGGGATATTTAACTCTTTGTTATCATACCACGTAAAAAGCCAAGGAGGGTTTGTTTTAAGACTTCTATAAGCACTTCTTAGCTTTTTGTGGGTATAGTTTCTATGGTTTTTGATCGCTCATTTAAGAATGACTCCCACTTTGTAACCCAATCTGCTAATACTCCCACAAAGCTTTCTTTATCTGTTCTTGTCATGAGATCTACAACTGCTTTTAACTCAATGGATGCTTGCATTTTAGGCCGTTTTGTTAAATATCTTCGGATAATAGCTGCTTGATGAAACACACACATTTGAACAGGAATTGGATCAAAGGACTTTATCAACCCTTTTCTCCCATCCCAAACAATAGCTTGAACAATAAACCCGTCTGTCGAGCTATTGTTTGGGACTTTTTTAACTTGATATTCATCGATTTTTCTCTGAATCGTTCGTACAGAACACTTATATTTCTCAGCTAATTGAACATATGTTTGCTTACCTTTAATGTAGGAATTCCATAAAACAAAAGGATCAACCCTTTTAGTGACTAAAAACTGCTTTTGACATCCATAACATTTATATCTCTGCTTACCATTCTTTTTGCCGTTTTTTTGAGAATTAAACTCCCACAATAAAAGCACTTTTTTTACTCATAATCTATAATTAGCCTCAAAGCTATGCAGAATAAGTGTTTTGAAAGATTTAAGCATACTTTTTGTCTATTAAGCCTTAAATTGGAAAAAATCAATAATTATAAAACATTAACTTTGCTGGCTTAAAATTACTCATTAAACATGATAACAGTAATAATACCAACATTAAATGAGGAAGAAAACATAGGGAGTGTAATTAATTTTGCTAAAGCACAACCACATGTTACTGAAGTAATTGTAGTAGATGATAAATCTTTAGATAAAACGGTTTCAATAGCAATGCAGCATGAAGCAAAAGTTATTACCAGTACAAAACTAGGTAAAGGAGCTTCGATGAGAGATGGTGTGCTTTGTGCAAAAAATGACATCATTAGTTTCCTTGATGGGGATATAAATCCTTATCCGCATTATACGATCAAATTATTAACGGATCCTATAATACACGGAGAAGCTGAATTTGTAAAATCTTCCTTTAATAGAAATGCAGGGAGGGTAACTGAGCTTGTTGCAAAACCATTATTAAGTATATTTTTTCCTGATTTATTGCGTTTTAGCCAACCTTTAAGCGGAATGATTGCCGGAAAAAAAGCCTTATTTAATCAACTAGATTTTAGAGATGATTACGGGGTGGATATTGGTATATTGATAGATATGTACCTTATGAACGCAAGAATGAAAGAAGTAGAAATTGGATATCTTGAAAACAAGAGTAAACCTTGGCAGGCTCTTGGAAAAATGAGTAAAGAAGTAGCTCAAACAATAATTCTTAAAGCAGCATCTTCAAAAAATCCACATTATAATTTTGAAGAATTAGGCGTTTTAAATGAAATACGCTCACAAATGGAATTTGCAATAGATAGTGAATTAAATACGCTTGGAAAATTGGTAATTTTTGATATGGATAATACAATTCTACAAGGAAGGTTTATTGATGCCTGTGCAAATAAATTTGATTTTAAAAAGGAATTAATGGATATTCGATCATCTGAAACCGATGTAATTATTATTACTAAGCGAATTGCCTATTTATTAAAAGAAAAATCTATTAGTGAACTTATTGAGATAGCAGATAATATCCCAATTGTTGAGGGAACAAAAGATGTAATAACTGAACTTAAAAATAGAGGATATATTGTGGGCATTATTTCTGATAGTTATGACTGTATTACCAACCATATTAAAAATAAATTAGGAATGGATTTTTCGGTTTCTAATGAATTGGAATTTTCTAAAAGTATTTGTACCGGAGAAGTAAAAATTCCATCCTTTTTATTCAGCAATCCAAATAGCATATGTAAACATTCTCTTTGTAAAACAAATGCTATGTTAAGCATTCTTAATAAGTATAATATAAAAAAGGAGAATTCAATTACTATTGGCGATAGTATGAATGATCTTTGTATGATAAAGGAAGCGGGACTAGGAATTGCATTTTGCTCAAAAGATGAATTGGTAAACCATCATGCTGATATTGTAATTAATAAACCAAGTTTTTTAGAACTATTACATTTAACTAAATAATATGAGTACAGAAATTATTATTACTATATGCTTGTTATTACTTTTAGCTTATATTTTTGATATCAGTTCAAGCTTAACAAGAATTCCTGCTGTTATATTATTGCTTTCTTTAGGTTGGGTTGTTAAGCAAATGGGAAGTATATTTCATATATCTCTTCCTAATTTAGATCCTCTTTTACCCGTTTTAGGAACAATAGGTCTTATTCTTATTGTGCTAGAGGGCTCACTTGATCTTGAAATCAATAAATCAAAATTATCTGTTATAAAAAAAGCAGCTTTTAATGCGCTTATTCCCATGTTTATTTTGGCGTTTATAATAACCTTAGCATTTCAGTATTTTGGACAGGTGTCTTATAAAATTGCATTGGTAAATGCCATTCCTTTTTGCGTTATTAGCAGCGCTATTGCCATCCCAAGTGTGAAAAATTTAAGTGTTTATAATAAAGAATTTATAATTTACGAAAGTAGTCTCTCAGATATTTTTGGAGTTCTTTTGTTTAACTTTGTTGCTCTTAACCAATCTATTAATGCTCATTCTTTTGGAAATTTTACGGTTCAATTTTTCCTAATAATTTTAATATCATTTTTTGCGGTATTGGGACTATCCTTTCTATTAAGCCGCATTAAACATCATATTACCTTTACCCCCATTATTTTGATGGTTATTTTAATTTATGCTATTTCAAAAATTTATCACTTGCCGGGTTTAATATTTATTCTGGTGTTTGGCTTGTTTCTTGGCAATCTGGATGAATTAAAACAATTTAAATGGATAGAAAAATTGCGTCCTGAAAAATTGGATAAAGAAGTCGCTAAGTTTAAGGAAATAACAATAGAAGCAACCTTTCTTATTAGGGCTTTGTTTTTTATTTTATTTGGTTTTTTGATGGAGGCAAAGGAAATTCTTAACCTAGAAACTTTACCATGGGCAATATCGATTGTGTTGTCTATTATAATTATTCGTTGGATAATATTAAAAATCTCAAAGCTGCCCGCATCCCCTCTATTATTTGTAGCCCCCAGAGGTCTTATTACCATTTTACTTTTTTTAAGTATTCCTTCCGAGCAATATTTTTCAATGGTAAATAAATCACTTATTATACAAACTATTATTCTTTCTGTTTTGGTAATGATGTTTGGATTAATGACAAAAAAGAGTGAATCGATTTCAATAGATAAATAATATTTAAATATGATAATCGTACCCTGTACAAAAATAGATTAATTCTTTATTTTATCCACTGGATTAACACCCTATCAAATGAATCAAAATGTCCTCGAATTACTTAACATCTACAGGAATGGTATTCTTTGGCTTTAATCCACCGAATTAAACGACAAAGTACTTAATGCTTTGAGCAATTCTTGGTGTTGTTCTTCATCCATATAAGAGATGATAATGCTTAATGCAAAACCCTGAACTACAGTAGAATAGTATGTCTGAGTTAAAGCAATACCTGAAGTAGAAATAGTAGCATTCATGCTATAGAATTTTTTATTACCCAGACTAACTTCTTTAAACTGATCATCAACGCCAGAATACTGCATTTGTGATTGTAATAATAATTTTCAGCTACCAATAAAAGACTTACTAGCGATAGATGCTTTAAAATCAAGCTTCTACCAGCTCCATATTGGCAATGATTTCCTGTCCAAATTCTGAACATTTTAAAAGTGTAGCACCACTCATTAAACGCTCAAAATCGTAGGTTACCCGTTTCGACTGAATAGATTTCTCTAAGCCTTGTACAATCATATTGGCAGCTTCTTTCCATCCTAAATATTCCAACATCATCACCCCTGATAAAATAACGGAAGATGGATTTACTTTATCCATTCCGGCATATTTTGGGGCAGTACCATGCGTAGCTTCAAAAATAGCATGTCCGGTAATGTAATTGATGTTTGCTCCCGGAGCAATACCAATACCACCTACAGCCGCAGCTAAAGCATCTGAAATATAGTCTCCGTTTAAGTTTAGGGTAGCTACTACATCATATTCAGCCGGACGAAGTAATATTTGTTGTAAAAATGCATCAGCAATCGAGTCTTTAATCAATATTTTACCTGAATCAATAGCTTTTTTCATTTCCGCATCGCCTGCTTCTTTGCCTTTTTCGGCAACAATTTTATCGTACTGAGGCCAAGTAAATACTTTATCTCCAAACTCGCGCACCGCTAATTTATACGACCAGTCTTTAAATCCACCTTCGGTATATTTCATAATATTTCCTTTGTGAACAATGGTTACCGATTCTCTTTTGTTTTCTATAGCATATAAAATAGCTGATCGCATTAAACGCTCAGTTCCTTCTACAGAAACTGGTTTAATACCAATAGAAGATGTCTCAGGAAAACGAATGTTTTTAACGCCCATTTCATTTTTTAAGAAAGCAATTACTTTTTTAGCTTCCGGAGTTCCCTGTTCCCACTCAATTCCAGCATAAATATCCTCCGTGTTTTCTCTAAAAACCACCATATCAACCAATTCAGGTTGTTTAACCGGCGAAGGCACACCGGTAAACCATTTTACAGGTCGTACGCAGGCATATAAATCCAATTGTTGACGTAAAGCCACGTTTAAAGATCTTATTCCGCCACCTACCGGAGTAGTTAAAGGTCCTTTAATAGCAACCAGGTACTCGCGAACAACATCTAAGGTTTCGTCGGGTAACCAGGTATTTAGTTTTTTGAACGATTTTTCACCTGCAAATACTTCTTTCCAATGAATTTTACGTTGACCGTGGTATGCTTTTTCAACTGCTGCATCAAAAACTTTGACAGCCGAAGACCAAATATCAGCGCCCGTTCCATCTCCTTCAATAAAAGGGATGATGGGTTCGTTTGGAACTTGAAGTTTATTATTTTTTAAGGTGATTTTTTCTCCGCTCATGTTGTGTTTGTTTTCGTGTGTTTTTTGCAAAAATAAAATAATCGTTTATCTAATGTGCTAAATTTATAATATTTCCCTATTAAAATCTAAATTTTGATCAATAATCTGCTAAATTAACTTTTTTCTGCGAAAAGTTATTTCATATTTCACAGGTTCTCTATAAAAATCTAAACTAATTCAGATAATTCCATCCAACGCAGTGTTTTTTCGTCTAATTCGTTCGAAATAACACCTACCCGCAGGGCTTTGGTATTCAGCTCTTCAAAAGGAATGTTGGGATTGCCAATGGCTTCTTCCAATTCTTTTTTCTCTTTTTCCAGCTTGGCAATTTCTTTTTCGAGGGTTTCGAATTCAAATTTTTCTTTAAAACTCAATTTCTTCTTGGGTTCTTCTGATTTAGCAGCTTCTACCTTGTTTTCGGCAATCTGGGTTTGTTTTACTTCTTTTTGCGATTGTTTTTCCAGCTCTTCTTTCTCTTCTTCTTCGTTTCGGTAATCGGTATAGGTGCCGGTATAATCGCGGATTACGCCATCTCCTTCAAAAATAAACAGGTGATCGACTAATTTGTCCATAAAATACCGATCGTGCGATACAATCAACAAACAGCCCTGGTAATTGGATAGGAAATCTTCCAATACGTTCAAGGTCAGCAAATCGAGGTCGTTGGTGGGCTCATCGAGAATTAAGAAATTCGGATTTTTTATTAAAACCGTCAATAAAAACAGCCTTCTTTTTTCGCCCCCGCTCAGTTTAGATACAAACGTATGCTGCATATTGGGCGGAAACATAAAGTGCTGTAAAAATTGCGAGGCTGTAATTTGGCTTCCATTGGCCATGGTAATAACATCGGCAATATCCTTTACCACCTCAATCACGCGCTGGTCTTCTTTTAATTTAATACCGCCTTGCGAATAATATCCAAAAACAATGGTTTCGCCCTGGTTAACAGTTCCCGAATCTTCTTTTTCTTTACCGGTGATGATGTTTAAAAGGGTCGATTTTCCCACCCCGTTTTTGCCAATGATACCAATGCGTTCACCTTTTTTAAAGGAATATTCAAATCCGGCCAGCAGTTTTTTATTATCGTAACTTTTATGCACGTTTTTTAATTCGAGGATTTTTCCTCCAACCCGCGACATTTTAACTTCTAATTTCAGCTCTTGTTTGACCTTTTTGCTATTCGCTTTTTCCTCAATTTGATAAAAGGAATCAATCCGCGCTTTCGATTTAGTGGTACGGGCTTTGGGCATGCGCCGCATCCATTCTAATTCCTTTTTCATCAGGTTTTTAGCCTTGTCAATTTCGGTATTATATACGGCTTCGCGTTCGGCTCGTTTTTCTAAGAAATAAGCGTAGTTTCCTTCGTGATGGTATAATTTAGTGTCTTCCAGCTCTAAAATATGATTGCTGACGCGGTCTAAAAAGTACCGGTCGTGCGTTACCATTAACAGGGTAATGTGTTGTTGCTGCAAATGGTTTTCGAGCCATTCAATCATCTCTACATCCAAGTGGTTGGTAGGCTCATCCATAATCAGGATATCTGGGTGATCGAGCAATAAAAAGGCCAGAGAAAGCCGTTTTTTTTGTCCGCCCGATAGCTGCGCAATAGGTTTATCCATTTGGTCTATCCCAAATTTGGATAAAATGGTTTTCATTTTCCGCTCATAATCCCAGGCATCGTTATCGTCCATTTGGGCCGATGCTTCTTCAAAGTCGCTGGCGGTTTTATCATTAAAATCGTTGGCTTGCGCCTCCAGGGCTTTGTGGTAGTTTTCGACAATGCTTAAAATGCGTGAATTGGCCTTTTGAATGAGTTCCTGAATGGTTAAATGCTCATTAAAATCGGGTTCTTGCGATAAAAAACCGACACGTAAGCCTTTGCGCAAGGTTACTTTGCCTTCATCGGCATCGTCTAATTTCATCAGAATTTTTAATAAAGTCGATTTTCCGGCGCCATTATTAGCAATGAGGGCCACTTTATCACCTTGGCTTAATCCAAATGAAATACGATCGAATAAAATGCGATCTCCATAGGTTTTAGTCAGGTTTTCAACAGATAAAAAATTCATAGTTTTTATTTAATTTGAACCACTCAGACACTGAGAACACTAAGTCTTAGTGAATCTATGTGGGCTTAGTGCCTGTGTGGTTTTTTATTTTAAGTTATTTGGCAAATGTTGTTACTTATTAAAACACATCCATTATTTTAATCTTTTTTTGCAAAAACGAAATTTCATCGTTCTTTTTCTTATTCAAAAGCGCTTGTCCAATAGGGGAGTGGGCAGAAATAGCAAAATAAACTTGCTCATCAATCACAATTTTTCCCGCGGCAATAGAAACATAATAGTTTCCTTGATTGGTAAGCACCAAGCTACCTAAGCGAACCGCATCCTGAATTTGAACTTGCTTAATTTGCTCTAAATTTCTTTTTAAATCCATTAATTCTTTCCACTGGCGGCCATTTTTCTCTTGTTCCAAGTGCGACATGGCTTTGGCGGTATCGTGTTTATCGCCCGCGGTGCTTTTGGTTTCGTTTTCGGCTGATTCTTTCAGCGCTTTCATTACTTCTTCTAGGGTTTTAAAGCGATCGGCAATGTATTTATTGCAGGCATTAAATAGGTTTTGTTTGAGAAGTAATTGCTTTTTCATGAATGTAATGCTGTAAAATTAGGTGAATAGTTCGAAAGATGGAAATAAAAGATCTGCCCTGTTAATCAGGATATCTAGGAGCTAAAAAGTCCGCTGTTTGCTAATGTTCTTCCTTAAAGTAGATTTTATAATATTTCCGACCATCTTGATCTACGCCTTGCTCAATCAGATCCTTGTTTCCGTGAATGTAGATGTGAAAATTTTTATCCAGCTTTAAAACGCTTTTAAAAACCTTGTTTTGCTTTTTTACAGCAGCATCAGATATGGCAAAATTGCTTTCTAATTCCAACTCGGCTTCTTTTTTATATTCTTCTTTAAACCGCTGAAAGGAAGATATCACATCGGGTTGATTGAATACATTTTTTTCAAAATTAGTTTCTTCAAACTGATCATTTTTTTTAAAAAAATCGATAGATTTATTCAAATAATCGACCTGTTCAGCTTTAGAAACCTCAAATTCTTGTCCTAACTGTTTGGTTACAAAGTCTTTAGTCAGGCTTAAAAAGTTTTTGGTTTGATGAAAAGCATCGCGGCAGGGTTTAATGTTTAAAAAATTATCTTTCCAATACTGGGCCTCGTTTAATTTGTTGGATCGGTCGATGATGCAAATTCTGTAACCCGCTTCCCGATTAGTGTTAAAAATAATACAACCTTTGTCTAGCTTATTGATATTGACTCCTTGATCGTATTTTAAAAAGTAATTTTTGGTCTGGGCATTTAACTGAATAAAATCATCTTTGGTTTCGGACTTAAAAAGACCTACGGCCTCTAATAATTCACCTTCAAAAGCAAAATGACTGAAGTGCGCTACATAAAAATCGCCTGCTTTTATATTGGGATGGACTGAACATTCATACAAATGTTTGGCAATATTGATGCTTTGCAGATGAAATGATTCAGGATGATCAAAAATGGAAGAAACATACTGAAACAAGGGATTCATGTTTACATCGTTGTTGGAAAACGTAAACGCAAAATATTCGGGGATATTAAAATGAGAAATAAAGTATTTCGATAATAAACCTTCCAGCTTTTCATCGTCTAAAATAAGGGGTTCATCGGATATGTATATGTTTTCGTCGGCAGATTTATTCCCAATACGGTGGGCCGATACTTGGTTGATTTTACTGGATAGATAGTCGAACATGATTTTTTAATTAGCAATGAAAAATTAAGAATGACTCTCTGAACTCGCAATATTGAGTCCCAGACTAATCAAGGTTGTTTCTTTTTGAATATGAATAATAGCTGTTTTTAATTTCTCTAAATCTTCTTGTGTATTATATGCTTGCATAGAAATTCGCATAAACACCTTTGTGCCATGTTGCATAATTGGAATTTCAATGTGATATTGATCAAACAAAAGTTGCTTTAACCCTATGGGATCAGCTGTATGGATAGGAATACTGCACATTTGACCTAAAAAATCGTCGGTGATAGGGCAAATAGGAGAGGAGCCCACTAAGTCACAAAAGGCAGCATAATTTTCTTTTATAAGTGCCCGGCATTGTTGTGCCACTAAAGGCCAATTGTTCTCTTCTAAAAACTGTAAAGCTTTAGGGATAGTAAAAAAGGCAGAAATGTCTCGTGTTCCTTGGGCTTCATGGTAATCTAAAAAGGTAGATTTGCCGGGTTTATCACTTTTATATCCCCAACTAATAAGCAAAGGGTCAAACAAGGTTTGATATTCCTTTTTAACATATAAAAAAGAACAGCCTTTAGGAGTTAATAACCACTTATGTAAAGCTCCTGTATAAATATCGGCCTGTAATTCGTTTAAATTCAATGGGATATGACCCGGAACATGGGCACCATCTACAATCGTAATTAATCCTAAATTTTTGGCCCGTTCACAAATTTCTTTAACGGGTAAAATAAGCCCTGTACTGCTGGTAATATGACTAATAAAAATAGCTTTGGTATTAGGTGTTAGCCCTTTCCAGAAGTGTTCTATAAAATCTTCTTTCGATGTAATAGGCAAAGGAATGTATTGTTGAATATAATGGGCTCCACTTTTTTCGCAGTAATACTTCCAAGTTCGGTCCATTGCACCATACTCTAGGTTGGTTGTTAAAATCTCATCGCCCGGCTTTAAAGGGAAGCTTTTGGCAATAATATTGATGGCATAGGAGGGATTTGTAGTCAGAACCAAATCATCGGGTTGACAATGAATATAAGCAGCCAGTGCTTCTTTAGAAATTTGCAGCTGTTTTATTGCGGTTTGTGTTGTAAAATAAACCGGGCTTCTTTCTAATTCTAATTCCCAACGCAAATAATCTTCAAAAATAGGCTTCGGACAAGCGCCAAAGGTGCCATGGTTAAGATAGGTCAGGTTTGTATTTAAAAGAAATTGGTTTTTTAAATCTTTCATGTTTTTAAAGATTAGTTAGTTTGCAAGATACAAAATTGATCTTTTAAGTTGTTATTGCACTTGATACTTTCTTGCATCTCGAAGAGGTAGGCGAGTTAGTTGTGTGGCGGTGTCGAATAGGAGGAAGAAGGGAGATTTCTTTCATTAAGAGCCTTAAAAATCGACAACCTTTCTAAATAAAATTACTTAAGCTCTTCATAAAATTCAAAATAATAATCTAATTCGATTAGTTTCCTTGCAAAATTAGGCATATCGCTTTCAAAATTTTTTACGGCAATATTACCTATCATTATTAATTCACATTCTTGCTCAGTAGGTTTTCTTTTTTCCTCAAGCATTACTTTTTTTATAAAAAGCAATTGTTGAAAGACAATATCATAAACGGCAATTTCCTTATATGCGTCAGCTAATTTTTTAGTCTCAGCAACTGATTCATTAAGGATATTTTTAAACTCCTCTTTAGTATTTATATAGTCTTTCATTCTACTCTAAACACAAAATTATACACCCTTGTAAATCATCAAATAGAAGATCTTCTATTCAAATCATAAAAGTCAATACCCTTTTTTTCAAACAACTCTTCAAGTGCTTCGCCGCCGTTTTCCATCTCAAATTGATTTTCCTCTTCTGAAATTGGTATTGCCATTAACCAAGCAACTTGTTTCGTTTCCAACTGAATAGTTTCTAAATTTTCCCACAGAAAAGGAGGCATAAAATATAAATGTTTCATAGAAAGAGGGAGTATCTGAAAGGCCTACGGTCCCATAAAACATCACATTTCTATCCAAAGGGTTCTCACAATACAAAACATCGACAAAGACCTTGTCGTCATCATCACCATATCGTAGTACACGAGCATCAGGGCCGAACACTCCAGCCAATCTTTTAGCTAAAATTTTATTCTCTTTTGAGACTGTCATTTTCTTATATAACTATTGTGAAGATAATAATTTGCAGCTGTTTTACAAAGTATAAGTATGTGTTTTAAACATCGTAATTAAGTCCAAAAGTTAAGGATTAATATGGCTCTCAATTGCACTTTTAAGCAATCCTATTTTCTTCAAAGCTAAAAAATTCCTCATGACATGAAAAGAAGAAAATTGAATATCGAATTTTGTATGCCCAATTATTACAGGGAATCCAAAGTATATTGAATTGTCTTTAATGTCGTTTGATATTATCCATTTCCCGCCAAATTTTTTCACTATAGTTTCACCATAATATCTGGAAGCACCACTATAAAAGTCACTTTCATAGGTAAAGTCAAATTGCAAGGCGAATTTTTCGAGTTCATCTAAACTATTATAAGAATAGTCAAGTTCGTAGTTGTTTTCTTTAGCAACTTCAATAAATTCTTCAAGATAATCATCCAATTCTATTAGAAAAAGTTGAAGTTTTTCATCCGCTTCTTGTTGAGAAAGATTTTTATTCATGCCTTATATTTTAATTGATGAAGGAACTTGAGGCCCAAAATCATGTTGCTTTTCAAGTACATATCTAGTGTTTCCAAATTGAATCTATTTGTTGCTTTCTTGTCTTTGTACTGTTCTAGGTCTTCATAATTCTGAACCACCCCTGTTGCTTGAAACTCCCATTTACCACCTTCATTAATCAAACTAACACTCCGACCACCATTATGTTTTAGCAAGTGATTTTTATATTCACTGGGTATGAAAAGTAAGTTCTTTTTTTAGTGTGAAGATAAAAATAAAAATTTACACTTGATACATTACTATAAGAGTAAAAAAGTAGATAATTGAGCATTATGTTTATGTCTTATAATTTATATTATGTTAAATAGACTCTATTTAACATAGCTTCGTGTATAAGTTATTTTTAATATTTGTGGTTTTAACAATAAAAAAAATACTTTTGAGGAATTAAAAATAATCCTCATGAAAAAACAATACCTTTTATTTATCCCCCTATTTGTTATTTTGACTTTTGCCTGTACCAAAGATTATTTTGATAAAGACAAAATGTCCAATGCCATTAAAAATGCCGATTGGGATCCTGAAATTGCCGTGCCTTTGGTTTATTCAAGTTATTCCATTGATGATTTACTTAAAAGTCAGGAAGGTTTGAATAACTTAGTTCAGGTTGGTCCAGATAACCTTATTACCTTATTTTATGAAAATGAATTAATTTCTATTAGTGCCCAGGATGGAATTATTATTCCTGATCAGTCTTTCAGTCGTCAATTTAATTCTACCTTAAACTTACCTTCTTACAGCGGATCATCACTTTCTTTTAACAGTACCCAAACCAACGATTTTAATGCGGGTGCAAATAATAAGTTAGATTCTATTACTTTAAAAAATGGGACCATTAATTTATCGGTTACCAGCACTTTTAAACATAATATTGTAATGAATATTAGTATGCCCGATGTAAAGAAAAACGGAGTAGCTATTAGTATTCCAGTTATCATGAATTACCCGGGATATGTTCCTTTTTCATACTCTACCACTATCGATTTAAGTGATTATAAGGTAGATTTAACCAATAACAATACTTCTTACAATAAACTAAATACAAGTTATAGCATTACGGTTCA
>CAYOHR010000016.1:46955-51004 GCA_964403835.1 uncultured Flavobacteriales bacterium
ATCAGTAACTCCGATCAACTAACTGTTTCTGCAGATATTTCTGCGTTAAAATTTGCTAAATTATTTGGGTTTGTTGATATTGGATCGCTTTCTACTCAACCAGACTCTGTGTTTTTAAGCGTTTTTGCTACAGCACAAGGCGTTGGACAAGTTAAATTAGTAAATCCTAGAGCTAAATTTATTCTTAAAAACTCTATAGGTATTCCTATTCATGCCAACTTTAGTCAAATTAAAGGGGTTAATACAAACAGTGGTACTATTTATAGCTACCAATCCGGATATACCTTCTCCCCTACCTATTCCTACTCCTACTTTTGCTCAAATTGGGCAAACAGTAAAGGATTCCTTTACCCTGAGCAATTCTGGAATGGTTAATTTTATTAATGATCAACCAAAATATTTAATTTATGCCGTAAACGCCTCTACGCCTGTTAATGCCGGTCAAAATTGCTTTATTTTAGATACTAGCCGCTTTTCAGTAACAGCGCAAGTTGAATTGCCTTTATATGGTACAGCTAACATTTTTACTATAAAAGATACCATTCCATTCTCCTTAAGTAGTGATTCCGCTAGCAGCGGCGGTGGTGAAAGTGAGTCGGAGATTGATTTAACAGCAGTTACCTTAAAATCAATCATAAAAAATGAATTTCCTATGGATATTCGCATTCAAATGTATATGTTAAGTAATACAGGCCTTGTTTTAGACAGCTTATTGCCTGCTAACACCATGATCCCATCGTCGATTGTGAATGTAGCAGGATTTACTACCCTTCCTGGGATTTTAAATACAGAAATTGTTTTTGATAAGACTAGAACCACAAGGTTAAAAGAAGCTGAAAAAATTGTGGTAAAAGCTCAGGCCACCACCATTAACAATGCTACTCAAAATGTGAAATTTTTGAGCACCTATCAATTAAAGGTAAAAATTGGTGTGAAGGTAAAAGCTAAAGTCAATTAATTAATAAAATATTTTCCTCTTTTCGAATATAAAAAATAGCTCTATGAAAAAAATACTACTCCTTAATATAACTTTACTTTCGTCTATATATATGTCGTCGCAAGACTTCACCTTATATACTATGTCATATATGCAACAAAGAAATTCGCTCAATCCGGCGTTTGTTCCTAAAAGCAAAATTCAAATAGGATTTCCTGCATTATCTTCTATTAATTTTAGCTTAGGTAACAGCGGATTTAAATATTCTGATGTTTTTTATCCGCAAGGAGACTCATTAGTAGCCGATTTTGGAAATTTAGTAGACAAACTAAAAGAGAAAAATTATTTAACAACCAATATAAATGTAGAGCTTTTCTCTTTTGGATTTAAATTAGGAGACAAAAACTATATTCGGGCAGCAGCAACCGAAAAAGGGTTTATTCAATTACAATACCCACAAGGTTTTTTTAAATTTTTATATGAAGGAAATGGCCCCTCTGCAGGGACTCCTTTAAGTTTTAATTTTGGCTTAAATGCTATTCATTACCGCGAATATGCTATTAATTATAGTAGAGAGGTAACACCTGCTTTGCGTGCCGGGATTGCCGCCAAATATTTATACGGAATGGAAAATATCAATACTAAGAGATCAGATATTACCATGCAAACCAATGCCGATAGTGCTTACGATATAACTTTATCTAGCGATATTTTGGTAAATGCATCGGGGCTTTCAAATAGCGACAGTGTAAACCAAAGTTATTTTGCAGGAAAAAAGAATACCGGTTTTGCTTTTGACTTAGGCCTTACTTACGTAGCTACAGAAAAAATCACGTTAGCTGCCAGTGTTTTAAACTTGGGTTCTATTGCATGGAAAAGCGATGTGCAAAATTATGCCAGCTCTAATCCAAATTCTGAGTATACGTATAAAGGGTTGCCTTTAAAGACTTTCTTTGAAGGAGATTCTGCATTTGAAACAGCAACTAAAACCTTAGCTGATAGTGTTAAAAAATTATTCAATTTAGATTCAACTAATAACAGTTACAAAACAAATCTTCCGGTCGAATTCCATGTTAGCGGTGATTTTGAGATTATTAAAGGACAACATGCGGGTGCTCATGTAATGATTAGAAGTTATGATAAAGTAATTACACCGGCAGTATCTTTGTATTATGCTTCCGATTTAGGTCGATGGTTAACCACGTCTGTTACCTATAGTATATATAATAATTCATATACTAATTTAGGTTTTGGACTTCGATTAAATGGTGGTCCGTTTCAGTTTCATGTGATGACAGATAATGTGTTTGCATTGGCATTTCCTCAACATGGTAAATATGTTCATGTAAGAACCGGAATCAATTTTACATTTGGTAATAAACCAAAATCTGAAGCTGCAAAATCAGATGCTAAATAATTGATATCTTTACATTCTCACAAGATTTATACACATGAAAAAAAGTATTTTTACCCTATTATTGGCTGTTTTATTTATTGGCGGGTATGCTCAAAATAAAAAATATGCCTTTAAAACAGTGCCGAATGATCCTTCGAACACAAAAATTTACACGTTAGAAAATGGATTAACTGTTTATTTAGCGGTTAATAAAAATGAACCCCGAATTTTCACAAATATCGCGGTTAGGGCAGGAAGTAAAAACGATCCTGCTAGTTGTACCGGATTAGCTCACTATCTAGAGCATATGCTCTTTAAAGGAAATTCAGTTATTGGCACAAAAAATTGGGAAAAAGAGAAAGTGCTGTTGCAACAAATTTCTGACTTGTATGAAAAACACAAACAAACAGAAAATGCAGCTGAAAAGAAAAAAATATATGTTCAAATAGATAGTTTATCGCAAATAGCATGCCAATTTGCTGCTCCGAATGAATTAGATAAAATGGAATCATCGTTGGGATCTACGCGTACCAACGCTTATACCTCTGATGAAAGAACAGTGTATGTAAATGAAATTCCTTCCAATGAATTAGAAAAATGGTTGTTTTTGGAATCGACGCGGTTTAAAGAATTAACCCTTCGCTTGTTTCATACCGAATTAGAGGCTGTTTACGAAGAATATAATAGAATGCTTGATAATGATGCCGCTCGGGTATATAAAAAAATGGGGTTGATGATGTTTCCAACGCATCCTTATGGTACTCAACCTACGATTGGGTTAGGCGAGCATTTAAAAAATCCATCTCTGGTTAAAATTCATGAATATTTCGATACTTATTATGTTCCAAACAACATGGCCATCACTCTTGCGGGCGATTTTGATCCGGATATGGCTATGCAAATGATCGAAAAATACTTTGGAAATTATAAAGCGAAACCAGTACCGGCTTTTACTTTTACCAAAGAAGCAGAGCTAACGCAGCCAAAGGAAGACGTTGTATATGGCCCACAGCGAGAATTTATGATGATGGGATATCGTTTTGAAGGAGAAGATTCTCCGCAAGAACCTTATTTAATATTGATGGATTATTTGTTGAATAACCAATCGGCCGGTTTAATTGATTTAAACTTGGTTCAAAAGCAAAAAGTGTTGAGCGCTAATTCAGGCGTTTATGTTAATAATGATTATTCCATCTTTATTTTAACGGGTGTACCTAAAGAAAACCAATCGTTAGATGAAGTAAAAAAATTGTTAATGGATCAGTTAGAATTATTGAAAAAAGGAAGTTTTGATGATTGGATGATTGAAGCCTGCGTTAGAAACATTCGATTAGAGGAAGAAAAAGAACTAGAAAGCATTTATGGCTTAACAGGTCCCATGATTGATGCTTTTATTTATGAAACACCCTGGGAACGCGAGATTAGCAAAACAGACCGGATTGCTAAAATAACTAAAAAAGAGTTAGTTGATTTTGTCAATAAACATTTTCATAACAATTATGTACTGGTTAATAAGCTAATGGGAGTCGATTCTTCAATTTCAAAAGTGGATAAACCTCACATAACACCCCTTCCTCTTACACGAGATGATCAATCAGAATTTGCCAAAAAATTCTATGAAATTAAATCTGAATCTATTGAACCTGTTTTTGTAGATTATAAAAAAGAAATGAATGTTTCCGAAATTAAAAAACCATTTGAGTTTAGTTATATCCC
>CAYOHR010000016.1:51062-54930 GCA_964403835.1 uncultured Flavobacteriales bacterium
ACCAATCAATTATTTGAGTTAAATTACATTTTTGATTTTGGCACCGATGCTGATCAAGAATTGGGTTTAGCCGCAAATTACTATTCTTATTTAGGTATAGGCAGCTTATCCGCCGAAGACTTTAAAAAAGAATTATTTAAAAATGGTTTAGATATTTCTATTTCAGCCTCTCGAGACATGGTAAATGTAAAAATGAGCGGTTTGCAAGAGTCTTTTGATAAAGGAATTGAATTATTAGAAAACTATTTATATCATGGCAAAGCCGATCAAACCATTTATACTGAATATGTAAAAGACATATTAAAATCGAGAAAAAACGCCAAATTAAATAAAGGCACTATTTTACAAGGTGCTTTAAAAAGCTACGCTATGTATGGCCCTGTATCGCCTTTTACAGATGTTATTTCAGAACAAGATTTAAATAAAATTAATCCTGAAAAACTAGTGCAAAAAATAAAAGATTTATCGCTGCATAAGCACCGAATATTCTATTATGGACCTGCATCACAAGCAAATATCAGCAGCACTATTTTAGCTAAACATGCTTTAAATACAGATGTGTATGCTCCAAAAGAGCCCAAAGTATATACTTTTAGAAGCATTCCGAGCTCTGAAGTGTTTTTTACTGAATTTAACATGGTTCAATCAGAAATGCTGTTTCTTTCGAGAGCAGCTGATTTTAATAAAGATATGTTGCCTTATACCGAAGTATTTAATCAATATTTTGGCTTAGGGTTATCGTCTATTGTATTCCAAGAAATTAGAGAATCAAAGGCATTGGCCTATTCGGCAAACAATAATTTTGTTACGCCCGGTAAAAAAGATGTGCCTTTTTATAATGTAGGATATATTGGAACCCAGGCCGATAAATTACCCGAGGCATTATCAGCTATGAATGTTTTATTGAAAGAAATGCCAAAATCTGAAAAGCAATACCATGAAGCAAAATCATCAGTTGTAAAATTGATGGAGTCAGATCGAACTACGAAAACTTCTATTTTTTGGTCGTATGAGCGAATAAAAAAGTTAGGTTTAGCGGATGATTACAGAAAAGAAATGTATCAACAAATTAAAAAGATGAATTTAGAAGAATTAGATGCTTTTTTTAGTAAATACATTAAAGGAAAACCGACTTCGTATTTAATTATTGGTAAAAAGGAAAACCTCAATTTTAAAGAAATTGAAAAACTAGGACCTGTAAAAGAATTATCGCTGGAAGAAATTTTTGGGTATTAGAAATATTATAGATCGCTTCGTTCCTCGCGATGTTTGGATATATTCTCAGCCATCACTTAGAATATATAACTAAGCTTGAATAATCAATTGATTTAACTCCTCTACAGATGTTTTCCAGGAATACGTTTTTAAAACATAGGCATGTCCTTTTGTGGCAAGCTGGGTTCTTAAGGCTTCATCATGCATTAAAAGACTTATTTTTTTTGCAAAATCAGCAGGGTTTTCCCCAATCAAAATTTCTTCATTCTCTTTTGCCTTTAAGGCTCCATTGGCCAAATGAGATGTAACACAGGGTAATTTCATCATCATAGCTTCCAGTAATTTGTTTTGCAAGCCACTGCCAATGGTTAAGGGGGCAACAAAAATGCGACTTTGGGCGTAGGCATCCCGAATATCATCGACCCATCCGGTTACAATAATGCGCTTAGAGGCAAGGGCTTTAATACTGTTTAAAGGATTAGCTCCACAAATTAAAACACGCAATTTGGGAAATTCCTTTTCCAAAAGCGGGACGATTTTTTTTACGAGGTAAAACACACATTCTACATTGGGCGGATAGCTTAAATTACCTGTAAACACGAGGTCAAATTCCTTTGTTTGATTTTTAAACAAATCGGCATTAAAATAAGTATCATCTACCCCGTTGGAAATAACCTGAATTTCAGACTTAAAAGGATGATCAATGAGGGTTTTATCCTGTTCAGAGATAATTAATTTATTCTTAAAGCTTGTAAATATAGCGGCTTCGTATTTTTTTAATCGCAAATATTCAATCCAAACAATGGGTTTTAATAGTAAAAAAGTATGCTTCATCCTTCTTTTCATGCCAATGGATAGGCAATCCATATAGTCTAAGGTTTTATCGATGTAATTATATTTTTTAACATACTCAGTTACACGAATCAGTTGACAAAAAATATGTTTAGGAATATGTTCTTCAATCACTTTTTGAATGATTTTTTGCGCTTTTTTTTGATAAAAATAAGAAACCTGAAAGGGTTTATTGGTGAAAATAGATTTCAGTAAACTGATAAAAATGGTTTGTTTACTCAGTTTTATAATATATAAATGTGATACAAATGGACGCAATATTTTTTCAGCATCGGGGTGTACGGCTTCGTCCGAGAGGCAACATAATATGATTTCGTGTTTTTTTGAGAGCTCTTTAATTTGATGAAAAGCCCTTAGCTTATCGCCTTTTTCAAGAGGATACGGAACTCGCGATAAAAGCATTAAAACACGCATAAACAAGTTATTGTTGCTGCAAAGTAAAGAAAAAAGATGAGTTTAAACGCTGCGTTTGTATATTTTCATGTAGGTTAAATCCATTAAAAAAGAACCTATTAAACTAAGCAAGGTTAAAAGCAGACAAATAGCATACATTACCGAATAATCTCTTTGTATATAGGCTTCATACATAGCTTTTCCCAATCCGGGAACCGAAAAAATAACCTCAATAGTTAACGATCCGGAGAATAATACCGGAATGATAACAGCTATGTGACTAATTAAAGGGTTTAGTGCATTTTTAAAGGCATGTTTCCAGATTAATGCATTTTTATCTAATCCTTTAGAAATGGAGAATACCAAATACGGAGCCTGCAATTCTTTTAGCATGGATATTTTCATTTGATGCGCAATAAAACCTATGCCTACCAATGAGAAGGAGCAAATGGGTAAAATCCAAAAGCTTAGTTTTAAATTGGCGCTGTTATAGGTAGACGGGAACCAGTAAAAAATATCAGGATTGCTAAATAGGGCCAAAAGTAAAATGGCAATAACAAACCGAGGGGTGGTACTGAGTATTAAACCCATAAACGAAATGAAGCGTTCCATCTTACTACCCATATATATTGCGCTGTATACTCCTAAAAAAATACCCAAGGGATATATTAATAAAACAGAAATTAAACTGATGGATAAAGTCCATAGGATAGATTTTTTGAGTATTTCTGACACAGGCAAACCGATAACGGAGGAAGACCCTAAATTTCCTTTTAAAAATCCGTCCTTTTCTTCACCCCAAAAATAGGTTTGAAATTTATTTTTCGAATTCCATGTAAAACGAGGAATGAATAGTTTAAAATAATGGGGTTTTACGCTGCATTCTGACAGCTTATTTTTTAATTCATGTATAACTTTAAATGAAATATCATATTTATTTGATTTTAAATTATTTATACTATTTAAAATTGATTGGTTATAAAAACTATTTTTGAGAGATAGAAGCGTATCTTGTTCTGCAGGGCTTAAGTTAGGGGTATACAGTAATGAATAAATGTCTAGGGCTATTTTGGAGGTTGGCGTATAGAGGCACATTTTTTTAATAAAACGTTGATCTTCAGCGGGAATGGAATCTGGCAATTGGGGATATACAGAGGAAGATATGCTCCAATAAAACAGCGGTGATTTTGGTTTTTGTTTGCGGATAGTTAATGAGTTAGATTCCTGATTATCAGAATATTCTATATCCGAATAATAGATAATAAAAAACAGTGTGATGCCGATAAAACAAAATGAAAAAAGTAAGATCCCTATTTTTTTTAAAATAAACATGGCTTACAGATTCTCTTGTTCTGGAAAGGGGTTATTGTAGGGAATATCCGTGTTTTCATCGCTTTTGGGATCTATA
>CAYOHR010000017.1:0-24906 GCA_964403835.1 uncultured Flavobacteriales bacterium
TTCTTTTCAAAACGTGTATTTTGGGTTTAATTCTCAACTACTTCTATGAGCGTGAAATCGACTTCCGGCACATCTCTTTCTAGAAAGATGTTTCTAATTTCATCGTTTACTATGAATAAGAAAGAGTCAAGAGTTCTGTCGACTGTGAAAATTTTTACTTCAGGGGGAATTTTTGATCGATCAATTACTAATTTGGTAAATTCAAAAAAACTGTATCTTTTTGTATATTCAGATCTTTCGAGATCAGCGCAATCTAACCTATGTAGGATGTTCATCGCATAATAATCGTCGCTATCAATTTGCCTTCCTTTAACATGTACCTGATAAAATTCTATATCATTCGGGCATATCCGCTCTATTTCATTTTTTAAATTTGTATTGTATAAGAAAATCCCGCCAAGGCCTGAAAATGAAATAATAAGATCCTTGGTCTGGGAATAAAGGCTTTGCTTTTCATCCGCAATTAGAGAAATTGGTAAAACCAAAATATCCTTTAGGCTCCTCCCTCCTTCTCCAAAACCACCCTCATCTAGTTCGATTGGTTCGATATTTCCATCAAAAGCACTACCTAAAATATAGGTGTGTTTCCCGTTGCCTAGAATATAGGCTTTTTCAATTTTATAATAATTCATCATTTTGAATACTTTAAGGTGGGTTCTAAAAATTGCTTTTTTTAATTAAAATACATCTTACATAATAAGTTTAGATGGTGGAATAATAGAAAACCCTGTAAAATTATTTTCTTCTATTCGTTCTTTTAGTCGTTGACTAATAACAATTACAGGAAACGCAGTTTTTCCTAATAAAAACATATCCATGTTGTTAGGTATTTTGGAATAGTCAATAACTAATTTATCAATGGTTAATATTTCACTGTAGCTCAAATCTTTGTAGATCAAATGAGATTCATCTTCATCTACGCAATCTATAATATCTAATATATTTACTATTTTATATTTTATTGGTGGCATATCTTCTGTAAATTCTACGTCAAAAAATTCTGCATTGATCTTCCTTTCCATTAAGAAATCAGCAAAAGATTCTGAAACCACAAATAAATTTTCCCGTCCTTGGATAGTGACAGTTAGCCTATCCGTATATTTTCCGTATATAGAAAGGTCATCCGGTTTAATCTTGTAGGGTGCATCTTTTTTTCCCAACTTCCTTCCCATACCAAAGGGAGATGGATTTATTTTCCCTTCCGGATCGATTAATAAACCACTGATATGAGCATGATACTCTGGGTAACGCATCTGGTTTGTAAGAATCCAATAGCTCATAGTTATAATTCCATTTAACTCTTTTTATATTCTCCAACTTCAGTAAATTCAAAACCAGTTAGATTCTCTTCCTCAATCTTAATCTTTACTTCCTCTGTCACCCAAAGTTCATAAGCAAAATATTCCCCAAAACCCAAAACAAAGGTTTTGGTTCCATTGGGAATTTTTGTTTCATCGAAAAAGAGTTTATTAATACTGCGTACCACATTTTTTCCCATTGATTGATATCCTTTATCGTAAGTAAAATAACTTTTATTAACATCCACACAAAACAGATGTTCACCTATGTATTTTGCAAGGTAATACCCCGTTAGAATCTCCCTCTTTTTTCCTTTTATTAATATCTCAAGATATTCCAGTGGTAAATCTAATGATTCAAAAATCGATCGGGTTTTTTTACTGATACATGGAAATTCCCCTGGAAATCCTATATCTAACATATCTGTCAGTTCTTTGGTTTTATTATAAACACTATTTGGCTCATTTAAGACCATAGTTAAAGGTTCTTTCAACTTTTTCTTAATTGATCCTTCTACTTCTAAATCATCAGAGAGATATTCGTCAAACCCGGCATCATAAATTTCTGATGCTTTAAAATGCATTGTTTTATTTCTATCTGCATTAAGTCTAAAATATTTCATTGGTATTAAAGTTTTATAATTATATGTATAGCTTCTCTGATTTCCTAAATTATCCCCAACAGGGTATAAAAAAGTTAGTTTCCATTGTGCTTTATTTTATTATTAGTCAACTATATATTCATCAACAGGGATAAGAGTAAAGCCTTCTAAATTTTGTTCAATTGCTTGTTTTACAGATTCATGAACAAATATAGACGCTGAATTTTGCCTGCCTAAAAGGAATATTTTCATATCATCAGGAATTTTATTTTCATCAAAAGCTAATCTTTCAATACTATTGATTAGACCATTCTCCCAATATGTAATTTCGGATTGGTCATCATCTATACAATCAATTTTCCCGATTATATTAATTATTTTATAGTTTTCTATTTTTTTATCTTTAAGTTGAATAGATACGTCGAAATATTCCAAGTTGCTAAGTCCAAGATTTTGAAATAATGCGCAAGCTTTATCAGAGGCAACAAATATTCTTCCAGCTTTTGAAAAAAAACCACGTATTATATCTACTAACTTTCCTTTGGTGGATTCCTTTTCATTCACAATTATTGTAAATTTTTCCTTTCCATATGTTTCCTTTAATGATACTCCGGGATTAAAAATAGTGTCAACAATTTCACCTTTGCTGTTATAGAGAACGCCAGCCATAATGAAATTTTCATATTGATCACCTACATTTGCTTCTAGATAATAGTGCATGTTTTTAAAGTTATGAGTTTAGTCTTTTTTGTTATTTTTCAAACGTATGTATCACTAATAATAAATCCTGTAAGTCCATTTTTTTCTATTGCTTCTTTAACAGATTCATGTATGTCTTTATCATATTAAGCGATTTCGCTACTTTAAAAATTTCATAAACAAATTTTTCTTATTGTAGCAAAGCATTTTACATGATTTCATATGCTTCATCCAAATTAAAGAATTGAAACCCAGTAAGGTTTGCCTCCTCCATTTTGTTTTTAAGATTTTCATGTATCACAATTACCCCTGAACTTCTTTTCCCCAATAAAAAAATCTGTTTGCCTACGGGTATCTTTTCTTCATCCAATACTAAAGTGCGGGCACTTCTAATCTGATCAGAATTTTCCCTCAACTCTACTTCAGATTTATCTATATTAACACAATCTATTTTCTGTAATACCTTTACAATTTTATAATCAGACAATTCAAACCCACTTCCTTTAATAGTTACATCATACATTTTGATATCATCTGGCACTAATTTTATAAACAATTCTTGTGCCTTAGGAGAAATTAAAAGCAATGATCCTGCGTCAATAGCATAAGATACAATACTATCAGAATATTTTCTGTTTTTAACCAATGAATCTGATGCATCCAGAATTAAAACATAGGGATCTTTCATTTCTTTGTGGATAATTCCATCTTCAAATATATCCCCAACTTCTTCTTTTGCTTTATTATAGAGCGTGCCGTTCAATTCAAAATATTTCTTTTCTTCGTAAGAACTATCATTATCTAATAAATAATACATATTATCTGTTTTTTTTGTTAGTACAATTTTAGTGTTAATTTCTTTCTTTTCAAAACGTGTATTTTGGGTTTAATTCTCAACTACTTCTATGAGCGTGACATTGACTTCCGGCACTCCTCTTTCTACAAAGACCTTTCTAATTTCATCGTTTACTATGAATAAATGAGCCAATGAAACCCTCCCCAATTTTAGTTCTGCAATGTTATTTGAGGCAAATAAGCCAAAAGAATTAAATGGCTGCTTACCAGTCCTAAAAAACACTTATCTTTTTGTAAAATTATTCTAATAGAGATTTTGTAAAGTGTCTGACAATAACATACATATTTCTGAACAGGTTGGCGTTTTAATATCTACAACCTACCCTAAATTGAAGCAAAGCGACCTTGTTTTTCATAAAGGCTTACCTTGGTTTATCCCCTCGTTTAGAAACAGCGCGGTAACTTTACCCGGTAAATATGACACCGGTAAAATTCATATTTATTATAAAAATAATTCGTTTTCTTCTTTGCAAGATATTTCTATTTTAATTCATGAGCTTTTTCATGCACAGCAATATGTGGATACCCATAAAAACGGATTTGGCTTTTTAAGAAATTTTATGGTTTATTACCTGGGGGCTTGGTTTACAAAGGGCTTTAAATATTTTGAACATCCGATGGAAATTCCTGCATTTACTCACCAGAAAAAATTTGACCAGGCGATTGAAAGCTATTTAAGGGAAAAGAGCATTGATTTTGATGCCTTTTTAAAGGAGCAACACATTGAAAAATGCGTGTTGGGGGCTCCTGATTTAATTTGTTTGACTAGTCACTTTGGGTTTGGAGGGCAAAAAATAGCTTTTGTTGTTGGAATTCCGGTAGCCCTGGCATCTGGTACATTACTGTATGTGGTGGATGCTGTTGTTTGGGTGTGGAAGAAAATATCCTTACGATAAAATTTGATACGCTACTAAGGCACTTGAATAGGCCAATAGCAGCATAAACGCAAACTGTATAATAGGCCATTTCCATCCCTTGGTTTCTCGCTTCATAATAGCTACTGTGCTAATGCATTGTAAGGCAAAAGCATAAAATAATAAAAGAGATATACCCGTAGCAAAGGAATAGACGGGGGCGTTCGTTTTTGGATCTATATCGGCGCTCATTTTTTCCCGAATAGTGGTCGGATTTTCATCTTCCAAGCCATAAATAGTAGACATGGTACCCACAAATACTTCTCGGGCGGCAAAGGATGTAATAATAGATATGCCAATTTTCCAATTATAGCCTAAAGGAGTAATAGCAGGCTCAATAAATTTCCCGGTTAAACCCAAATAAGTTTCTTCTAAAGCCACATTTTCGCCGTTGACAGAGTCTTTTTGGTAGGCCGATTTTGGAGCTATGTAACTTAAAAACCACAGGATTAATGAGGTTATTAAAATAACTTTTCCGGCTTCTTTTAAAAATATTTTCACCTTATCAACCACTGAATAAAAAATGGATAAAAACCGGGGTTTTTTATAATAGGGTATTTCCATCATAAATAAATCCGTTTCGTTGGAGGGCAAAAACTTTGATAAAGCAAAGGCGCTTGCCAAGGTGGTAAATAGTCCCAGTAAATACATTCCGGTTAATACCAAGGCTTGTAAACTAAAAACCCCAAACAATAAACGGTCCGAAAAAATGATTGAAATAATGAGTGTATATACCGGCAAACGAGCCGAACAAGTCATAAAAGGAATAGCAAACATGCTTAAAATACGCTCACGCTGATTTGGGATAGAACGGGTAGCCATCATAGCGGGAACAGCGCACGCATAACCACTTACAATGGGAATAACCGAACGGCCACTTAAGCCCATTTTTTTCATTAATTTATCCAACAAAAATCCTACGCGAGGCATATAGCCTGACTCTTCCAGCATTTGAATTAAAAAAAATAAAATAACAATTTGTGGTATAAATTGAAAAATTCCGCTTAAACCACTTATTAAACCACCGGTTAAAAAATGGGTTAAAAAAACATCAGGAAAAGTGTTTAAAATATACTGATTTAATACAATAAACATATTCTCTATCCATTGCATAGGGTAGTTGGATAAAACAAAAACACTTTGAAAAATAGATACCAGCACAAATAAGAAAATAAATATTCCATAAATGGGATGCGTGGTTAAGTAGTCTATCTTTTGAATAAGAAGCGGTACCTTGTGTTGATGCAGTTTATATGAACATTTTTTGAGTATTTCATCGGCCCATTCATAGCGCTTTAGTATCCCGTCTATTTTCTGCTCAACAGGCTGAGGTTTTGCTTCATATATGAGTGGAATTTTATTAAGTACATCTCGCTTAATATGGCGGTTTTTATTAGAAAATGTGATAATTTCTATATTTAAAAGCTCAGATAATTTCTCAATGTCTAATTTGTTCCCTTGGGCTTTAAATTCGTTCCACATCGATAAAACAAGCAAAATTTTATGTCCGCGTTCAATTAATTCGCTTAAAAAAAACAAACTTACTTTCAGGTTATTGCTATCTGCCACAAAAATGAGCACATCCGGATATTCTTTCGAAGCCTGATTGATGAGTATGTCACAGGCAATTTTTTCATCTTCGGACTGAGGAGATAAATTGTACGTGCCCGGTAAATCGGTTATATTAAAACTATAGTTATAGCCAGAAGAAATTAATAGAGATTCCTTTTTATCAACGGTTACGCCGGGATAATTGCCGGTTTTTTGATTTAAACCTGTAATAATATTAAATAGCGTAGTTTTACCGGAATTAGGATTTCCGGTAATGGCAATTTTTATCGTATTCTTAGCCGCACTCAATCTTTGGTTACCTCAACATTAATTTGATTTGCCAATGTTTTGTCAAGCCCAATTTGCATGGTATTGATAATATAAATAATGGGTCCGGAAAAAGGCGCATGGTTTTTGGCCATAATTTCTGCCCCCGGCACAAAGCCTAATTCCATCAATCTATTTTGCGACTTTTCGGCATTTATTTCCCTCACAATCCCCTTTTCGCCAAATACCAGGTCTGATAATCGCTTTATCATATTATTAAGAATCAATCTAAGGGCAAAAATAGTAAAAATGTCACTAATAAATTGATTTTCAACAGTGGGGTGTGAGCAAAATACCAAATTATAGGTATTGCCATGTGGAATTAATAATTATAATAGTATTAATTATGGTGGAATTTTTTAAAAAACTTACTTTAAAACATTGGCTGATATTAGGATTATTGTTTCTGATATTGGGTTTAGCCGTTTTTTATATTCTCCGTTTTAAGGATTCCAAAAAAACTCCAATTTCGTTATATGAATATATCCCACAAAATAGCACCTTAATTATTGAAACTTCGCATATTTATGATGTGCATGAAAAGCTAAACGGATCAAGTATTTTATGGGCCGATTTGTTGAGTGTTCCGTTTTGGAAAAACATCAATCATTTTTTAATAAAAATAGATAGTTTAAATAAAAGCAATGCCAAGTGGAATGAGGTGTTAGATCAAAAATATTGCATTAGTTTATTTGAAGAAAAAAATGAAACTCAATTTTTACTGGCCTTAGAGCAAAGTGATGAGTTTGATTTGAATTTAATTACATCTATTTTAGGCCCTCAAACCCAGGCGGTAGAACCGTTACAAGTACAACAAGAAGCTGTTTATAAGATTAAAACGGCGGCTTCTGATTTTTATTTTTTTCAATACAAAAATATTTGCCTGATTAGTTCAAGCCATGTTATTATAGAGCAGGCTCTTTTGAGTAAGCAATCGAAATTAAATTTAGCCAATTCGGTCAGTTTTAAAAGCACGCAGAATTTAGCAGGCAGTGACTTAGATTTTAATATTTATTTCAATTTTCAGGAGCCTTCAAATGTAGCGGAGCAATTCTTTAATGCCGAATGCCTTAATCGATTAAGCGCTTTAAAAAAATTGAAGGGGTGGATTGTTATTGACGGAATGATTAAGCCCAATTTACTTACGTTTAATGGCTTTATTGAGGCAACCGATAGTGCAGCAGGCAGTTTAAATAAGCAATTTTACAAACAATGGCCGGTAAAACAGGAGGTCATTAGCATACTGCCGGAAAACACAGAGTTCTTTATTTATGAGGGGTTTAGCGACTTTCAGTCGTATTTAAATAATAATAAACAGGGAAATACTTTTGACACGGATAGCTTTCAGAGTATGATTGAAAATGAATTATTGCTAGGTGCATGCAAAGCGGGGGCCAATTCGCATTTAAATTTTGCCATTGTAAAAAGCAATGACCCCCCTAACTTAATAACTTTCCTGAAAGCACATTCAATAAAGGCTGCGCACGATTCTGTTTATGAATTAAAAAACCATTCTTTGTTAAAAAACCTGGCCGGCGATTTATTTAAAAATTTTAAAACAAACTATTTTTCTGCTATTGATAATTATTTGGTGTTTTTTGAAGAATTACAAACGGCTTCTTATTTCGATCAAAATAAGCTTCAAAGCCATAATTTATCAACCAATGCAAAGTTTCAAGGTTTTTCAGAACATTTTTCCGATCATTCAAACCTGTTTTTATTTTTAAAACCTTCCGGTAATGTTTCTCTTTGGAAACACTGGTTAAACAAGAGCAGTCTGAAAAATTTAACCTCCCATTTTGAAATTGTAGATAAAATGGAGTATTTCGCCATTCAAATTACCCACGATGAAAACAATAGATTTTATTTAAATTCAGTCCTTAAATATACGGCCTCCAATACCAAATCGCCCTCGTTATTGTGGGATTTTAAACCCGAAGCCGAGGTTTCTATGAAACCCTTTATATTTAGTAATCATACCAATGGGTTAAAGGATATTTTTTTTCAAGACAATAACCACCAGATATACTTATTAAGCGCCACCGGTAAGTTGTTTTGGAAAAAAAAGCTTGACGACAAAATAGTGGGTCGAATTTATGAAGTGGATGCCTTAAAAAACAACAAATTTCAATTGTTATTTTGCACAAAAAACAAACTATATCTCATTGATAGAAACGGGAAAGATTTAAGTGGATACCCTGTTATCCTGCCATCTGAAACGGTTTCTGGTTTAACCTTGTTTGATTACGATAAAACAAGGGAATATCGAATCATGATTCCTTGTAAAAACAAAAAAATATACAACTATCAAATTACTGGAAAAAATGTGGAGGGCTGGGCTTTTCAAGGAGCCAGCGGGGAGCTTAATTTAGATATAAAAAACACCGTAAGTGATGGCAAAGATTTTATTATTACTATTGATAAAAATGGCCAAATATATGGCTTTGACAGAAGGGGAAATCCGCGTTTAAATATTCAAGAACGCGTTATTTTATCTGAAAACAATTCTTTTTTTATTCGAAAAAGTGAAAATACTCACAAGTCGGCCATTGTATATAGCGATAACGTGGGAAATATTAATACTTTGTTTTTTGATGGAACCAAACAAACATACAGCATTAAAAACTTTAACGAAGATCATTTTTTTATTATGAATGATATAAATAATGACAAAAAACCCGATTATTTATTTGCCGAAAAGAATAATATCCGGGTTTATGATGATCAAAAAAATGTTTTGTTAGATTATCATTCAGAAAAGCCTATCAGCTCTTCTCCGCAAATTTTTTGGATGAATGAACGCCCCTTTATAGGCTTTGTAAATTCGGAAAGCAATGAAATAAACTTGATCAATACAAATGGGCAATTGATAGAAGCTTTTCCGTTAGAAGGGAATGCGCCGTTTGCTATTCAGAATATTAATAACGATCAGGTATTTAACCTGATAGTAGCTACAAAAAACGGAACAATTCGGGTTTATTCTTTAGATAATTTAGAAGGAATGCAAAAATAATTTTTGCGGGTTAGTTTTTTAATAAGGGTACAGAAAACCCAAACACAAAGTTGCTTTGTAAAAACCAAAAATGTTGTTTTGCTCCATCTGTATCAAAAGCAGTGGTTTTAATATCAGGCATATTTATAAACCCGGTTTTTAACTCACTCTGCAAAAAGAAATATTGCCAAAAAGTAATGTTTAAGCCAATTTTTGCATCTATTCCATATCCTGCCAAATGAAACTCATCATACTCCGCGTAGTTTAAAAGCTTCGTATCGGTTCGTGGAACTAAAGCCCCTATACCCAGCCCTTCTGTCAAATTAATAGAGATTGCTTTTTTATAGCGATACACCTCATCAAACCGACTCAAGGCAACATTCAAATAATTTAGTCCATTGGTATGTTCGAAGGTTAAAAAATCATCTGTTAAATAAATGGATGTATCCGTATACGCGCCATTATATATTGAGCCGGAAGCCTGATGAATAGACCCGTTTATTTTCACTTGCTGATCTTGAACCATTACATATTTCATATGATCATCGGCGATAGAGATGTTATAATGATCGTTGATAAAATACCCAATTCGCAAGTTTGTTTGCGGAATACTTATTCGCATTGGATTTAAGTAGGGATCGAGCCCAAAGGGGGTTTGCCGATCTTTTGCTACCACATTAGAAAGGGTAAAATCATACTCTTCCCCGTAAAAATGAATGTCTGATTTTGAAAAATAGCCCCTATTCCATCCCCAATAAATATAAAGCTTACCCTTGTTTGCCGCACTATACGTTTTTTGGAGTACAATTTTGCTGGTGTCCTGGGCGTACAAATTGTGCATTAAAAAAAAAGCCACCGCACTTAATATAAGATGAGTCGCTTTTTTCATGATGTGTATAGGTGTTTTAAACCAGTTTTTTTTCTTCGTATAAACACGAAAGCACAGATTGCATTTTTTCTTTGCCTTCAGCAATTTTTTGTGCTGTTTTCCAGATATCATCGGTAATTAATACTCGTAAGGGTTGAGGAACTTTTATGCTCTCTTTCATGGCACTCAATACTTTTTCATCCCAAATGGCATGGTATCGCAATAAATCATCCGGATATACTACAGTTCTGTCGCTGCCCGCTTCTGGCAAAGCATCAAAGGGTTCAGTAACATTCAAATATCCATAATCATCGGTTAATTCTTCACCCGGATGGATATCTCGTATGGCTACTTCGTAATTATAAGCTGTAGTTAAACAATTGGAGTTAAAACTATGATTTACAAAACGCCCGTTATCCCAACAAAGAATAAAATTTCCTAAGTTATTTCTGTACGTATATTTTTTTAGAACATCTCTGTAAATAGAATCCATTTTCCCTTCTTCCTCGGGAGTAAACTCTCGGTCAAGCTTATCAATAGCCCAAGTAATGGTTCCTTTAGGAATAAATTTAGTGGCAACTACTCCGTAGCCTATTTCTTCACTAATGAATCTTAATTCTGTGTCTGGATGAATCATGGTACTCAATTAAAAATACAATGTTAAGTTATTTTTATAAATGATTAAGTTTTTGGCGTGTGGATTTTTTTATTTTTTATTGATTATTTATCAATGCGGGTCTTTGGGTTATTTCGTGGTAACAAACCACATCTTCGGCAAAGTAATGAAAAACCATACTTTTCCGGGTCGATCCTTTTCTTAAAATGGGTTCTCCGCCATGTAATAAATTCGCATGCCATATTAATATATCTCCCTTTTTCGCAGTAAAAATCTTTTTTTCGAAATGCTGTTCTTTTATCAGGTTTTCTATATGTTTTTCGTAATTTTTATAGGCATTATCACCAATTAACCAGCTGTTTCCGCCATGGTTATAGTTTTCGTTTAGCACATACGGTAATTTATGACTGCCCGGATAATAATGCAGGGGGCCACATTCTTCATCAATATCTTCCAAGGCAACCCATACCGCTATTAAATTTCCCAACGGAAAGGTAGTCATGTGAATAGTGTCGGAATGTGATTTTTGCTCGCTTCCTTCCAAAAAATTGATGCTTTGAAAAACATTTACTTTTCGTCCCAACAAAAGGTGTAAGATAGCGTTTAATAGCGGATCATTGGCAATTTGTTTTAAATAGGGCGATTTATCAATGGCAAACATTATTTTTTTGTGGTTATATCGAAACTTAACTGATTCTTTTTCAATTAATTGATCTATTTCAGCGTTTATTTGATCAATGGTTTCTGAAGAGAAAAAAGAAGGTAATATAGCGTATCCTTTATCGCTCCAGCTTAAAAGATTATCCTGCATGTTTTTTGACAGCTTTTGAAAACCGGCATTGAATGGTAAAACAGTACTTGAATTTTCTTTATCTAACCAGGGAATTTCTGCGTTAATATCTTTAAAATCAGCATGATTAACAGAGGCAAAATACTTTTTCTTAACTCCCCATTTATTATAGGCTTTAGAAATATGTTGCAGGTTTTTCTTGTGAAAAAAATTATAAACTGAATAGGCTAATTTAAAATTACGCAGCATGTTATTCAAAAATAGAGTACAAATGTAAAATTCTTAACGGGAAAAGGTGATTTAAATAATTTGACTAGTCAAATTAAATTATTTTGAGATTAATTTGTTTTATAAACATTGCCAACATTGGCTTGAGCGGTAGGCGTTACCACGATGTCGTTTAAACAAACATGGGCCGGTCGACTAAGCACAAACCATATAATTTCTGCAATATCTTCAGCGACTAAGGGCGTAAAGCCATTATACACATTTTTTGCCTTATCCTTATCTCCTTTGTGGCGCACAAGAGAAAACTCTGTTTCTGTTGCTCCTGGGCAAATGCCTGTTACTTTAATGCTATACGGCACCAAATCGATACGCATGGCTTTTGTAAGTGCGTCTACCGCATGTTTGGTAGCGCAGTATATATTTCCGTTTTTATATACTTCTTTGCCTGCTATTGAACCAATGTTAATAATATGGCCGCTTTTTCGCTGTTTCATGATAGGTATGACTAGTCGAGAAATGTATAACAATCCTTTCACATTGGTATCAATCATGGTTTCCCAATCATCCAAATTTCCCTCATCAATGGGCGCAACACCCGCCGCTAAACCGGCATTGTTGACTAATACATCTATGTTTTTCCAAGTCTCATCCAGGGTATTAAAGGCTTGTTCGGTTTCTGGCTGATGCCGAATATCAAAACATAAAACAGTACATTTTATGGCGTATTTATTTTCCAGGTCTTGTTTTAATTGATTTAAGCGTTCTTGTCTTCGGCCGGTAATAATTAAATTGAAATTATGTTGAGCTAAAATTTCGGCGCTTGCCTTTCCAATACCTGCTGTTGCACCTGTTATAAGGGCTATTTTTCGAGGATCCAATATTGCCATTTTTTTTCTTTATATAAAAATACGTTTTCAGGAATTAAGATTAAGCAAAAAACTAACCAAAAAGGTAAAGCCGGCACCCGATATCGAACAATGGCGCCCAAAACGGGGGTGGTATATCCAATTAATAAGTATAGAAAAAACACAAAAAGGCCACAAAATAAAATCCTATTTAATTGATTTTTTATGTTTCTGCGTTTTACACATGCAAATATAAAAAGAGCTATTAATACTCCGTTTTCAAGATTGGCCATCCACTCAAAAATAGACTTTGATTGCCAGGGCCAGCGCATAAAAAAAGAATTAGTAAGAGCTTCCGGAAAAGAGGATACAAAACTTTTAAAAGTAGGCTGCAAAGGTTTTACATCCAATAAACTGCCCGAATTTAAATCTTTGGCCAATCGGATAAAATCTTCTTGTTTTTTGTAAATATTTCTATAAATATCGTAATTCCGATCGAGGGTTCTTACCCCTAAGCTGCCTATAAAAATAGCTCCTAAAACAAGGGCATAACTTATCCATACTTTTGAAAAAATTTTAGTTTTAGCCAATAAATAAGCCAATAACAGGGGTGCAAAAATTAAAATAATGTATGTTTTTAAATACATTAACAAAAGGGTTGAAAACAAAAAAACAAGACCAAAACGATATTGCTTTTGCATCAATTTATCCCAACTGTATATAAACCAACCCAAGCCAAAAATTAAAAGACTTTCTTTTAATATACCCGATGCCCAAAATAAAATGGATGGCAATAAAAAGATTCCTATGGCTAGCCACACTTTTTTCTCTATAAATTGTTTAAATACTTTATAAAATGCGGTTAAACCGGTAAATGATAAAAAAGCACTGACCAAATTATGAATATGAATGTTCCCAAATGAAAAAATACGAACCAAGGCATTAAAACGAATCATGGTTCTATTATCATTAAAATAAGGTCGCTGCCATTCGCGGTACCAATGCTGCATATGATCGTAGTAATGTTCTCGAAAGTAAGCCTCGTTAGAATCGAGCCCAAATAGCATTTTAAAAAAATCGGCCGGTTTTGTTTTTATAGCATCAAATAAATAAAGGCTATCATCAAAATATTTGTATAGGTCGGCAGTGGATCTGTCGGTATAGTAATATGTATAAATGGCCCATAAAAAAACAGAGCAAATAAATTTTAATAGGAAAACAGCTTGTAAAAAACGAATTTTTAAGTCTGTCGTCTTAAAAAAAGATAGCTTCTGAATAGCGAATAATCCAGCAAAAAGGTACGTTATTAACAGTATATATGTCAATTAATAAAAAGGATTGAGGTGACAAAGTTAGAAAGTTTATTTACTTTTATGGCAGTATATGAAATTCATATGAGACTACCTTTGTATTTATTTATTGTATTTCAAATTAATTTGTTTGCCCAGGTTTCGTCGCAACCTTCGGAGCGATTAAACTCACGGCATGAATATGTTGAGTTATATAAAGAGGATGCCATCAAAGAAATGATTCGCACTGGCATTCCGGCAAGCATTACAATGGCCCAGGCTATTTTAGAAAGTTCGGATGGGAATAGTCCTTTGGCAAAATATGCCAATAATCATTTTGGGATAAAGTGCCATGATTGGAAAGGCGCTACTTTTATTCAGGATGATGACTCAAAAAACGAATGTTTCAGGAAATATAAAGATGTTTATCAATCGTATGAAGACCACTCCAATTTTTTAAGGGACCGCCCCCGATATGCTTTTTTATTCGACCTAAAACCTACTGATTATATAGCTTGGGCACATGGTTTAAAAAAAGCGGGATATGCCACCAATCCAAAATACCCTCAATTGCTTTTAAAAATTATTGAGGAGAATAACTTGCACGAGTTGGATAAACAAGAAAAAATTCCATCCAAAAATACCTCAACAAAAAACCCTAAACACACGGTAAAACCAAAAACCAAAACGGCAGAATCCAATTATCAAATTGAAAAAGATGAACTTATTTTAAAGCACGAAAATAATGTTGAATATGTGGTAGCAAAAAAAGATGAAACGCCCTTTATAATCGCTAAAAAATTGCATTTAGGCGCTTGGGAAATCAATAAATATAACGATTTAGAAAAAAACCAATCCATTCATGCCGGAGATATTATTTTTATTAAACCAAAAAGAAAAGAATCAAAAAATCACGAAATTCACACTGCGCAAGAGGGTGAAACCCTTTGGAGTATTTCTCAAGAATATGGTATTCGGCTTAAAAAGCTTGCAAAAATGAATGATTTAAGTCCGGAGGATTTGATTACCAAAGGACAAAAAATTAAATTGCAGAAGTAAGTTTTGCTCAATCGCAAAACTTCCCTATCCGATAATTTACGCCTAGTTTAAAGAACGGTTCCAGGTCGTTTTTATAATCTTTAAAAGCTTTGGCGCCCTCTGTTTTAGGGATGTTTGTTGATTCGTAAAATAGTTCTCCTATTCCTACTTCTCCATTAATATACCAATGCTTATTTAGTCTGAAATTTTTTCCGAGTACCACAATCAGTTCAATAGAATGTGATTTAGTATTATATACATCGGTAATATTATTAAATCTCGATGTAAATTGGGATATATAATCGCCCCGTAAATATTGAATTTTTCCTCCAAAATATCCAGTTCCCAGTTTTAATCGGTTCTTTTTAAAAAACTTTAAATGATAACCGGCTCCAATGCCTGCAAAATTTCCATTTTGAAGGTTGAACATGGGGTTAATACTAAACATACTTCTTACATCATGGTATTGAAGTTCGGTATTGCAAATCATCGTCTGGTTATACCAAGATCCGCTTGATAAGATACTGCCTGCTTGAGCCATAAAATAAGGTTTATCAACCTCGGTAATTATTTCTGAAATAGAATCTTTCTGAGAAAAAACAAATCCTTGTTTTAAAAACGAGAATAAGATGAATAATGCGATTGATTTCATAGGGTTTTTATATATTATATAAGACACTTTCGGGGCAAGAAAAGTTACACTGGCAAAATATTAATTTTATAAGCCGATTAAAGTTGTTTTTTCTTTATATTATTCCTAACTTTGCGCACATTTTTATGTCGCACCAAGTTAAAATATTCTCAGGTACTGCTTCAAAAGTACTTTCCGAAAAAATAGCCAACTCTTACGGAATTGGGCTTGGAAACGTGAATATACAACACTTTAGCGATGGTGAATTTCAACCATCTTTTGAAGAAACCGTTCGTGGAAATGATGTTTTTATCATTCAATCAACTTTTCCTCCTTCTGATAATTTATTTGAATTATTGCTATTGGTTGATGCTGCAAAAAGAGCATCGGCAAAAAATATTATAGCGGTTATGCCTTATTTTGGGTATGCCCGTCAAGACCGAAAAGATAAGCCCCGCGTAGCTATTGGAGCAAAATTAGTAGCTAATCTTTTATCTGCAGCAGGGGTTACCCGTTTAATGACCATGGATTTACATGCCGATCAAATTCAGGGGTTTTTTGAAGTTCCGGTTGATCATTTGTTTGCCTCCTCTGTTTTTTTACCTTACATTAATAGTTTAGCCTTACCCAATTTAACCATTGCTGCGCCTGATACCGGCGGAAGTAAACGGGCAAATATGTATGCCAAATATTTAAATTGTGATATGGCTATTTGCTACAAACAAAGAAAAGTAGCCAATGAAGTAAGCGCCATGACTGTTATTGGTGATGTAAAGGGCCGAGATGTTATTTTAGTAGATGACATTATTGATACGGCAGGCACATTAACTACCGCATCAGATATGATGATGGAAATGGGAGCCAACTCTGTTAGAGCTATTATAACCCATGCTGTTTTATCAGGTGCTGCTTATGATCGCGTTGAAAAATCATCGTTAACCGAATTAATTGTTACCGATACCATTCCCTTAAAAAAAGAATCACCAAAAATAAAAGTTATTTCCGTTTCTGACTTGTTCGCCAATGTAATGGAAAGACTTATTAATTGTGAGTCAATAAGCTCACACTTTATTGCTGTTTAATTAAAAAAAAGAAAAAATGAAATCAATTGAGATTAAAGGAAGTTTAAGAAAAGAAACCGGAAAAAAAGGTTCAAAAAGTGTAAGAAACGAAGGAAATGTACCTTGCGAAATTTATGGAAAAGAAAATGTACATTTTTTTGCTCCTGAATTGGCCCTGAAAAAAGTAGTTTTTACTCCAGAAACTTATTTAGTAAATATTACGATAGATGGTAAAAAATATACCTCAGTAATGAGAGAAATTCAATTTCACCCGGTTACAGATAAAATTTTACACATTGATTTCGAAGAAGTTATTGATAATAAAATGGTTACCGTAGATCTTCCAATCAATTTTGAAGGAAAATCAACCGGTGTTATGGCAGGTGGTAAATTAAAAACAAACCTTAGAAAAGTTTCTGTTAGAGGTTTAGTAAAAGATATTCCACATTCCATTACCATTGATATTACCAATATTGGTATTGGTGATTCAGTTCGTGTAAAAGATTTAAGCTATAAAGGATTAAGCGTTTTAAATGCGCCTAACATTGTAGTAGTTACTGTTTTAACAACACGTAACGTAGTTGCTGATGAGGCTGCTGCCAAATAAGAATAGTAATTAATGAAATTTCTTGTCGTAGGCTTAGGAAATCCAGGTAAAGAATACGAAGAAACAAGACATAATATAGGCTTTAAAGTGCTAGATTCAATCGCAAACGAATCTAGCACTTTTTTTTCGCCCGATCGTTTAGCTGATGTGTGCACCGTTAAGCACAAAGGACGAACATTAATTTTAATCAAACCTACCACATTCATGAATTTAAGTGGAAAGGCGGTAAAATATTGGATGGATAAAGAAGGGATTGCAAAAGAAAACCTATTGATTGTTACTGATGATTTAGCGTTGCCCTTTGGCACCTTAAGAATGCGTTCCCGTGGTTCCGATGGCGGTCATAACGGGCTAAAAGACATACAAGCTACTTTAATGTCGGGTGATTACCCGCGTTTAAAATTTGGAATTGGCAATGAATTTCAAAAAGGGCGACAAGTAGATTATGTTTTGGGAAAATGGAGCGAAGAAGAAAAAAAGACCCTGGACGAAAAAATAAACAAAAGCAAAGAAATGGTGTTTAGCTTTTGCTTTGCAGGCATTGCACAAACTATGTCGCAGTATAATAATTAAACATACACCCATGAGTTTAAAGGTTGTAAAATGAAATCGCAAGAAATAAAACAAGCAAACACCCTATTTCCGGTTACCGAATTAATCAAAAAAAGATGGAGCGCCCGTTCTTTTTCAAATAAACCAATTTCTGAAAACGATTTGTTTACCATTTTAGAAGCCGCTTCGTGGGCTAGCAGTAGCATGAATGAGCAACCCTGGATGTACATTTACGCTACCAAAGACGATGCGGAAAATTTTAAAAAGTTTCACGATTGTTTAATGCTTGGCAATCAGCCCTGGACCGAAAATGCCTCCGTTATTATTTTAAGCTTAGCACGAAAAACATTTGCGAAAAACCATGCCCATAACCGACATTATTTGCATGATACAGGCGCAGCAAACATGAATTTGATATTACAGGCCACCGATTTAGATATTTATGGTCATATTATGGGGGGATTTAATATGGAGAAAACCATACAAACCTTTCAATTGGACGAAAATTTGGAGCCGGTTGCTTTTATTGCTTTAGGCTATTTAGACGAGCCCGAAAAATTAGAAGAACCTTTTTTAACAAGGGAGTTAACCCCCAGAACCAGAAAGCCCCAATCCGAATTTGTTTTTAAAAACAATTTGTACGCATAAAATACACTGTTTAATAAATACCTTTGCCTAAAATTAACGCATGAAAATTTCTTTAAACTGGCTACGAGAAATAATAAACACCACCAGCACCGGTGACGAGCTCGAAAAAATTCTGACAAATAGCGGCTTAGAAATTGGCTCTATCGAAGCATTTGAAAGCATAAAAGGGGGATTAAACGGATTTGTTGTGGGCGAGGTAACACACCTCGAAAAACACCCCAATGCCGACAAACTTAAATTGACTAAAATAAATGTGGGCCAGGCAGAATTACTGAACGTAGTTTGTGGCGCACCCAATGTAGAAGTGGGACAAAAAGTAGTGCTTGCCACTGTTGGAACCACCGTATATCCTACTGAAAAAGAACCTTTTACCATTCAAAAATCAAAAATACGAGGAGAAGTTTCGGAAGGAATGCTTTGCTCAGAAACCGAATTAGGCCTGGGAAATGACTCATCCGGACTTTTAATTTTAAACGACCAGAGTATACCCGGCACCGAATTAAAAAATTATTTTGAAGTATATACCGATACCATTTTGGAGGTTGAATTAACGCCTAACCGCGGTGATGCGGCTTCGCATATTGGTGTTGCCCGCGATGTATTTGCCAGTCAATATAATAATGATCAATTAAACTACCAGCTCCCCTCCGTTGAAAAATTTGCCATCGATCAGGAATCGAACGAGTTTACGGTGGATGTTCAAAATGCCGAGGCTTGCCCCCGATATTCAGGCATTCTTCTTAAAAATTTGGAGGTAAAAGAATCTCCATCGTGGTTAAAAAATAGGTTACAAGCGGTGGGTTTGCGCCCTATTAATAACGTGGTTGATATTACCAATTATGTGATGTATGAATTAGGTCAGCCTTTGCACGCCTTTGATGCAGATCAAATTTCAGGAAAAAAAGTAGTGGTTAAAACAGCCAATAAAGATCAAAAATTTGTCACATTAGATGGAGTTGAAAGAACCTTACATGCAGAAGATTTAATGATATGCGATGTCGAAAAACCGATGTGTATTGCTGGTGTTTTTGGTGGATTATCTGCCGGAGTAAAAGCCTCAACCACTTCTGTTTTTTTAGAAAGCGCTTGTTTTGAAAGTGCATTTATCCGAAAAACCTCCAAAAGGCATTTGTTATATACGGATGCTTCTTTTAGGTACGAACGACATACCGATCCAAACATAACTATTCATGCTTTAAAAAGAGCTGCTTTATTATTAAAAGAAGTTTTTGGAGCCAGCATTCATGGCCCTATTATAGATATTTATCCTGCAAAAATAAATCCCGTTGAAATCAATTTTCGGTTTTCGGAATGTAAGAAAATTATCGGTGTCGAAATTCCCAAAGAAATCATTAAAAAAATATTGGTTCGATTGGATTTTGAAATAAAATCAGAAACAGAAAATGCCTTGGTTTTATTAGCTCCTACCACTAAAAAAGATGTGACTCGCGAAATTGATGTGATTGAGGAAGTGATTAGAATTTACGGCTTTAATAATATTACAGATCAAGATCAAATGTTGACTAGTCTTACTACCAAAGATAAGGTAGATCAAATTCATTTCTGGAAAGAAAAAATAAGTGATGTATTAAGTGGGAATGGCTTTTACGAAGCCCAATGTAACTCCTTAATGGGCATTGAAATTTTGGAGAAAGCCAAGGATCCAAAAGCGGCGCATGCCGTGCATATTTTAAATCCTTTAAGCAATGAATTAAATATCATGCGCACCCAGTTGTTGTATAATTTATTACAATCCGTGGCGCATAACCACAACAGAAATCAGAATTTTACCCGTTTATACGAATTTGGCAAAACCTATTTTAAACAAGCCGATCAATACGTAGAAACCCAGGTTTTAACGCTTTGCATAAGCGGAAAAGGAGAAAAAAATTGGAAAGCAAATGAGCAGGTTTCTGATTTTTATCTTTTAAAATCATACGTAAGCCTTATTTTATCAAAGCTGGGAATTGAAACAGATGCCTTGCAAACCACAGAAACAGAAGAGCAAAATTTGTATGAAATTGGCATTCAATACAGCGATGGAAAAGATGTTTTAGTAAAATTAGGCAAGGTTAATCCTTCTATTTTGCAGCTTTTCGACATAAAACAGGAAGTATTTAGCGCGGAGATTAACTGGGATAAAATTTCAACCTTTTTACTCAATAAAAAATGGAAATATAAACCCGTTAATAAATATCCTTCGGTAAAACGCGACTTGGCGTTGGTGTTAAACGAATCGGTGAAATTTGAAGAACTCAAAAAATGTGCTTTTAAAGCCGAAAAAAAATTATTGAAAGAAGTAGATATTTTTGATGTTTACAAGGGTAAAAATTTAGACGAGGGCAAAAAATCATACGCCTTGCGTTTTGTTTTAGAAAATGAACAAGAAACCTTGAAAGATTCGGATATTGAAGCTGCTATGAACCGCTTATTAAAAGCGTTTCAAGAAAGTTTTAATGCGGTTTTGAGGTAAAATTACTTCTTATCTACCTTAATTCTTTCGTCGCGGTTGCTTAATTCCCAAGCCGTATAAAATACCAAACGCGTAATTTTTTCCATTTTTTCGAAATGGATTTTATCTATGCTATCGGTGGGTTGATGATAATCCTGGTGAACCCCGTTAAAATAAAAAATAACCGGAATGTTGTTTTTAGCAAAGTTCCAATGATCTGATCGATAGTAAAACCGATTTGCATCTTTTTCATCGTTGTATTTATAATCAAGGTTCAAATGGGTGAAATTAGTATTTGCATTTTCATTGATCTGGTGTAATTCTGAGCTCAATTTGTCGCTCCCTATTACATAAATGTAATTCGGATCATCTTTATGCGCATCATCCATACGGCCTATCATATCAATATTTAAATCGGCCACGGTCGAACTTAAAGGAAACACAGGGTTTTCGGAGTAATATTCAGACCCTAACAAACCTTTTTCTTCCCCGGCAACGGGCATAATCAAAACACTTCTTCTGGGGCCATTTCCTTCCTTTTTAGCAGTCATAAACGCCTGGGCCAATTCTAATAACGCAACTGTGCCGGAACCATCATCATCTGCCCCGTAATATATTTTTCCATCGTGTTTACCTAAATGATCGTAATGAGCCGTTAAAATGACTAATTCGTCCTTCTTATCACCGCCCTCAATATATCCCAAAACATTTTCAGAGGTCAGAAAAAATTCTTCGCGTTTAATATCAAAACTTAAATTTTGTGTAAAATCAAACGATTGAGGCTTTTCCTTTTTATTGATTTTTTTCACCAGGCCTTCCAACGTCTTTTTTACTCCTGATGTTCGAAATAAATCATTCATTAAATTGGGCGAAACATATACAACCGGTAAATATTTTTGCTCATTGGTGTCACTTAATAACCGCACGTATGGCGATTCTATATAATGACCTAATTTTTGAATATTTTTATCAAAATTGGGGTCAATCATGATAATGGCCGCAGCGCCTTGTTCTTTGGCTTTTTCTAATTTCACTCTCCAATTGGCGGTCCATTTGTCTTTTTTGCCTTTTTTCTGAATAATATTAGGGGTACCATCAATCATAACAGCCACCTTTCCTTTTACATTTATTTTTTTATAATCCGAATAAATTTCATCATCAATACCGTATCCGACAAAGACAAATTCACTCACATTAAACGTAGTATCGGGAGTATATTTATAATAATAGAAGTCTTTTTTAAATTCATAGGTTGTTTCTCCAAAAGCAATGCTCCCTCCCCTGGGATATTGCACTGATAATGGGAAATTCTGAAAATACCCATTTCCAATGGCTTGTATAGGTGGAATACCAAAATCTATAAAGCAATTTTGTAAATAATCGGCTGCTTTTTTCTGTCCGGGCTCTCCTGTTTCTCTGCCTTCTAAACTGTCGGAAGTAAGTACTATTAAATGCTTTTTTAAATCGGCCACCGTTATAGTATTGGCATATTTTGAAGCATTTTTTTCATAGGGTTTAATTTCACTTTGGGCCAGGTTGACCGTAGCATAAAGGAACAACGCGCTATATAATAGGTAAGATTTAGTCATATTAACAATCAATTTTAATTACCCTGTCTTCATGCCTACCCCCTTCAAAAGAGGTATTTAAAAAAGCCTTTACACATTCTTCTGCATCTTTATCTGAAATAAAACGTGCGGGTAAAGCCAATACATTTGCATTGTTATGTAAGCGTGCTAAAGTAGCAATTTCAGGTGTCCAACATAAGGCCGAACGAATACCCTTATGCTTGTTTGCAGCCATATTTATGCCATTGCCTGAGCCACAAATAACAATCCCAAAATTAACTGATTTATTTAAAACCGCTTCGGCTACTTTATGGCCAAAATCGGGGTAATCGGCTCGCTCTAAGGAATATGTCCCCATATCTTCACAAGCTATTTTTTGATTGTTTAAAAAGGTTTTAATCTTTTCTTTCAATTCATACCCTGCGTGATCGGAACCAATAGCAATCATCATTTTTGTTTATATTTTAATTTATAAATATGATAAATATTCATGAAGGTAAGAAACGCATTTAAAGCCACAATGGGGTATTTTTGTATGACTAAACCGTATGCGACAAAAAAAACAGCTCCCAACATATTTACAACACGTAACCAAAACATGTTGTTTAAAGAAAGCGAAATGGCTACTAATACCATCGCTATGTATCCAATAATTTCTATACTATCCATAATTTACAAAAATGATTATTTCTATTGAGAACAGCATCAAATAAACATATACTTTTGTAAAAAAAAATCAATGAGCAAAATAACTATTGTTGGGGCAGGCTTAGTAGGCACATTAGAGGCTATTTTTTTAGCTAAACGCGGTTTTGAGGTTGATATATATGAAAAAAGATCGGACCCAAGAACAAAAGGTTATGTAGGGGGTAGGTCTATCAACTTAGCTCTTTCGGACCGGGGATGGAAAGCGCTGGAACGCGCCGGAATAAAAGAAAGTATACAACAAATCGCTATTCCTATGTATGGGAGAACCATCCATAGCGAAAAAGGGGATATAACCTATCAGCCGTATGGCAAAAACGACCAGGCAATTTACTCCGTATCGCGTGGAGAATTAAACATTCAATTAATTAAAGAAGCTAGCAAATACAAAAACATCCAGTTTTTTTTCGACCACCACTTAGAAAATATTGAATTTGAAAAAAATGAGCTATACTTTACTGATAAAAAGACCCATCACTTAACATCTGTTGTTGCCGAACGAGTTATTTCTGCCGAAGGAGCTTACTCCGAAATAAGAAATAAAATGGAAAAAAGAATGCTGTTTAATTACTCGCAAGAATATATTTCGCACGGTTATAAAGAGGTAAAAATGCCTGCTAATGGCGATGGAGCACATAAAATGGAAAAAAACACCTTGCATATTTGGCCCCGAAAAGATTTTATGCTCATTGCACTGCCTAATTTAGATGGAACATTTACCTGCACCTTGTTTCTTTCGCATGAAGGAGAAAATGCTTTTTCTAAACTAGATACCTGGCCTAAATACAAAACCTTTTTTAAACAAGAATTTCCCGATGCATTTGCATTAATTCCTGAATTAGAAAAGGAATATGAGGAAAATCCGGTTTCGTCCTTGATTATTATTAAATGTGCCCCCTGGAATATAGACGATAAAGTGCTTTTAATAGGCGATGCAGCGCATGCCATTGTTCCCTTTTTTGGACAGGGCATGAATTGTGGCTTTGAAGATTGTATAGTGCTGGATAACTTGCTGGATAAAGAAAAGGATCCTTTAGCTATTGAATGGAAAAAGATCTTTCATCAATTTTCCAAAGAACGTAAACCCGATGCCGATGCTATTTGCGAACTGGCCCTTCAAAATTTTATTGAAATGCGCGATTTGGTAGGTGAACCTAAATTTATTTTGCGAAAAAAAATAGAAGCAAAACTGAGTGAAAAATTCCCAAAAAAATGGTCTCCGCTGTATTCTATGGTTACTTTTTCTTCTACACATTATTCTGAAGCTTTAAAAATTGGTTTAAAACAAGACCAAATTATGAAAGAAGTAATGAAGACAGAAAACCTAGAGAACAAATGGTTAGAAGACAATTTTTATGATGAAATTGATCGCAAATATTTAAATTAAATTCTTAACTACATATAAAACAACAATTTACCTATTTAAAACCGCATAATTACCTGATTAACAAGCATATGCATACGGTGCTCTGTCTAAGGAACCCTTAGATATTAACTTTCTCTTGTTATAAACTTTTACTATTCACACCACTAATTCTTTTTAATATCACAGATTTTTGTTTTAAACGCAGAGATTATGAAATTTGACTTACCTAAAGACCAGACTTCTATTATAAAGGTAATTGGAGTTGGCGGCGGCGGAAGCAATGCTGTAAATTATATGTTTGAACAAGGCATTAAAGGTGTTGATTTTGTGGTATGTAACACCGATCAACAAGCTTTAGATGTTAGCCCTGTGGCATATAAAATTCAATTAGGAGCTAGCCTAAC
>CAYOHR010000017.1:24916-52428 GCA_964403835.1 uncultured Flavobacteriales bacterium
CCAGAAGTTGGTAAAAACGCGGCCGTTGAAAACTTAGATGATATTCGAGAAATTCTCTCAAAAAATACACAAATGGTATTTATTACCGCAGGCATGGGCGGTGGTACCGGAACAGGTGCGGCTCCTGTAATTGCTGCTACCGCAAAAGAAATGGGTATTTTAACAGTAGGTATTGTTACTATTCCGTTTGCTTTTGAAGGTCGAAAAAGAAAACAACAAGCCGAGCTGGGTATTGAGGAAATGAGAAAAAATGTGGATACCCTTATTATTATTTGCAATGACCGTATTCGTGAAATGTATGGTAATTTAAGTATTACCAATGCTTTTTCGCACGCAGATGATGTTTTAACCATTGCTGCTAAAGGAATTGCTGAAATTATTACTGTAACAGGTTCTATTAACGTCGATTTTGAAGATGTAAGAACCGTTATGACCAATAGTGGTGTAGCCATTATGGGTTCTGCTACGGCAGAAGGAGAAGAAAGAGCGATCAACGCTGTGGAAAAAGCCTTAGCGTCTCCATTGTTAAATGATAATAACATAGAAGGAGCAAATTATGTATTATTAAATATTACTTACGGAAACCGAGAGATACAAATGGATGAAGTAGTAGATATTACTGATTATATCCAAGAAGCCTCCGGCGGAAGTGCCGATGTTATTTGGGGACATGGTTATGATCCATCTTTAGGTGAAAAAATTTGTGTTACATTAATTGCAACCGGCTTTAAATCAAATACTGATTTTGGATATGTTTTTGATCGGAAACCCGAAAAAAAAATTATGCAGTTAGATGATGATAAACCATCTGTTGCACCACAAAAACCAAATCCTTTTAAGAACCTTACTGAGCAAATAACAGAACATGAACATTTTGTTCTAAAGCAAGTAGTAACGCAAGAAGAACCCTTTTTAAAAGGCGAAACAGAAGTCAATGCTAAACAGCAACGCGTTATTGAATTTGATTTAGAAGAAACAACAACTATCCAAAATACTTCATCGGAAGATCCTTATTTAAAAAAGAATACTACTCCGACTACCAATACCACTACAACAACGCATACTCATACACATACCGAAACCAATCAGACCTCAACACCTGATTCGCAACAAGTTTCGACAGAAGAACAACAAGAAAAAATTAAAGAACGTGTAGCTCGCTTAAAAGAGCTAAGTCTTAAACTAAAAGCGCCTTCTGGATTGGCTGAATTAGAAAGTGAACCAGCTTATAAAAGAAGAAAAATCAATTTAGAAAACTCGCCTAATTCTCAAGAATCTTCTATATCAAGATTTACCTTATCAGAAGAGGAAGATCCTGTAACAGGTGAAAAAAAATACGGTTTAAAAGAGAATAATTCTTTTTTACACGATAACGTTGATTAATAAATCCCCTCTTTAAGGGGATCGGCATTCTTCCTTTTTTGCCACAAAACAACCATCCGTCTCGATACGCTGCGCACTCGACGTGACTTAATTCACGTCATTGCGCATTTCTGCGGTGCACGTGATACAGAAAATGATTAAAGGTCGGTCTCGTAGATATGCAAGGAATCGGCCTATAACTCACATTAAAATATTAATTCTAATTGAGACGGCAATAAGCGAAAACTTTTGCGATGATAAACACATGGACCCCCCTCGTGAATGGCTTTCCGGTGTTCTTTTGTAGGATAACCTTTGTTCTTTTTCCAACGATACATTGGAAATTCCTGGTCAATTTGATCCATATACAAATCCCGGTATGTTTTAGCCAGAATAGATGCCGCTGCAATACTCATGTATTTGGCATCGCCTTGTATAATGCAATGATGGGGTATGCTTTCGTATTTATTAAACCGGTTGCCGTCAATTAAAAGTACTTCAGGTTTGTTTTTTAATTGTTGAATGGCTTTATGCATAGCCAAAAAAGAAGCATTTAAAATATTAATTTCATCAATTTCCTCGGGCGAACAAATGCCAACTGCCCATGCCAATGCTTCGTTCTCTATTATTTCTTTTAATTGAAATCGTTGCTTTTCGGTAACCTGCTTAGAATCATTTAATATTGAATTTTTAAACTTTGGCGGAAGAATAACCGCTGCGGCAAATACAGGTCCGGCTAAACAACCTCTTCCGGCCTCATCACAACCCGCTTCCAGGATATTTTTTGTATGAAATCGTTTGAGCATTATTTCATAAATAATTATAACACAAAATAAAGCATATTTTATCAAAAAAAGGCAGCATGCTGATCCCTGTTCAAAAATTATCTATTCCTCAGAGCTATTTTATAAAATTTTCTCAATGCTTTTCCAAACCAAATCGGCTGTTTTATCCCACGAAAAATCAAGCGCTCTTTTTTCCCCTTTCTCTATTAGACTTGTTCTAAGCTCTTCTCCTGTGTACAGCGCCTTCATTTGGGCACAAATGCTTTCAACCGAAAACGGATCCGCTAGCAGGGCCGAATTGGCACAAATTTCGGGCAAGGAAGAAACATTTGAAGTAATTACCGGCACTTTGCATTTCATGGCTTCAATAATAGGAATCCCAAATCCTTCAAAAATGGATACATAAAGCAGGGCAAAAGCGGAAGGCAATAATTCGGCATATTCTTCCTGCGATATTCTTCCTTTTAAAATAACATCCTCTTCATACTCCATGTTTACAAATGTATTGTCCATGTCGGAAGTCCACCATTTTTTATTCCCGGCTATAATTAATTTAAAAGAACTATTTGTTTCCTTTTTAAACATATCAAAAGCTTGCAACATGCGCACAATATTTTTTCGTGGATGAATGGATCCTATAAATAAAAAGTACGGTTCGCCAAACGTATTTTTATTTCTGACTTCCTTTCTTTTTTGTGGTTCTAAAGGATTTAAAAATTCATGAATGCCATTATACACCACATCTATCTTATTTTTATCCAATCCATAATACGTTACCATATCATTTTTTGAAAACTCCGAAACCGTAGCAATTCTGCTTGCTTTATGCGCATATTTAGGAAAAAAATAATTGTAATATTTTTGGTGGCTCCAGGCTAAATCATAGGGTGCGTGAAAGAAATTAATGTCGTGAATAACCGGCAATGATTTTACAGAAGTATTTAAACACAAAAACCCATCGGGAGAAAAAAACAAATCGGGCTTAATTTTTTTGATTGCATTTTTCACCGACCATTCAAACCAAATAAGCCATAATATGGGATGCCTGGATGGAGGAGAAATAACAATGGGGGTGATGTTTTTTGAATAAATAAACTCTTCAGAAAAAGGCCGATCAAATAGGAAGAAAAAATCTATTTTAGGATGATTTGTGGTAATTCTTCTTAATACCTGATGCGAAAACCACCCAATACCCTCTAATTTATTAGGCAATAAGAGTCTAGCGTTTACAACAATTCGTTTCCTTTTCAAAGAAGAATTAGCCCCGTTTTAGATTGAGATTTTAGAAAAATTTAGCTCTGTTATCTTCGATATCAGCCATTTTTTCAAGTGCTTTAAACACATCATTGTCTACCTTTCCAACTAAATTTCTAAGCATAAATTTCTTGTTCTCATTGTAATCAGCCGCAGGTGCGTCTACTACATCTTCTATCTTCACCACATAAACACCAAACTGACCATCAATAGGATGAGAAATTTCTCCTTTGTTCAATCCAAAAATAGTTCCTAATACTTTCTTTTCAGCACCCATACCTGGTACAGAAAATGCAGAGAAAGTAATGTTTGGAGCGGTATCAATTCTGCTTATCCATTTAGAAGCAATGGCATTTAAATCTTTTAAGCCATTAATTTCTTCTTTAATTTTTTCAGCTTTCTTTTCTTTAATAACATCTGGCTCAATTTCTTCTTTCACCAATTCGAAAGGAAGAATGCCTTTTTCTTTAATTTTAGAAAGTTTTGCAACTACTTGTTTGTTATCAATTTCAAAAGGCTCAGAAACAGCGTTTAATTCAGCTGCATACGCCCAACGAACTAACTCTCTAGAATCTCCAATACCTCTAATTAATTTATCTCCTTCTTTAATATCAGAAGCAACGGCAATTCCTAATTTATTACCTTCTTCATTAAAAGTGGCTCCCTGGTTATTAATAGAGAAAGAACTTGCTTGTTGGAAGATTTGATCACGGGTAACTTTGCCCGCATCAATAGGCTTATCAACAATGGCTAAAAGTACTTTTGAAACCGGTTTTGTTTGATCGGTAATTTCAATAATATGCACTCCGTACTGAGAAATAACCGTGGTCACATCTCCTTTTTTGCCATTAAAACAAGCATCATTAAATGTTTTTACCATTTTGCCTTCGGTAAACCAACCTAAATCTCCGCCTTGTTTAGCCGATTCTACATCCAACGAATTTTTAGCTAACAATTCAAACGGAAGGCCTTGTTTTAAAAGATTTTTTAAACTATCAGCTTTTACCATGGTAGCAGCAGTATCTAATCCCTGACCTTTTTTAACCGCAATTAAAATATGTCGTGCTTTTGTTGAATCCGGAGATGTTTTTGCCGCTAATACTTTCGCAATTTTATAGCTATTATCTGATAAATCTAAAACCGGTCCAACTACGGTTGAAACAGGAGCTCCAAAAACTAAAGAATCTAAAGCAGAAGAAATTCGTGCTTTGGTGTAATAATCAATATTATTTCTATTATATGCGTTTGAAACCACAAACAAGGTGTCATCTTTTGTTTTTTCAAATTTTTCTTTTAATGCACTTAATTTGGCTTTCAAATCTTGAGAATCTTCAGCGGTTGGTGCAATATCAAAACGTACGTATTCAATTTCGCGCGTTGTTTCTTCTTGAGCAAAACGCTTTTCTTGTTTGTGTTCGTTGTAATATTTTTTTAAATCCTGATCCGTAACAGTAACCGCTGTGTCGTTAATTGCATTATATCTTTTAGCAGCAAAGGTTATACTTGCTCTTTTGTTTTTAGCAATAAAATCAGCTTTTGCTTGCTTGGTAGTAGCGTATAACCCTTTTTTTATAAGATTAAAGTACTTACTAGATAATTGCTGTTTTTTAAGGTCTTGTTCAAATTGCAGCCATTGTGCTTTTGCCTCACCTGTTTCATCTTTATCTAAGTTATTGATGTGTTGCATAACCCTAGATGGGTCAAACTGACCGGTTTGAGGATTTTTAAACAATTCTGCCTGGGCAATGGCCGGATTTGGATTTGGCCCCTGAACCATATCTACCAATTCTTCAGTAGAAACATCAATGCCTGCTTTTTTAGCATTTTCAACCAAAATCAAATTTTGCTCATATTCATTCCAAACTTGGTCTCTAATTTGGTCTATGACTTCTTGTGGAGCCGATAATTGGCCACTTCTTTCTTTATAAGCATCTACCTTTTCATTTACACGTTCATCAAATTCCTGGTAAGAAACTGTTTTTCCCGCAATGGTTGCCAAATTGATTTCGCTTGATCTACCACTGTTTAAATCATTATTAGATACGGTTAAAATAAAAAGAATAAGTACAATACCAATAAACCCAACAGCAAACCATTTTGCACTTCTTATTTTTTGTAAAATTGCCATGTAATATAAATTTTAAGATTGCAAATATACTGAAACAAAAGAATTTATTGAATAACAAACTTTAAAAACTTACTTAATCTCTTAATTTATTTATTTCAAGCACTTACTTTTTTTGAGATTTTAATGCAATAAAATAAGCCCAAGACCGAATGTACGGGCTTACTTAACCACTCTAATGCATTAATAGAGGCATTAAAAAAGGTGGGTAAAAATGGTTTTCTGGAATGTCCCCCCGATAAAATGTATTTAAAAGGAGTGTGTGCATATTTAAAATCAATTTTTAATAGCGGAAATTTTTCTGCAAAAATATGTTTATCGCGATAAAATACGACCCAGGCTAATGCCTGGTTGGAATCAAACAAAGGATCGGTGGAATCAAATTCCCACATACCTACTTTCTCATCAAATTTTTCGTGGTGAAATTTTTTGTAAATAAACCGACTTAACAAGGTATTGGCGGGTTCAACCATATAAATAAACCCACCGGGCTTTAAAGTTCTTTGGGCTTCGGCTAAAAAAAGGTTCACATTTGGAATATGGTGAAAAACATTTACCATAAAAATAGCACTCAAAGATTGGTCTTCGAAGGGTATTTTTTCGGCAGAAAACTGCATCTCGCACCAGTCTAACTTTACCACATCGGAGGTGATGACCTGTGGCAAAACTTCTTTTAAAAAACCGCCTCCCGAGCCAATTTCTAAAATTTTATCTTCGGGTTTTATGCCTTGTTTATTTAGCTCCTGAATAAATTGTTGATACCATTTTAAAAAAATACTCCCGAGCAGAGGGTTCTGTTTCAGGTTTTGTTTTTGAATGAGATAATTTTCCAATGTTTAAATTTTTATGCTTAATAAAATCCCTAAAATATACTTTCAAAACAATTTTAGTGTAAAATTACCCTTCTTTTCTTTTTCCTTAGACGAAAAGGTAACTTGTGAAACATTTAAAAGCCTTACTGAGCAATAGGTTCCAGCACATTCTCTTCCATTGATTTGTTTTTGGTTGAAATCATTTGTAAAAAATACATCAATGCTATGGTAACCAAGGCGCTTAAAACCCCTAACCATATTAAATCTCCACCCACATTCATATCTTTTACCTCTTGTATGGTATGGGTTTGTAGCATAAAATAAGTAATTACTACCTGTATTCCATTATTTAAAAAGTGCCCTATCATGGGTATCCATAAAGATCCGCTATACACAAAAAAGTAGCCCAACATAGCGCCTAAAAACATACGCGGGAAAAAGCCAAAAAACTGCCCATGTAAAGCACTAAATAGAATAGAGGCAATCCAGACAGAAACATGTATGTTTTTGGTTATTTTTAATAAGTGCGTTTGTATTACCCCTCTAAAAAAAATCTCTTCGCTAACCGCCGCTGCTAAGGCAATAACAATTAAATTAATTAGTAGATCAAATACGTTATCCATTTGTAAAAAAGCCAAGGTTATATTTTCAGCGTTTTTTTCAGCGTTTTTCAAAAGCAACTCAAGCCCCTTTAAAGGCTCCGGGAAAGTAATGGCACTATTCCATTTGGCCATCACTCCAATAGCAGGCAGGGCGGCCACAAAAGCTGCAAATACCAGTCCCACATATACCCATTGGGTTGGGCGCAATTTAAGAATACTTATTTTTTCAGGAGAAAAAACATACGCATAAATGAAAGCCGGAACCACAAACAAAACAATAACCGAAAACAATTGAGATACCTTCATTAAAAAAAGTTCTGATTTGTCAAACCGGCTTAGGTCAAAATCGGGAGAGCTCGTAAACGCGGGCAAAATCATCATTAAACCTAGAAAAAAGGTATATCCAAATACAAAGAAATGAGCCCCTATTTTTTTATCCATACCGTAAAAATTTAAAGGCTGTAAAATTAGCGATAATATTATAGTTTTAGCACTATTTAAAGAGAATGTTCGTTATATATTTGTATTAAAGCCAATTTCGGATGTTTAAAAAGTGGGCAAAACGAATTTTTCTGATTGTAGGAGTTGGATTTTTATTAATTCTTGTAACCCTTATTTCTTTGGCCTTTATTTACCAAGAAAGGGTAAAAGAGTATATACACAATGAAATAAATAAAAACTACGCAGACATTGTTCACGTAGAAAAAATTAATGATGTAAGTATTCTTAAAACCTTTCCTTCTTTAAGCGTGGAGGTTGAAAATATTATTGTAAAAGAATTATGGGAAAATAACCCAAAAGATACGTTAGCTAGCATCGCCTTTGCGTATTTAAAAATTAATTTGTGGGATTTATTCCAAAACAAAATAACCTTCGATGAAATTAAACTGAAGCAAGGAGAAATATACCTTAAACAGGATAAATTCGGGAAATTTAATTTTATTGAGGAAGAAAAAAAAGATTCCAACTCTACTCTTTTTCTCGATTTAACAAAGGTTTCTTTGCAAAATATAAAGCTCTCGTACGAGCACGTTACTACTTATCCAAATATCAATACTTACTCTATCATCTTTAACAAAGTGGCTTTTTCGGGAAATTTTTCAGAAAAAAACTACGAAATGAATATAAACGGATTTATAAAAACCCATCAAATAGCCAGCGCTGGTTATTTTACTGTGAATGAAAAAGAAGTGTATATAGAAGGGAAATGCAGTGTTGATCAAATAAAAAACATATACAACATCCAGGATTTGATTCTAGAAATTGAAAAGAAATTAAGTGTAAAAACAAATGCCCATATTGTAAAAAACCGTGAGGGGTATCTAATGAATGCTAATTTTTCTTTGGAAGAAGCCGAAATTAGCGATTTATCCACTGTTTTAAGTGACTCCGCTTTAAAACACATCCATAATTTAAACACTTCCGGCATTTTTGATATGCAGGCTACTTACGTGGGTATGCTCGATGCTATACATCCCCCACAAATTAGTATAAAAAGTCATTTTAAAAACACTTCTTTTTCTATTGATTCTTTAAATGTGCAAATAAACAACGCCAAAGCGAACCTCGAATTTCATAATTCCAGTCAAAATTTACAGCAATTCACCCTTCTTTTAAATGGTTTTGAAGCCGAAATAAATAAAGGCACTATTCACGGAAATGCCCGCATAGATGATGTAACCACGGCCCCTTTTCTAAAAACAGACATACAAGTCGAAAGAATTCCAGCATCCCTGTTAAATCATTATTTGAAAAAAAATAATATAACACTTACCGAACCCACTTCTAAAATAAATGTACATGCCGAAATTCTGTTTGAACAAGATTTTTCCGTCTCTAAAACGCAGCCCGTAAAATATAACGGAACCCTTTTATTTAAAGACTTTGATTTACATTATACAAAAAATGAACCCGTCGATTTGGAAGACATAAACATTTCAGCGGCTTTTAATAACGATTTTTTAGATATTCAACATTTTTCGGCCATCTTGGGTGGAGAGGATGAAATAAAGGCCTCCGGAAAAATATCCTACACCGAAAGTAATAAAGCCGGTTTTCATATTCATTGTAAAACCCTGCATCTCGAAAAAGCCTTGGGATTATTCTCCGCAAGTGGCGACCCATCTGATGTGCAAGACACTGCATCTTTACATATATTTTTACTGGGAGATATTAATATTGACCGTTTTTATTATAAAAAAATAGAATTAGATCATGTTGTAGCTTCTTTAGAATATGGTAATCAGGTATTCCAACTTAAAAATTTCGCTTTTTCAGGATTTGATGGAGAAGGTGTGTTTAACGGGACTATTTCAAATTCAAAAAATCGATCTGTTTTTGAAGGAGCGGCCCACTTAAAAAATATCAATATTCAAAAGCTGTTTTCGCAATTCGAAAACTTTGATCAAACGTTTATTACCCAGGATAACTTAAAAGGCATAGCCAACCTCGATGTAAATTATACCATTCCCTTTAATTCAAAGGGAATCGAGTTGCCCAAAATCATGATTTCATCACAAATAAAAATTGAAAAAGGGGAGTTAAATAACCTACAAGTATTTCAAGATATTTGCGACTTTGTACAACAAAAGAAACTATATGCAACCTTTATCGATTATAAAACGATGTCGAGCAAATTTAAAAACATTAAATTTTCCACACTCAGCAACGAAATTATTATAAAAGACAATAAAATATTTATCCCTAAAATGAATATTCAAACATCTGCCATGGGCCTAGAAGCAAAAGGGATACATTCATTTAACAATGAGGTTAATTATAGCTTTAGTTTTTATTTATCGGAACTGATGAAGAAAAAAGAAGCCAAATTAGAAGATGGAGAATGGGAAATTAGGCAAAACAATCAGAAATTTTTAAAAATACCTTGTTTAATGACAGGCACGGTGGATAACCCCATTTTTTCTTTAGATAAACAGGAGGCAGGCGTTTTAATTCAGAAAGAAATTGAAAACGAGAAAAAAACAGCACGTGGCATTTTAAAAGGAGACACAGCTATTACAAATGCTTTAAAAAAACCAAAACCCATGGATATTCAATTTGAATCATCTGAATTTAACCGATCAGCAAAGCCGATAGAAAAGGAAAAGCCAGTCGAAAAAACAAAGAAAAAACCCTTGTTCGACCTAAAAAAGAATGAAAAAGAAAAAGAAGAGGTCGATTTTAATGATTAACGCGTGCTTGACGCGAATTCAATTGGTCACTTCGAGTGCCGAGTTTCCGAGGCGTATCAAGAAGTGATTTTTACGTTCAGTATGTGTGTTCTTAGTGTCTAAGTGGTTTATTTAAGTTATTAAGTAAAAATAGGTGATAGGCAAGGCATGAAAAAACTTCTGAATTTATATTTACAGTCTTTTGCTAATATTCAGCAACCCATTTGGATACTCTCTTTGGTGATGTTTATTAACCGCAGCGGAGCCATGGTATTGCTGTTTGCATCGCTTTATTTCATAAAAGAATTAGATTTAAGCATTGCGCAAGCAGGTTTGGTGATGAGCTTTTACGGGATGGGCAGTGTTTTAGGCTCTTTTACCGGTGGATGGCTGACTGACCGCATGAATTTTTTCGATATTATGGTTTTTAAAGTTAAGATTTAGTGGACTATGTGTCTTAACTTTTCTATTCTGATAAAGGCAGTAATCTCACTCCCTGTCAGCCATTGAAAACAACACATTAAAGCAACAAGGAAGCCAATAGGCCACTTATATATCCTTCTTTTTACCGTTCTCTAAATAAGTGATTTTGTACAAATCAGTTCTTCTGTCTTTTAAAGTTTGAACGGAGCCATACTCGCGATTTCGAATCAATAAATTCATATCTAAATCCTGAAAAATTAAAGTCTCGGTATTTGCGGGAGCTTCAGTTGCTATGCCTTCGCGGTGAAATTCTACATCAGAAGGAGTAAAAATAGCTGATTGAGCATATTGTATATCAAGATTTTCAACGGCTGGTAAATTTCCAACGCAACCTGCAATTACCACGTACACCTGATTTTCAATCGCCCGGGCTTGTGCGCAATAACGCACCCTTAAATACCCTCTGCGTTCATCGGTGTTAAATGGCACAAACAAAATTTTAGCTCCTTTGTTTGTCGCTATTCTGGCAAGTTCCGGAAATTCAACATCGTAGCAAATTAAAATCCCAATTTTCCCAATGTCGGTATCAAATACATGAACATTATCGCCCGGCTTAACGCCCCACCACTTGCGTTCATGCGGGGTAATATGAATTTTATACTGTTTTTCTACACTGCCATTTCTTCTAAATAAATATGAAATATTATAAAGATTCTCTTTCTCAATAGCAAAATGTGTACCTGCAATAATGTTGATGTTGTACTTAATTGAAAGTTTTGTGAATAACTCTACGTATTTTTCGGTAAATCCATCCAAGGCACGAATTGCTTCGCCCGGAGTTTCGCTTGCCATAAAAGTCAGCAATTGCATTGTAAACATTTCGGGAAATAAAACAATATCACACCGGTAGTCGGAAGCAATGTCAATAAAATACTCTACACTTTGTGCGAATTCTTCAAAGTTTTTAATCATGCGCATTTGATATTGCACGGCACAAACTCGTACATAAGGGCTAATTTTAAATCCGCGAATTTCAGGATTATAATCAAAATTAACCCATTCTAAAAAAGTAGCGTAGCCACAAGACTCTTTATCCTTGGGAAGATAGCCTGGTAACAATCGCTTCAGAACAAATCCATTTGCTAGCTGAGCCGTTAAAACGGGATCATAAATTTTTTTATCAATTACCTTTTCTACATATTGAGCAGCGGTAAGCGTATTTGCATATTTACAATAGTTTGGAATTCGTCCGCCTATAGCAATACGACGTAAATTTCTATCCTTCACCAATTTTTGTCTTGCTACATATAATCTGCGGGATAATTTCATATTACGATAGCTAGGGTCTACCATAATTTCAATTCCGTATAAAGTATCTCCTGTTAAATCATGATTGGTAATTAAGCCATTGTTGGTGAGCTCTGACCATGAGCTGGTTTCAGAATAAGCATCGGAATTTATGATATGACTGCAAGAAGATGCAACCAACTTTCCTTCATATTCAATTCCCAATTGACCATCAGGGAAAACAGAAATAATGCTTTTAAATTGCACCAAAGACCATGGCAACATGTCAGTAAAGCAAGCTAATTGCATTTCTACAACACGATTGTAATCTGATAAACGGAGTTTGCGGAGTTTAATTTTCTTCATGTTCTAAAAGTACAATATACTTGTTTAATATTAAAAAGAAGTTATTGGTTGTTAAACAACTAAAATGGATTAAAAAATGAATTACTTGTTTGGAGCTTGTTCGCTAGACTCTTAACCCCCCCCAAGAAAAGCTTATTGCTCGTTTTAGCCCCAATCTTTATCTCTATTTTGGGATAATACATTTCTTTATTTGAAGAGGTTACACGTTTAATTCAATTCCATAAAATCGTATACCACGCCTTCGCGCAATGAAAAAGAAGAAACCCAAAGTGTTTGAATGTTTAATTCCTGAATAATTAAATGCATAAAAATGCTCGACATCACCATCATATCTGCTCGTAGGGTCAGTAAACCCTTCATGTTTAAGCGTTCATCGTACGTTGAGGTTAATAAATCTTCATGAATGACTAGGGCTTCTGACATATTCAACTCTACGCTTTTATACGGAGGACTTAAATGCGGCTTATCAAAGCGATAGGCAATCATTTCGGCATAGGTTTCATAAGGCCCGGCCACACCAACCAGCGTGGTAATGTGGTTGTTTTTGGCGTACTCAAAAAAATCAGAAATTTCTTGTTTTAAATACGTTTTGACCTGTTCAATTTCTTCCATGCCCATGGGGTTGTGTGGTTTAAATTTTTCTATCAGCCTGGAGACCCCGAGCAAATAGCTTTTTTTCCACAAAATATCTTTTTGATCGGTAATAATAAATTCGGTGCTACCTCCGCCAATATCCATCATAACCAGGGGTTTATTAATGGCAATAGATTTATTTACTCCCTTAAAAATAAGCTCTGCTTCGCGCTCGCCATCAATCAATTCAATATCAATGTTGGCTTCTTTTTTTGCAGCTTGTATAAAGTCATTTTTGTTCGAAGCCCCTCGAATAGCTGATGTAGCAATGGCTTTTACAACATCAACCTGTCGCAAATCCATTTCTTTTCTTATTTCTTTTAAGGCATTAATGCCTCTGGCAAAAGGGATTTCGCTAATCAAATTTTGATTAATACCGCCTTCGCCCAGCTTAACCGCAATGGTGCGTCTGAACACGGTGGTAAAATCGCCCTCAAGCAAATCGGCAATTAATATGCTGAAGGTGTTGGTTCCTAAATCGATAACGGCTATACGCATGTTTTTTTGTTTAATACCGCCCTTCGTCTGGCGCTCAGGGCTTCAGTGTTGCAATCCTGAGCGCTAGGCGAAGGATGGATTATGTATAAAATCTTTTAGAAGAAGTACTGTTTTTACAAATTGTTAGTTCTTTTAATTTTTCTATATTAGTTTCTATCAGTGCCTTTTTCTTAGCTTTAGTCCACCCTTTAATTTGTTTTTCATAACTTAAGGCTAGTTGAATATTCGTAAATATTTCAAAATATACAAGTTTAATAGGCCTTCTTTTAAAAGTGTAATTTTGAGGATAGACCCCTTCTTCATGTTGCTTTACACGTAGTTCAATGTCATCACAAAATCCTGTATAATAGGATTGGTCAGAACACTCGATAATATACACATAATATGTTTTTATCATAATACTTACTATTCCGCCCTTCGTCTGGCGCTCAGGGCTTTGGTGTTGCAATCCTGAGCGCTAGGCGAAGGATGGTTATTTAATTTTTTGAATAATTTCTTCCATATTATTGGTTGGTGGATAACATTTTTCATGGTCACACAAATAGTATTGAGTTTCATTTGTTATCACATGTTCTTCTTCTAAAATTGGGAGTTTGGAGGGCGAGTTTTTATAGGCTAAAAGCACATTTTGTGAAACCTGGTTTTTAATATTTGTGGAGCTTGCGTTTTCTCCCACCACCATCAATTCATAAAAAGGATAATGGTATTTTAAAAACAATTCGGCCCATTTGGTATACCCCGATAAATGCTCGCTAAATTTGCCGTTCACGGTATTCAACATGCGGTAGGCCATGCTTGCATATTTCTCATCCCGAAAATATTTTGATAAGAGGAACAAATTATTCGCCATGGTTGAATTGGAGCTGGGAATCACCTGGTCATACACTTCCAGTTTTTTAATTTTTATTTCACTTGTATCATTCGACAAAAAGAAAAATCCGGTTTTAGAATCGTAAAATTGATCTATGGCTTGTTCACAAATAGCTCGGGCTTGCAGCAAAATAGGCTCGTTCCCCGATATTTCGTAAAATGAAATGAGGGCTTCCAGCAAAAAAGCAGCATCTTCTAAAAAGGCATTTTTCTGAATTTTTCCTTGTGTGTAAATATGATATACATCGTTTTCGGGACTCAACATGTTTTGCATTAAAAAAGACAAGGTTTTTTCGGCGGTTTGCTTATAGGAATCTTCTTTAAAAACTGAATAGGCATCGCACAAAGCCTTTATCATAAGGGCATTCCACGAGGTAATGACTTTATGGTCCAATCCCGGGTAAGCCCGTGTTTTTAATTTGTGATCGATTAATTTTTTTTGAATACTTGCCAGCAATGTATTTGCATCCGTCATTGGTAAGCCCAAACAGGCTATTATCTCTTCCCATTCTTTTGTTCTATATAAAACATAGTTATTGTGTTCCCAAATCTCGCCTGGGGTAAGGGTATAATACTCTTTTGCAAGGGCAAATTCTTGACTAGTCAAAACTGCTTTTAATTCATCTTCGGTCCACACGTAATATTTCCCTTCAACGCCTTCTGTATCGGCGTCTAAGGCCGAATAAAAACTTCCGGTATTTTCATCATACAATTGAGCTATGCAAAAGGCGATCGTTTTTTGTACTATTTCTTTGTACCACCCTTCGAGGACCTCAGGGTACACGGTGTCTGAGGCTCTCGAAGGTCCCTGAGGTTCTCGAAGGGCTTTACAATACACCGAAATTAACTGTGCATTGTCATATAGCATTTTTTCAAAATGGGGTACTTTCCAATACCGATCGGTCGAGTAGCGGCAAAAGCCCCCCTCTAAATGATCGAAAATTCCGCCATACGAAATCTTTTTTAAGGATAAATCAACAAAAGACCGGATGGCTTCATCGTTTTCAAAACTTAAATAATCTAATAAAAAGGAGTAATTGGTGGGCAAAGGAAATTTATTATATTCTTTTAACTGGCCTCCATACTCTAAATCAAATTGGGTCTTCCAAGTTTGTATTCCCTCTAGTAAATTCTGCTTACTCATTAAAGAATCCGGAACTTGCAAATCGTAGGTGTACATGGTTTGTATGGTGGCACTTATTTCTTGAGCCTGGGCCATAATTTTATCTTGTTCCTTCGCAAATAATTCGTGTATGCGCTCTAAAATGCCTATCCATTTGGGTTTAGGAAAATAGGTTCCTCCCCAAATGGGTTCACCCGTGGGTAAAGCAAATACATTTAAGGGCCAGCCTCCTTGTATACCTAATACATGCAGGCTATCCATATAAAAAGCATCCAGTTCGGGCCGTTCTTCGCGGTCTATTTTTATGCATATAAAAAATTGATTCATTACTTCAGCCACTTCTTCATCTTCAAAACATTCGTGCTCCATCACATGGCACCAATGGCAGGTAGAATAGCCTATGCTAATCAATAATGCTTTGTTTTCCGTTTTTGCTTTATGTAGGGTTTCGCTATTCCAGGCGTGCCAATTTACCGGGTTATTTGCGTGTTGCAGCAAATAGGGACTGGTTTCGTGTATGAGTAAATTGGGCATGCAAAATTTTGGGATAAAAATAAAGCTAAATATCTTAAATTAGGTTAATTTCGATAAAATCATTCCGTATGCAAAACAACTACTTAAGCAGTGTAAAAAAGCAATTTTTATACTACAAAAGCATTGGTGAAAAGGCAATAGAGCAGGTTCCGGATGAAAAAATAGACTGGCATCCTTCGACTAGCGCTCAGGATTACTTTAACGAAGAAAGCAACAGCATTGCTACCATTGTAAAACACCTGAGCGGGAATATGCTTTCGCGTTGGACTGATTTTTTGACCACCGATGGAGAAAAAGAATGGCGAAACCGTGATAGCGAGTTTGAGAATGATATTAAAACCAAACAAGCCGTTTTGGAAGTCTGGAATAAAGGCTGGGCTTGCTTTTTTCATGCTTTGGATGAATTGCGCCCCGGAGATATTGAGCGCATTGTTTACATCCGCAGCGAAAGCCATACCGTTTTAGAGGCCATCAACCGCCAATTGGCGCATTACCCATACCACGTTGGGCAAATTGTTTTTCTTTCAAAAATGCTCAGTACACAGTGGAAAAGCCTTTCTATTCCTAAAAACCAATCAAAAGCGTTTAATGATAGCAAGTCTGGAGAAGGAGATGCGAAGGGAAAAGCCTAAATAAATAGTAATTTTATATTCAATTTTACTTCAAATCATACACATTCACCAGCGAATCCCGATTCATCTTGGGGTTAACTATGTTTTCTTGATAAACAAAGGTCTTATCATAAGCTAATTTTCTGGGGACTACTACGGTAAAGCTTTGTGGATCAGCCTTTTCAATTATTTTTATAAAATCACCATCTTTGGTAATTTCTCTCCAATAAACATGATAAATATCTTTTGCATAAGCATCAATCTCGTCATAATCGTTATAGGTATTTAAGTCAATAGCCGGGACTGCCCGATAAAAAGCTGGGCCATATTTTTTAGGGGCAATCAGGCGTTTGGTTTTAATATATAATTTGCCATCACTTCCTTTATAAAATTCTTTATTTACCAAGGTGTATTTTACGGTTTCCTGACTATAAAACGTACCTTGAATGAACAAACAAAGCAATAACAGAATATATTTTTTCATACGCCCTTTTTAAGATTTAATAAAGTTAAATTTATAAATTGAATTTTTAATTATTTAATCCAAACCTAAAATAAAAAATGGGAAACACTATATTACACAAAGCAAATACCCGTGGGCATGCTAACCATGGCTGGCTGGAGAGCTATCATACCTTTAGTTTTGCTAATTATCATAATCCGGATCGCATGCATTTTGGCGTTTTACGAGTTTTAAACGATGATCGGGTAAATCCGGGAATGGGTTTTGGAACCCATGCGCATGACAATATGGAAATTATTTCTATTCCTTTAGAGGGCGATTTAGAACACACCGATAGTATGGGAAATGTGGCCGTAATAAAAAAAGGAGATATTCAGGTAATGAGTGCTGGATCAGGCATTCAGCATAGTGAATATAATAGAAATAAAGATAAACTAACCAAGTTTTTACAAATTTGGGTGTTCCCAAATAAAAGAAACGTCACGCCCCGCTACGATCAAATTACCCTCAACGAAAGCGATCGGCATAATCAATTTCAACAAATAATTTCTCCAAATCCTGATGATGCTGGCGTATGGATTCATCAAGATGCCTGGTTTCACTTAGGGAAATTTGATAAAGATTTTACCGCCGAATATTCCATAAAAAGAAAAGGCAATGGCGTGTATGCCTTTATTCTAAAAGGAGATGTGACCATTGATGGCCAGGTTTTAAACGAACGAGACGGTTTAGGTATATGGGATACCGATATAATAAAAATAGCCGCAAATAGCCCGGATGCCGAGGTTTTACTCATGGATGTGCCCATGCATATGTAACCGGCAGAATGTCATCTAGTCCCGATAGAAACGAGCGAAGGATCTATTTTAGCCCCTATAACAGGATTTAGACTCCTCCTTGGTTACAACTTAATGTTTTTAAATATCTTAAGACAAACCTTATTATAGCAACGAAATTTGTAAATTTGACGTATACCTCCAAAAAGTAAGATATCTTTAAGAGATAAAATTGATATTTTGTTGAATATTTTAAAAGAAAAACATGGTAAAAAAGCTCATAAGCACACTTGTTTTGGGATTTATAGTGTTCCATTTTTATGGTCAGACTCCAAAGTTAAGTTTAAAAGAAAAGACGGATTGGAAAGAAGCCAATGATAACTTAGCGATTAAAGATTATAATTTGGCCAAAACCTATTATTTGGAATTTTATAAAAAATATCCATACTGGGCGGAGCTAAACTGTAATTTAGGTATTTGTCTTTTTTATTTAGAAACAGATAAACAAGAAAGTAAAAAATATTTAGAAAAAGCAGCACATGGCGGTATTCCTGTTTCATTTTACTATTTGGGCAGAATCCATCATTATGCCTATGAGTTTGATAAGGCGAAAGCCCGATATGATAAATATATTCAATCAGAAGGCGATAAACCAATTGATAATTCGGAAGTTTTACGCTTGAAAGAAATTACCACACAAGCCATGGCTATGGTTCGGTATCCGAAAGATGTATTAATTGAAAACTTAGGAGAAGCTGTTAATACCAAGGATCCCGAATATGTTCCTTTAATTACCAGTGATGAATCGATGCTTATTTTCACCTCCCGCAGAGCAAACAGCACAGGGGGTAAATTAGATCCATACAATAAATATTTTGAAGATATTTATGTTTCCTATAACCATAACAATACCTGGACCAAAGCGGTACCCATTAGCCCATACATTAATACAGATTTACATAATGCCTGTGTAGGCCTTTCACCTGAAGGAAATATTTTAATTATTTTTAATACCGATAAAACCTTGGTTTCCGGCGATTTATATTGGTCGGAATTTGATGGAAAAACATGGTCAAAACCAATTAAATACGACGAAAGCATAAATTCTTCTTCGGTAGAATCAAGCGCAGCCTTTGCCCCCGATGGTAAAACCATTTATTTTTCAAGTGACAGGCCAGGTGGGTTTGGTGGCAAAGATTTATATAGAACTATAAAATTCCCGGATGGTACATGGAGTTTGCCGGCTAATTTAGGCAATACCATTAATACCATGTATGATGATGATGCGCCTTTTGTTCATCCAAATGGAGCTACCTTATATTTTAGTTCCAAAGGGCATAATACCATGGGCGATTATGATATTTTTGCGAGCGAATTAGACACCGGCGGTGTATGGTCAGCACCTGAGAATGTTGGATATCCAATTAATACAACTTATGACGATGTTTTCTTTTCGGTATCGGCCGATGGAAAAACAGGATATTACTCATCTATCCGTTCCGACGGGTACGGAGATCAGGATTTATACAAGATTAAATTGAATAAAAATGAAAATCCGGTAGTAAAAGGAAAAATATTGAACGTAGAAGGCTTAGTGCCAATAAAAGCCACATTAACGCTGGAAGATGCATCTAAAAAAGAACGTTATGGCATTTATAAAACCAATGCAAAAACAGGTAATTACCTGTTAATGATGAATTATGAAAAAAAATACAGATTAAAAATTGAAGCAGATGGCTTTGAAACCGTAGAAGAAGAGATAGTATTTAAAGAAAGCGATACCTACAAAGAGTTTTATTTAAAACCGGTAAAGTAAGTTATTTATTTTTTAAACGATAAGCCTTGTAATGCTAAGGCTTTTTGAAGTTTAGGGATACTGCTTGCACCCATGCCGTGTAATGCTAATATTTCTTTCTCAGACCGTTTTGAAAGTGCTAACAAACTGGAGATACCTGCATTTTCAAGAGCTCGCCTGGCCGGAGCAGCCAAAGAGTTAAGAAATTCCACTTCTGATTTTCTTTCCTTCTCGCAAATAGGACATACCGGACAATCGCTGCTTTTTTGATATGTATGGCCTTTTGGGCAGGTTTTCAAATGACCTTTCATCCCTTTTTTACTTTATTTTTATTTTTTTCAGTATTTTCCTTCACTTTAAATTTCACCATTTTTGTGACTAAGTCAACAGGAATCGCTTTATCTAAAGGAAATTGCACCGCTCCTTTGGACCAGGTATAATTAGAAAGTTCGTTTTTAAAAGCCACAATGGGTGATCCGGTTGGGTAAAAACCGATATGTTTTTTGTTTGCCGCAAAGTATACTAACATGCCTAGGTATTTAAATGCAGGCATGCCGTAACTAATCACTTCCTCGGCTTTGGGGGCGGCATCGCGTATTATTTGTCTAATTTCTTCCAGTTTTTCGCGGACTTCCGGCACTTGTAAAGCAATATATTCATCCGTATTTTTAAAGGGGATTGATTTTTCCATGATTTAATAATTATGAAAGTTTATATTTTTCTGAAATTTTTTTAGGCGCTACGTTGCAATAAGAACATGTTAAAGCATCTAAAAGCATTTCTTTTTCAACGCTATTTAATTCAAATAATGAGCGGGTTAAACGAACAAAAAACCGACTGATCTATCTCGTTTAGCTTTACTACTACTATTTTGTTTATTAAATCAATGGTAGCAAATATTTTCTTTTTAACTCTAAACGAAGGCTTATCAAAGTGCATTTGTTCTATTGCTTCATCAAAAGAAAGAGCCATGGTTCGAACCGTTTCTAAATCTACCATTCCATTTTATTTTTCGACCAATGCCAGCCAATCTTTAATTATTTTTTGCAAACTTTTTTCTTTCAATTTAACGTCATCTAGGTCTTTAAAGGTCATTAATCTTCTACCGTCTTTATACGCTCCTTCTAACAATCCTGAGATATCGTTGACTTTGGCTCCACTCGGAAAAACAAGCATGATTCGGCCTTTAAAAAGATTAAAAACAATCATTTCGCGTTTGTATTCTTTGGGGTAAAAGGGTTTCATTTCGCCCGTATAATAAAAACTAGGGTTGTTCCACTTAATGCGTTCGCCAATTTCCTTATCCGTATTCAAAATAATTTGACGAAGCGTTTCAATAATTTTGCTTAACGATGGGTCTAATTTCTGAATATGCTCAGTGACTTGTTCCTGTTCGGATTTGGATGTTTTTTTTGGTTTAGACTCAGTCATTTTGTAGATCGAAAACTGACCACAAATGTATGGCTTTTTTACTGTGTTTTAAAGCCTGAATAAGATTGAGATTGATGAAAAGTTTTTTTAAGAAAAACTTCAGTAGGCTATGGAAGGCATGCCAGTATATAAAGATCTTTTTTGGTAGGGTATTTACATCACCCTTCTTTTCATGCTTCCTTTTACGGTATATAGCTTATCAATGCTGTTAATGGGGATTTCAAAATCATCAAAATCGGGGTTAGCTGAGTTTAAAATGTATACGTTTGGATTGGATTTATTTTTTCGGATACGCTTAATAGTCCGCAGGTAGTCTGCTTTTTCATTGCATACAACCAAGTAGGTTTCTCCAAATTGAATAATATCTGTGTTTTTGACTTCTTTACACAATATAACTTCTCCGCTGCATATTTGTGGATACATGCTATCGCCCGATACATTGCAGGCAAAATCACAATCTTTAAAATTGGGCAAGTGCATAAAATAAGAAGGACTTTCGTCATAGTCATTAACAACTTCTATTTCGCCTGTTGCGTCTATGTCATAATAAGGGATGTTTTCTACCACATCTTTTTTCCCCTTACCATCAATTAAATAATTAATATCAACTCCAAAATATTTGGATATTTTTTGCATAATTTCTACACTGGGCTTAGAGTGCCCTGATTCGTAATTTGCATATCTTGAAACTCTTTTAAAGCCAAGATATTTAGAAACATCTGCTTGTGTTTTTCCTGCCTTTTCTCGCAATGTTTTTAATCTGCTGTAAATCATTTTGTTAAAAATATGCTGTAATTAATACAATTTATTTGTATATAATTATCCAATTTATTTGTATATTTGTTGTGTGTAACAGTTACTTGTACAAAATCAAATATATGAAACAAAATAATGTATCACAACTAGATTTGGTAGAGAGAATGTGTAAGGTACGAAGAAGCTGGAAAGATGAACTTAAATACAGTGTGGCTTATAAAAAGGAATTTGGTGAAATTAAGGATAACACGCTGTTTAATGTTTGGCACTTAAAATCATTATCGAAACATATTGATGTGATAGAAAACTTTGAAAAACTAGTAAAAAAATATTCATTTTAAAATCCGCCTATGAAAGCAAGAAAATGCATTTATATTAAATATAACAACCAGCTGTTAGAAGTGGATTGTTTTTGTTTTTCAAAACCTGTTTCTGCCTTTTTAAATATACAAACAGTCGATTTTGAATTAATAAAAATCAGCTGGAATAATTTAGATGTAACCAAATTATTCACCTCATCGGATCAGGTTTGCAATCAAATACAAGAAATTTGTATACAACAAATATTAAAAGAGCATGCCTTGCGAAATAAGCAGGCTTAAAATTAAATCCGATTACGGAACAGGAATAAGCTCTGTGAGCATTTCATTGCGCTGTTTGTCAAAATAAGCACAAGTCATATTCCCAAGATCAGCAATCCATTTTTCAACACCTAACCTGGCGCTGATTTGGCAAAAAGTGGGATAATTAGTTTTCCCCTGTTGATGTTCTTTCAGGTCTTTTTTAAATTGTTCTTTATTGCTTGTATGCGCAACTTCTAAAGTGGAATATTTTGCTTCTGATTTTATTTTAAAGCCATCTTTTCCATAAAATACGGTATGTCCGTCTGTTACAAAGCTTACAAAATAAATTAAAATAGTGGATTTAAATTATAACAAACCCCTGATAAAACAGATATCAGGGGATGATAATTGTGCCCGGAGGGTCGGATTATTGAGTTTGACGGACGATTTTCTAGGGCTTAGAATTCTAATAAATTCTCGCAACTTGAAATCCCCCCTTTAAGGTAAATTGATTTAGTGCAGTATAATTTGTTCAATAAAGATCAAATATTATCTTGCTCTTCTTCCCTGAATAATACCAAGCAAAACAGAAATAACTGCTATTACTAAAAGTATGTGAATTAATCCCCCAACACTATACCCAATAAAGCCAATTGCCCATGCAATAACAATAATTACAGCTAAGACATATAATAGATTTCTCATGATTTTTTATTATAATTTTTCAATTGCGTTGCGTATTTCTTCCTTAGTCTGACCAAGTTTTTTTTCAAGCCTGCCAAGTAATTCATTTTCCTTTCCTTCAACGAAGAGTAAATCATCGTCAGTTAGTTTTGCATACTTTTGCTTGAGTTTACCTTTTAACACATCCCAATTTCCTTTGATTTTTAGTTTTGTTCCCATTTTTTGATTTTTAGTAGATTTATATTTTAATACTGATTTTTTTAATTATACTACCCGGCTAACGCATAAGAAGAAATACGTGAATTTGAATTTCCAAGTTCTTCAATTGGAATCCTTCCTTTGCTTTTCAATGACATAAATTGAGTTGGTGAGAGCCCTGTAATTTGTTTAAATTGATTGGATAGGTGTGCAACACTGCTATATTGCAATCTATGTGAGATTTCCGTTAGGTTAAACTCGCCATACTTCAATAACTCCTTTACTTTTTCAATTCTATTAATAAGAATGAATTGTTGTATTGTAATACCTTTAACTTTTGAAAACAAATTGGACAAATAAGTGTAATCGTACTGGAGTTTTTCACTTATATAATCAGAGTAATTTATTTTCGGCAATTCATAAGTGTCATGAATCATTTGAATTATGACATTCTTTATTTTCTCACATATTATACTTGTTTTATCATCCATCAACTCCAAACCCAAAATGAGTAAAGCGGATTTAAGTTGGTGGCGTTGTTCGGCAGAAATATTCTCCATTACATCTACTTCACCCAAATCAACAATAACGAAATGCAACCCAAGTTTTCTCAACTCGTCTGTCACCATCATTTTACAGCGATTACTCACCATATGTTTAATGTATAATTTCATAATAATTTGTTTTAAGAATTCTCGATTGAGGATTATTAATTTCGTTACAAATATATTTTCGTTTTTATTTTTTGTTAATGAGGTTGGTCAAATCTAACTATGACATTTATCATTCATGTTGACTCACAGCGTACCAATAGTAATTTGCTTATAAAACTTAATAAGTTGGTATTTCTGAAAGTTTTTTGTTTTACTGAAGTTTGGAAACAAAAAAGCGGATCATTGTTAGATGATCCGCCTAAGTACCCGGAATGGGACTTGAACCCATACGCTTGCGCACACGCCCCTCAAACGTGCTTGTCTACCAATTCCAACACCCGGGCAAAGATGTTATAAAACAAAATTACAAATTAATATAAACAAAAAAAGCAGCGAATGCTGCTTTGTGATCATCGCAGACAAATTTTCGAACCAATTACTCAAAGATATTGAAATATTATCAAGTTTAAAACACTATATTTTGAGTCATTAGAGGGTTAGACATTTTGTGTATTAAATTCTTTGGGCTAGGGAGAGAAATGCAACTTTTTATTGAATTGTTTGTTTTCATGTTTTTACATTTTAATTATTCCATTTTTAATTAGCATTTCAACATATTGTTCAGCACTCATAGGGCAATCAAAAAAATCTTCTCCTAATTTATTATCAGAAAATTTTAATTGTTTTTTTATTTGCCCCATTAAGTATTTATCATAATCAGACTTACCGTGAGAGAAATATGTTTTTATGTTTTGTTTAATTCCATCAATAACTAAATAATAGAACTGATGATGATCTTTTTCAGGGTCTAAAATGAATCCTTTTTTTAGAAGAACCTTTTGTATGTCCTTACTTTTTCTTGGCTTCATTCTCAACTACTGATTTAATCAATGATTTTAATTTTTTCTTTAGAATAATAGCGTCCTTTGATAATTTTTTATCCTGTTCAGAATAAAAATTAAGATAGAGAGAATAAAAGCTGAACTCAAAAGCTTCCTCTACTTTTTCCCTTGATTCTCCCCAGACAACAATATCTAGTTCTGGGCATTCAATAACATAGGTGTTTTCTTCATATAATACTACACAATCCATCTTTGTGTTTAGAATAAAGATAAGATTTGCATATTGTAAAAGATTAGGCTTATATGGATAAATGTCATAAGACAACTCCTCCATATAATGAACTTTTTTAATACTTTTTTTATTAAAGTTCACATTTTCTCCTTTCCCATCTTTTCTTATTTTAGCATAAACTATGTAATTTTTTTCTTCTGGGAGTTCTTCTTGAATTGGTGTAATCTTTGGTATATAAATAAATAATTTATCCTTTACTGGTGGATTCAGTATTTTTTTAGTCTTACCATCTTCTCCTTTAATGTTTATTTTATAGGATTTTCCATCCCCCAATGAATTAAAGAATGGCTGAAAAATTTTAACTCTTTCTTCCTCAGTATATCTTTCAATAATTTTTTTTTGGTGTTTTATATTTGAATAGTCAGCTAAAATAATGTCATCTTTATAACTTTGAAATGTCTCGCTTTTCCATTCTTTAACCTCATTATGAAAAATGGAAGTTTGATTATCTAATATATTTGGAGCAAGTGCAGTTTCAAAGCTACTAAACTTCACATCTACAATTAGTAAATCTAAATCCTCTTTTACGGCATCAAGTATTTTAGCATTTTTGTCAAATGCTTTCTTAAAACTAGGGTTTTTTAAAAATTCTATTTCAAGATAATTATAATATGAACGATTTATATCTGAAAGCACTTTTAAAACCGTGTTAACCTTTGCCGCATGACCAATAGTCTGTAATGGATCTATCTGGAATCTTAAAGCAATTTCCTTTAGCTTATTTAGCATAGTTTTCACATCCAAATATAATAACTTATTTCTAACAGTTAAATTTTATATTAGTAGCTAATTCAAAATACTTAAATTAAAATATATCCATCTCCCCACCCTGATTAAACCTTCCATTCTGAATGGCTTTCCCTTTTTCAGGTACTTCAATAACTACATCTACATCGTGTTGAAAATGATTGGATCCTCTGAAATTTCCTTCTTTGGTAGTTTGAAATACATAGATAAAAGAAATATCAGGAAACTTTGATTTTAGCGATTCCAGATCGTTTGGCTGAAGTTCCATTTTGTTTACACTATCAATAAATACAAAATTAAATTCAGATAGGTTTTCAGGCAAGTAATCACTTACATATAGATTTGGATTCTTTACATTGGTATCGTTTAATTTCTTTTGAAGTGTAGCATCTAGTTTTTCTTCTTTGGCTACATACAATACCTTACCATGATTTTGAGATAGATATCCAGCAAAATCAATGCACAAATAAGACTTTCCCATTTTTGGTTTTCCAAAAACCATAGCAGTGAATCCTTTTGCGGGATCTCCAATAAAATCCAGCCATTTGCCTTTGAAACCAATGCTATTAAATTGCATTTTAGCAAAATCAATGCTATTCATAATTCGATTGGCAGATTTATTTTGTTTAGGCTCCTCAATCCCATCTAAACCATGACAACCAAAAGAGTTTAAAGCACCCATTAAACCATTTAATTCATGTTTGCTAATATCTAAAACATCTTGTTTGGGTTTATGAATAAGATTATGCAGATTTAAGTACATAGCATTTACTTTGTCTGAGTACTTATCGGCTTTGGTTAATATACCTTTCTTTACCGCTTTCTGCATATCTTCTAATAGCTTTTTACCTTTATCTCTTATTCCAACTTTACCTTGCAAACTCACATATCGTTTGATGAACTTGATGGAAGGCATTATTTTTTCACTTTTTACCAGAGAAATCATTTTCTCCATTGTTTCTGGTTTTAGCTGAATCTGAATACTTGTCCCCATGGAATTATAGGTTTGCACTAATTTTTCCTGAATGATTTTTATTTCAGCTGCATACGAAGAAGTTTTACGAATTCTCTTTTCTATAATAGCTTTTTGCAAACTATTTAAGAAAGCCAAAATCTGGCCAGCTGTTTTAGTTTTACCATTCAGTGAAGTAAAGCGTTTAATAAATTTTAATTCCTCTTCTATATGTTCTGTTTGCTTTGCATTATCAACTTTTTGTTTTATTAATTTGGTTTTAGGTTCTCGCTTAAAAGTCTCCTTATTTACTTTAATAGCAGTTTTCTTAGGTTTATGCTGCTCAAAATATTCATTGAGTTTGGTAAAGTATAAATCTATCATTCTTTTGATGGTGCTATTACCCTGATATGTTTCCCAACTTGTTCCTTCCTGTGTTACTTTATTTACCAATTCATGGCTTCTTAAAAAGGTTGGCGGTAATTGATTTGCACCAATGCTGTTAATCTGATTGTAGTAATTATTTGCGGTTATCATAGCTTGTGTTTTTAAAATTCTAATAGTTCTAATTCCAGTTCAAGTGCCATTGCTTCTAATTCCAATTCGTTATTAACGGGGGATGTGGTTTCTTCATATATAATTTCAGCTTTTGGCAACGGTTTTCGTTTTTTGGCATGTTGTGGCAAATCATTTTTGATAATATCAAATTGTGATGAACTCAGTTTAATATTACTGCCAAATTTGTTTTGAAGAATATCTATCAGTTTATTGATATCGGCAAGGTTTAGAAGAGCAATCATTTTATCTGATAACTTTTCAAAACGGTTATTTTCTATCAGTTTTAAAATGCCATTATCTAAATAAAACATTCCTCCTTTTTGGCGTGATGCTGGCACAATAATTTT
>CAYOHR010000018.1:0-52317 GCA_964403835.1 uncultured Flavobacteriales bacterium
ACTTATTAACAAAAGAACTTAGAGCTTTTTATGCACCATTTCTGACCACATTGTCACAAAAAAGGGACTTGCTTTTTAGGCAAATCCCTTTCGTTATTGATATATTGAGCTTTTTGTATTAAGCCACGGTAGCTTTTAAAGGAGCTTTGTTTACTTTAATTGAAGCGCCATCATTGTCTTTATCTAAATCGTACATGATTGGAGTAGCGATAAATAAAGAAGAATAGGTTCCTACAAAAATCCCTAAAAGAAGTGCAAAAACAAATCCTCTCATTGAATCTCCACCAAAAACGAAGATTAAAATTAAGATGATAAAGGTACTTAAAGCGGTATTAAATGTTCTGCTTAAGGTACTATTTAAGGCATTGTTTACCACTTTCATTTTATCTTCTTTACCATATAATCCTTTAAATTCTCGGATTCTGTCAAAAATTACCACACTGTCATTTACCGAATAACCTAATATAGTTAAGATAGCAGCAACAAAGTTTTGGTCAATTTCTAAAGAGAAAGGTAAAATTCCATAAAAAAGAGAGAACATACCGGTAACCATTAATACGTCATGGAAAAGAGAAGCCACAGCTCCCATTCCATATTGCCATTTTCTGAATCGGACGGCTACATAACCAAAAATAATTAATAAGGCTAAACCTACCGCAATAAGGGCGTTGGTATAAATATCATCCGCAACGGTTGGTCCAACCATTTGGGTTTTTACGATATCAAACTTATTGTTTAAGGCATTTAATCCTTGCGATAACACCGCAGCCGATTTTTCATGGGCATCCTGCGAATTATCATTGATCATATATTTAGTTGTAATCAATACCTGGTATCCATTAGTCCCATAAGTTTTTACCTCTGGCGCTTCTTTTTTACCATCTTCTACAAAATAATTAGCTAAAAGATCGGATACTTTATTGGCATCTACCGGGTTTTCAAATTTAACTTGGTATGTTCTACCACCCGAAAAATCAACCCCCCAGTCTAAACCTCGGTAAGCTAAAGAGCCAATAGAGATTAACGACAAAATAATAGATCCGATATAAAAATATTTACGGTGTTTAAGGAAATTCACGTTCATGTTTTTGAACCAATTTTTGGTAATGCGTGATTCGAAAGAAATTTCTTTTTTTCGATCTAACATCCATTCAATAACCAATCGGCTTAATACCACTGCACTAAATACAGAGGTGATAATACCTATAATTAAAGTAGTGGCAAACCCTTGGATTGGACCCGTTCCGAAAATATATAACACGATACCGGTTAAAAGAGCGGTAATATTGGCATCCATAATAGCACTTAAAGAGCCTCTGAAACCTTCTTGCACAGCACTTCTCAGGTTTTTTCCATTGCTCATCTCCTCTCTAATTCTTTCATAAATAAGTACGTTGGCATCAACCGCCATACCAATGGTTAACACAATACCTGCAATACCTGCTAAAGTTAACGTAGCGCCAATGGAGGTTAAAATACCTACAACAAAAAACATATTGATAACCAAGGTTAAATCAGCTATTACTCCACCTTTTGAATAATAGAAGATAAGGTATAACCAAGCAACCACCAAGGCAATAATAAATGACATAAAACCTGCATTAATATTGTCTTGACCTAAGGTTGGACCTACTTCTGCAAATTCAATAATTTTTGCCGGGGCCGGTAATTTACCCGCTTTTAATATGTTAGATAAATCGGTAGCTTCTTCCACTGAAAAATTACCGGTAATAGAAGTTGATCCGCCCGAAATTTCTCCTTGTACAACAGGAGCCGAATAAACGGCATTATCTAAACTAATAGCAATTGATTTACCAATGTTTTCTTTGGTTAACACTCTCCATTTTTTAGCCCCATCACTATTCATACCAAGAATAACCTCATTTTTATTAATCATTTGGTTAAAATTCGGATTGGCATCTGTAATGGCACTTCCGTCCATGGGAGCATTTCCATCATTGCTTATCGCTTTAATTAAGTATAAAGTAATAACGGGTTTTGCATCCCCTTTTCTATTTGGATCCTCTGAATTATCTTTATTATCCCACATAAATTTAACATTGGGAAGCATTTCTTTTAATTCAGGATCGTTTAAGTATGTATTTGCTTTAGCAGTGTCTTTTGTTAAAGCATATAAGAAACAATAGTAATTTTTATCATTATTCTGAATTTGTGGAGGCTGTACCACTTCAAAAAGAGGTCTTCGCTCACCATTTTTAGCACTATCCGTGGTAGATTTATTTTCTGCCATTAATTTTTTCAACACGTCAGATGTACTGTCTGCTTTGGCTTCCTGCGTAGTATCAGCTACTGTAGTTGTTACAGAATCTTTTGATTTTTCACGTAAAGCTAAAATTTTATCAAATTCAACTAATCTATCAAATACTTCACGAACATCATAGGTTTCCCAGAACTCTAATTTAGCTGTTCCCTGTAAAATTTTACGAACGCGCTCTTTTTCTCTTACACCTGGTAATTCTACTAATATTCTGCCCGACTCTAAACGCTGAATTTTTGGTTGAACAACTCCTAAATTGTCAATCCGTTTACGCAATACGTTTTCTGTTCTTTTTACGGCATCTCCGGCTTCTTTTTTTAATGTTTTTAAAACATCTTCATCCGTTGCATCTCTTGGAATTAAGTTTTGATTCTCTCTTGAATAAAATATAGCAGCTAATTTGGAGTTAGGCTCAATAGATTTATATGCTTTTCCAAAAAGAGTGATGAAATCTTCACTGCTATTTTTTTGCATTTCCATTGCCTGAGCAATAGCTTTATTAAAGGAGGGATCTTGTGGATTAGAAGAGAAGTTTTTAATTAAATCAACCAAAGAAACCTCTAAGGTTACGTTCATACCCCCTTGTAAATCCAGACCTAAATCGATTTGTTTTTTACGAATGCTTGAAACTTGTGATCCAAATCGGGTTTCAGAAGCAATATCACGTAAATACTGACTTTCTATTTTTTGAATTAAGGTGTCTTTTGAAAAGACATTCATGGTTTTATTGGGATCAATAGAGTCGTATTGCGCTTCGGCATATTTTTTCGCCTCTTTTTCTACGCTCATATTCATGAATGTGAATGAAATTTGATAGATACAAGCAGCGGTTAGTAATGTGATAAAGACCCAAAGAGCGGTTTTGTTTTGCATATGAAAAGTAATTTATTTTAAAACTAGCCTGCAAATATAGAAAAATAAGTATAAACTAAAACCAAAGAGATTTATATAAATTGCTATAAAAACACTAAATTTTTATTGAATTAAGTTAAAATTGGAAGATATTCTATGCTAGAATAGAAATTTAGCTTAAAAATTGATATTGTAAGATATAAGCCATTGCTCCTGCAAAATAACCTATACATGCCCACAAACTAATTTTTTTTAGGTACCAAAAAAAACTGACTTTTTCCATGCCCATAGCTGCTACACCGGCTGCAGACCCAATAATTAAAATGCTTCCTCCGGTTCCCGTACAATATGCCAAAAATACCCAAAAATAATTGTCCGTAGGGTATTGATTTAAATCATACATGCCTTGGGCAGCGGCCACTAAAGGCACATTATCAACAATAGATGAAAGTATCCCAATAGAAAGAACAATAATGGTGTCGTTTTTTAAGGTGGTTGTTAGCCAACCGGCTAAATTTGATAAAATACCTGTTGATTGTAATGCTGAAATACTTAACAGGATTCCTAAAAAGAATAAAATGCTTGGGGTATCAATTTTACGAAGCGCATGAACTACAGAAAGGGTATGTTTATCTTCTTCATCTTTTTTGCCATGAATAATTTCTGTAATAATCCATAAAACACCCAAGCCTAATAATATTCCAGTATACGGAGGGAGATGCGTGATTGTTTTAAATACCGGAACTAATATTAAAACAAGCAAGCCACTTATAAATACAATCAACTGATGTTTTCTCGGAAGTTTCTCGGAAGTTTCATCCACCATCATAACCGGTTTTTCAATATTCCCTTTTAATTGAAAGGAAATAAACAGTAATGGAACAACTAAACAAACGATACTTGGTATAAATAATGAACTCAATATTTTAGTTGTGGTTATTTGCCCGCCCAACCAAAGCATGGTTGTAGTAACATCGCCAATAGGAGAAAATGCTCCACCGGCATTGGCTGCTATTATTACAATTCCTACAAAAAATAATCGGGTTTTATCATCCCGGATGAGGTTTCTTAATAAAGAAACCATTACTATGGCCGTAGTCATATTATCTAACACCGCTGAAAAGAAGAAAGCAATGATGGAAATAATCCAAAGTAGCTTTATTTTGTTGGTTTGGTTGATGTATGAAGTAATAATTTCAAACCCATCGTGTGCATCTATCAACTCCACAATAGTCATGGCCCCCAATAAAAAAAACAAAATACCGGAAAGATCGCCCAAATGATGGGCAAGCTGCTCCGACACCAACTCTTTATCTGGAGAAGATAAAATGTAAATGGTCCAGCAAAGCACCCCTGTTATTAAGGCAATAGGAGCTTTATTCATTTTAATAACGTGCTCGGTAGCAATGGCTAAATAACCTAAAATAAAAATAGCAATAATGAGTAAAATCATAATTAATTCTTGTTTATGAAGCTAAAAAACGAATTTCTGCTCTTTTTAATAGAGCAATTTTACAAAAATAATGATACCTGATTTAATCAATCTGAATACAAATATGTATTAGATCTTTTTTTTAATTCCCGGAACAAAATTTTTGATATAATTGGGTTCAAAATACGCCATATTTTCAAAATCGTTCTGTACCCATTTTTGATAACTTAAAGATGCCATTTTTATAGAAGAGGGCTCAATTTGATCAATAAACAGCACATTTTTATGTTCAAAAAAGGGTTTCATTTTTTCATTGGCATTTCCGCAAAAAACAAAACGATTTTTGTTTAATTGTGTTTCGAAACTTTTTTCATCAATAATTAGATTACTCGATTTTTCCAAGGGCTTTAAATGGCTATCAAATAATTCATAATAAATTTCCATCCGTCCGGCATCCATATTCGCACATATAACATCCTTTTCATTTAATTTTTCTTTCACCAAGGGATCGTTGGCAATCATTTGTAAGGTCGAAATACTAATCAAGGGGATATTTAAAGCATAACAAATGCCCTTGGCAGCTGAAGTACCTATTCTTAATCCGGTATACGATCCGGGGCCACCACTTATAGCCACAGCTGCTAATTGCTTTATTTCAGTCTTACTTTCCTTAAATACCTCATCAATAAATAAAAAAAGCGCTTCGGCATGGTTAAATCCCTCCTTGGTTTCTTTAAAATGAATAATATCTTTTCCTACACTCAAGGATACAGAGCATACTTCTCCGGAGGTTTCAATATTGAGTATAAATATGGGCTCGTTCATTTGAGTAGCAAAAGTCTGAAATTTTCTGAATAGATTGCTCAACTAAAATATATTTAATATTTATTCATTAATTAAATGCAAAAAATTCTATTTTAGACAAAGTTTTGCGAGGCATATTGCGCTTGGTATGAAAAATTAAAAGAAATGAAGGTATTATTGCTGACAGATGGTATATTTCCGTATGTGGTAGGAGGAATGCAAAAACATTCCTATTACCTGGCAAAATACTTACCATCACAAGGCATAGATTTAACGGTTGCACACTGTATTTATGATAAAAATCAAGCATTACCCTCCGAAAAAGAGGTGAACCAGTTTTTGTTTCCCGATAATGCTTATTCCATTAAATCAAAGGCTTTTTATTTCCCCACACAACCTATCCGTTTTTTTGGGCATTACTTGCTTTCCAGCTATCAATATTCTAAAATTTTATTAAAAGAATATGAATCAGAATTAAGTGAATTTGATTTTATCTACGCCAAAGGATTTTGTGGTTGGTCATTGCTTAAAAGTTCCAAAAAGAACAAGGTACCTCCCCCAATAGGAGTTAATTTTCATGGATATGAGATGTTTCAACTCAATTTTGGGTGGATGGCAAAGCTAAAAAGTGCTTTATTCAGACCTTTTGTATCAGAAAATATGCGGTTGGCAAACTATGTTTTTTCTTATGGAGCACGCATTACGGAGCTTTTGAATAGAACATTGAATATTGATAGCAGCAAAATAATTGAGCTGCCGGCGGGTATTGAAATAGAGAAATTAAGATCTGCCGATGAACTAAGGGTAAATGAGAAAATAAAATTTTTATTTGTTGGGCGATATGAAAAACGAAAAGGAATTGATATTTTGAATTCGGCTATTAAACGGGTGCTGAGCGAACAAACCGATTTCGAATTTCATTTTGTAGGGCCTATTCCTGCTAATATGCAGCTGAAGAAGAGTCATTGTTTTTATCATGGGTTAGTGCGAGAAGAAGCAAAAATCATTGAATTTTATCAACAAGCCGACGTATTAGTGGTTCCCAGTTTTGCGGAAGGGATGCCGAATGTAATTATGGAAGGAATGGCGAATGGATGCTCTATTTTAGCCACGGATGTGGGAGCTGTATCTTTATTGGTTGATTATAATAATGGGTGGCTGATTGACCCACATCATAAAGATTTGTATGAAGCTATAAAAAAGGTTTTATGGAGCCCTCATGAAGAGATTTTAGCCAAAAAGAAAAAATCGATTGAGAAAATTGCCCAGTTTACTTGGGATAAAATTGCCATAAAAACGGCAAAAGCTATTTCGAAATAAAAATTTTCTTTAATCCCTCTTCTAAAGTAGTAGTAGGCTTATATCCAGTAGCTTTTAATAACTTATCAGAGCTTCCTACTCTTCGCTCTACCTCATAATCATAGCGTTTTTTAGGAGCTTCAATGTATTTTATTTCGGAAGAAGAACCGGTAATTTTTTTGATTGTTAAAGCTAAATCTTCAATACACCCTTCATTTTCGTTGGCCACATTAAAAATGTGATTTCCGCTTACCTTATTCATTAATAAAATACATGCATGAATGGTGTCATCAATATACGTAAAATCGCGGGTTTGCTTACCACTACCAAAAACCGTGATGGGTTCGTTATTAATAGCTTGTTCATAAAAGCGAGGAATCACCATTCGATTATCCTGATCAGCACCATACACGTTAAAAAATCGAAGAGAAATAGAGTCTATTCCTTTTTCTTCATGCAATGCAGCTAAATAAATTTCATTGTACCGTTTTGCCATGGCATAACTGGTCCGCGGATCAACCGTAATTTCTTCGCTCACCGCTTGTTCCATGGCCGAATGACCATAAATACCGCTGGTTGATGCGTACAATATTTTTTTTACGCCATTGTTAATAGCTGCATTGGCTACATTTCGCATGCCAATGGTTTCTACATCCATCGTTTCTATTGGGTTATCGGCCACAATATCTACCCCTAAAATGGCGGCAAAATGAAAAATAACATCACAGCCTTTGGTGTATGAGTTTAATAATTCGAAATCTCGAACATCACCCACCACTAATTTTACTTTTTCTAAGGTTGTTGTTGAAAGCTTGTTGCCACGTAATAAACTATCGTAAACAATGACTTCATTTCCTTCCTCGGCTAATTTTTTTACCAGACTACTTCCTATAAAGCCAGCTCCTCCGGTTACTAATATTTTTTTCATTTTGTTAGATTGCTTCGTACTTCGACAAGCTCAGCACAGGTCATCGCAATGACGAATATTAAACTTATTTAAAAACGTCGGCTGAAATATTGATTTCTGTCTGTTTGGGCTCCGTATTTGCTGTAATAGTTACTTTTTTCTGTTGTTTTCCTTCCTGTGTACCGGGCGAATAAACCACTTTAATTTCTCCTTCTTTACCAGGGGCAATGGGTTCTTTTGGATATTCAGGAACGGTACATCCGCACGAGCCTACCGCACTTGAAATAACCAAAGGTTGAGTACCGGTATTGGTAAATTTAAAAATGTACTTATTCTCCGTATTTTGCTTCACTTTTCCAAAATCATGCGCCATAGTCCCAAATTTCAAGGATGTTTTTGGTAAATTTGGCTCTGGTACCGGAGGTGCTAATAATGTTGGGTCTGTATTATTTAATGATAAACTATTTACATTTTGATGATCACCTTCAACATGTTCAGTAGCTGAATGGGAATCATGGTTTTTTTCTTTTTTCAAAAAAGTTTGATACATCAAGGTGGCTGTAATAACAGCTAATAGTCCTATTTTAATATTTTCTTTCATATAATTATTTTAAACTTTGTACTTCGGACATTGTACTTTGTACATCTTTCCCAAAAATACTTAATTTCATTCTTGATTCAAATCAAATTACAATATTTACTATTTTGTTGGGAACAATAATGATTTTCTTGGGTTCTTTACCTTCTAAAAATTTCAACGTTTGATCTTTTGATAAAACCTCGCTTTTTATTTGATCAATGCTCAGATCTAAGGCCAATTCTATCTTAAATTTAATTTTTCCATTAAAAGAAATAGGATATGCAAACGATTGTTCTTTTAAATGGGATTCGTCAAATTTAGGCCAGGCCTGGCTCATAATACTTCCCGAATGGCCTAACTGCGCCCATAATTCTTCGCAAATATGCGGTGCAAAAGGAGAAAGAATGATTAACAGGGGTTCTAAAACGGTTTTGTTATTACATTTTTGCTCACTTAGCTCATTAACCGCAATCATAAACGTACTAATAGGGGTATTGAAAGAATACCGCTCCAAATCCTCCGTAATTTTTTTAATGGTTTTGTGCAGGGTTTTTAAATTGTCTTTAGTAATTACGGTTTCACCTACTTGGAAGCTTCCACTTGCATAAAATAAGCGCCATAACTTTCTCAAAAAATTATGTACTCCGTTAATTCCTTTTACATCCCAGGGTTTCGATTGCTCCAAAGGACCCAAAAACATTTCGTAACAACGCAGGGTATCGGCCCCAAATTTTTCCACCAATTCATCCGGGGTTTGCACATTGTGCTTCGATTTCGACATTTTTTCGATTTCGAAACCACACATGTATTTCCCTTCTTCTAAAATAAATTCGGCATCGCTAAATTCTGGTTTCCATTTTTTAAAGGCTTCAATATCTAAAATATCATTGTTTACCAAGGAAATATCGGCATGCAAGGCTACAGTTTCAAATTGATCTTTTAATCCAAAAGAAACAAATTTATTTTCTCCTTTTACTCGATATACAAAACTCGATCTCCCTAATATCATCCCTTGATTAATGAGCTTTTTAGCGGGTTCATCGACCGGAATAATCCCTAAATCATATAAAAATTTGGTCCAAAAACGCACATATAACAAATGCCCGGTCGAGTGTTCGGCTCCGCCAATGTATAAATCGACTTCTTTCCAATAGTTCAGCGCTTCTTTAGAAGCTATGCCTGTTGGGTTTTGCGCATCCATATAGCGCAAAAAATACCACGAACTGCCTGCCCAACCCGGCATGGTGGTGTGTTCATATTCATAACCCTGAGCGGCTTCGAAGGGCCGGTATTTCCAGTTTTCTGCCCGAGCCAAAGGCGGTTCGCCGGTTTCGGTTGGTAAGTATTTGTCTACTTTGGGTAATTCCAAAGGCAATTCCGATTCATCCAACACATATGGAATCCCTTCTTTGTAATACACCGGAATGGGTTCTCCCCAATAACGTTGTCGTCCAAACACGGCATCACGCTGTTTATAATTCACTTTTCGGGTTCCTACATTTCTTTTTTCGGCCTCATCAATGGCTCTAGTAATGGCTTTTTTAACTTCCAAGCCGTTTAAAAAGTCGGAATTTATGATTTTTCCTTCTTTGGCATCATACGATTTTTCATTAAAATCCCATGCTTGAACTGCACTGAGCGTAGTCGAAGTCTCTACTACTTGTTTGATAGGCAAACCGAAATGTTGTGCAAAGCCATGATCCCGAGAATCATGCGCTGGCACGCCCATAACCGCACCGGTTCCGTAACCTACTAGTACATAGTCGCCAATCCACACCGGAATTTCTTCTCCCGAAAAAGGGTTGGTAACATAGGCCCCGGTAAATTGCCCGGTAATTTTTTTGACTTCGGCTTGTCGCTCCCTATCACTTCTTTTCTTAGTATAATCAATATATTCACTCACTTTGCCTTTATATTCGGTCGTGGTTATTTTATCTACCAACTCGTGCTCGGGTGCCAGGGTAACAAAACTGACACCAAATATGGTATCGGGGCGCGTGGTAAATACTTCAATGGTTTCCGTGTGGTTTTTTAGCTGAAAGTGCAAACTTGCCCCTTCCGATTTGCCTATCCAATTGCGCTGTGCTTCTTTTATGCTATCAGTCCAATCCAGCTTTTCTAATCCTTCCAATAAACGATCGGCATAGGCTGTAATGCGCAAGCTCCATTGTTTCATGAGTTTACGCTCTACCGGATGTCCGCCCCGTTCGCTCACCCCATCTTTTACTTCATCATTGGCTAAAACAGTACCCATAGCAGGGCACCAATTTACTTGTGCTTCACTTAAATAAGCCAGACGAAAATTCATTAAAATTTCTTGTTTTTGCTTTTCAGCATAGTTTTTCCAATCGGCAGCAGTAAAAGGAACACAGGTTTTTTCAATGTTCCCGGTTAAAACCTGGTTGGTATCGCAGGCAGAACCATTTTTTTCAAAAAAATCAACCAAAGTATCAATTGATTCTGCTTTGTTTGTTTCGGGGTTGTACCATGATTTATACAGCTGAATAAAAATCCATTGGGTCCATTTATAATATTTAGGGTCCGAAGTACGGACTTCCCGGTCCCAATCGAATGAAAAGCCCATTTTATCTAATTGTTCCCGGTATCGGTTTATATTGGTAACAGTGGTAATTTCAGGATGTTGCCCGGTTTGTATAGCGTATTGCTCGGCGGGTAACCCAAACGAATCATATCCCATGGGATGCAATACATTAAAACCTAATAAACGTTTATAACGCGCATAAATATCAGAGGCTATATAACCTAAAGGATGACCAACGTGCAAGCCTGCTCCCGAAGGGTACGGAAACATATCTAAACTATAAAATTTAGGTTTGGGAGAATTATTTTCGGTTTTAAAAGTATTGTTCTCTTTCCAATATTTCTGCCACTTTTTTTCTAGTTCTGTGAAATTGTATTCCATCAATTAAATCTTATTGCGAGGGGCAAAAATAAGGTTTTGAAATAAGGTATAGGGTAATTTTTGTCAGAAATTCATGTTTCGGATATGAATTCGCCTTTTTAGGGGTTTTTAAGCTTGTTTAAAACGAGAAAACCTCATTTAAGTTACCTTACTTAAATGGGGTTAACTTTTATTAAATGAGATTTATCTCATTATTTTTTGAGTGATGATACACTCGGAAGTTTCTATTTGTGTTAAATAAACGCTAGAGACTTAGCAAGAATTTTTTATTCTATTATTATTTTGTGAGTGGAAGTAAAATCTTTATTCAAGAGATTTAAAAAGTAAATTCCCTTGCTTAATCTAGATAAATCCAATTCTTTGGTTGCATCCATCGAGGGCACTTTTTCTGAATAAACCAATTTTCCCTGAGCATTATAAACATGTAAATTTAGATTTTTGATGGATTTGTCTGAATAATTATTCATTCGCATTTTCCCGTTGCCAGGGTTGGGGTATATTTCTAATCTAGAAGTGGAAGAAAAAGTAGGGGATACCTGTACCGTATGATCCATCAATCCTATGGTGTATTCTCCTTTTTTCAAAGAATCAATTTGAAAAATTCCAAATTTATCGGTTAAGGTCCCTACTTGTTTTGTGTAATAGGGATAAACATTCCAATCTTTCGATGGGTTAGCGCGGTATAGCAGCACCAGGCTATCTTCTAAATTAGTATTGTTTAGTATCTCATTGTCCATCCACCCGTTTCCGCCGGAGGTTATAGTTCTGCCATCATACGTAACTACTGCTTTTGTGTAAAAATCAGTATTAAATATTCCATCCACGCTCCAATAACGCTCCGTTAAGCGATATTTTTTACTCAAATCTTTGATGGGATCGGGCTTTACCCAATGGTGCTCAATGCGCACGAGCGAAGAGTCTGTTACATTGCTTGTGGTTAAACGCATTCTGCCATGGGCCGATTGAGAAAATGAGGCTCCGTTGGTTTTAATCGTTTTTGTATCACTCGTTATGGCATCGCTAATTTTATCCTTTAAATCTAAACAGATAAATACCGGGTAAAAGGGAATATTAATCAGGTGATTCGTGTTTTCCCCCGATACAAAAACGGTTTCTGTTTGACTGTTCCAAAGCGAATCAAAAAAAGTTATTTCTATAGGGACCTGGGTATAAAAATGAGTTGCTCCGCGCAGTTTTTGTTTGATAAAAATAGCTACATCATAAGTGTTTCCGCTGGGCTGAATATGGCTTGAATCAATAGAAAAGTGTGGGAACCCGGGTTGAAAAATCCAATCTTCAAAAAAATCATGCACCTGGGTTAGGTTAGTGGCTGATACCAGGTGATCCCGAAAATCTTCGCTGCTCACATCTTTAAACATACTTTGCTGCAAATGATATTGAAGGCCCATTCTAAAAAGCGAATCGCCCATATACGATCGCAGTGTATGCGCTAAATCAGCGCCTTTTAAATATACATGATCTCCATACGTAGAGGCATGCGGAATATTATTTAGGGTTAGATACCCACCATCATTCACATTTGCGTAGTGCAGTATATAATCGTGGTTATTTCTTACCGCAGTAATATAATCAGCATATCCGTACACCCCTTCGGTAAATAAAAATCCAGAATACGATGCCCAGCCTTCGTTTAACCACATATCTTCCGGGGTACGGCAAGTGGCTAAATTGCCCCACCAATGGTGTGCTAATTCGTGCGACATTAACTCTGCCTCATCGGTTAAACTTCCATCTACAAAAGGTCGCGGATAACTAATATTAGTGGCGTGTTCCATGGCTCCGCTAGTAAAAGGAACAACCGAATACCCTACTTTTTCCCAAACATAAGGCCCAAACCAATGTTCAAAAACAGTAAGCGCATTAGGCAGGTGTATAAACGAGGCTTTTAAATTATTAGTGTCATTGGCCGCCGCAACTAATTCTATAGGAATAGTGCCATTTAATCCGTTAAATATACTGTTTACCTGTGTGTAATTTCCCACAGCAACCATCACTAAATAACTGGGAATAGACTCGTTTAAAACCCAGGTTCGGGTTCTTAATCCGTTGATATCCGTAGTATCTTTGGTTAATAAACCATTACAATAGGCCAATTTACCATTATTAGTAGTGATGTTAAATTCATATAAAGATCGCTCTACAAAATTATCGAAACACGGAAACCAAATTCTTCCGTATGGATGAGGGTTAGAAGAAAAAGCCACACCCATATTATAGGCAAATCCATTTTCAAAAAAGAAACCACCCCAAGTGGCATCTTTTTGGGGAGTCCCATGATAAAAAAGGGTAATTATTTCCGTATCTACAACATTTAATACATTAGGCAATGAAATTTGCACCAATGTATCATTATATAAGAAAGAAACGCTCTGATTTTGATATACAACCGAATCTATGGTAAGCTGAAGTAAATCCAAATTAATTTGATGAACCCCTGCAACCTTCGCTTTAAATTTTACTGCGGTATTTCCGGCTATTTTTTGATTGGTAAAATCAGTAATATTGAGGTTAATGGTATGTTTTATAAGGTCGATGCTGTCGCTTCTGGGGTCTAAGGCAGATAAAGCACTTTCCGAACCTACTTTTTGATTAGAATGCACATCTTTACAATGCTTTGTAGATTGTGCGTGAATCGCCTGTTGGCACATAAAATAGAGTAGAATCAAAAAAACTCTCATGGAATAAATTTTTGCAAAGATACTGATTCCTTTAGGTATTATTTTCCGAATTGTTAAAACCTTTTAATTTATGTTAACAACCGTTAAATAAGTAAAACCTACCGTAGATATATTCAGGGTGTTAGCACGTTATTTATTTATCGTTATTTGAATTATAAATCACTTCCATGGTACATAAATATTTCTTAAGTCTTTTCTTCATATTGATGCGCCGGGCATTGGTGAGCGCATAATAAAATGGTTTGGGATGATGAGACCGATAGATTTGGATTCTTTTTAGTGGGCAATGGAGTGTAAAATTTGATAGTGAAATATAAAAAGAACTAAAATTTAATCCTGAGCGGAGTCGAAGGACCACTTAAATTAAAAATCAACCGTTTAATATTTAAAAACGACCGTTCATGTATTAGAAAAAGGAAGTTTCAATTATTTTTTACATCTTCGGATTTCGAAAAAAAATAATTCATTTTTTGCACAGATTAATTTATTATATTTGCGCCCTGTTTTGAAGATGTTAATGAATGTTAAATTTTGATAATATTTATAAAAGGCCTGTCATATTGCTTTTAAAAACAAATACACATACTAAATATAAATAGGCATACACAAAAAGCTATAATAAACGAATGAAAATTGCTTAATCTGTCTATAAAAAAACAAATTATCTACATATGAAAAATTATTTCTTTTTAGTTGTTATCTCCCTGTTTTGCTCAATGAATGCTTTTTCTCAAGGACAAGGAACCTTGAAAGGAAAAATTAGAGACAATAAAGGAGAGGCTATTCCGTTTGTGAATGTGAGAATCTACTCAAAAGGAAATATGGTATTAGGTACCGTAGGTGATTTGGAGGGTAATTATACCGCTAAACCATTATCTCCGGGAGTCTATAATATTATGTATACTGCTGTAGGTGTGGATACTGCGCTTATTAAAGGAGTGTCAATTCAGGCTGACCAAACTTCTTTTCAGGATGTTAAAATGGGAACGGGTGCAGTTACCTTAAAGGTGTTTGAAGTAGGAGCTAAATTAGTTCAAAAAGATCAAACCCAAATTAAAACCACCATGAGCAGAGAAGAGATAAAAAGCTTACCGGGTAGGTCAGCCGCTGATGTTGCTAAAACCGTTGGGGGTATTTATTCTCAAGATGATGGTCAGGGAAAATTAAACTCACGAGGTGGTCGAGATGACGCAAACTATTATTATATCGATGGGGTAAAAATTAAAGGATCTTCCACCTTACCTAAAGCAGCTTTAGAGCAAGTTTCTGTTGTTACCGGGGGTATGCCCGCACAATATGGCGATGTTACAGGTGCTATTATTAGCATCACAACAAGAGGTGCTGCACGCGAGTATTCCGGCGGAATCGATTATCAAACTTCCGGAGCAAAATTCGGATCTAAAGTATATGGTTTAGATGCCATGGGTTATAACTTATTAGAGTTTAACGCAACAGGTCCTCTTCTTTGGAAAAAAGATGAAACCGGTAAAAAAACAGATCCCTTAATCGGATTTTTTATTGCCGGTAATGCTACTCACATCGTTGATCCTTTGCCTTCTGCTACAGGGATGTGGAAAGTAAAAGATGAAAAACAAGCAGAATTAAATGAAAATCCTTTCAGATATAGTTCTACCGGAACCAGTACATTTTTAAATGCAGAATACTTGCGTTTAAACGATTTGGAAAAAATAAAAACACGATTAAATGTTGTTAGTCAGGGTATTAACTTAAATACCAAACTGGATTTTAATTTAAATAAAACAACGACTTTAACCCTTGGTGGAGCTTCAGATAATACAAAGCGAAATGATGACCGATATCGGTCAAATAGCAGTGAAGCAAGTGCACGTGGTAATTTATTAGCATATACCCTAATGAATTATGATCACAATCCACAAGTTTTGGATAATTCTTATCGAGTTTATGCTCGTTTAACACAACGATTCTTAAACGATCCATCTGCTGCCGAAGGTTCTGCCGTTATTAAAAACGCCTATTATACCTTACAGGTAGATTATCAAAATACCACGCAAAAAAACTGGGATGAAAATTTAAAAGATAATTTATTTGCCTACGGATATTATGGTAAATATAAAACCTATCAAACCCGAGATTATGCATTCGGAACCGATTCAGTAACCGGAGTTCAAGGATTATTACAAACTACATTTAAAGATACCTTAGTTACTTTTACACCCGATTATACCTATAATAGAAATGGGGTTAAAATGGTTGAATCCTATTATAAACTATTTGGTTGGGAGGGATTTGATAGCGAAGGTCGTCCTAAATACGATGCTACAAAAGCAGGCGAAAACTTACGAAACTTAAGTAATGTCTCTTTAGGAGGAGGTTTGCGAAATGGAGATGCCCCTCGAGACGTATATGATATGTGGAGAACTTCGGCATTGGTTAATAACAATATGTATAAAGAACAAACCGAACAATATCGTTTAACAGCGATGGGATCAGCAGATATAAAAGATCACGCTATTATGCTAGGTTTTGAGTATGAGCAACGTGTTGAACGTACTTTTAACGTAGGAGACCCAGCGGGTTTATGGACTTTAGGGAGACAGTTAGTAAACCGACATATTTCAAATTTAGATAAATTACATCCACATATTATTCAAGTTTCTACTTATCCTCTTATCAATTATGATCGATTAAATGGTTCTCCTGACTCTTTATGGGGAGGAGGTTTTAATGGGGCAAATCCTCAAAGTTATTTTGATTATAACCTAAGAAAAAAATTAGAATTAAATCCGGATGGAGTAGATTATATCGATTTCGATTCATACGGGCCGGAAACCTATTCTTTAGGTATGTTTAGCCCGGATGAATTGCTTAATAACGGAAATGCAAAAGTAGATGTTCGAGGATATGACTATACGGGTAAAAAAATAACTAATTATTCAACAGATTGGGTAAATAAATTTTTTACAGATAAAGATGCTTTAGGCAATTATGTTAGAGCCATAGCCCCTTACCGACCTATATATGTAGCGGGTTATATTCAAGATAAATTCGCCTTCGATGATTTAATTTTTAATGTAGGTGTTCGGGTAGATAGATTTGATGCCAATCAACAAATATTAGTCGATCCATGGGTGTTATTCCCAACGGTTAAAGCCGGCGAAGATTTAAGCAAATATGTGTCTGATTTAGGAAACTATAAAAAACCAGCAAATGTGGGAGATGACTATGTAGTATACGTTGATAATGTTAAGTCCCCAACAGCTGTTACCGGGTATAGAAACGGAAATACATGGTACAACGCAGCCGGTACCGAAATTCAAGATGCTTCTGTTTTAGAAGGATCAAGCGGAAAAGTATCCCCCTTGTTAGTAGATAGACAAAAAACCAATTCTCAAGATATTGGAGCTTCCTCTTTTAAAGATTACAGACCTCGTACAGCAGTAATGCCTCGTATTTCGTTCTCTTTCCCGGTTTCGGATGAAGCGCTTTTCTTCGCGCATTACGATGTGTTAACAAAACGACCTACTACCGGTAACCAAATTAACCTGGTTGATTATTTTTATCTAAATAGTATTCAAAGTAATTTGGTTAATAACCCGGACCTAGGCCTAGAGCAAACCATCGATTATGAAGTCGGATTTCAGCAATCTCTTTCAAAAACATCTGCTTTAACCATTACTTCTTTTTACAGAGAAAACAGAAATAATGTTCAGGTATATAACCTTCAACAAGCTTATCCAAACGGCTATATTAGCTTTGCAAATATTGACTTTGGTACCGTAAAAGGATTTACATTTAAATATGAATTAAAAGCAACCGATAATTTAAGAGCTAGAATCTCTTATACCCTTCAATTTGCCGATGGAACCGGATCAAATGCACAAGGTGGGTTAAATTTGGCTAGAAGTGGCAAGCCTAATTTACGAACGTTAATTCCACTTAGTTTTGATCAACGACACGCAGTTATTGCAAATATCGACTATCGATATGGAGACGGTAAAAGTTATAATGGACCTGTTTTATTTGGAAAAAGAATTCTGGAAAATATGGGCGCAAATGCCGTATTTAACTTAGGTTCAGGAACTCCATACAGTCAACAAAAATTACCTACCGCTACCGGATTAATTTCAGGTGCCGGAGCCTCTGCCCTTCAAGGTCAATTAAATGGCGCTCGTAACCCATGGCAATTTGTAGTGAATTTGGGAGTAGATAAAAACTTTAATTTGAAATGGGGTAAAAAAGAAGGTAGCACAGATGCTAAAAAAGTCACTCCTTTCGGAATTTACTTGCAAATTGAAAATCTTTTAAACACTTTGAACATAGCAAGTGTTTACAGAGCAACCGGTAACCCAAATGATGACGGATATTTGACTGCAGCTCAATTTCAAAATGTAATCGAGTCTCAAATTGACCCGGTTTCTTTTCGACAATTATATCTTCTAAAAGTAAATAATGGCTCAAATTATACCTTACCCCGAAGAATGAAAATTGGGTTTAGGTTAGATTTTTAATGAAAAGAAATTTTATCGAATTTAAAATAATATGATACAAATGAAAGTAACAAAACAAATTTCCAGTTTGATCGTTTTGTTGGGTATTTCCCTGGCTTCTAATGCTTATTACAACAGAAACGCTGCAAATACTTCAAGCACTTCTTCGACTACCGGAAAAACAAGCGCAGGCTGTTTGCCGCCCGCAACCGCAACCGATTTAGATATTAATAACATTCGGGCCCTAATACAAACCGGGGGTGATATGTGGTATGATCTAAAACAAAAAGCTAAATATGAAGCCCCAAAAGGTTCCGGAAATACTTCTATTTTTGCTGGCTCTTTATGGTTAGGAGGAAAAGACGTGAGTAATCAGTTAAAAGTTGCTGCTCAAACGTATCGTCAAAATGGCGTCGATTTTTATACCGGCCCCTTACGCATTGACAATTCAGAAACAGATCAGGAAACATGTACCAAGTTTGATCGGCATTTTGTTTCTTATAAAAAAGATGTGGCCCAATTTGTGGCAGCCAATGCCGCCAGAGAGTATGATGCTGTTAACGGTACCAATACATTTGAAGAAAATTTTGCAGGGTATGTTGTTCCTCAAATTATTCAGGATTGGCCCGGTAACAACAATGATCCTAGTTTTGATCTGAATCTGGCCCCTTTTGAAGATGTGGATGGAGATGGGTATTATAATGCCCAAGCCGGAGATTACCCTAAATATGATTTAAAAGGAAATAGCGAATGTAATACCTCTGATTTAGATCGAATATATGGCGATCAAAATATTTGGTGGGTATTTAATGATAATGGAAATATCCATAACGAAACAGGCGGTAAACCAATTGGTATGGAAATCCGTGCCCAGGCTTTTGCGTTTGCCAGCAATGATGAGGTTAATAACATGACCTTTTATAATTACCAACTCATTAATCGTTCAACATTTAGCTTAACTCAAACCTATTTCGGATTTTTTGTTGATACTGACCTAGGTGGTGCTAATGATGACTTTGTAGGATGTGATGTTGGTCGTGGACTCGGATTTTGTTATAATGGAGATGCCTATGATGATGATTACTCAGGTGCAAAAGGATATTATGACAAACCGCCAGCAATTGGTATGGACTTTTTCCAGGGCCCTTTCCAGGATTTTAATGGAATAGATGATTCTGTTGGAATTGGTAAGGATCAGGCTTTAAATGGAGTAGGTTATGGAGATGGAATTCCTGACAATGAGCGTTTTGGGATGCGTCGATTTTTGTACTATAATATCGGAAGTGGGCCAACAGGCGACCCCGATGCAGGACAAGCCAATCAATATTATAACTTACTTCGTGGAATTTGGAGTCGATCCAATAACCCTATGATTTATGGTGGAACAGGTATTGCAGGCGGTTGTGCCGCCCCATTTTCATGTGATACTACCGACTTTATGTTTCCGGGTTCTACCGATCCACTGGGTTGGGGAACCAATGGACAACCACAATTACCCTGGTCAGAAGAAACAGCGAAAGCAGGAGGGAATACTCCCGGCGATCGACGATTTTTACACAGTGCCGGTCCTTTTACCTTAGCTCCCGGAGCCAAAAACTATGTAACCGTAGGGGTTGTATGGGCACAAGCCAGTTCAGGCGGACCTTTAGCATCCAAAGCATTATTAATCCAGGCCGATCAAAAAACACAATCAGCTTTTGATAACTGTTTTAAGATTTTAGAAGGGCCTTATGCACCCGAGTTAACCTTCCAGGAAATGGATCAGGAATTGATTGGGTATATTAACAACCCAATTACCTCTAATAATTACAGAGAAACCTATCAACAAAAAGATCCAAGCGTACCAGCCCCAGATTCAGTAGTAATCTCTACCGATGCCCTCGGAAATTTGGTTTATTATGAATTAACCCCTGCTGAAAAAGAGCAATATAGCTCTTATTATTTCCAAGGGTATAAAGTATATCAGGTAAAAGATAAATTTACTTCACCAGCCGATTTAAGCGATGTTAATAAAGCACGTTTAGCTGTTCAATGTGATATTAAAGATGGTGTAGGTCGTTTAGTAAACTATGAGTTTGATGAGGCGCTTCAATTAAGTGTGCCTAAATTAAAAGTAGATGGAGCAGATAAAGGTATTTTTCACTCCTTTAAAATAACCGATGATTTGTTTGCAACCAGTGATAAAAAATTGGTGAACCATAAAAAAGTATACTTTATGGCCGTTGCTTATGCATATAATTCGTCGCCTTATAATATTTATAAACCGGATGATTCAGAATTTAAAAATGGACAGAAAAAACCGTATTTAGAAGGAGGAAAAAGCGCTGATGGAGGTCAAGTAAAAGTGTTTTCAGCCATTCCGCATAAAATTGATGTAGAAAATGACGGAACCATTTTAAATTCAGCTTATGGCGATGGAGTAGAATTAACCCGCTTCGAAGGTCAAGGCAATGGAGGACATGAAGTACATATTACTAAAGAGAGCATCGATAAAATTATGGCCGGTGAACCCTGGCGAGCAGATGAATTGGTGTATGAAGCCAATTATGGACCGGTGGGTATTAAAGTAATTGATCCCTTAAACGTACCAAAAGGAAACTTTACCTTAAAATTTTTAGAAGATGATGCTACTAAAAACCCGGAATATGATGGGGTAACATGGGAATTATATTTCCAAGGTCAAATCAATGAAAGAGATACTACTATCACCTATAAATCAGATGTATCCATAGATGTTGGCAACGAGCAATTATTGCCGCAAGTTGGTTTGTCTATACAAATAGAGCAAGTGAAGGACATATCTAATGGAATAACAGATCCTACCTTATATGGAAATGCATATCTAGGGGCTTCTATTAATTTCGAAGACCCAAGTAAACCCTGGTTAACAGGGGTTCAAGATGCAGAAGGAACTAAAGATGGAACCAATTGGATACGCTCTGGGAAATCTTTATTTGAAGACGATCCCTCAACCACAGATTTTAATGAAGGTTGGCTAGCAGATGCTAAGTTTACTGCTTCTGATCAATGGGTTGATCCAAATCAAATATACGAAGGTATTTTGGGCGGAACCTGGGCTCCATTTCAATTATGTGCAACAGAACCGCATGGACCCATGCCTACTGATAAATCAACCGTTGATTTGTATAGCAATACATACATGAAATTTAATGATTTAAAATTTTTACAAAGTGTTGATATTGTATTTACTAAAGATAAATCAAAATGGACGCGTTGCCCTGTATTGGAAATGCAAGCAGATCCTACGGTTAGTGTTGGCGGAGCGATAAAAGGATATTTACGAAAATCACCTTCCATCAATAAAAATGGAGATGCTTTTGATGCAAGCGGATATGCTAATTTAATAGAAACACCATCCAGCGATAATCCGGATGATGCAAATTACATCGGCGGATATGGAATGGGCTGGTTCCCAGGGTATGCCATTAACAAAGAAAACGGAGAGCGTTTGAATATTGCTTTTGGAGAAGATTCCTGGTTAAAAGCTGAAAACGGAGCAGATATGATTTGGAACCCAACGGATAAAATAACTGAAGGGCCATTTAATAATACCCGTTTAGGAGGTAAACATTATATCATCGTGTTTAGAGATAACGTAGTGAATGAAACATCTACCGTAGCTTTAGTGGTAAATAAGAAAGACCAAATGCCTTCTTATGACTATGGTAAGTTTGTTTTTGAGAAACTAAGAGAGGCAGAACAAACTGCAGCTACTGTACTTACTAAACAGAAAAACTTACGTGCGGTATATTCAGCAGGTATGTGGTGTTCATTGCCTTTAGTAGCAAGCGGGTATTCTTTATTACCCTTATCCGAGGGTTTAATACCAAATACGGCCACCATTAGTTTGCATGTGTCAAAACCATACGCAGGGTATTCAACAGGTAAAAAATATAGTATTGATCAGCCCTTTGATCAGGATGGCACTTATTTTGTAGAACGAGGTCCAACCATTTATGATGGGGTTACTTACAATAGAGGGGCTTATTTTTATGGAACGACCGGAAATGCTGTAACTCCGGCAACATCAGGAAACATAGCATTTATAGATAGCGTTGATAATGTAACCTTAACTAAAAATGCAGCACGGCCTTTTTATACTTTTAATACCGATAAATATGCAGTTAGTAAACGTGATAATGCCACCGCAGTAGATGCTTTGAAATTAATTAATGTAGTTCCAAATCCATATTATGCTTATTCAGAATATGAAGCAGATCGATTAGATAACCGAATAAAAATAATTAATTTACCAACTAATTGCGTGGTTACTATTTATACCACCAGCGGAATTTTGGTTCGAAAATTAAGTAAATCCGATCCATTAATAACCTCTTTAGAGTGGGATTTAAAAAACAATGCAAATATTACGGTATCAAGCGGTTTATATATTATTCATATTGATGCACCGGGTATTGGTGAACGCGTAATAAAATGGTTTGGAATGATGAGGCCAATAGATTTGGATTCGTTTTAATCCCTCCTAGGGGGGTGGCTGAAAGCCGGGAGGTGTATTATGCTCTTCATTAAGTAATGCGTGATAGCTAAAACAAAGTAAAAAGAGAAAGACCAAGTTTTGATGGTCAACAATTAGAAAAATAAAAACAATAATGATGAAGAAAACTTTAATATTAGTATTTAGCAGTTTATTGATTACTGCTAGTTCTTTTGCCGGGAACAAAGATCGTATTGGTGAGGCAGGAGCTACCCAATTAAATATTAATCCATGGGCAAGTAGTTCCGCTTTAGCTAATTCGGGAACTGCTAACGTAACCGGAGTAGAAGCACTAAGCCTTAATGTGGCTGGTTTAGCTTTTATTAATAAAACAGAGATTTCTTTATGCAGAACCACCTGGTTATCAGGTTCGGGCATTAATATTAGCACACTGGGATTTGCTCAAAAAATAGGAGAGTCCTCTGTATTGGGTATTAATGTAAGTTCAATGAGCTTTGGAGACATAGAAATAACAACCGTTAATTTACCTGAAGGAGGCAAATTAGGTACATTCTCTCCTTCTTTAATGAATTTAGGATTGTCTTTTGCAAAAGCTTTTTCTAACAGTATTTATGGAGGAATGACCGTACGATTAATTAATGAACAAATTACCAACGCCGGATCTCGTGGAGTAGCCTTAGATGCAGGAATCCGTTATGTAACCGGACTTCATGATCGTATTAAATTTGGAATCTCATTAAGAAATGTAGGTCCCAAACTTAAATACACTGGAGATGGTTTTTCTCAACGAGTTATTTACAACGGCATTGAAACAACGGTTGAACAAAGAAGTCAGGGATTTGAATTACCGGCTTTATTAAATATAGGCGGATCTTACGATTTTCACTTGGGAGAACGAATGGATAGTTTGTCAAAAAAGATGAAGTCTATGCATATCTTAACCCTTTCCGGAAATTTCCTTTCAAATTCTTTTGGAAAAGATCAATTCATGATTGGTACGGAATACGGCTTTAAAGATTTAGTAAAATTTAGATTAGGATATGCTTTTGAGCAAGGCGCAAGTATTCAAACCGATCAATCAAAAGACCTAACTAATGCCTACAAAGGACCTTCCGGCGGATTAGGAATGAAATTGCCTTTGAACAAAATCTCCGGATCTTTCTTTGGAATAGACTATTCATACAGACCCACAGTTTCTTTTGCAGGAACGCATAGTATAAGTTTGAAATTAAGTTTATAATTTTTTTTGTATTTTTGTATTCAAGAATCCTCAAACGGGGATTCTTTGTTTTTTTATATCTTTTATTTTTATGAGTCAGATCACTTATTTAACCGAAGAAGGGTTATCGAAATTAAAAAAGGAATTGCATCAATTAGAAACATTTGAAAGACCTGCTATTTCTCGCCAAATTGCAGAAGCAAGAGATAAAGGTGATTTATCGGAAAATGCTGAATATGATGCAGCAAAAGAAGCACAAGGATTGCTAGAAATGAAAATTTCTAAGTTAAAAGAAATGCTTATTAATGCTCGTTTGTTAGATACTTCTACGTTAGATACTTCAAAAGTATATATTCTTTCTAAAGTTAAAATCAAAAACATGTCCAATAGCCAGGTCATGGAATACCTTTTAGTGGCCGAAAATGAGGCTAATTTAAAAGAACGCAAAATATCTATTGATTCTCCTATCGGAAAAGGATTATTGGGTAAAGAAAAAGGCGATTTAGCTGAAGTTACTACTCCAAATGGCACCCTTAAATTTGAGATTTTAGAGATTTCGAGATAATGCCCACTATTTTTAGTAAAATTATTGCCGGAGAAATTCCTTCCTATAAAATAATGGAAGACGATAATTTCCTTGCTTTTTTAGATGTTTTTCCTTTAGTAAAAGGTCATACATTAGTTATTCCTAAAAAAGAAATCGATTATATTTTTGATATAGAAGATGACCTTTTAGGGAAAATGATGGTGTTTTCAAAAAAAGTATCCAAAGCCATATATAAAGCCATTCCTTGTAAAAAAGTGGGCGTAGCGGTTATTGGTTTAGAAGTTCCGCACGCACATATCCATTTAGTCCCCATTCAAGCTGTTTCCGATATTAATTTTGCTCAACCAAAGCTTACATTGAGTAAAGAGGAAATGGAAAAAATTCAACAATTGATCCGCTCAAATATTTAAGGTAGCCAGTTTAAAGGCTTTTACCGCATCAAATACATTTTCCCAAATCCCTTGTGAAAGTATTGGTCGGCATTGGTGGCCCTGTTTTCTATTTGTGTATCGTTAATTTTTGTAATTACCCGATATAAATAAACCCCATTTCCTATCTTATCTCCATATTCATCCGTTCCATCCCAAGCATACTCACTGATATTTCGACCAATTCGAATAGCTCCTAATTCATCTTTTGTTATCTCCCGCACAATTTTTCCTGAAACCGATAAAATTTGAATTTTAAATACATCCGGAATAACACTTCCGGTTAAAGTAAACACAAATCGGGTCGATGTTGAAAATGGGTTAGGATAATTCATAACCTGGGTTATAGTTGATTTATGAATGACTTCAAAAGCAATGGAATATTCTTTTTTACCTGCTAAATTACCCGATTTATCGCTTGCCTGCACCTTTAATTTATAGACGCCATCGGTTGCTAAATTAGGGGCATATATAATTTTAAACGGAGTTTTTGCATTTTGCGTTTTTGTATAACTTAAAACAGTAGAAGGGATCCCGTTTGTTGTAAAATACACTCGCTCCGATTTCCCGGTGGGCGAAATTAAAAAAATATTAAAATTAGCCGTATCCTTATCCTCATTTAAGATCAGGTATTGGTTTTCATCCTTTAAGGTGATTAATATTTCTGGTTTAGGAGAAACAATATCGCCATCTAATATATGAACCCCATCAAAAGTTACATCTAAAATTGGATTTTGGTTATCGGGCTGAACATAAAAAGAAGCAGAAGTGATATTGTTAAAATGAAATTGTTCTTTTTGCCATAACGAATCATGCGGGTTTACCTCCATTTTTAAGTAATAGCGACCCCTGTAACCGAGGGTACTTACACTTATGGTGTCTAGTAGGGTTTTGCCTGATTTAAGAGAATCTTGGGTAGGATAAGGCAGTAATTGTGTTTTGCCTTGTTCATCTGTTAAAAGATAATGTATGCGTAAGCTATCCATATCTTTCCTACTTACGTTTAAAATGGGCATAGCATATTTAAAAACATCTCCTTCGCCCATGGTATCACTGTGCATTAAATAAGAATAATTGTAATTTAAGGCAGCTTCCGGAGCTTCATCGTATATAATATGCCACTTATCATTATGTGCAGGTGTATAGTTTGTTTTATCCTTTATTTTAGCCTTTAATTGAATGTATGGATAATCTTTAGCTTTTACATATTGTTCTAGGTTTAAAATATTGCCCTGCGCATTTGGGAAGCTTTTTAATAATTGCCCTTGATCCGAATATATTTCAATACTTACTGTATCGCCTTGGTTACTTTCTAATTTATTAAAATTCCAGTGCAAAGATGTCCACTCTCTGGCAGGTCCAATTTTAGTCGAATTTATTTCACCATAGTAACCGCCCCCTTTTATGTTGGTTGAAATGTATATAATATCATTTACATGGGTTCCTAACGTTTCCTGCCTGGTTGAAGGATCTCCTTTTTTGATAAAGAAAATCCACGGAATAGAGTCACCTAAATTGTTTATTTCCAGAGAACCCAAGGCAGCAAAGGCTTGCTTTACCCCTGCGTTATTTAATTCGGTTCCGCTTTGAAATAGAACAGGAAAAACACTGTATGCCAAAACATAATGCCCATCTGGTATTTTATTGGTCAGCATTTTACTTAACGAATCCATATGTGTTTGGTCAGTTACTCTAAAATTGAAATACCGTTCTCGTCGGTTATTAACACCAACACCATAGCAATTCAATGGATCAGGACTATTCAAATTATTCCCATTTCCAAAATCATGTTCTGGGTAATTTAAGGTATCTCCGGCATCTGTTATCCAGGCCTTTTCCCAGGGTTTTAAAGTAAGCGGATCAATAACAGCTACAAAAATGGCACGTTGCGCATTGCAGATACCTTGTTGCTGTATTATACCATTTAATTCATATTTAATTCCATTTAGTTGTTCCGGTTGATTTACATCCGGATTACCATGATTATAAGCTCTTAATCCACTGCTGGTGGTATCATAGCTAATACTTCTTGTGGTTCTGTTGTAATTTAATTTCTCAAAACCGTCTTTTTTAAACTGGAAAAAATGATCTTGCCCCCAACCCCATTGATTTGGGATATATTGAAAAGAAAACTCTTTCCATCTTAACGATTCCGGCAAATTAGAGTATGGAGTAGCCCGCCAAAAATATACTATGCTATCATTGGTTATGGGTAAATTCATATCCCAGCTAACCACCCCTCCTTTTTGCGTAACAATTAATTCTTTTTTTATTGGGCTATTGTACAAGTCGGTGGTGTCTAATTGTAAAATATATTGCTTTTCTGGGGCAAGGGGGTTATTGGTAGAGGCTTTTAAGGTAAGGGTTGATGTGCCCACAACGGCATAATTGTACGGGTAAATAGGTGTTAAATCTTGCGAAGTAATTAATAGCTCATTTCCTATATTTATAATGTTGTTATTGGAATACGTTAATTCGTCGATAATTACTGTTGAATTTACCCGCACTTCAAAGCGATTAATACCCACTGATTTTTCCCCTAAAACAGGCAATTTTAATGAAATAAGGTTTTGATAGAAAATAGCTTCTGACTCAATATTATAGGTAGTATCGGTACCATCCGGAAATATTCTTCTAATATCAATTCCAGCCTTTTTATCAACAGCTTTTCCAAGGTTTGATATCAATAAATTAACGGTAAAACTATCAATATCGGTTGATACCTCGGTGGGTGAAAAACTGATCTGGGGAGGCTCTACTACTGCATAGTCAGGTAATTCATTGCTTGATAATTTAAGCGCAGGATCTCCATGTAGGGTGGTTTCTAAAGCGGTTGAATAGGTTATTATATCAAAAGGATTATTCATGATGCTTACCCGGGCAGCTTCTTTCAGGCAATCACCAATGCTGCTGTTATATAATTTTCGGGCTATATTTTTATAAAGCTGGGTCGAATATGCATGTAAATAGGGGGGAATGCCTAAATGAGACTGAGCAATAAAACCAATAGCCCCTTTGCTTGGAACAAGAACAAAATCTTCGCTGATACTTAAGGAATTTGCCTGATGTATATCGCCCGAGTAACAACCATTCGATAATATAAAGAAGTTTTTACCATCGTTATTATACAAAGACGCCTGATCAATATTCACATCAAAACTATTTGCAGATGCATGGCCAAAAAAGCTTAACAGTATAGCTCCATTATTTACTAAATTCCGAATAGAATCGGCTAAATTATAATCAATCACATTGGCTGAGGCTTTATAAAATTCAAATATCTTACCTCCAAAATTTACATTGGTGATGGTGTCGGCATAACTTCTTAAATAGGATTTAAATGTGGCAGGTTCGCCATTATCCGGATTACCCCCGCCAAAATGAATAATGTTTTTTAGCCAGAGTTTATCTGAAATATTCATGTTATCATTTGGTTGATTTAACACCTGTTCAAAATTGATGACTTTATTTAAATAAGCTTCTACATGGCTGTTTTCTGTTGCTGCTAAACGCCCTGTTGGAATGGTTGTTACATGGGGTATTCCGCTTAAACCTTGGGTAAAATAATTATCTACCGCCGGCCATCCTGCCGAGGGAATCAAATTGTTTTCAAAATCAACTACGTCCGTTCTAAAGGTTTGGTTTGAATTTGTAATAGATTTACCTATTAAAAACAGGTAGTTGGGTTTGTTGCTCCAGGTATTCCATGCTTCGCGGCAAAAATTCCGAATGGATAAAGGATGTTTTTTTATTCCGTATGCGTATTGATCATACACATCGTTAATATTTGCCAAAATAACCACAAAGCCATTGCTGTTTCTATAGCTTGCATAAGAGGTGGCGCCATTCCATAACTTGTCATGTGAAATAATAATATAAGAACTATCATTGGTCAAAGTTGGAATATATCGCGTAAAAACACCATTTTTTTCTATGCTATTGACTGGAATTAAGGTATTAATAGGAATAATTTCGGAAGAAGTAGTTAAATAACATGTTTTTAAAGGCTGACTGGCATCAGGGTTTGAGCCCGGAACAAGCGCTTTTATGGTGCTGCCTGTTTGTGTAGTTTGTATTCTGTAGTGATCTTTTAAATCATATAAATAAGGGGTTGCATTAGTGCTAAAATTAGTAAACAAAGTATAGGTTGTAGATGCATTATAAGGAAGTTCAAGTTTGAATTTTGTTTTTGCCTCTAAATCAAAGGTGTGTGGGTATTTAATAGATATAAAAGAAATTGTTTTCTTTTGACTCGATGCGCCAATAACATCAAACAAAAGCGGTAAATTATTCCCAAATGTGTTTGGGATTGCATAGGTTTTGTGAAAAGACCGGTAACTGGTCCAGCTTGAATCAAAAAGAATGGCGCCCGAAGATAAATTTTTAATTTGCAAATGATGTGCATTGTTATTAGCGCCTGCAAAATTTGTTTTTAAAATACTGGCGGGCCCTGCCGAATATAGGTTTGGAGTTTTTAAAGTATCAGTAAAAGGAGTTGAAAAAAAATAGCTACACCACCCTTCGCCAGAAGTGTAATACGGAGAATATTTTTCATTATACGCAGCCCCAGGTAAATATTGCTGGTGATAAATAATGGTTTGGTCTTTCCAAAAATACGAAGCGGGAGTAGTAGGGTAATTACTTGGGGCGCTAATAGGGATAAATCTTTTACCCTGACCTGCGGTAGTCCATGTTATAAAATAATAGGCTGTATCGTTAAAATTACTGTAATAGGGATTGTCTTGATGACCAGGAGTTTGATATAAAAGTGAATCGAACCAGCCATTATTGGGTTCGGCATAAAATTCGATAAAATCATTCGCATCAAAAATAAAATCATCTTCGCCTTCTACATGAATAAATTGCTCTTCCCCTCGGGCAAAAACTTGAATCCTTTTTGGATTGATGGATGATAAAGGAAAACCAATGCTATTACAGGCCGTATTTAAAGCACTATAGTTTATTCGATACATGCCCTCTTTTGTGATAGGTACCTTCAAATATTTTTGATCATAATTGATCCATTCATTACCATACTTTTGACTATACGCAGCACTAGCCATGAATATAGAGAATAAAAATATGTTGAAAAGGGTTTTCATTTTTACGTACGACTATTTACTTTTATAAATATCTAATTTTAAAGAAAAAACGTGGGTGTATAAACCTGCTGATTGATCGCCGATATTAGTTAATGCATAATCAATAGCAATATTTTTAATTCTAAATCCTAAACCTGCATTGGGTTGTATGGTGGTAATTTGGCGGTTTCCGATATCATTTTTCTCTTTTTGAATATTTCCTACCCCCCCTCTTAAAAATACAATTTGTTTAAAAGATGCTTCAAAACCAACATGAGGGTCAATACTAAAGGGTTTGCCGGGTATTAAAACGTTTCGTTGACCGTCGGTTGTAATATCAATATTTAACTCGGGTTGGAACGTGAAATTTTTACCCATATTTAATACATAAGCTCCTCCTAAAATAATTCTTGGTGCCGTAATTTCAGTCGAATTTTGAGGAATTTCATTTCCTGTTAAAGCAAATACCTCTTTTATGCGGTCTGTTAATGTAAAAGTCCATGCGTTTACAGTGGTTGTGGCGTCCCTAATTAACAATCCTAATTTCAAATTTTTTCTTTGATATTGGGCACCCAAATCAAGCCCTATGCCCCATGAATGAGCCATGTCTCCCACTTTTCTATGAACTACTTTTGCATTTCCTCCAACAGATAAGCCCGGAACTTTCACTTTTCGGCTGTATGAAAATAAGAAAGCGTAATCTGCCGCAGAAAAGGAAGTGATATTATCATAATTTACATTGCCCTGGTTATCTACTAAGTCAATCGTATTGGGAATATCATCAATTCCAAAACGGATAACATTAGCTCCCAAACACGAAACCGAATCTAATTTAAAGGCTACACCAAAATGATCCAATTTAGCAATGCCCGCAAAATACTCGGCATGCATAGCGCCAACTTGTATGTTGCTTTTTATTTGTGTTAATCCGGCCGGGTTCCAATATCCTGATGAAACATCGTTAGTACTTGCCACCAACGTGTTTGACATACCCAAACCGCGCGCACCAACACCAATACTTAAAAAGTCATTGCTATATTTTCTAACTTGACCTTGTATGGTAAATGGCTGTACTGCAACTAGGATTATGAAAAGTATTCCGTACTTTATTTGTTGAATCATAAAAAGATTTATACGAATTTTATACATAAGAGTTCTAATTTAGTATTTTTATTTTTAATAGCACAGAGAATGACTTTCTGGTGCTGTTTTTTTAACGATTTAATAAAATTAATGCTATAACTGATTTTCTAAACATATATTGTGCATGAAAAGTTTTTTTCCAAATTTTTTAACATCTCTTAATTTATTATTGGGTTGCTTAGGAATTCTGTTTTGTTTCCATCAAAAAATGGAGTGGGCCTGTTATTGTATAGGCATTGCCGCTATTTTTGATTTTTTTGATGGTTTTGTAGCCCGTTTATTAAAAGTTAATGGCGATTTTGGCAAACAATTAGATTCCTTAGCCGATGTAGTTACTTTTGGAGTGCTTCCGGGCTTTATTTTATTTCAAATGATTAGCATTTGTTTGGGAGAATATTTTACACCTATTTATGAAAGATCTACAGAACATCTATGTTTGGCCTTAATAGCTATGTTAGTTCCTGTGTTTTCGGCCCTCCGATTGGCTAAATTTAATATTGATACGCGTCAATCTTTGTCTTTTTTAGGCCTACCAACCCCGGCTAATGCTATTTTTATAGCATCTATTCCTTTGTTTATCAGCGATCAGTATGGCATTAATTTATATGCGCCTTTGCATGTTTCCACGTTAGAATATTTAAATCAGCATTTTTATTCGCCTTTTGAAATAAGCTTGTTTCAAATTTTGTATAATAAAAACCTATACATCGTATTAAGCGTTATTATGTCGGCTTTTTTAGTATCCGAAATCCCTTTGTTGGCTATGAAATTTAAGGGAGGCATTAATTTAAAAAATCATATTTTAAAAATAAGTTTATTGGCAGGAATTGGGCTTATCACGTTCATTTTTATTCAGTTAGAGTTATTTATGTTGTGCATTCCGGTTTCTATTTTATGGTATATTGTTTTATCTTTGATCGGAAAATTATCGAAGAGCCATGAAATATAGAGCAGAAATTAACATTATGCCACACAAGGCAATTTTAGATCCTCAGGGAAAAGCAATCGGAGCAAGCATGAAAAACCTGGGATTACAAGAAATTAACAATATCCGTATGGGAAAACACATTACCCTGGAAGTAGATGCAGCTTCGGAAGAAATTGCAAAATCTAAGGTAGATGAAGCCTGCAAAAAATTATTGGCCAATTTAATTATGGAATCGTATGATTTCACGTTGGTTCCAATGAATAACTAAGTTTAATTTCTAGTGTTTTAGTATATCTCATGAAAAGAATAGAAATTCTAACCTTATTACAGCAACCTGCTGCACAAGAAAATATTTTGGTAAAAGGCTGGGTGCGAACCAAGCGCGAGAGTAAAAATGTGGCTTTTGTTGCATTAAATGATGGCACTACCATTAAAAACATTCAAATTGTTGCGGATAGCGAAAAAATTGACCCGGCTATTTTAAAAAAAATTACTACCGGAGCTTGCATTTCCGCTGAAGGAGCCTGGTCTGCATCGCAAGGAAGCGGCCAATCTTTTGAATTAGTAGCAAAAAGTATTGAAGTGTTGGGAGAAGCTGATCCGGAAGAATATCCGCTTCAACCTAAAAGACACTCTTTAGAATTTCTTCGGGAAATTGCCCATTTGCGTCCCCGAACCAATACGTTCAGCGCTATTTTGCGTGTGCGGAGTGCCATAGCTTTTGCTATTCACCAGTATTTTCGTGAACGAGGCTTTGTTTATTTACATTCGCCCATTATTACGGGTTCTGATGCAGAAGGGGCTGGAGAAATGTTTACGGTAACGGGTTTCGATTTAAATAAAGTTCCCAAAAACGAACAAGGGGAAGCTGATTTTGACCAGGATTTTTTTGGAAAACACACCAGTTTAACCGTTTCTGGGCAGTTAGAAGGGGAGTTGGCCGCCATGGCGCTTTCTAAAATATATACATTCGGACCCACTTTTCGGGCCGAAAACTCAAATACAACACGCCACCTGGCTGAGTTTTGGATGATAGAGCCCGAAGTAGCTTTTAATGATATCCATGATAATATGGATTTGGCAGAAGACTTTTTAAAAAAAGTGATCCAATATGTGTTAGATCATTGTGCAGATGATTTAGATTTTTTAAACCAGCGTTTGCTAGAGGAAGAGAAAAATAAAAAACAAGAAGAACGAAGCGAACAAAATTTATTAGAACGGCTTAACTCTGTTGTTTCAAGCGGATTTGAGCGCATAACCTATACCGAGGCAGTTGAGATATTGAAAAATTCTGCACCCAATAAAAAGAAAAAATTTAATTATTTAGTAGAAGAGTGGGGCATCGATTTACAATCGGAACATGAGCGTTTTTTAGTCGAAAAACATTTTAAACGTCCTGTTATTATTCGCGATTATCCAGCGGCTATTAAAGCTTTTTATATGAAGCAAAACGAAGATGGAAAAACCGTTCGCGGGATGGATATTTTGTTTCCGGGTATTGGTGAAATTATTGGAGGATCGCAACGGGAAGAAAACTATGATAAATTGCTGGCTGCTGTAAAACGCGTTGGTATTGATGAAAAATCGATCTGGTGGTATTTGGATACCCGTCGATTTGGAACCGCCCCGCACAGTGGATTTGGTTTGGGTTTTGAACGCTTGGTTTTGTTTGTAACCGGTATGACTAATATTCGCGATGTTATTCCTTTTCCAAGGGCTCCAAAAACAGCGGAGTTTTAATAGGATTCATCTTATTATTTCATCAATTGATTATTCCATAACCTACGTTATGATAAAATAAAGTGTAGTTTTAGTTTGTCATGATAAACTAAAGTAGCGCTATCCAATTCTCTTTGTAATTAGGCCTTCCACCAAATTAAACAATTGCTGGGGCTGGTAGGTTCTCCAATGAATATCTTCAAATTTTCCACCCATAATGAGGTAATTATCAATATTGGCATGTATTAATTCCCGGGTAACATGATCGCGGAAATTAAGCAGAACAACCCAGCCATCTTCAATATCATCAAACCATTCTTCATAATAACAATCATCGGAAGCGTGGAAGTTGAGTACATTCTCCCCAATTAAAATAAATTTATCAATGCCCTTATCTATTAAAATATCAATCACATCTCGTTTTAGGGTCATAATATCATTGTGAATACAATCATTCCACTCACCTAATAATTCAATAATGGTAAAATGCTCTTCATAGTCTGTAAATAATATCTTAATAAACAAAGTAGGCGAGTCGATATCATCCCATTGCGGGTGAATATAATGATCGTAAATACGATTGGTGAATTCAAATTCGCTGTATTCCCTTTCAAAAAAAGGAGAGTAAGCATCTTCCGATGCAACGTATAAAGGTCTCCAGTTATAAAAGGGTTCAAGCGTATGCATACTTAAAATTAAAAATAATTTATTACGAAATGTTAAAAAAGCAATTATTTATTTGTGAATATTTTGAATATTTGTGGGTGGTAAGTTAATTATTATAATGAGTATTGTGAATTAAATGATGTAATTTTCATAAAGGATCAATAGGATGAAGAAAACAAATTTTACATTTAAAAGTCGCATAAAAAGTTTTATATATGCCTTTCAGGGACTTTTTTATGTTTTTAAAACAGAGCATAATTTTTTGATTCACACTTTTTTATTATTTGGGGTCGTTTTGGCCGGAGTAATTTTGGAATTAAGCTCCCTCGAGTGGCTTGTTATAACAATAATTTCTTCTATTGTTCTAATCTCAGAAATCATCAATACCGTCATAGAAAAACTATGTGATCTTATTTCTTTGGAATACAACGAAAACATAAAAAAAATAAAAGATATGAGCGCCGCTGCAGTTCTTCTTGCAGCCCTTGCAGCCCTTATTATTGGGGCTATTATTTTTATACCTAAGCTCTTATAAAAGAGCATAAAATTTATTCGAAACAAAGAGTTTCAGGCTCAAGCTCTCAAACATACTTAAGCTCATTTGTACAACTATCTTAAAAATTATTTTTAAATTGGTATAATATTTGACGAATCAAAGCAAACTTAAAAACTATGAAAACACAAAAAAATGGGTCTTTATTAGCTTCAATACTAATGATGATCATTCTTTTCACTTCATGCAGAAAAAAAGAAACAGAATCTTATGAAAACACGTTGTCTGATGATAGCTATGCTTCATCTACCTATGATGATGTTAAAACTATTGCCGACGAAGCTGCTAAAAACGGTTCCGTTACCTCCTATAAAACCGACGGAACAGAAGAAACCTTAGCGGGTCCTTGTGCTAACGTAACGGTTGATACCGCAAACAGTTTAAAAACAGTAACCGTCGATTTTGGAACGTCAAACTGTACTTGTGTAGATGGAAGAAACCGAAGAGGTAAAATTATTATCACTTTTACCGGAAAATACCGTGATCAGGGAACTGTTATCACCCATACCTTCGACAATTATTTTGTGGATGACAATCAGGTTATGGGGACTAAAAAAGTAACGAATATTGGTAATTACACTTATACTGTTGAAGTAAATGGAACCATTATTAAAGCAAATAATGGCGGTACTATTACTTGGACATCAACCCGAACCCGAACCTGGACACAAGGTTATAATACCCTTTTAATTGGAGATGATGTTTATGAAGTAACCGGAAGCTCTAGCGGTACCAATGCGCAGGGTAAAAACTTCACTAAAACTATTCTTACTCCTTTAGTTCGTAAAATGGCAGTAGGTTGCAGGCGAAATTTTGTGCAGGGAACCATGGAAATTGTGGTTGCAGGAGGGAGAACAAGAAAAGTTGATTATGGAGATGGAACTTGTGATGATTTGGCAACTGTAACCATTGGAAACCGAACCAGAACGATTATTTTAAGATAATTTAATCTAGATCATATTTAAGAGCCACGCCCAAAAACGTGGCTTTTTTATTTACAAATTAGGATTCATTGAAAGAAACAAAAAAAATAGCCATTTTAGGTTCTACAGGCTCTATAGGTACCCAGGCTTTAGAAGTTATTAAACAATATCCCGATCAATTATCAGCCGAAGTGTTAACGGCTAATTCTAATGCGGATCTTTTAATTCAGCAAGCCATCGAATTTCAACCCAATTCTGTGGTTATTGTGGATGAAACTCAATATACCAAGGTAAAAGAAGCTTTATGGTCGCACGATATTAAAGTGTATGCTGGTGAAGCAGCGCTTTCGCAGGTGGTTGAAATGCAACAAATAGATGTGGTGCTGGCATCTATGGTGGGGTATGCGGGCTTAAAACCAACCATTTCTGCCATAAAGGCAGGAAAACAAATTGCTTTAGCTAATAAAGAAACATTGGTGGTCGCGGGCGAATTAATAACCAAATTAGCGCAGGAAAAAGGGGTTAATATTTACCCGGTCGATTCCGAGCATTCAGCTATTTTTCAGTGTTTAACCGGAGAATTCCACAATAAGATAGAGAAAATTATTTTAACGGCTTCCGGGGGGCCTTTTCGGGGGAAAACCATCGATCAGTTAAAAGCGGTAACCAAAGAACAAGCCTTAAAACATCCCAATTGGACCATGGGAGCTAAAATTACTATCGATTCGGCCACGTTAATGAATAAAGGCCTAGAAGTGATTGAAGCCAAGTGGTTATTTAATTTAAAGCCCGAACAAATAGAAGTGGTGGTTCATCCACAATCTATCATTCATTCTTTGGTTCAGTTTGAAGATGGTTGCTTAAAAGCGCAAATGGGCTTACCCGATATGAAATTGCCTATTTTATATGCGTTTTCATACCCCAACCGGTTTAAAACAGATTTTGAGCGATTCAACTTTACAAAATTCCCTAATTTAACCTTTGAATCGCCTGATATAGAGGTGTTTAGAAATTTAGGATTGGCTTTTGAAGCCATGAAAAGAAAAGGAAATATCGCTTGCGCCTTAAATGCGGCCAATGAAGTAGCGGTGGATGCGTTTTTAAAAGACCAGATTTCTTTTTTAGGCATGAATGCTTTAATCGAAAAAACCATCGAAAAAATAAGCTACGTTGCTTCTCCTACCTATGATGATTACGTTGGTACAGACCAGGAAGCCAGGAATATTGCCAAGGAATTGGTTTAATTAAGCTTAATCGCAATTACAACCTTGCGAAAAGTAAATGGTGGTATGGGGCAACCACGATTTTATAATCATTTGTTTCTCGTTAGAAAGGTTAATTAACCGTAAATCGAGTTTTTTTAATTCTTTTAATTCCCCAATTTCTGGCGGAACATTATAAAATTCATTGCTCCACAAATCGAGATAAACCAAGTTTTGAAGGGTTTTGATAGAAGTAGAAATATATTCAATTTTATTTTTCCCCAACTGAAGAAATTGTAAATTTTCTAGCTTATATACCTCTTCCGGAATGGCTATAATGGCATTGTTTGATAAATCCAACACCTTTAAGCTTGAAAAATCGGTAATGTTTTTTGGGATTTCGGTAATTTGATTTTTGCTCGCATCTAGATATAAAAGGTTTTTAAATTGCCATAATTCGGAAGGTAACTCCTTCAATTTCATTTTTTTAAGAGAAATACCGTATACTTCATCCGGATTTTTGAGGGCTTCTTTTAAATTGTCATAAATAGTAATGGTATCCAGGCCAATGTAAGATAAGTTCTGCCCCATTGCCTGAACATGAAAGAATACAATAAATACAATAACTGCTTTTAAATATTTCATATTGCGTTGCTGCAATTATTAGGCCTCATTATTAAATATACGCAGGGTTTTTGTTTTATCCTGCTTTAGCTCTTCAATTAGAGCCTCTTTGCCATTAAATTTCACAATTCCTCGTATTTTTTCTATAAAATGAACAGAAATTGAAGTATTGTAGATGTCCTGATCAAAGTTAAAAATATTTACCTCATAGGTATGTTTTACATCATTAAAAGTCGGACGAGGCCCAATGCTCATCATTCCCTGGTATTTTTTGCCTTTTATCACTACTTCTACGGCATAAACTCCATCCCCGGGAATTAATTTAAAGGGATCTTCTAGTTGCAAATTGGCGGTGGGGTATCCCAGGGTTCGGCCAATTTTATCCCCATTTATCACTTTTCCGGTTATTTCGTAGGCATAGCCTAAATAGCTATTGGCAAGGGTTACATCGCCATCTAAAAGGGCATTCCGGATTTTTGTAGAAGAAATTTGTACCTGATCAATTTCATGGGCAGGCACTTCTATGGCTGAAAAATGGTATTCGGGTTCCAGTTCCCTTATATTTTCGATGCTTCCTTCACGGTTTTTTCCGAAATGATGATCATAGCCGACCACTAATTTTTTCATATCTAATTTTTCAATCAGGTAATCTTTGATATACTGCTTAAAAGATAAATGAGAAAAATCGAGGTCAAACCGTTGTATAATAAGGTGTTCGATGCCACATTTTTCAAAAATACGGATCTTTTCATCTAAGGTATTTAACAGTTTAATACTTGCATCGTTTGGAAAAATAATAGTTCGGGGGTGCGGATCAAAAGTAACCACTACAGAAGTTAAATTTTCGGCTTTTGCGGTTTCTGTTAACACTTCTATAATTTTTTGATGCCCTAAATGAACTCCATCAAAAGTACCCGTGGTAACCACAGAACCCTTTATTTTATTATAGTTTGAGAATGATTTATGTATTTGCAATGGAGATTCTTTCATTCAAAATTAAAAATTATTTACGCACATATTTTTTTCCATGATAAATATCTGTAATTTTGCACAGAAATTTTAATCATCGAATCATGTCTTTATCAAAAGGAAAAATATCACAAATCATTGGTCCCGTTGTGGATGTAAGCTTTAATATTGAAAATGGTGCATTGCCAAGTTTAATGGAAGCTTTGGAAGTTACCAAAGAAGGTGGACAAAAAGTTATTTTAGAGTGCCAGAAACACGTAGGTGAAGATACAGTGCGTGCTATTGCGATGGATTCTACCGATGGATTAAGCAGAGGAATGGAAGTAACCGCATTAGGATCAGGTATTATTATGCCCGTTGGTGATGCGATTAAAGGCCGTTTGTTTAATGTAGTTGGAGATGCCATTGATGGTATTGTGCAGGTAGATAAAAAGAATGGATATGCTATTCACAGAGATGCTCCACGTTTTGAAGATTTAACAACGGCATCAGAAATATTATTTACCGGTATTAAAGTTATTGACTTAATTGAGCCTTATGCAAAAGGGGGTAAAATTGGTTTGTTTGGTGGTGCTGGTGTTGGTAAAACCGTATTAATTCAGGAATTAATTAATAATATCGCCAAAGGATACGATGGATATTCAGTATTTGCCGGTGTTGGAGAAAGAACCAGAGAAGGAAATGACTTATTAAGAGAGATGATTGAATCAGGAATTGTAAAATATGGCGACGAATTTTTACATTCTTTGGAAGAAGGTGGTTGGGATTTATCGAAAGTTGATGTTGAAAAATTAAAAGAATCAAAAGCAACGTTCGTATTCGGACAAATGAACGAACCTCCAGGTGCCAGAGCTCGTGTGGCTTTATCAGGTTTAACCATGGCTGAATATTTCAGAGATGGAGACGAAAAATCAGGCGGTCGGGATATCTTATTCTTTATTGATAACATTTTCCGTTTTACACAAGCAGGTTCAGAAGTATCGGCCCTTTTAGGAAGGATGCCTTCTGCGGTGGGTTATCAGCCTACCTTAGCTACGGAAATGGGAGCTATGCAAGAGCGTATTACCTCAACTAAAAGAGGTTCTATTACTTCAGTACAAGCGGTATATGTACCTGCAGATGACTTAACAGATCCGGCTCCGGCTACTACGTTCTCTCACTTAGATGCGACTACCGTATTATCAAGAAAAATTGCTGAGTTAGGTATTTACCCAGCGGTTGATCCTTTAGATTCTACTTCTCGTATTTTAACGCCAGAAATTGTTGGAGACTTACATTACAACACAGCGCAACGCGTAAAAGAAACCTTACAGCGATATAAAGAATTGCAAGATATTATTGCCATTTTAGGGATGGATGAATTATCTGAAGAAGATAAATTAGTGGTTTCCAGAGCTAGAAGGGTACAGCGTTTCTTATCTCAACCTTTCCACGTAGCGGAGCAATTTACCGGTTTAAAAGGAGTTTTTGTTGGTATTGAAGATACCATTAAAGGTTTTAATATGATTTTAGATGGTAAAGTGGATGAATATCCGGAAGCTGCTTTCAACTTAGTGGGTACTATTGAAGAAGCCATTGAGAAAGGTAAAAAAATGATGACAGAAGCAACAAAAAAATAATACGTTTGTAATTTAAGAGATTTATTAGAAGGGAATTCCCCTCTTGAGAGGGGTTAGGGGTGTGTCTTTTAAATTACAAGCATTAAATACTATAACATGCACTTAGAAATTATTTCACCAGATAAAAACATTTACAGCGGAGAAGTGAATTATGTTCAATTACCGGGCGTTGATGGCTTATTTGGCGTTTTAAAAGATCACGCGCCTTTAATTTCTGCTTTAGGCAAGGGCAATGTTTCATTAACGGATCAGGCTAACCAAGAACTTCAATTTGAAATTAATGGGGGTGTGGTTGAAGTAAAAAGCAATAGAATTATTGTGCTGGCGGATTAGCCTTCTGATCTATTTTTTGCAGTACTTAGATCTTCCTCAAGCTTTCATTCTTAAATTGTTAAAATCAGTCTCATTTTTTATTAAGTTTGCCCAAAACTAATTTCATGGGTTTATCTTCTCTTTTTCGAAAAAAATCTGCTACAAAATTGATGGGAGAAGTAGATGCACATGCAGAACACTCCGGTTTACACAAAGTTTTAAAAGTAAAAGACCTCACTTTTTTTGGAATTGCGGCCATTATTGGCGCGGGGAGCTTTAGCAGCATGGGTACCGCTTGTTTTAGCGGCGGACCCGGCGTTATTTTTCTATTTATCATTTGTGGCATCGCCTGCGGCTTTACCGCCTTATGTTACGCCGAATTTGCTTCGCGTGTGCCTGTCTCGGGCAGTGCGTACACCTATGCCTATGTTTCTTTTGGTGAGATTTTCGCCTGGATTATAGGTTGGGCTCTGTTAATGGAATATTGTATTGGGAATATTTATGTGGCTTTTTCGTGGAGCGGGTATTTCACCAATTTATTAGATGGAATGGGTATGCATATACCCGAATGGCTCACTACGAACTATAAGTCCTCTCGCCAGGCCTTCATCGATCAAAAAGCAGGGGAAGGACTCATTGCATGGACAAACGCTCCGCAAATAGGCGGTTTACGCATTATTTTAGATTTACCCGCTATTGTTATGAATGCCTGTATTACAGCTCTGGTTTATGTTGGGGTGAAAGAATCGAAAAATGCCAGCAATGCTATGGTTATTGCCAAATTGGCCATTATTGTGTTGGTTATTGCGGTCGGGGCTTTTTATATTGATATAGATAACTGGACTCCCTTTATGCCCAATCAATTTAAGGGAGTAATGGCAGGGGTAGCCGCTGTTTTCTTTGCATTTATTGGTTTTGATGCTGTTTCTACCCTTTCGGAAGAATGTAAGGATCCGCAACGCGATTTACCCAGAGGCATGATATATTCGCTGGTTATTTGCACGGTTATTTATATTGTTTTGGCCCTGGTTTTAACAGGCATGGTTTCATACTCTCAACTCAACGTGAGCGATCCTTTAGCAGAGGTTTTTAAAATACGCGGGGTCAAATGGATGTTGTTTTTGGTCTCTATTACCGCAGTAGTAGCCATGACCAGCGTTATGTTGGTTTTTCAGATGGGTCAACCCCGAATCTGGATGAGTATGAGTCGGGATGGTTTGTTGCCTAAAAAATTTGCTTCTATTCATCCAAAATATAAAACTCCCGGTTTTTCAACTATTGTCACTGGTTTAGTGGTAGGCATCCCCATCCTTTTTACCGATGAAAATTTTGTGCTCGATTTTACAAGTATTGGGACTCTTTTTGCTTTTGTTCTGGTTTGTGGAGGTGTTTTAATGCTCCCTCCCAATACCGATGCCAAAGTGGCTGGTAGATTCAGACTTCCGTATATCAACGGAAAGTATATTGTGCCTGCATTAATCATCCTCACCTTTGTTTTGTTGGGGATGTATCAAGCAGCGTATTTAAACGATTTGTTCGTTTTAAATGCAGATACCCTGGCAACGAACTTACCTATGCTTATATTCTTTGGTTTATGCGTGATTATGGCTATTTTCTCGTTTCTTAAGAATTTCTCCTTAATTCCGGTTTTGGGATTGCTCTCGTGTTGTTATTTATTAACGGGAATGGCGGTTTCTAACTGGCAGTGGTTTTTTGCCTGGTTGGTAATAGGGTTGATTGTTTATTTTATATATGGTTATAGAAAGAGTAAGCTAGCGAAGTCATAAAGTGTTTTATTTTTAATAGTTTTTTAGTTAAAAGGATATTTTTCTTTTTCCTTAGATGAAAAAGAAACAAAAAATCAAGGCTTACTTCCTTTTTTTACAAAATTCATTCTTTCTTTTTTTCGCGCATCCCAAGCCGCTCCTTTCAGTCGCTTCGGGGATGCTTTGCCTAGCCAACCGCACAAAATAAAGAATATTTTGTGGCAAAAAAGGAAGAATGCCAGGTCTTCAATTATCCTATTACTACTCTTTTTTTATCAAAACAAGATTATGCAATTTTTGTTTGACATCTAAACGAAGCATATTTTTCCACGAGAATTGAAAATATTCTTGTTCTAAAGAAACAACTTTATACTGGTTGGTATCGATGGATAAAGGATTTAAGCGGATATCTTCGGATGGATGTAAAAAATAGATGCACGCATAGGTTTTTTGTGGAGTATTTAGGTTTTTTACCTTGGTTTCCAGGGTTTCTGATTGTTTTAACTTCACAAAGTATTCCCCTGTTTTTTCGTTCGCAGAGGAGATTTTTTTGGGTAAAATATATTCGTAGCTTACTTTTTGATTGTAATTGAAATAACTCAATAAAATACGAGTGGCATCCATGGGTTCATTGCCACTATAGGGCTCTGTAATGAGGGTAACCGTTTCCGGATTTTCTTTTGAAATAACTTCACAAGCGCTTGTCCATAATTTGCTGCGGGCCGCATACGACGATGCATTTGAAAAAGAATTTTTACTTTGAACCAGTAATATCAAAATAAAAAAAGAAAAACTGAGGGCTTTTGCCCATTTGTATTGATTTAAAAGGGAATGGGTCCCTAAAATGGACAGAAAAAGCAATAAACCCTGCGCAGGGAATAAGTACCGGGTACTGGGATTAATCCAGTTGTGCAGGTTAATAAATAATTGTCCTGCATACCAAAGCACAAAAAGCATTAAAAAATAAATACGGTATTTGGGTTTTAAAGCAAAGGCAAATAAGCAAGGAATGAGTAAATAATAATTCCCCAACAAACTGAGTATATTATTTTTTAGGACCGGAAAAACCTGATCGTTTTCTTGAAAACCGTATAAACGAGGCGCTGTTTGGTACACCCATATTAAACCAATGGCAAAGGATAAAAAGAAGGCCATAAACACAAAACCGGTTTTTTTCATCGTTTGAAATGCTTCTGTAAAAGAGGTTTGATGATAAAATTGGTTTAATCCTACAAATGCGATAAAAATGGCGGGTAATAGGATCCAATAACTTTCTTTGCAATGCATGGAGAGAAACAAAAAGAAATAACTTCCATACAAAAAGGAGGTATTTTTTTCTATCAAACTTTGCTGGTATAAATACAAGGCGCTGATTAAAAAAAGAAACCCAATAGCCTCGTAGGGCCCAACGCGGAACCAGATTTCGGAGTAATATCCACTCATTAATAATAATCCCGCTAAAACGCTTAGGGATTGATTAATTCGCAAGTTTTTCAAGAACAGGAAAAACAAAAAACAAGAGAAAATAGTTACCAATAAAACACTTGTTTTTAATACAAGCGGCGAATGACCAAAAAAATGCGCCCAAATCCATTGTAAACCCACTCCCACAACTTTAAACCGGCCGTGGTTTATATATTTTTCCTGGAAACCTAAAAATGTGCCAAAATCAGCGCTTTTTTCTTCGTAATGATTAAAATAAGGCAGTTCAGGATTTTTAATTTTGATGTATTCCGATTCATCAATAAAAAAATACGCCTGGTTTATCACTTGCCCGTATAACAGGCAGCAAAACAGGACAAATACAGCAAAAACAAAGGTGTTTTTATGAATTAATTTTTTCATGGATTGACTTCAAATATATTGTTTTTTTAGAGACCATATAAGCTCATTTTGATGCTTAAAATGGATGAATGTATTGCAATTCTGCTAACTTTGAATTTTATTTTTGAGTATGAAGAAAAATACGTCGCATAAAGCCATTGTGGAGAGCAAACCAGCAAATGCAAAAAGCGCCCTACACCTCCCAAAATATATCCTCTTTTTCTTTGGTTTTTTATTATATGCCAATACCCTTTCGTATGAGTACGCTTTAGATGATAAAATAGTAATCACGTTTAATAATTTTACCAAACAAGGGACCGACGGAATTGATGATATTTTTAAAAACGACTCGTTTGTTGGATTTTTTGGGAAACAAAAGAATTTAGTAGAAGGGGGCCGTTATCGTCCCTTAACACTGGCTTATTTTGCGGTAATATGGGAGTTTTTTGGCCCTGAGCCTAACACTTCCCCCGAAGAAATTCAACGAAAAGCCGACACGGTAGCACATATTTTGCATTTTTCAAATGCCCTTTTTTACGGATTAACAGCTCTTTTACTGTATTCCCTCTTGCTTTTGATGTTTAAAACCAAGCCTTCAAAAGACTGGTATTTTAGTCTCCCGTTTGTGGCAACGGCTATTTTTATTGCGCATCCCTTACATACTGAGGTGGTGGCCAATATTAAGAGTTTTGACGAAATTGTTTCTTTTATGGGCGCTCTGTGCGCTGTATATTTTAGTTTTTTATACATCGACAAACAAAAAAAATATTATTTGGGATTGGCCTTTGTGAGCTTCTTCCTGGCCCTGTTAGCTAAAGAATCAGTCGTTCCGTTTATTGGTATTGTGCCTTTAAGTCTTTACTTTTTCCGAAAACAAGCAGGGATAGATAAAATCCTCTTTGCTTCCTTAACCCTCTTGGTTTGTTTTGGCTTTTATTATGGCATCCGGAGTGTGGTTTTGGGCGATTTGGTGAAGGGAAAAGTGGTTGAACAATTGATGAATACTCCATTTATGTATGCCAAGGGAGGGCAAAAATTAGCTACCATTTTATTTACCATGTTGATTTATTTAAAATTATTGGTTTTTCCCCATCCTTTAACGCACGACTATTATCCCTGGCACCCGCTTACTACCAACGATTACCAATGGGGCGATCCATATCCCTACTTAAATTTTAACAATGGATATGTTTTATTATCGCTGGCCATTTATTTAGGAATTACGGCGTACGGGATTATGTCCCTTTTTAAAAGAGAGAATAAAGTAAACGTTTATGGATATGCCATTCTGTTTTTCTTAGGGGCATTTATTTTGTTTTCAAATTTATTTTTTGAGATAGGTGCCTTTATGAATGAGCGTTTCATGTATGCACCTTCTTTGGGTTTTGCCATTGCTTTGGCGTATTTTATTTCTAATCATATTTCAACCTTGAAAAAGGCTATTTTTCTACTCATTGTATGCGGATTTTCTGTCAAAACCATTTCGCGCAATAAAGCCTGGGAAACCGATGAAATCCTGGCTATTGCCGACTATGAAACTTCTAAAAACAGCTCAAAAGTGAACATGGCTGCCGGCGGTGGGTTTTGGGAGTTAGCAAAAAAAGAAAACAATCCTGCAAAAAAAGCAGCCCTATTAGAAAAATCAATTTCTTGTTTACAAAGGTCTTTACGGATTTATCCAACCTATATTCAAAGCAAGACTTTGCTCGGCCATGCGTATTACGATGCCGGTAAATATGCAGAAAGCGCTGCTGCTTACGAAAGTGCCTTAGCTCAAGATCCGAATTTTCGGGATGTGGATAATGCCATTTATATTATTGCTCCCATTTTAAATAAAGACAAAAAATTTAAAGAAGAGGCGCGCTATTTAGAGATCATGGTAAAATACCATCCGAATGAAGCCAAGGGATTCTCTATGCTGGGAGAGCTGTATGGCAAGGATATGGGCGATTTAAATATGTCTAAAAAATATTTATTAAAAGCCTATGAATTGTCTCCTAATGATAAAAATATTTTGCAACAATTAGGAGTGGCACATGCTATTACGAGAGACTATGCAAAAGCATTAGAGTTTTTGCAAAAATCATACGAGTTGGATCCCAAAAATGTACAGGTTTTAATGAATATGTGCCTGGTTTATCACGATTTGGGCAAAGAAGATTTAAGCCTAAAGTATAAGGCGTTGGCGCAGCAATTGGATCCGAGTATTAAATAATTGCCATTTTTAGCATATACCTGGCTTTTAGGATGGAAACATTAACGAAATATTAAAAACACTGATATGACTAAAGACGGCGCAATTAAGTTATTTGAGCAAAAAGAAGTTCGGTCTTTATGGAACGAAGAAGAAGAGAAATGGCATTTTTCTATTGTAGATGTAGTAGCAGTTTTAACAAACAGCCCTAATCCTCGTAAATATTGGAGTGTACTAAAAACCCGACTTAAAAAAGAAGGGAGTCAGTTGGCTACAAATTGTAGTCAACTGAAAATGCAATCCGCTGATGGAAAATTATATAAAACAGATGTGGCTGATACTGAACAACTTTTTAGGCTTATTCAATCTATTCCATCGCCAAAAGCTGAACCCTTTAAGCTTTGGTTGGCTCAAGTAGCAGCCGAACGCCTAGATGAAATGCAAGACCCTGAACTGACTATTGATAGAGCTTTGGAACAGTATTTACAATTAGGGTATTCTGAAAACTGGATTAACCAACGCCTTAAAAGCATTGAAATACGAAAAGAATTAACCGACGAATGGAAAAAGAGGGGTTTAAAAGAAGGTGAGCAATTTGCAACCCTTACAGATATTATTACCAAAGCCTGGGCAGGTAAAACTACCAAGGAATATAAGATTCTGAAAGGATTGAAAAAAGAAAACCTGAGGGATAACATGACCAATACTGAATTAATTTTAAATATGCTTGCAGAAGCATCTACCAAAGATATTTCAACGGCGGTAAATCCAGAAACCTTTGAAGAAAGTAAAAAAGTAGCTAAGCAAGGTGGTAATGTGGCTAAGGTTGCTTTAAAGGAATTAGAAGCAAAAACAGGCAAGAAAGTAGTAACAGCTATAAATGCTAAAAAAATATTGAATGAAAGCCAATCTAATAAAAAAATACCAACTAAAAAACCTAAAAAACAGAACTAGTAATTTTCAAGCTTTTTAGGATGAATTTTTTTATGTAGTATATTCAACAGAAAAGGGCACTTTTCTTGAAAACCTTGTGTTTTTCAAAAAAAATAACTTTATTAACTTTAAAAATATGAAACAAATTTTACTCACTATTTTAGTAAGCCTAAGTTTATTAAACACACAAGCTCAACAGCATACAACTGTTAAAATAGGCACGCAAGAATGGATGACCAAAAACCTGGATGTGGTCACTTTTCAAAACGGCGATACCATACCCGAAGCTAAAACCAACGAAGCTTGGGAAAAAGCATCAAAAGAAGGTAAACCCGCTTGGTGTAATCAAGCTAATTTGTCTGAATATGGCCAAAAATATGGTAAATTATACAATTGGTATGCAGTAAGTGATGTCCGCGGCCTAGCTCTCAAAGGTTTTCATGTGCCTGCAAAAGCAGAATGGGATAGTTTAGTATCTTATTTAGGAGGCGAAGACATAGCAGGCAAAAAGCTTAAAAGTACCGAAGGTTGGCTAAAAGAAGGGAATGGCACAAATGAAAGTGGTTTTTCAGGTCTTCCGGGCGGTCTCCGTTTCAATAATGGTAATTTCTTCAATGTTGACTACTACGCAAGTTGGTGGAGTGCTACTAGAAGTCATACATTCAATACCTGGCTTGTCATCCTTAATTACAACAATGACTACGTGGACAAAGGCAGCGACAATAGAGGTCTTGGCCTGTCGGTTCGTTGCCTGAAGGATTAGGCTATTTTGCTATTTTTCACTCCTGGCGCAGCAATTAATCCGAGTATTAAATAATAAAAATTTTAATAGATCCTTCGCTTCTTCGGCGCTCTGGATGACATGATCCAGAAATGTTTCTTGAAAGAAGTTCCGCACTTTCCTGATAAGTATCATGTTGGGTGGTTGATCAATTTCATTTCTAATTTCAATCTATTTGAAGAAATTAGTTGAAAAAAATAATCGAAACGGTTCAAAAAATAAAAACAGAAACCATTTGTTTTCATTGTGGAGAAAAAAACGATGAGAGAACTTCGGTTCTTTTTGATGATCATTTTTTTTGTTGCCATGGTTGTAAGCAAGTATATGAATTGCTGAATAAGCATAATTTGTGTCAATATTACACACAACAAAATCATCCCGGGAATAAAATTGGATCCTTATCCGGCCAACGCTTCGATTACTTAGATGATGTGGCCGTTCAGAATGAATTATTAAGTTTTCGTGATTCTTCTATCTCTAAAATCACCTTTTATGTTCCTCAAATTCACTGTAGCTCTTGTATTTGGCTGCTCGAGAATTTATACGTCATTAATCCAGATATTACCGAATCGCGTGTGCAGTTTGTGCGTAAGGAGTTATATATATCGTTTAAAAATACAAGCAGTTTAAAAACAGTGGTGGAGCAATTGGCATCCTTAGGATATGAGCCTTTAATTAATTTAAACACTCCCAAAACTAAAGAAAATCAAAAAACGGATCATTCGCTTATTTACAAAATAGGTGTAACCGGATTTTGTGCCGGAAACATTATGTTATTTAGCTTTCCGGAGTATTTTGGGGATCGTTTTTATGAGGGGAGTCAATTTCAAAAGTGGTTTTCCTATTTCAATTTAATTTTGTCCTTGCCCGTGTTCTTTTATGGGGCCAGCAATTATTTTATTTCTGCTTTTCAGTCCTTAAAATATAAAACCATTAACATGGATGTTCCCATTGCTTTAGGAACGGGGATGGTCTTTTTTAGAAGCGCTTACGAAGTATTAAGCGGAACCGGGGTTGGTTATTTTGATTCGTTAACAGGTTTGGTGTTTTTTCTGTTGATTGGGCAATGGTTTCAGCGCAAAACATATAATAAATTAAGTTTCGAAAACAATTATCAATCGTATTTTCCACTTGCGGTGAAACGCTTAAATAATAAAGGAAAAGAAGAAACCGTATTAGCTAATTATTTGCAAAAAGATGAAATAATAGCCATTCACAACCAGGAAATTATTCCTTGCGATTCTATTTTATTGAGTGATTTTGCCAACATCGATTACAGCTTTGTTTCGGGCGAATCAAACTTAGAAAAAGTAAGCATGAATAACTTAATTTATGCCGGTGGCCGCCATATAGGAACGACTATTTATTTAAAGGTGGTAAAACCTGTTTCTGCCAGCCATTTAACGCAATTGTGGAATAAAGAGGTTTTTCAAAAAGAAGATAAAAAATCCATCTCCAAAACGTTGGATATTATTGGCAAACGCTTTACCATAGTTACGCTTTTAGTAACCGCATTTACCTTTGTTTTTTGGCAAATAAAAAATCCATCCATTGCCGTGTGGGCCCCCATTTCGGTGTTGTTGGTTGCTTGTCCCTGTGCCATTGCTTTAGCCATGCCTTTTGGTTTGTCAAATGCTGCCCGCTGGCTTTCCAAATTGGGTTTTTATGTGAAAAATCCAAATATAATTGAGAAAATATCAAAAGTGAATCATTTGGTATTTGATAAAACAGGAACCCTTTCGGTTTCAAATTCCAATGCCATTGAATTTTTTGGGGAACCCCTTACCGAAGAAGAAGAAATACTTTTAAAATCAGTCGTTAAACATTCCTTACATCCCTTAAGCCAAAGCTTATCTGGGTTTTTGTATGCAAATGCGGTTACTTTAGATTCGTATCAAGAATTTGCAGGAAAAGGAATGGTTGCTTCTTGCCAATCAAAAGAAATTAAAATAGGGTCGGCCCCTTTTTTGGGCCTAAAAAGTGAATCTGGCCATGTATCTAAAGTTTATGTAATGATAGATGGCGTTTACAAGGGATATTATACCATTCAAAAAAAATACCGGCAAAATTTATTAAAGGCTATTCACGATTTAAAATCGATGTACAAAATTGATTTGCTCTCGGGCGATCACGCCACAGAAAAGGGATTTTTAAATACCTGGTTTGATGATAAAAACATGCATTTTCAGAATACACCAGAAGATAAATTAGCGTTTGTAGAAAACCTTAAAGAACAAAATGAAGTAGTATTTATGGTTGGAGATGGATTAAATGATGCCGGAGCTTTAAAAGCGGCAGATGTAGGCATGAGTGTTTCGGATAATGTGTATTATTTTTCTCCTGCCTGTGATGTTATTGCCGAAGCGGATAAATTGGCGTATTTACCCCATGTTTTAAAGTTTAGCAAACGCGTAATGAAGGGGTTGTGGATTAGCTTTATACTCTCTTTTTTATACAATGTGGTGGGATTTTATTTTGCTTTTACCGGGCAATTATCTCCATTGGTTGCCGCTATTTTAATGCCAACCAGCTCTATTACAGTGGTGTTAATAGCTGTTTTTACAGTTAATTTTTTAGGTAAAAAATTAGTAAAAGAAACCGGGCATTAAACTTTTTTCAAAGCGCTCGAAATATCAACCGAAACACTCAAAATTTGTTTAATAGCAGCCACATTTATTCTTTCTTGTTGCATAGAATCCCGGTGGCGGATAGTAACCGTATTGTCTTCTAAAGTTTGATGATCAATGGTTACACAAAAAGGAGTTCCAATGGCATCTTGTCTTCGGTAACGCTTGCCAATCGAGTCTTTTTCGTCATACTGGCATTGAAAATCAAACTGTAAATTATGGATAATTTCTTCCGCTTTTTCGGGTAATCCGTCTTTTTTAACCAAAGGCAAAATAGCCACTTTTACAGGCGATAAAAAAGGAGGTATTCTCAAAACCACCCGGTCAGAGCCATCTTCCAATTTTTCTTCCACAAAAGATTCTGATAAAATAGCTAAAAAAGTTCGGTCCAAACCAATGGAAGTCTCAATTACATAAGGGACATAGCTGGTATTATCTTCCGGATCAAAATACTGTAATTTTTTACCACTGAATTTTTCATGGCTTTTCAAATCAAAATCGGTTCGGGAATGGATGCCTTCCATTTCTTTAAAACCCATGGGGAAATCAAACTCAATATCACAGGCGGCATTGGCGTAATGTGCCAGTTTTAAGTGATCGTGAAAGCGATATCTTGCTCTATCAAAACCCAAAGCCAAATGCCAGTTTAAGCGCTTTTCTTTCCAGTGTTCGTACCATTTCATTTCTTCGCCGGGTTTTACAAAAAATTGCATTTCCATTTGCTCAAACTCGCGCATTCTGAAAATAAACTGGCGCGCTACAATCTCATTCCGAAAGGCTTTCCCGATTTGTGCAATGCCAAACGGAATTTTCATTCGGCCGGTTTTGTACACATTTAAAAAGTTCACAAAAATACCTTGTGCCGTTTCGGGACGTAAATATATTTTGTTCGAATCATCTGCCACGGCGCCCATTTCGGTGCTAAACATCAGGTTAAATTGGCGAACATCGGTCCAGTTGCGAGAACCAGATACCGGACAGGCAATTTCCAGTTCAATGATGAGGTTTTTCAAGCCTTCCATGTCTTCGGCTTCCAAAAATCCTTTAAAGCGGTTTTCAATATCGGTTATTTTTTGCTGATACTCAACCACGCGGCCATTGGTGGATAAAAACATGGCTTTATCAAAATTTTCAAACCGTTGGGCTGCTTTTTCGACCTCTTTATCAATCTTGGCTTGAATTTTAGCCATGTGATCTTCAATCAACACATCCGCTCTATATCGTTTTTTAGAGTCTTTATTATCAATTAAGGGGTCACTGAAGGCATCTACGTGTCCGGATGCTTTCCAGGTCGTAGGATGCATAAAAATAGCGGCATCAATCCCCACAATGTTTTGATGCATTTGCACCATGCTGGCCCACCAGTATTTTTTGATGTTATTTTTTAATTCGGAGCCCAATTGACCGTAATCGTATACGGCGCTTAGTCCGTCGTAAATTTCACTCGATTGAAAAACAAAACCATATTCTTTGGCGTGCGATATTATTTTTTTTAATTTTTCTTCGTTTTGAGCAGACATGCGATGTTATTTTAGGCAA
>CAYOHR010000019.1:0-41109 GCA_964403835.1 uncultured Flavobacteriales bacterium
GATTTTTATCGAGAAAACTGGGCTGCATTAGATGTTCCCCGCCATTTATGGCATTTTAAGCCGGCAGTATTAGAGGCTTTTATGATGAAAGAGTTTAATTGTAAACTGGTTGATAAACAAAGAATGATGTTTGATAGCTTTTATGTTTCTATGCTTTCAGAAAAACATAAAGGAAGCAAACTGGCTTTGGTAAAAGGAATTGTTTTAGGGGGCTGGTTTTATTTTAAATCTCTTTTTGTAAAAGACAAAGCCAGCAGTTTAATTTATGTTTTTAAGGTAGGTTAAGATAAACCACTAAGGCACTAAGGCCACTTAGAGTCACTAAGCTTAGTGTTTCTGTGTGTTCTTAGTGTCTCCGTGGTAAAACACACACACATACTGAACGCATTAAAAATCACTTCTCGATACGCCTCGGAAACTCGGCACTCGAAGTGACAATGTATTCACGTCAAGTGTATACGTTAATCATTAAAATCGACTTCTTCTTTTTCTTTTTCATTCTTTTTTAGATCAAACAATGATTTTTTCTTTGTTTTTCAATCGGTTTAAGGTAGGTTAAAAAAACCACTCCAAAGGAGCCCTGCGGAATTTAAACTTGCTATTTATCTGGTAATATTAAACCAACACCTGATCCCAATCTTTAAACACTGCTTGATAGCCTTTTGAGCGGATCACTTCAACAAACTCTTGCGTAGTTCGGGTATCATTAATTTCAAATTGTTCTAAGTGCGTATTTGGATTGGCATATCCACCCGGATCTGTCTTAGAATCGGCACTAATGGAAGTTATTCCCAATTCAATAATGTGATTCCGGAATTTTTCTGATTCGCGTGTCGACATCGATAACTCGACTTCCTCGTTCAATAAGCGATAGGCGCATATTAATTGCACCAATTGCCGGTCCGTAATATCCGATTTTAAAATCAGCCCCCCTTCATTGGGTCTTAACCGCGGAAAAGAAATGGAATATTTGGTTTTCCAATATTTTTTCTCGAGGTATTGAAGATGTAAAGCAGTGAAAAACGAATCGGCGCGCCAATCTTCAAGGCCTATTAAAACACCTAATCCCATTTTATGAATTTCAGCTTTGCCTAGTCGGTCAGGGGTGTTTAAACGGTATTCAAAATTCGATTTTTTCCCTTTGGGATGATGTTTTTTATAATCTTCCCGGTGATAGGTTTCTTGATACACTAAAACCGATTGCAAACCTTCTTTCCTTAATTCTTCGTATTCGTTTTGTTCCAAAGGTTGTACTTCTATAGAAATATAGGAAAAATGATTTTTTAAGAGATGAATGGCATTTTTTAAATACGGAACTCCCACCGTTTGATTAGCCTCCCCGGTGACTAATAAAACATGATCAAACCCTCTGCTTTTGAGTATTTCAGCTTCTTTAAGTATTTCTATATCTGTTAAGGTTTTACGGGGAATTTTTACATGTAAACTAAATCCGCAATAGGTACAAATATTTTGGCATTCGTTCGATAAATACAAGGGCGCATATAACTGAATGGTTTTTCCGAAACGCTTTTGTGTTGTCGCTTTACTCAATTGAGCTATTTGTTCTAAATAAGGCTCTGCGGCCGGAGAAATCAATGCCTTAAAATCTTCGAGGGTACGTTTTTTTGAGTGGATGGCCCGCTCTACATCCCCTCTTGTTTTTTGATAAATACTTTCGGTCACCTGCTCCCAGGAAAAAGATTGAAATATGTCTTTAAAATCGTTCAAAGTATTTATAAAACCTAAAAATACAAAATTGAGCTTTCATTCCTTGATAAACCGGGTAATAAAATCAAATATTTTTAGTAACATTGTTATATAAAAAATAGCCGCAAACGGTTGTGGTTATTGAATGTTGGGCAAAATTATAAAAATGAATCCAAGAATCTTAATACTAATCTTTTCGTTGTTTGTACTTTTTTTCCTTTAATAACGATAAGTTTAAGCTGAATTTGAATTCAATTACAGAGGACATAACCCAAAATCAACAGAATATTTAGAAAATGAGAGCAATTGTATATTCAAAATATGGGCCACCAGAAGTTGCCAAATTAATGACAGTTCCCAAACCTTTACCGAAAGACAATGAAGTATTGGTTAAGGTTTATTCGTCAACGGTAAACCGGACTGATGCGGGTTTTCGTAGTGCCGAGTATTTTATTTCACGATTTTGGACTGGACTGTTACGCCCAAAACATCAAATACTGGGGTGTGAGTTTGCGGGTATAATTGAAGAAATTGGGCAGCATGTAACTACATTTAAGAAAGGCGATAAAGTTTTTGGATTTAATGATAAAACCTGTGGTGGACACGGAGAGTATTTAACAATTGCCGAAACTGATGCAGTTATAAACATGCCGGACAATTTAACCTTTGATGAAGCGGCACCACTTGCTGAAGGGGCACATTATGCCTTAGTGGATATAAGAGCAGCAAAAGTTAAACGCGGACAAAATGTTTTAGTTTACGGAGCAACGGGAGCCATTGGTTCTGCGGCTGTGCAATTATTAAAACATTTTGGAGCAATAGTAACAGCAGTGGGTAATACAAAAAACGTAGGTTTGTTAAAATCTCTCGGTGCAGATACCGTTATTGATTATCAGACACAGGATTTTACAAAGACAGAAGATAAGTTTGATTTTATTTTTGATGCAGTTGGAAAAAGCTCATTTGGACAATGCAAGCCTTTGTTAACCGAAAAAGGAATTTACATTTCAACCGAATTAGGGAAAAACGGAGAGAATCTACTTTTTGCATTGACCACACCGCTTTGGGGTGGGAAAAGACTTTTATTTCCAATTCCGGCCATCACTAAACAAGATGTAATATTTTTGAAAGAACTTGTTGAAAAAGGAGAATACAAGCCTGTAATTGACAAATTCTATAGGTTAGACCAAATTGTGGAAGCCTATAAATACGTTGAATCGGGACAAAAAACAGGAAATGTTATTATTAAAATAGTTGAATAAAAATAATACCACTAACAGCACATTTGCAATAGGCGATTTTTCGTGTTCCAAAGGCAGTTTTATGGTTAATTTAACATTGGTTTTGCATTAAAAACCCTGCCCTTCGGGTAGCCGCAACCCCACCAGCAAAGTTTTCCTTTACAAGAAGCTACATATTTTCAATTCGAATGAATATCTTTGGCTTTCAAAGCTAAAGCAATTTAATGGGAGTCGTTAAAAAACAGAGTTTACAATCGTCAATATTTATCTATTTAGGGTTTTTGGTGGGCGGAATAAATGTCATGTTTTTATTTCCCAAATTTTTCTCGCTCGAACAAATTGGCCTAACCCGCGTTTTATTTGCTGCCGGAGCTACTATTTCCAGCTTATCCTTTTTTGGTGTAAACCGAATTATGCTTAAATTTTTCCCATTTTATAAGGCCCATTTAAAAAGAGAAAATAACGATTTTTTATTTTTATCCTTTCTTTTTCCTATTCTTGGATTTATTCTCATTGTGGTCCTTTCTTTGCTATTTAAAGGCCAATTATTTGAAGCATATTCCAAAAAATCGCCTTTGTTTATTGATTATTTTTACCTGATTTATCCTGCGGGATTTTCTATCATGATTTTTTATGTTTTTGAAGCCTATGCTCAAAACCTCATAAAAGGCGTATTACCAAGTATTTTAAGGGAGTTAGGCTATCGCATTTTTATAACCATTGCTATTATATTATATGCTTTAAATCTTTTCAATTTTAAATGGTTTATGATTGTTTTTAGCAGCTACTATTTTGTAGCGTCTGGCATCATGTTTTTATATATCTATCGCTTAAATCATTTTCATTTTAAAATTAAAATTAGCAACCTCACCCGGCGCCTAAAAGGTAAAATGATGAATTATGGTTTATTTATGTATGGCGGCACTGTAATAGCCATTTTAGCCGAAAACATGGACACCTTTATGATTGCGGGCATCTCCGGACTAGGAAGTACCGCCGTTTTTACCATGGCCACTTTTATCGCAACCATATTAAAAGCCCCCCAAAGAGCTATTGTAGGCATTGTTACTCCCCTTATTTCTAAAGCCTGGAGAGAAAAAGATTTAAATATGATTGATAAAATATATAAACGCTCGTCTATTAATTTAATGATTATTACCGGGCTTGTATTCACTTTATTGTGGCTAAACATTGATACAATTTTTGGATTTTTACCAAAAGGCTTTGAAGAAGGAAAATATATTGTTTTAATATTGTCAATGTCGGTTATGATTGACTTATTTACCAGCGTAAATAGCGAGATTTTATTTACTTCAAACTCGTGGAAGATCTATTTTTTAACGCATGTTGGATTATTAGCCATTTCCATTCCGGCCAATTATTTTTTAATTAAAAAATTTGGCATCATGGGCTCTGCCTTTTCTAACTTAATTGCCTTTACTGCCTTTAATGGCTTTCGGTATCTATATATAAAAGTAAAATACAAGCTCGAACCATTTACTATCAAGTCTTTGTATTGCCTCCTTATTTTTTTGGGAGCTTATTTCATCGTATCAAATATTCATTTTACCAATCATTTAATCCTAAATTCCATCTTAAAAAGCATCTTTTGTTTAGGCCTTTTAGTGCCTATGTTATTGGTTTTTAATATATCCGAAGATGTAAATTCATTTTGGAATAAATGGAGCAAATTACTCCTTAAAAAATAATTTTATCGCATGTTAAAACTGAATACGATCCAATTTTTCGCTTTTATTTTAATAAGCGCTACAATCAGCTCCTGCTCTATCATTGGACTTAATTTAAAAAGAAAGGCTCCACATAAAGCTGGTAAATATCCGGCGTTTCATGAGCAAGATTCCTTAAAAGGAAATTTAAGTAAATACCGGGCTTGTTTTGATGTTACCCTATATGATTTACATGTAGATATCGACCCCAATAAAAAATACATTACCGGATTGGTAAACATACACCTTACTGCCACGCATGATTTTGACACCATTCAGCTCGATTTATCAAAAAAAATGGCACTGAACGATGTAAAATTGGAGAATCAAACCCTATCCTATTACAGAAAATATGATGCTTTTTTTGTCGTTTTTAAAAGGAAAATAAAAGAAGGGGAGAAAATAAATTTATCTGTTTCATTCGAAGGTTCACCTTCCATAGCCAAAAGGCCGCCTTGGGAAGGTGGGTTTGTTTGGAAAAAAGACAAAGAAAAAAATGCTTGGTTAGGTGTTGCTTGCGAATTAAGCGGAGCTAGTTTATGGTGGCCTTTAAAAGATCATTTAACCGATGAGCCAGATAGCGCCTATATGCATTTTACGGTACCTAAGGGCCTGTTTTGTGTAAGTAATGGACAATTAGTTGGCAGAGAAGAAAAAAATGAAAAAGAGACCTTTATTTGGAAGGTAGTCAATCCTATAAACACGTATAACATCACTTTTTATATTGGAAAATACGAGTCTTTTCAAATTCCCTATAAAAATCATCAACTAACTTTTTATGTTAACCCAAAAAATGTCGAAAAAGCGAAAGAACATTTTAAACAGTCGGTAAATATGTTAGCTTTTTTTGAAAAAACCTTTGGCGAATATGCGTATTGGGATGATGGAGGCTACAAATTAGTCGAAAGTCCGTATGATGGTATGGAACACCAAACGGCCATTGCGTATGGCAATCGATATAAAAATGGCCGAAACGGATTTGATTATATTATTTTGCATGAAACAGCTCATGAATGGTGGGGAAATTCAATTTCTGTGGCAGACTATGCCGATATATGGCTGCACGAAGGGTTTGCGACGTATAGCGAAGCCTTATATGTCGAACATACCCAGGGGTTTCAAGAATATTTGAGATACTTATATATTTATAGCCTTTTTATCAAAAATAAGCGGCCCATGGTAGGACCAAAAAATGTAAATTATTGGAACTACAAAGATGGCGATCCATATATGAAAGGCGCTTTAACCTTGCTAAATTTAAGAAGTACAATAGACAATGATGTCCTGTTTTTTGATATTTTGAAAACATTTCAAGAAAAACACCGAAATAAGATTGTAACCAGCGATGATTTTATAAACTTGGTCAACGAAAAAACGCAAAAAGACTATCAATGGTTTTTTAATCAGTTTTTGTACAACCGAAAACCACCAAAATTGGTATATTCTGTAAAAAATGATGCCAATTCAATAGAATTCACTTATAAATGGGAAGATGTAGATACCCATTTTGTCATGCCTATTATTCTAAATATAAATAACCGCGAAGTCCGCTTAACTCCGGGGGTTAAAGAACAGACGTATATGATAAATAGCAATCAATTTAGCATAGATAAAATGAAGTTTTATTTCACCATAAAAGAAATAAAACCAAAAAAATAAAACACATGAAAATTCTAATTATAAACGGTCCAAACCTTAATTTATTGGGATCAAGAGAACCTGAAATATATGGAGAATCATCCTTTTCAGATTATTTAGTAGCCCTAAAATTAAAATTTGAAGCCATAGAAATTGAATATTACCAAAGTAATTCTGAAAGTTCTATTATTGAAAAAATACAACAAGCACATGGTTTTCAGGGCATTTTAATAAACCCGGGCGCGTATACACACACATCATTAGCTATTGCTGATGCCATTAAAGCCATTGAAATACCTGTGGTAGAAATACACTTAACCAATATTTATGCACGCGAATCATTTCGGCGGCATTCGTATACCTCCGAGGCATGCATGGGTGTAATGGCCGGTTTTGGCTTGTTTTCTTACGATTTAGGAATAGAAAGTATTCTTAAAACCGCCAACCTACCGAAAAATACGTAAAAGGATCTCTCCAGTCAATATAGTACTTACCCACTGACTCAGGTACACCATAAGATTTAATCACTTGTTTAGCATATACACTTGTAAAAACACCAAAATTTAAACCGCTCGGAAAATTTAATCTTCCTCCAATGGAAAGTCCGCCGGAGTACACTAAATCCCCTACTTTACTCTTGTTGAACATTTTTCCAAATACTCTATCAGCCTTTGCTTCATATCCCAAAATTAATCCGGTATAAGCTTCCCAATAAACTGATTTTAAAGTCATTTTTCCAAACGAAAAATCTTTTGCATCCGTTCTTTTGAAATAATATTTAAATTCTGGCAACCAAGTAGCTACGTTATTTACCAAGCGAAAATGAATAGCTGCACCAAATTTTCCTTCTGCAAATTGCCTTTCATAAGAAATAGGAATTCCGAGTTTTACAAAGGTTAAGGGAAAAACAGCCAAAATGTTTTTTCTTTCATCATCATTTAATAATGCGGGTTTTTGTTGAGTTGAAAGAGATAAGTTATATTGTATTTCGTTTGTTTTACTTAAACTTAATCCATCAAAAGCTTTACTTTTATTAAATAAAAATAGAGCTAAAAGAAAAATTGGTATACATTTCATTTTCATAATATTGTTTCTAGTTTTCGAAAATATACTTTATGTCCGACAAATTCAATAGCAAATCAGATATTCTTATCTCAAAGAAAAAACTGGTTTACCCAATTCAGCCATTTTTGAGGCAATATTTGGTTCATTATGGCCGGGAAACTACCCTGCCTATTATTTATGATGATTTGCTTCGCTACACAAACGCCTTCCCTCTATATAATAAAAAAGGAGAAGATACTTTGTGGGAAACCGTTTTGTTTGATGAATATTTAATGAAAGACCTCAACAAAGGCCTGACTAAAATTTATTCATTGATTAGAACTGCAGGCGATACGTCTGTTATGGAACACCTCTTTGTGGATCGGATAGATTACTGCACCTTCGGAAATTCAAATCCGTTTCGCGTTCGTATTAAAAATCAGTTTAACGATAATTACGATTATTTTTATGTGAAACGTGCCGATGCATCGCGCATTTATGGGTTAGAATTAGAACATATTATTTCGCCCAACCGCATTAATTATTTAGTAAATAATAACACACTTATCGAGGACCATATTGCAGGCATTCCCGGCGATCAGTTTATTAAAGAATATTTATTAAGGCCAACAACCAACAAAGTGCGGATTGCAAAAGAATTTATAAAATTTAACGAACGCTGTTTTATCAGGCTTTTGGGCGATATGCGCTCGTATAATTACGTGGTAGATATTACACCCGATTTTGAAGACGAACAATACCGCATACGAGCTATTGATTTTGATCAGCAATCATACGAAGGAAACCGAAAATTATATATGCCTCAGTTTTTTAAAGAGAATTATACATTAGTAAAAATGTGTGCTGAGCTAATTAATTCAGAAACGGTGAAACAATACCAACAAGAGGAGCGTACACTGGTTGCAAAACGATTATATTCTTCGCGTTATAAACTAAAGGACTTGATAGATTGTATGAAAAAAGATAACATTTCAAGCGATGAAAAAATTGAAAATTTAAAGCGAGAATTAAATCTTTTTTATCAAACAAATATTTTTGATAAATGTAAAAACATGGGAGATGTTTTAAGAACAAAATTAAAAACAATATTTCTTTAAACAGATGAGTAAAGCAATTATTTACATAATATACCTGGGTGAAAAAATAAAAAATATTTTTTTCAAAAAGTATGATCCTATATTGGTTCCCAGCAAAATTGCCGACGAAAAAGTAGGCTTAAAAAAACGAGTACCATTTCAAAAAGTGTTTATATTCCTTATTTTATGCGGATTTTGCGCACAAAGCTTTGCACAAAAAGGGAAAGACGGAAATAAATACGATTCCATTAAAGTTATGGATGAACAATTTGGAATTAGAATGTATGAACAGCTGGTTATGCGTTTGGGCGGAGACTCCGTAAGAAAATGCGGAAATTATGCCTGCCGAGGGTATATAAAGGATTATTACACCACCGGCGAAGTTTTACACATTGGGTATTACCAAGAGGGCCAATTACAAGGGTTTAAGAATTTTTATCCGAATGGACAAATAGAACGGGAATTTAAAATTTTAGACGATTTTAGAAGTATACTATCCGTTTATTATGCAAGCGGACAAATGAAATCACACGTAAAATATGTTAGAGATGATGCTGTTTTATGGCAAGATTATTACGAAAACGGCAATCCATCGTATCAAGAAGAATTTGATCCAAAATCAGGGTATTATAACTATCAAAAATCATATTATGAAAACGGGAATCCTCGCATGTTACTTGAAATGGAAAATCGAAAAAAACTATCTTATTACAAAAAGGAATTTTATGAAGATGGGCAAATGAAATCGCAAGGGATGGTTGTTTATAATGTTGACAACCTCGATTTTCAAAAAATTGGAACTTGGGCCGAGTTTGACGAAAAAGGAACCCAAATCTATAAAAAAGACTTTTAATGATCTTTCTTCAACACGTTTTTGTGTTTAGTTTCCAAAGCCTTTTTTACCACCACATCTTGCTCGTTAAAAGTCGAGTAAAAACCATTATTTCCAAATAAATACCGAGAAATATTGGCTTTTAAATACCGCTTAATCAAATCTTTTGACTTATTAATCTCTTTATCGTTTCGCTTTACCTCTCTTTTGCTTGCGTAAGCTATTAGTTGCTCTAGAATTTTTGGAGTAACCTGAAAATTCTTATTAAAAGCATAAAAATTAGCATAATTTTTATTGAGATTCTCTCGTTCCTGATCCACATATTCCAAAGCAAATTCACGAACCATGCCCGAATAATAAATATCCATTAAATAATTGGTTTTATTCAGGGTATCAAATGGCACAAAAATATCCGGATAAATTCCACCTCCGCCGTATACAATATGACCTCCCTCTGTTAAATATTTTAACGAATCCGGAAAAAGACTGCTGTCAATTTCCATCTCCAATTTTCCAAAACGATGATATTGTTCTAAATGATAATTTTTTGAACCATGATTATACGGGGTTTGAATGCTTCTGCCGGTAGGGGTATAATAACGCGCAATAGTAAGCCGAATAGCCGAACCATCGGGCCATGAACTTTGTTCTTGTACCAAGCCTTTTCCGTATGACCTGCGCCCAATAATAGTTCCCCGGTCATTATCTTGTATGGCTCCCGAAATAATTTCACTCGCTGAGGCTGAGCCCTCATCAATTAAAATATCTAAATGCGTATCTTCAAAATGTCCTTCGCTGCTGGCTTTATAATATCTTTTCGGACGAGCTTTCCCTTCCGTAAAAACAATAATTTTCCCCTTTTCTAAAAATTCATCGGCCAATTTTACCGCTTCATCTAAATATCCGCCTCCATTATTTCTTAGATCCAAAATTACTTTTTTCATTCCCTGTCTCTGTAATTTTAAAGCAGCATCCAAAAACTCTTGGTGGGTTGTTTTAGAAAACCGCGAAAGCTTGATATACCCCGTTGTGTCATTTATTAAATAAGCCGCATCTAGGCTATTAATAGGTATTTGACCCCGTGTTACTATAAAATCTTCTTTGGGCTTCCCTCTTCTTATAATGCCTAATTTTATTTTAGTTCCTCGCGGTCCCCGAAGTAAAGTTTTAATTTTTTTATCTGTAATACCAATACCGGCAATATTAATTCCATCTACCTCAATCATTCTGTCTCCCGCCTTAATCCCGGCCTGTTCCGAAGGTCCGCCTGTAACCGGCGAAACAACCAATATAGTATCTCTTTGTATGCTAAATTCCACCCCAATACCTTCAAAATTACCCTCTAAAGGTTCGTTCACAGAAGCCAAATCACTAGCAGCAATATAAGTGGAATGAGGGTCTAATTCCTGCAATAAGCTATTGATAGTTTTATCAATGAGCTGTTTTTTATCAACCGTATCAACATATTCTTGTTCAATATAATTGATAATTTCATTCATTTTATTGAATCCTAAATCAGATATTTTGAGAAGAACCTGGCCGTTTTGATGACCTGATGATAAGCGAGATCCAACAAAAATTCCCACAATAAAAACGACAGATAAAATAAGAGGTAAATATATCTGCCATTTTTTATTCATGCTATACGATTTTTAGCTATACTTTTGAAGCCTTCAAATATAGTGAATATTAGCATGAATTTACCAAGAATTCTTTATATTACGCAAGACCGCCCCGATAAAACACATGAACAATTAGCCGAAGAAGCGTGTGTTGCAGGGATAAAATTTATTCAATTGCGGGTTAAAAACAAGCAGAATGATGAGGTAATGGAAATGGCCAAAAAGGTTAAAAAAATTACGCAAAAATTTGGAGCCATATTAATCATCAACGACCACGTTAACCTTGTGCAGGAAATAGATGCAGCAGGCGTTCATCTAGGAAAAGAAGACACACATTACTTGGATGCCCGAAAAGTTTTGGGAGATAAAAAAATGATTGGTTTAACAGCCAATACTTTTGATGATATATATGAACATGCCAACAATTTACCAACGTATTTTGGTTTAGGGCCCTTCCGCTTTACCACTACCAAAGAAAAACTAAGTCCCTTATTGGGCTTAGAAGGATATGCGCAGATTATCCATAAAATGAAAGAAAAGGAAATAAATACCCCAATTTATGCCATTGGAGGCATTCTTTTAGAAGATGTTGAATCTATTTTAAAAACGGGGGTTTATGGCATAGCGTTATCTGGTTTAATAAGCAATGCAAGCAATAAAAGGGAAATAGTGCAAAAAATTGAAGAAATAATTCAAAAAATTAAGCCTTAAAATCATTTGATCATGAATTACGGGAATAGTTTCGCTTTTTTACACTTATTTTTTTGCTGGTTGAATATATTTTATAAATTTGCACCTCACTAATTAAGGGGTGCCATAGCTCAGTTGGTAGAGCGTAGGACTGAAAATCCTTGCGTCGCTGGTTCAAATCCAGCTGGCACCACAACAAAAGCTCTTGATTTTTTTCAAGGGCTTTTTTGTTTCATAACGTTAGTAAAGCTATTGGTTAATAGTTACTTTTTTGAGATGATTTGTCATTTTGTACAAAATTTTCAAAGATATTGAAGAGTTTTTGCACTATAAAAATATGTTTATTGGAGTTTTGTGTAATGTTTTCGACGTTTTTTGTAACAAAAACGCTTAAAAGTAGAGTAAATTACCTATTTAACAAATGTTAAGAATGACTATATTTGTTAAATATTTATGTAATTGGTAATTAAAGTTGTAGCATCTCATAATTGTAAAAACGCATGAAAGAAGTATTAAACATATTTCGCTCAGTAACGAGTTGCTTTAATTGATTATTGTATTATGGGAAAAGTTGAGGTGGAAACAAATGAGCAATTAAAAAACTTTATACATGGAAGTGAAGCAGAAAGGGCAAGAATAGCGCGTGATTTGCATGATGGGGTGGCACAAACTATTATTTCGATAAAACTGTTTGCCGAGAATGCGAAAAAAACAAATAAACTAAATACAGATGAGTTTATTGCGAAGCTAAAAGGGATGTTATCAGAAGCTTTGCAAGAAATTAAATGTATTTCAGAAAATGAGTCGCCCGAAATGCTTCGAGAAAGAGGTTTTTTTGAGGTTTTGCAAGGTTTAATTTTTCGGTATCAAAATATTTGCAACTTAAAAATAACCATCAGTAATACACAAGTAAAAGAAGAAAATATCGGCAAAAATTCGCTTCATATATATCGAATCATGCAAGAAATAATTTCGAATGCCGTAAAATATTCGAAAGCTAGGCTCTTAAAGATTGAGATAATGAAGGTGAATGATAAACTTATTCGATTTATTGTGGAGGATGATGGAGTTGGTTTTGAAATTGAAAAACAGGCAAAAATAAAAGATTTTAACAATCATAGAGGTTTAGAAAATATAAGAAGTAGGGTGCTCCTTTTAGGAGGTGACTTAAATCTTACATCCGAAGTCGGTAAAGGAACTCTTTATAAAATTGATTTCCCAATTTTTAATTATGAGACAATGTAATATACTTTTAGCAGACGACCATAAGCTTATCACAGAAGGCTTATCTATTGCTATTTCGCTTGAAAAATCTTTTAATATAGTAGGGGTTGCTCACAATGGCTTCGAGGCACTTGATTTAATAAAGTCAAAAAATCCTGATATCGCCATTTTTGATATTAATATGCCACACCTGAGTGGTTTAAATGCCGCAAAAGAAGCATTAAAACTTTATCCCGATTTAAAAATATTGATGTTATCTATTTATGACAATTCATGGTATATTATGAAAGCCATTGAAATGGGATGTAAGGGGTACGTATTAAAAAGTGCCGACACTTCTGAAATAATTAAGGCCTTGGAGCGCATCTCCGAAGGCAATACCTATTATTGCAACCAAACATCTCAAGTTATTGTTGATACACTTCCGCATAAAATTGCTGAAGACAAATTAAAAAAGGCTTTTAATTTAACTGCCCGAGAAAAAGAAATTATTGAATTAATAGCCGAAGGATTGTCTTCTAAAGAAATTGCCAATAAATTATGTTTAAGTATTAAAACGGTTGATGCACATCGCAGTAATATTTATGATAAAATGGAGGTCAATAACTCAATTCAACTGATACGAAAAGCGATAAAATATGATTTTATCGAAATAGATCATCTAAATACAAATACAGAATCATAAAAGATTAAGATAGCAGGTTGATTGGCAAACTTACTGTATAAGAGCTAAGTTTACCAGAAGATGATATTTTTAAACCATCGCTTAATCCATGTAGTTTAGAATAAATGATCTGATCATTTTTAAAGGATAAATTTTCATCCATATTTTCTTCACATTCAATATTGATCGCTAAAACAGGATTTTCAAATTTAATACTGACGTGTATGCGTTTCCCTTTCTTAAATTTATTGAAATAGTAAATGAGCTCTTCTACAATTCTAAAAATAATAATTTCGCTTTCTTTTTGAATTTCAGGAATACCTTCTTCTACGGTAATTTCGCAAAAAACATCTTTTTTTCTAAAAGAAGCAGCTAATTCAAACAAGGTGTCGGTTAATCCCGTAAATAAAAAAGAACTTGGAACTAATTCAAATGAAATAGTACGCAATTCATCCATCGTGCCATTTAAAATATTGCTAGATAATGTTAGTATATTAGACGAATGTTGATCTAATGTTTTATTATGATTTAAAATAGAGCCAATTTGCATTTTAATAGCCGCCAGCTGTTGAGCCACATTTTCTAATAATTGCTCAGATACTTTCTTTCTTTGTTCTTCGTGTGAAGAAATTAATTTATTAGTTAATAATTTAGATTCTTTTCGATAGGTTCTTACATCTTTCACAATACTTTGATAACCAATTGATCCCCTATCATTTATCGATATTTTAACAATTGAAATCATACATTCAATTAAATTATTTTCTTGGTCCTTTAGTATTACCAGCCGGTTTTCATCTTTGTTTTCGCTTACCAGAGACATAAAAGCATCGATGTCTTTTGTTCCTAATAAATCTGAAAAAAACAACGACTCACCTTGATTAAACTTAAATAAATACCAAAAAGCATTGTTGGCTTCTACAATTTCCCAATTTGAATTTATAATAAATATAGGGTCTATTGAGCTTGTAAATATTTGCTTGTATTTACGAAATTCCTCTTTAAAAAGGGCCGCATAATAATACTTTTGATATGCATTATCTATCACGCTTTGAAGTTCTTCTCTTTGATATGGTTTAGCAATATATTTATAAATATGCCCGTTGTTAATAGAGTCAATGACAGTAATAATATCCGTATAGCCTGTAATTAGTAATCGCACGATATCCGGATACCTTTGGGCCACTGTAGCTAAAAACTCTGTTCCGGTGCCTTCCGGCATTCTTTGGTCGGTAAGCACAATATGAATTTCATTTTCTTTTAAAATAGCATCACCTTCCTCGGTAGATAAGGCCGTAAAAATTTCATATTCTTTCCGGAAAGATCTTTTAAAAGTATATAAACTTGATTCTTCGTCATCTATATATAAAATACGTGCTTTTTCTAACATGGGCAGAAGTATAAACAAAGGGTTTATAAACTATAATTGACTAAATTTTATCATAAAATTTAGTCAATTAATTTTTGTCGAAGCATAAATTCTAATTGTTGGTTTGCTCTTAGCGCCACTTCGGTTAGGGCTTCTTTGGCCTTTCTTAAATGGTACACTTCCGCAGCATTTTCTATCACTTGTTTCATTTCATCAGTATGATAAGGTTTAGAAATATAACTATATATTTTTCCCTTATTAATGGCCTCAATTACCGCATCAATATCAGAATATCCGGTTAATAATATTCGGATGGGCAAAGGATGTTCTTCTATTATAGAAGACAAAAATTCAACGCCGGTTTCTTCCGGCATTTTTTGATCGGTAATAATTATTTCTACTTCGTTTTCTTTTAAAATTGATCGAGCTTCTTGGGCATTATTAGCAGTATAAATATCATACAACCGTCTAAAAGAGGCTCTAAACCCCACTAATGCTTTTTCTTCATCATCAACGTACAATATTTTAATTTTTGTTCGCTCTTCAATTTTACTTTTATAATTACGAATTTGTCCTTGAATTTTTTTTATCTCACTGAGCGTATATTCATCCTCAAAATTTTTATTTTCTGACATAACATAAATTATTTTGTAAAAGTAATGAAAAGTGAGAATTTAAAAACGATAAATTCCCGTAAATTGACTAGGTGAAAATACCTACAAAAACCGCTTTTAAAAAGAGATTTTCGCTTTGAATGCTTAAATAATATTTAAGAAGTTGCATAATTAAATTGTTTATTTATTTTTGAAAAATCCATATTTTATTTCACTTGTTTTTAAACACATTCCTTATCTACCGATAAATGATAAAATTTAGAGCTTTTCGTGCCATTAACGAGCCAGAGACTTGTTCTATCTTTTTAGCTGGACACATTAAAGTTTTGGAAGATTGGGGAATAGAAAACATTACCTCCAATAATTTTGAATGGATGGACAATCCCGGAACGTATTGTATTGTAGCAGAACTGAAGTCAACAAATCAAATAATTGCAGGAATTCGAGTGCAGGTAGGAAATGGCACACACCCATTGCCTGTTGTGGGTGCCGTAGGTAAATATGATAAAAGAATTGTTGAATTGATTGAAGTGTTGTTGGAAGATGGGGGAGTAGGTGAATTATGTGGACTATGGACTTCTAAGCAAACTTCGGGTTTAGGTTTAGGGCTTTTGTTAAGTCGGGCCGGGGTTGCTATTGTCAGTCAACTGAAGTTTAACACCATGGTTGGCATTTGTGCAGGGTACTCGCTATCTATGTTTAAACAGGTTGGGTTTGTAGTAAATGAAGCCTTAGGTAAAGAAGGCGATTTTAATTATCCCAATGAAAAATATATTGCGAATGTAGTTGGGGTTTTAAATGCACAAAACCTTTGGACCGCAAAAGCGTTTGATCGTCAGCGTATTTTAGATTTAAGAAAAAATCCCAGACAAATTTATAAAGAGCAAGGCAAAAATCAATTAATAGAAATTGAATATGATCTTGTCATACCTTTATAAGACCCTTTTATAAGGGTTTTTACTTATTTTTTATACGGAATTTTACTTATATGATTCGTATAATAATTGCACTACCTTTCGTCAATTTTTATTATTAATTTCTCCATGAAAAACCTGATTGAAACTCTTTCTGACTTAAACAAACAAGAGGAAACTAATTTTTCACATTATCAACCTTTATTTTACCGATTAAGTAAGCCCGAAGATAAAGATAAGCTTGACCAACTTATTCAAAAAACACCGCACATAAAAGTTTTTGATAAATTGCTTGGTCAAGTAGAAGAATTAGTAAAATCACGGACTCCAAAAATTGTTTATACCAAACAAAAATTAACCGATGCAGCTAAAGCATTTTTGGGCAATACACCCCTTTATGAATATGGCGTTTGGGTTTTTTATCCTTGGACAAACTCCTTAGTCCATATTTTGGACGAAAAGGAATTTGTAGAAGTTCGAACAAATAGAAATCAATATAAAATTACCCCCGAAGAAGAAGAGATTTTAGCACAGAAAAAAATAGGAATAATAGGGCTTTCTGTAGGGCAATCAATTGCTGTAACCATGGCTATGGAACGAATTTTTGGCGAATTGAGGTTGGCCGATTTTGACTTGTTAGAATTAAGTAATTTAAACCGAATTCGTACCGGAGTGCACAATATGGAAGTCAAGAAAGTGATTTTGACTGCCCGGGAAATTGCTGAAATAGATCCCTTTTTAAAAGTAACTTGCTACCCGGATGGTTTATCTGAAGAAAATATAAATGACTTTTTTTTAAAAGATGGCAAATTAGATATAGTGTTGGATGAATGTGATGGGTTGACCATGAAAATTATGTGCAGGCAAAAGGCAAAAGAGCTACGTGTACCGGTTGTCATGAACTCAAGCGATCGGGGTACAACCGATGTGGAACGGTTCGATCTTCATCCAAATTTACCGCTGTTACACGGTTTAATTGATCACTTAGATTTAAATAAAGTAAGAGAAGCTAAAACAAACGAAGAAAAAGTCCCTTATTTGTTGCCTATGTTGGGTATAGACACCACATCTAAGCGTTTGCGGGCATCTATGTTGGAGATTGAAGAAACCATTACTACCTGGCCCCAGTTAGCTTCTAGCGTAGTAATGGGCGGAGGTATTTGTACAGATGTATGCAGAAGAATTGCCTTGGGTCAGTTTACCGATTCAGGTCGTTATTTTATTGATGTTGAAGAAATTATTTGTGACAAAGATTATAAGGATGAAGATGATGTAGAAAAGAAACTAAATATTCGCAATGCCATTACCGACGAGGAAATGTTTCAAATTATAAAACACTATAAAACGGAACAGTTTTCAACGCAGGAAGATCTTTCGAACGAAGTAGTCAAAGAAATTGTAGAAGCAGCCACAAGGGCCCCATCTGGCGCTAATATTCAGTCCTGGAAATGGATATATGAGTCCAAAGCCATTTATTTATTTTTAAATGATATGTACACGGCAGGTTTACTCGACTGCAAAAACTCAACTTCCTTTACAGGTTTAGGGGCTGCCACTGAAAATTTAGTATTAAAAGCCCATCAATTGGGGTATGAAGTTATTACAGAACAGTTACCCTTGGAAGAAAACAGCAAATTAGTAGCTGTTTTTAAATTTTTTAAAACCTTGACACCCGAAATTAAATCTCAAATTGAACCTCATATTTGTGATGAATTGGTTGACACTATTCCGCATCGGTTAACTAACCGGAATATTGTAAAAAGACAAGCCATTGACAAAAATAAATTACTAAATTACCAAAAGCTTGCTCAGTCCATACCCGGTATGGATATGATTTTAATTGATGATGAAAAAATGATCGATGAAATTAAAGAAGTGACTGCAAAAGTAGATAGAATGCGTATTATGCATTTTGGTGGACATGATGATTTAATTGCAGAAGTACGATGGAATAAAGAAGAAGTAGAAAAAACAAAAAACGGGGTTGATATTTTAGGCACAGTTGACCTTACTCCCACAGAGCTTGCAGGATGGTATGTAGCAAGAAATTGGAATGTAATTAATTTACTTAATAAATGGAAATTAGGGAAAGGACTGGAAAAAATTCAACGTAAAAATTTAGCATCTGCCGGAGCTTTAGGATTAATTACCATTCCTAAATTTAGTCAAGATAACTTTTTTCAGGCCGGCCGGGCGCTGGAAAGAGTTTGGTTAGCAGCTAATAAAGATAATATTGCTGTTCATCCAGCCTCCTTGTCCACACTTATTTTTAATCACTTAAATTATGCTGACAATAACGGATTTACTGAGCATATGGAACAGGAAGCCCGCCAATTAAGAGAAGAATTTACTACATTATTTGGCTTGCAAAACGATCGGGTTGAAATGATGTTATTGCGGTTTTTTGTAGCCGGCCCACCCAAAGAAAGATCCGTTAGATATCCACTCGAGCAGGTTTTAAGTTTTGGTGAAAAATCAATCCCATCTTCGGCGAATGAAATTTTAGAAAAAAGATGATTTTTAAGACAAATATAGTAGCCTTTGTTACTTGTTTTCTCCTTTTTTTAGGCGAAAAGGCTATCTATGGTCAGTCTATTGTAGCTTTTTCGGACACAGTACAACCTCAGGTTATTGGTAAGTTTTTATCTGTTTATGAGGATAAAAGCAGTCAACTTTCGGCTGAGCAAATTTTAAAAGGGACTTTTTTATTTCAAAAAGTAACCACCAATGTCCCTAATTTGGGGGTTTCTTCTTCTAATCACTGGGTAAAATTTAGTATTCAAAACAACACCTCAAAAAATAAATTATTATTAAATGTTGCGCATGCTATTCTTGATCAGGTTGCGCTTTACCAAGTTTTGGATAGCAACCGAGTAGTAATGCTTGGAAATATGGGCGAGTTTAAACCTTTTTCGGCTCGAAAATATAAGCATCCCAACTACATTTTTGACATCTCTATTAAACCCAACGAAACCCAACATTTTTTATTAAAAGTAAACCAAGGTGAGCAATTAATGCTTCCTGTAATTTTAGGTACGCGAGACACTATTTTACAATCTATCCGCACACAAGATTTATATTTCGGATTGTACTGTGGAATCATGTTTATCATGATTTTTTATAATTTATTTGTATACTTTTCGGTCCGCGATAGAAGTTATCTGCTATATGTCATTTATATTATTGCTGTTTGGCTAACACAAGCTAGTTTTTTAGGTTATACGTTTCAGTTTCTTTATCCAAATAGTCCCTGGATGGAAAGGCATAGCGTTATTTTTTGGAGTGCAGCGGTAGGCATTGCAGCGCCTGAATTTATGCGCTTTTTTCTTAAAACAAAGGAATATACTCCCAAGTTAACGAAATTGTTTGTTATCCCCTATACATGTTATGCCATAGCAGTTATGCTGGCACTTTTTAATAAATTTTCGTGGAGTTATCTCCTGATTGATGTTACGGCCATTAGTATTACTATTTTGATGACCATTATTTCGATAAAAATAGCTCGTAAAGGTATACGAACGGCTCGGTTTTTTTTGTTGGCCTGGTTTATATTTTTAATAGGGGTAACGGTTTTTGCCCTAAAAGACATGGGAATTTTGCCCTATAATATTTTTACTATTTATTTAATGCCAATTGGATCAGCCATTGAAACGGTTTTATTATCGTTTGCGTTGGCTGATCGGATAAATATTTTCAGAAAAGAAAAAGAAGAAGCTCAATTAAGAGAATTACAAGAAAGGTTAGAAAAACAGGAAATTTTAGAAAAACAAAATATCTTGTTGGAACAAGAAATAAGAGCAGCAACCAAAGAATTAGTTCAAAAAAACGAACAGCTAAATGAGGCGAATCAAAAATTAGAAGTTACCTTATTGGAATTAAAACAAACACAAGCTCAATTAATTCAAACCGAAAAAATGGCCTCTTTAGGTCAAATGGCAGCCGGGATTGCCCATGAAATTAATAATCCCATGAACATTATCAATCAAAGTTTAGATGCTTTGATGCAAGATATTGGTGACTTAAAGGCCCTTATTGATCAATATCAAAAAATTGAAGTCAACGGAAATTCATTACAAGAACAGCTATTGGAAATTGAAAAATTTAGCCAGCAAATTGAATTAGAGTCGTTGTATGTTGAAATGGACAACATGGTTTCAAGTGCACGGGAAGGGGCAAATAGAGCCGCTAAAATTGCGAAGGAGTTAAAAACATTTTCGAGAAAGGATCAGGAATCTATTAAGCTTTTTAATATACATGAAGGGTTGGATGCCTTGTTTGATATGTTTAAATCAGATCTGCTAGGCGATATTCAAATTGAAAAAGATTATGGAGATCTTCCGGAAATAAATTGCAATTCACAGCTTCTTAATCAAGCATTTTATAATGTAATACAAAATTCTGCACAAGCTATACGGGATAAAGGATTGCAAGATAAAGAGGGTAAAATCACTATTAAAACAAGAATTTTTAATGGGCAAGTTTTGGTTTCATTTACTGATAATGGAATAGGTATGGATGAATCCGTGATTAAAAGAGCTACCGAACCCTTTTTTACGACAAAAAAAGTAGGCAGCGGAAAAGGCTTGGGTTTATCTGTGACTTATGGTATTTTGCGCGAACATCAAGGATTAATTGATATTGACTCAAAAGTGGGAATAGGCACTACCATTTCATTAATCTTTCCAATTTCATTAAAATATACTGACAATGAAAATAGATGAGCATTTTACCAAGGAAATAACCCATGAAATTGCAAACCCGGTAAATTTTGCTTTTTCTTCTATTTCAATACTTAGACAAGGATTTGAAGAAATTAATAAAATGATTTTGTTGTATCAACGAAACAAGGATAAATTCGATGAAAAAACAAAGGGAGAAATTGATCAATTAGAAAACGAAATTCAATTCGAACTTTTATCACTAGAAATTAAAGAGGCTATTCAAACCTTGGAAGATAGTTTTGAACGGATTATGAATATTGTGCATTCCATGACAGATGGCGTAAGAAAAGCTAGTTTGGATATCAATGAATGTCTTGAAAACACCATTTCTTTGGTTAAAAGCAACGTGCATGAAAGAGTAAAAATTATAAAAAAATATGGGAAAATACCCCGTATTAATTCATATAAAGGCACTTTGGATCAGGTTTTTTTAAATATTATTATAAATGCCATGCAGGCTATTGAAGAAAAAGGAATTGGACATGGAGAAGAAACCATAATAGTTGAGACAGAAACTTCCGGAAAATATGTTGTAATAAAAATTTCTGATACGGGAAAAGGGATGTCGGCTCAAACTAAAAAAAAGTTATTCCAACCGCAATATTCTACTAAAGACAAAAAAATGAATGCAGGCATAGGAATGTTTGTGGTACACAAAATTATAAGTGATCATCAGGGCGATATTAGCATTCGTTCAGCGCCGGGAAAAGGGTCTGAAATTACTTTAAAAATACCTTTTTAACATTTCTTACTTTTGCGACGATGCCTCATTTATAATATAATCTTCTTCTAATTGCATATTTTCTGTATAGCTTATATCATACTGGAAATATCCTTTTTCGTCATTATAACTGATAAGTGCAAAGGGAAAATCCAGAAAAAAATCTTCTGATTTTGGAACATTTTGTTCTTTGCAAAGAGTCACTTTAAAGGCAAAAATCTCAATTTTATTAAGTTGACGGGATGTTTTTGTTGAAATAGAAATTCGTTTGGGGTAAAAATCTTCTTTTGTTATTTCGATGGTATAATTTTTGTTTTCTTTCAACTTGGCAGAAAACTTACCATCTGCATTGGTTTTTAATACATCAATTACTTCATTATCATCGTAAATTTTCACATCAATATTTTTACTTTTTTTCCTATCAATTTTTACTTCTGCTTCTACTATGAAAGGCACAGATAAATCATCTTGGCTATTGACATGATTGTATAAGCCTAGAAAAAGAATAATTAGAGTTAATAATTTTAGTTTCATAGGAAATACTTAATGGTTATTATGTGCAGAATAAATGATTAAATTCAAGCCTATTTTTATTATAATTCACCATGTTATACTAAAATTTACAACTTATACGCTACAAAATACTGATAATTAACAAAATATCCAATAGGTATAATTTCTTAATTTTTGAGTAAAATCGTTTATCCGAAGACGGAAGAATGCCGGATCCTCTATTATCACGTGCACCGCAGAATGTGCGAGCCCTAGTTGACCCCTAACTCATGTTAAATAAATCCGCTTTTAGAAAACAGGGTCAGTTAGTGCTTAAAAAGCAGCTTCGGCATAAGGGCTCGTATAAATCTTTTTCGCCCAAAACCACTAATTTTTCATCTTCAATTTTCCGATGTGAATACAGTGCGAGATCTCCACATGAAACACATATAGCGTGTACTTTGGTAATGCTATCAGCGCAAGCCAATAAACCCGGAATAGGTCCAAAGGGCTGCCCTTTAAAATCCATATCTAAACCGGCAATAATAACCCGAGCTCCTTGTTTTGCCAACTGATTGCAAACTTCTACCAAGTTATTGTCAAAAAACTGGGCTTCATCTATTCCTACCACTTCAATATCTTTTGCCAGCGGTAAAATGGCACTTGCATTGGCTACCGGAGTAGAGTGAATAGAATTTTGATCATGCGAAACTACATTTGTTTCGTGGTAGCGTTGATCTGTTAAGGGTTTAAAGATTTCAACTCGTTGTTTGGCAAAATTAGCGCGTTTTAATCTGCGAATAAGTTCTTCTGTTTTACCGGAAAACATAGATCCGCAGATAACTTCAATTTGTCCTTTTTTCTTAATGTGCTGAAAATCTTCTTTAAACATAAACCACCTGCAATTTTGCTTGTAAAGTTAGGTCAATTTCTCTTCAAAAGAAGCGAGGTGTTTATAAGAATTTATAAACTTAGCATGCACTTTTCGGCACATTTTTCTCCGTCAATGGCTGCAGATATAATACCTCCGGCATAACCGGCGCCTTCGCCACACGGATACAATCCTTTGATGGAAATATGCTCTAAGGTTTCTTTGTTGCGCGGAATTCGCACAGGAGATGAGGTTCTTGATTCAGGAGCGTGCACCACCGCATCGTTGGTTAAATAACCCGGCATAGATTTTCCAAATTCTTTAAATCCCATTTGCAGGGTTTTATAAATAAAAGAAGGCAATACACTTTTTAAATCAACCGATGTAGTACCTGGTATATAGGAGGTTTTAGGAATATCTGCCGATAATTTTCCTTCTACAAAATCGACTAAACGTTGCGCGGGTACTCGCTGTGTTTTTCCGGCATCTATCCAGGCTTTATGTTCTATTTCTTTTTGAAAATACATGGCTGCTAAAGGTCCTTTTGTTTCATATTTTTTAAAATCGTCCAATTTTAACTCCACCACAATACCCGAATTGGCCCAGGGCTGATCTCGTTTAGAAGGAGACCATCCATTAGTTACCACTTCATCATTTTGCGTGGCACAGGGGGCAATTACCCCGCCGGGGCACATACAAAAAGAGTATACTCCCCGTCCATCAACCTGTTTAACAATGTTATAAGGGGCAGGGGGTAAATACAAACCCCTGTTTTCGGTTTTATATTGAATACAATCTATTAATGATTGCGGATGCTCGATGCGAACGCCCAAGGCAAACGGTTTGGCTTCTATTTCAATGCCTTTTGAATGCAATAATTCAAAAATATCTCTTGCCGAATGCCCCGTAGCCAAAATTATTTTAGAGGCTTCAAAAACGTCCCCTTTTAAGGTTTTAACGCCTTTTACTTCTTTATTTTGGAGAATAAAATCGGTCACCCGCTGATTAAAATGAATTTCACCGCCATATTGCAGAATGGTTTCGCGCATTTGAGCAATAATATCGGGCAATTTATTGGTGCCAATATGCGGGTGCGCTTCAATCATAATTTCTTTGGTAGCGCCATGGGCCACAAATATTTCTAAAATTCGCTGTACATCACCGCGTTTGGTGGAGCGGGTATATAATTTTCCGTCGGAGTAGGTGCCTGCACCCCCTTCGCCAAAGCAATAGTTGGAGTCTTCGTTGATTTGATGCAAACGATGAATATTTACTAAATCACGTCGGCGTTCGCGAACATCTTTACCCCGTTCGATAACAATGGGTTTTACCCCGTTTTCAATCAATTTTAAGGCAGCAAAGAGCCCCGCTGGACCTGCGCCTATAATTATGACTGATTTTGCTTTAGAAACGTTCTTATAATCTTTGTGTGCAATATTGAGTTCATGAAAATCTTCCTGAACAAAAACTGCGAGTTTTAAATTTATTTTAATGGTTTTCTGGCGGGCATCAATGGATCGTTTTATAATTTCGATGTGCCGTATGTCATTTTTTGGGATTCCGCTAAGTTTGCTAACTTCCTGGTATAAAGCCTCTTCCAGTGCAGCAATTTCGGGTGAAACTTGTATATTAAGCTCTTTGATCATGTATTTGATAAAAATACGAAAAATCGCCCTTGGTGTTTGCTTTAGGCTTTTTTAAGCTTTAAAATAAAAAGGAAGCTACCAAAAAATTATTCAATAATAAATCGAAATGTTTGCAAACCCTTGCTAGATGTAATATACCCAACATAAAAACCCGGATTGGCGGGTAAAGAAATGTTTGGGCTGAAAACAGTTTCTTCCAAAACTTTTTGTCCAAATAGGTTATAGATACTCATTTGTTGTGTTTTTTCGGATGGGATTACCCCTGCTATATAAAAAGTACCTTTATTGGGGTTGGGAATAACTTGAATGGTTGGTGTGTTTGCCGTAGATTCTATACCGGTAGGTAATAATTCACGCACACAAATTTGAAAATCACCTGTAAGTCCATACCCGGCATCGGCATGCCAAACACGTATATAATAATTGGTATTGGGACTTAGTAATACGGTATCTTCTTCGGATACTCCCATGCCTGTATTATTAATGCAGGCAATTTCTGTCATATTGCCTCCGAAAGGACTTGTAAGTACTTGAAAAACAGGGTTGTAAGAAGCAGAAGGAAGGATTTTCACAACCACACTGGCGGTAGTGCCGCTTGTAAAATTAAACCAAATATCATCATCTTTATTGCCTATACACGAACTTATTCCCGAACTAGTTGCGCCACAACTGCTTGCCGATACATAGCTACAAGTAGTGCTCAAAGGGAGTGTTAATGCTCCGGGACAAGCATTATTAGCCGGGGCATTACAGGCTAATACCGAATCTTCGCAGGTTGAATTTGCGATACAAATATTAGAATAAAAATTATGAATAATATCGCAATATGAAAGTCCGTTATTCGCAAATTGTTGGGACCCTCTTTGGCACATACCAACCCCATGGCCGTATAATGCCCCTCCGTTTGGGTAACATGAGTTACTTACGGTACAACAAGGGGTTTCACCTGCGGTAGCACAACTAGGATGTCCGCTGCAAGGCCTGCACACGCAATACGGAAGTGCACCGCCTGATAAATTACAATGTGAATGGGCTGAAAAGGTAGCTTCGTTGGCATTTTGTGTATATTGCCCATTACAACGTGCAGCAAAATAGGCAATAATTAAATTATTGTTATATAAAATAACTTGCTTATTTGTTGAAAAAGCAGCGGTTGAGCAGGAAGGGGAGCTAACCCAGTTACTTGAGTAAGCTTGCCCACAGTTGCCCCCAGATCCTAATTGTATTTTTTTGAGCGCATAGGTTCTTGCGCAAAGTGCCTGTGTTTTTTTTGCTTCTAAAGGAAAGGATGTTCCTGTGCCCATTTCGCCCGCAATTACACCGGCAATAAATTCTTCGGTAGGCAAATATCCTGTAAAAAAGCCACTTACAGGGCAGTTTGATGTATTATATCCGTCAATTAACTGGCGAACATAAATGGTATCAGCTACGGCAAAACTGCAGCCCGCACTTGTTTTGTAATTGTTGTTTTCATTTTCTAAATCAGGATCATTCAAAGCCAAAAAATCATAGCTTTTTGCTTGATTTTTTTCCTCTACCATTTTATCATCTTCCAATAAAAGAAACCATTGCTCCTCTTCCGAAAGCTCACTTTTAATCAATTTTGCAAAAATGGACTTGTGATAGGATGGGCAAAAAATGGCATATCCATTGGCTTCATATCCATTAGCAGTTATTTTTATTAAAAAATAATCATTTATTTCTTTTGCAGAAATAGTCCATAAAAAAGAACCTTTTGAGTCGGTTTTTTCAGTAGCGTAAAAGCTTGATTCATCTATGGATTTCATAGATTTTTCGCCATTCGCCAAGGTAATTACCTTTCTTTTTGATATTGTAATATGGGCTTGTTCAATCGGTTTTTCTGTAATAGCATCTATTATTTTCCCTTCTATTTTAAGAGATTGGCTAAATACAAACGATCCCTCTAATAAAAGAAACAGAAATAGTAAAATTCGTGTTATCATTTTTTAAACTAAATTAGCTGCTTTTGCTACTAACTCAGCCAAATCATAAATTTTTACTTTATTTTCTTTTTCGAAGTGTTTCACGCCATCGGTCATCATAGTCATGCAAAAAGGGCAGCCGGTTGCAATAATATCCGGTTCTACGGCTAAGGCTTCTTCTGAACGTTCTACGTTTACTTCTTTGGTGCCTTTTTCAGCTTCTTTAAACATTTGCGCACCCCCTGCGCCGCAGCACAAGCCGTTTTGTTTCGATCGTTTTAATTCCACTAATTCAGAATCTAATTTTTCTAATAAGGAACGTGGAGCTTCATATATATCGTTTCCTCGGCCTAAATAACAAGGATCGTGAAAGGTTATTTTTTTGCCTTGAAAACTACCTCCTTCTACCGAAATTTTTCCTTCTTGCAATAACTGCTGAATAAATTGGGAGTGATGTATTACTTCATAATTACCACCCAATTCAGGATATTCATTTTTAAGGGTATTAAAGCAATGCGGGCACGCAGTAACAATGCGTTTTACCTCGTACATATTCAGCACTTGTATATTGCTGAAGGCTTGCATTTGAAACAAAAATTCATTGCCGGCTCTTTTAGCAGGATCTCCGTTGCAGGACTCTTCACTGCCCAAAACAGCAAATTTGACATTTGCTTTAATAAGTATTTGAGCAAAGGCCCGGGTTATTTTTTTTGCGCGGTCATCAAAACTTCCGGCGCAGCCTACCCAAAAAAGAATTTCTGGTTTTTCACCGGCGGCGGTCATTTCTGCAAGAGTTGGTATTTGTAACATATGTTGTATTCTAATATTTTAAATAAAATAAATTAAGATTCCTGAGCCCATTTTAATCGATCTGCTTGACTAAATTGCCATGGAGCACCATTGTTTTCTATGTTGGTACTCATCATATTTAATTCCGGTGGTGCTGCCGACTCTTCTAACACCAAATATCTTCTTAAATCCATAATAATAGAAAGCGGATCAATATTTATGGGGCAGGCTTCGGTACAAGCGTTGCAAGAGGTACAAGCCCAAACTTCTTCAGGAGTTATATAATTATGAATCAATGATTTATTATCGTCTTTAAATTCGCCATTTAAATCGATATTTACACCAACTTCTTCTACGCGATCTCGAGTAGCCATCATAATGGCCCTAGGCGATAACAATTTTCCTGTTTTATTGGCTGGGCATTCGTCTGTACAACGGCCACATTCGGTGCAGGTATAAGCATTTAATAATTGTTTCCAGTTTAAGTCTTGCACATCTTTTGCGCCGAAACGCTGTGGTGTTGCAGGGGCATCGGGATTTACAGCGTATGGGTCTTTTGTGGGATCCATCATTAATTCAACCTCTTTTCGTACCGATTCCATGTTTGAAAATTGCCCTTTGGGGTTTAAATTGGAGAAATAGGTATTTGGAAAGGCCAAAATAATGTGAAAATGCTTTGATTTTGGCAAATAGTTTAAAAAGGCTAAAATGCCTAAAATATGAACCCACCAGCAAGCTCGTTCAATAAAAACAAGGCTTTCGGCAGATAAACCCGAAAATAAAGCGGCCCAATACTGACTAATGGGAAAAGATCCGGCTTTTACGTAATGGTCGTGATTCATATTTTGAAGTAAATAATCGCAGGCATTCATAGTTAAAAAAGCAGTCATTAAAACCAATTCAATTCCCAAAATAATATTTGCATCGGAGCGAGGCCAGGTAGTCATTTCACGACCCCAAAAGCGCTTTAATTTTAAAATATTTCTTCGGGCTAAAAATGCGAAGCAAGCCACCATGGTTAAAATTGCCAAAAATTCAAAAGAGGCAATCAATATGTTATAAAAGGAACCTAAAAATGAGAAAACCCGGTGTGTTCCAAAAACACCATCAATAACAATTTCCAGCACTTCTAAATTAATAATAACAAATCCTAAATAGATAAAAAAGTGAAGCAAAGCTGCAATAGGTCGGGCGGTCATTTTTGTTTGACCAAAAGCAACTTTTAGCATAGTGATTAAACGATCTTTTTTTCGATCGGATAAATCAATATCACGACCCAATAAAATATTTCGTCGTATTTTTTTTACGTTTTTAGTAAATAAAAAAGTGGCGGCGGCAACAGCAATCAAAAACAAGATTTGTGGTAACAAATGCATAAGATCTTTTTTATAAGTGAATGAGATTATTTTTCTTTTTTACCAAACAGCGAGAAATGAACATATCTTTTGGGGTTCAATCGCATGTCTTCCAAAAGCCTGTCCAGTTCTTTGGTGGCATCTTCTAGGTTGTTATACAGGCTATCATCTTTTAGGAGCTTACCGGCAGTTCCTTCTCCCTTATTTAAACGCTCAATCACAAAAGAAAGATCGTTCATTGCTTTATCTACTTTTTTAAAGGTTTGTACAATTTCAATTTTGGTCAAGGTATCCGAAATAGAAGAAACATTTTTAATTACGCGGCTAATGTTTTCGTTATTATCTTTTAAGTTTGCCGAAATAGTTTCTAAATTGCTCATCACATTCGAAATTTTATCGGAGTTTCCAATAATAATTTTCTCGGTAGCTTTGCTACTATGTTCTATCGAGGTTATAGCTCGGCCAAAACTTTGCTGATATTGTTCAATATCTATTCCTTGCACTGTTTTTACTAAAATTTCAATTTCAGAAATTAAACTTTCTGCTTTGGCTTTTAGTGGAGCAACTTGCTTATTTACCTCATCTTTTAAAGATATTTCTACGTCATTTTGTAAGGTATCTCCTGGTTTATGATAGTATTGTTCGGGATTATCAGCGCGGTCAATTCGTTTCATTATGGCTGTATCCATCAATAATTCAATTCCCTTTGTTCCTAAAAAATCGAGGCTGGAAATACGAGCAATAGAGTTTTTAGGGATAGAAAAATTTTTGGCATGTAGTTGCATTTGAACCACTAAATAACCGGGTTTTTTCGGGTGGAAAGAAATATCAGCTACCTTACCTATGGTATATCCATTTACCTGAATAATATTATTAGGCACAAGTCCATTTACATCGGGGTAAACCACGTAATAATACTGTTGATTTTTTAAAAGATTCATGCCTTTTAAATAGTAAAAACCATATATAAAAAGCACAATAGCTAAAATGGTTACAAAACCAACTTTTATTTCTTTTGAGATTTTCAATTTTTGTTTTTTAAAATTTTAATAGCTTCTTGCGTTGGTATTCTTACTTGATTTTTAAAAGCAATTATAAACGCATCTTTATACCCTTTTTGTTTCATTGTGTTTTGCAAATATATAAGTTCATCTACATTATCGCTTTCGCCAACAGTATATTTATACACGCCGTTTTTATCCACATATTCAAAAACATTCGATAAACCCATAAAATTTTCAGGTTTTAAGGCAAGTTGTTTAGCGGAAGATTTTATTTGAACACGAAATACAATGCCTTGTTCATCCATAATTTTATTGTCTTTATGGATTTCTTTGATGGCCGGTTCCGGTTTGTCATTATTTTTTGAAGGAATAATTACTTTTTTAATTTCTTCAGCGGGTTTATCAACTTCTTTTTCTTTGATAATTGGTTTGGTGGTGTCTATAGAAACAAGGGTTAATGTATCCTTTTGTAGGAAGCTCTTCAAACTGCTTTTGTTTTTTTTGCTGGTATCTGGTAATTGAAGAGAAATAGCGTCATTGAAGATTTCTGGTTTTTTAGGCTCCTCCTTGGCAGGGGGGGCTTTTTTTAGGGCGATCTGTGGTTTTTTTAAGGTATCTTGCGCTACCGGCTTTTTGTTTTCAGTAACGTTAGGTGTGTTTATATTTTTACTATCAAATTGCTCTTTATATTCTTTAAAGGCACTAAAAAAGGCTTGGGCCATTTTCCCCTGATTTTTTTCGTCCGCTAAAAATTTCTCTTCCTCTGCATTCGTTAAAAATCCGGTTTCAATAAGTACGCTTGGCATGGCTGTTTTGTATAAAACTAAAAACCCAGCTTGCTTTACCCCACGGCTTTTTCGGCCTATTTCAAGCAATTTTGTTTGAATTTTATTTGCAAAATTTAAACTCTGATCCAAATAGGTACTTTGCATCAACGTTAATGCAATAATATCTTCATCTGAATTAGGGTCAAAACCTTCGTAGCTGGCTTTGTAATCATCTTCCATTAAAATAACCGAGTTTTCTCGTTTGGCCACTAAAAGATTGGCTTCTGACTTATGAAGTCCCATTACAAAGGTTTCTGCTCCATACGCCTCTTTTCCGCCTGAGTTAGCATGGATACAAATAAATAAATCGGCATGGTTTCTATTGGCAATTTCTGCCCGTTCGTGCAATTCTACAAAAACATCTTTGTCGCGGGTATATATAACTTCTACATCTTTAAATGCTTCATTGATGAGTTTCCCCAGTTGCAGGGCAATAGATAAGCAAACTTCTTTTTCTTTCGATTTTGCTCCATGACACCCCGGATCATGTCCGCCGTGTCCGGCATCGATAACAATTTTTTTAATTCCTTGGCCGTCCTTTTTTTGGGGCGAATTTCCAGATAATACAGGGGTGTGCAAGGAAATAAGAAGGAAAAACAAACCTGCTTTAACCATATTTAACGGGGGAATATTCGTATGTTTAGTTAATCCTCTCAATACTTATTCTTAATTTCGCAAATTATTAAACTTAAACTGGTTATTAGCAATAATAATATAAATAGACCTTATTTGCTGAATGAAAAATGCAATTCGAATAAAGTAATTTATTTTATTCGAAAAAATAAAAGTAAAAGATTTTTTCTTTTTTCTTTTCTTTTTTTGTTGTTTTTTTCTTTTTCTGCTCAAAATAAGCCTGATTCTACCCTATTAAAAACAGATACCCTTGCTTTAGACACCAATGCGGCAAAGGGGGCTCTGGAATTTAAAGTAGAATATTATGCTGAAGATTCCATGGTATTTGATATTAAAAAGCAATTAATGTATTTATATGGAAAAAGTAAAATTGATTATGAAACAACCAGTTTAACGGCTGCTAATGTAGAAATGTTCTTAAAAGATAAAGAATTATTTGCTCGAGGCACCAAAGATTCGACCGGAAAATATGTCGATAATCCCTTTTTTAAAGAGGGAGAGCAAGGTTTTAACAGCGATTCTATTCATTATAATTTTGGCTCAGAAAAAGGAAAAATATATAGAGCTAAAACCCAAGATGGCGATGGATATATCCATGGTAGTGAATTAAAGAAGGTAGATGATAAAGTAATTTATATCAAAGATGGGAAATATACCACCTGCGAGCATGATACACCTCATTTTTACATAGAAGCCAAGAAATTAAAATTAATTAAAGAGGATAAAATTATTACAGGGCCAGCCAATTTAAAGGTATATGGAGCGCCCACTCCGCTCTTACTACCCTTTGGATTTTTTCCCAATAAAAAAGAAAGAACCTCGGGTATTGTGATGCCTAATAACTATGGAGTTTCGCCCGGACAAGGTATATTTTTAAATAGAATGGGGTATTATTGGGCGGTTAATCAGCATGTTACCACCGAATTGTTAGCGGATCTTTACTCGAGAGGAAGCTGGGCTTTGTATTTGAACAACAATTACAAATTTCGGTATAAAAATTCCGGAAATTTAGGCATCGATTATTCTATTTTTAAACAAGGATTTAAAGAGCTGCCTGATTATTCACAAACAAAAAATATGTTTGTTCGATGGAGCCACCAGCAAGAAGCACAAGCAAATCCGAATTGGAATTTTTCGGCGCAAGTAAACGCAGGAACAGCTTCCGCTTATCGAAATAATATTAATACAACCACACAAAATTTTACTTCAAATAACTTCAACTCAAATGTTTCCTTAACACATAATTTTAAAATAGCAAAAACCTTTTCTTCATTGATTGTCAATGCACAGCACTCACAAAATGTGCTTGATTCTTCTATTACCATCAACGCACCTAACGTAACCTTAAACGTAACTAGATTTGCGCCCTTTAAAAGAAAAAAATCGGTTACTGAACGATGGTACGAAAAAATTGGGATGAGTTATAATGCAGGATTTCAAAATCAGATAAGCACTAAATTAGATTCCAATTTTTTCACTAAAAAAACGCTCGAAAAAATGAACTATGGCCTGCAACATTCGGTAGGTTTAAACACTTCTTTTAAACTTTTAAAATATTTTAGTTTAGTACCCAGCATTAATTATAAAGGGGTAGCTTATTTTCAATCGTATCGAAAACGTTGGGATATTGAAAATCAGCGAGAAAAAATTGATACTCTAGATGCGTTTAATATATTCCATACTGTTAGTAGCAACGCTCAGGTAACTACCAAAATATATGGTACTTATGGGTTTAAATCGGATTCAAAAATTAAGGCAATTCGGCATGTTTTAACACCTAGCATTGGGGTAACGTATTCGCCCAATTTAAATAAGATTGATGCGCTTAATTATTTTTCGGCTTACACTATTTATGATACTAACCAACGAGAGGTTAGGAAACAAACGTATTCAATATTAAACGGAGTGTATGGATCGCCCAATGAATCGCAAATTGGTAATATTACGTTTGCATTAATCAATGATGTAGAAATGAAATATACCGGAAACGATTCTTTAAAAACAGAAAAAAAACTGAAGATTTTAGATAATGTAAATGTTTCATCGGCGTATTCGGTATTGGCAGATTCGTTAAAATGGCAACCCCTTAATTTCAGAGGCAATGTTAATTTGGTAAAAAACCTGCTAATCAATTTTAGTGGAGATTTAGATCCTTATCAAATTGATTTTAAAACCCGGAACAGAATAAATAAATTTGTTTGGGACACGGATGATTGGTGGACTAACGGCAGAAGCATAGGTCGTTTAACTAGGTTTGATGTATCTTTAGGTTATACTCTTAGAAGCAAAACAGACCTCCCTACACAAAATAAAACAAGCACCAAGGGAACCCCCGAAGAATTAGCTCAAATTAATGCAAATCCGCAACAATATGTCGATTTTAACCTCCCGTGGAGTTTAACAATGAGTTATAATTTTTTCTATACCAAACCCAATTCAAACCCATATAACCCGGAAATTACCAGCACATTTAATATTAATGCAGATGTGCGATTAACTCCCGCCTGGAAAATAATTTTTAACACCAGTTATGATTTAAAAAAGTACAAATTTGCACTTCCAAGGGTTGAAATATACCGAGATTTACACTGTTGGGAGATGAAATTTCAGGTTATCCCATCCGGATCTAGACAAAGCTATAGCTTTACCATGAATGCAAAAGCGAGCATTTTGCAAGACTTAAAATTAAACAGAAGATTAGAGTGGTACGATAGATAGCGCCTTTTAACTCAAGATAAATTTTCGTTCCGAATCGAGTTTTAAAAAGATAAAAAGCAAAATGGTGAACGCCCATAAAGAGGAGCCACCATAGCTTAAAAAGGGCAGAGGTATCCCAATAACAGGCACCAAACCAATGGTCATGCCTATATTAATAGCAAAATGAAAAAAGAAAATGCTGGTTACACAATAACCATATATTTTGCTAAATCTCGATTTTTGCCTTTCCGAAGCAATTAACAAGCGAGTCAGAAAAAAAAGATAAATACCTACAATAGCTGTAGAACCAAGGAACCCCCATTCTTCGCCAATGGTGCAAAAAATAAAATCTGTTCTTTGTTCGGGTACAAAATCATATTTAGTTTGAGTCCCATTTAAGAACCCCTTTCCTAAAAACCCTCCGGAACCTATCGCAATTTTCGATTGATTTACATTATATCCAACCCCCTTTTTATCATCAACCAAACTCATGGTTTGTAAAATTCTATTTCTATGCCTTTGTTCCAAAGCTTTGGTGAATAAAAAATTGACAGAAAAAATATAAACTACTATAATACTGGCATAAAACAAGGATCGGGGGAATAAATTTTTCTTTTTTCTAGAGTTAATAAACAAGAAAAAATAACTTGCAATAGGTACTACAAAAACAATATAGGGGATAGAAAATCCTAAATAGTTTATATACCAACCTTTAAAAATAAAATAAACGGTAAGTAAAAACAGAAAAACGGCCAAAAATCCCAAAGTCAGTACGTATTCGGGAAATCCTTCGCGGTATAAAGCAAAATAAATGGATAAAAAAACCAAAGCAGAACCGGCATCGGGCTGTAACAAAATTAAACCAATGGGTAAAAAAAGAAGAAGAAAAACAATGGCTTTTGTTTTAAAATGCTCGACCCGGATGTTATAGGAGCTTAAAAACCTAGAAATAGCCAAGGCTGTGGCAAACTTAGCAAATTCAGTCGGCTGAATGGCAATACTCCCTATTTCAAACCACGATTTTGCTCCTTTATTTTCTTGTCCAAACACTAATACCGAGGCTAATAAAACCATAAACAGCACGTATAAAATATAGGAAAACGATTCGTAAAATTTAGCATCGGTAATCATCACCAATAAGGCAATAGTAAAGGCAAGTCCGGCCCACAAAAATTGTTTTTGGTAACTCGGGAAGCTTATTTCTTCGGTATATGTAGTTGCATATAGGTTTAAACAACCTATCAGTATTAATACTACATACGAAATGAGTATGTAAATATCAACATTAGCTAATATGGAAGATCGATTACGCATATTTACCCATGAATATGTTCTTTTTTTCCATAATTGCTGATCACTTTTGCTTCATGATCTAAAAAAGATTGCCATGTTTTTTCAACATCCATAAGGGCTGCGCCATATTTTCTGGCAAATTCTAAAAACAGAATATAATGACCTGCTTCACTTTTCATTAATTCATGATAAAAAGCAGATAATTCTTTGTCTTTAATATTTTCCGATAAAACTCTGAATCGCTCGCAGCTTCTGGCTTCTATCATAGCAGCAATTAATAATTTATGAATGAGGCCTTTATCTCTATTCGTTCCCTGAGAGAAAAATTGCATTAAATCATGCACGTATGGGTCTTTCCGCTCTCTTCCCAACACCCATCCTCTGGCAATTATTTTATCGTGTACCATTTTAAAATGTTCCAATTCTTCTTGCGCAAGTTTAACCATTTCGTTAACTAAGTCCGTTTTTTCAGGATATAAAATGATTAATGAGATTGCATACGAGGCGGCTTTTTGTTCGCAAAAAGCATGATCAATTAAAATTTCTTCTAAATTATCTTCAGCAATATTTACCCAGCGTGGGTCAGTTGGGAGTTTAAGACGAAGCATTATTTTATAATATTAATATATCCTTTGTAGGTGATTTGCTCATTATTAATTCCAATGGCTAAAACGGTTACCGCATATGTATCAGGGTCTTGAATTTTGCCTTTATAAGTCCCATCCCAACCCTGTTTTATATCTTGTGGATTGTCATACACTAATTCTCCCCAACGGTTATAAATTCTATACTCTTTTAACTCTTTAATGCCCCAGCCGCGCACATAAATTACATCATTATTGCCATCTCCATTGGGTGTAAAGGCAGTGGGGACCGTGGCCTTATAATCTTTTAAAACTTCCACTTTTACCTGAATTGTTTTTGAAAAACACTGGTTCGAATCAGATACAGAAACAGTATACAAAGTAGTTTCTAGCGCTTTTGATAAGGGGTTGTAACAATTTGCACAACTTAAATAAACATCGGGCGACCAGGAATAAACATACGTAGCTAATCCGGTTGCATGCACTTCTAAATTGGCCGTTTCACCAATAATAATGGTTGTATCGCCACTTGCAGGATGAACAAGTGAAACACTGAAAGAATCGATAACATTTACATGAATGGTATCTTCAACTATACAACCGCTCGAATCTTTCATAATAACAGAAACCAAAAAGTTTTTTATATCGCTCACAATGGGCGATGAAATGCTGTCGTTGCTCAAATAGCCCGACGAATGATGCCATTGATAGGTGCCGTCTTGTTGCGCAAAAGCAAACAATTGTACGCTATCGCCAATACACATAAAGGTATCTCGGGGTAATATCCCTTCTACTGTTTTTATATGTAGGTTTTTAAATGCAGTATCAATACAACCACTTTCATTATCTGTTACGGCCAAGCCAACCATAAAATTTCCGGTATTTGCGTAGGCATGATTTAAAGGTGAAGTGCCTGTTGTTGAAGTTCCATCTCCCCATAACCATTGCCAAGTATCGGCTCCAACAGAAAGATTTTGAAACAGCGGATTTGCGTTTTCTAAGCAAAGTGCGGTATCCGATAAGCTAAAATTAGCCGATAAAAAGTGCACAAATACGCTAGTATCTATCAACACCGAACAGGGCGAATGAGGTTGTAAAAAAAGATGGGGGATCAGTGTGCCTAGCTGATAATAGGTGTGTGTAACAGTATCTGAATTAGAAATGGTATCAATTTGCCCATCACCAAAATCCCACCATAATTGCGTTACATTTTGAAGTGTATCAATACTAAAAGTAATAGACTGCCCTTTGCATAAAGTATCTTGCGAAATACTAAAATGCGCATAAGGACCTTGTATTGAAATATAATTATTGCGTGTGAGGGTATCTTTACAGCCTGCCGAAGTAGTTACAATTAAGGTAATATCATATAATCCGTTTAAGTAATAAGCTTTTACAGGGTTTTGATTGGTATCGTTGGTGGATGATCCATCTCCATAAATCCATTGCCAGCTTACTTCGTAATCAGAAATGGTAGAATCGGTAAATTGGATAATACCGGGTAAGCAATTAGCAAAGGATGGATTGGCATAAAAATGCACTTCTGGGTATGCTTGAACTTGAATAGAGCTATAAAAAACAACAGAATCAGAGCATCCATACACTAGATCAGTAGCTACCAGGCTAATGTTAAAAATTCCCGAATCAGCATAAACATGTGTAGGAGAGGTTAATGTTGAGGTTTGCCCATCTCCAAAATGCCAGGTGTAACTTAGGCTTCCTCCGCCAATATTGGTGGTCAAATTATTAAAACGAACTGAATCACCTATGCAAATAACAGAATCAGAAACGGCCATATGAATATTTGGGTTCAGTGCCTGAATAGGAACCGGACTTGCTTTTTGAGCCGTGCAACCAATGCTATCTGTTATGGTTAAAATAACGGTGTACACTCCATTTGAAACATAAGTATGTGCGGGATTTGGAACAGAATCAGTGGTATTATCACCAAAAGTCCAATTCCACATAGCAATTCCATTATCGGCGATGGAAGAATCAGTAAAATGAACAATCAATGGCACGCAACCTAAAGCGGTATCGAAAGAAAAATTTGCTTGTATATTAAAAATTTGAATGGAATGAACAATAGAATCAAAACAGTCATTGGCAGCTCCGGCAACTAATTTTACTTGGTAAATGCCTACCGAGTCGAAAGTGTATTGTAAGGTAGATCCGCTGTATGTATTTAGATCTCCTTGAATATGCCAAGCCCATGAGTTTGCGTCATTAGAGCTGGTTCCATCAAAATTTACCGCATTATTAATACAACCCAAGCCCGAAACAGGGGTAAAACCAGCCGTTAAATCGCGGATATGAACAACGGTGCTTGCCTCGAAAAAGCAATGCGTACTATCGTTATAGGCTATTACCTTAATGGTATCATCTCCGGTGTTTAAATAGGTGTGTGTAATGTTGTACGAAACAGAGTCAATTGGACTGCCATCTCCCAGGTCAATATACCAGCGGTGGGCACCTTTCTCCGTCATCAAAATACTTGCTTCGTGCGGATTAGCGCAATCAATGCTTGCTGAAATTTCGACAATAGGTGCCATAATATAAACGGCGCTATCTATTGTAAGCGTATCGTAACACCCATTATAGCCCACTACCAGCTGAACATTCATATATCCCGTATCGGTATACTGATATGCTGGTGAATGATATACACCAACTCCCCCATCACCAAATTGCCAATAGTATTGATTGATTAAATTGGTATCTGTACTTAAATTTAAAAAAGGCACTGGAAAATTAGCGCAAGCCGAATCGACCCCCACAGAAAATCCGGCATTTTGTCTTGTCCCTGCTCTAATAAGGAAGGTTTTTGAATCGACACAGCCAAGGGTATCAGTCACGGTGAGCGTAACCTGATAATTACCCGCATTAGCAAAGGCATGAGAAGGGTTTTGAATATTGGAAGTATTATTTACTCCAGAACCCGGATCATCAAAATTCCATAGCCACGACTGTATTAAACCGGGGTTTCCACCGCTTAGTCCTCCGGTAAAATGCGAAGTAATAGGGGCACAACCCTGGCTGGTATCAACCGAAATAGTTGGATTTAAAGGTTTTATTTCTACCACAGAATCCAAAAAAACAGAGTTAGAGCAGCCCATATTGCTGGTTACCGTAAGTTGAACGTTGTAAAAACCGCTTGTATCAAAAGTAATGGTCGGATTTAATAAAGAAGAAGTATCTCCATTGCTAAACTGCCAAAAAACAGAAGCAATACTACCGGTTGCAGAGGAGTTGTTTACAAACGGGATGTTAACAGGATATTGGCAAGAATAAAAAGAAGTGGGGGTGAAGCTAGGGTTCACAATGGCAACATATACCGAATCATAGATGGTATCCTTACATGAACCAAACCCATTTAATATTAATTGCACTGTTTGATATCCTTGCGCACTGGCCGGAAATGTGATGATGGAAGACGTTGCATTGCTTGTTATACCGCAACAGGGCCATGTCCATTCTAATGAAGAGGCTCCGGAAGAGGCAACAGAATACAAAAGGGGCACTCCACTACATAAGGTATCGTCGCTTAAGGTAATGGTTCCATCCACATTATTTACTTGTATATAGCTAATTTTAGTTAAGGAGTCTTTACAGCCCGAGGCATTCTCAACTACTAAAGACACATTATACACACCCGGATTGGTATATGTATGCGATGGGCTTACATCATAGGAGATTTGTCCATCCCCAAAATACCAGGTGTAATAAGGCGTTCCTACAACATTGGTTTGGTTTAGGAACTGCGCAGTAAATGGAGTATCGCAAGAAGCGGCCGGACCTACGGTGGAAAAATTTACCACGGGAAGCGGAGAAATGTAAATTGTGTCTTTTTTGCAATAATTCGGAATTTGGCAACCCAAACTATCAATAACAATTAAACAAACATACAGCTCGCCACTTTGGTTGTACGTGTAAGTAAAGGGGTTTGAGGAGGTCAGGGTGTCAATACTTCCATCTCCAAAAATCCACACATACTTTTCAATGGGCGCTCCGCTAGAAGTAGATTGATCTGTAAAGGTTATGGTTAAAGGCAAACAGCCTGTATCGGTAGATAATGAATAATCCGGAACCGGCGGTTCAGAAACAGTAATATAATTATAATAAATAAGCGTGTCGTAATTAGCCGATCCGCCACTAGTGTCGCTTGCAGTAATAAGGGTTACGGTATAAGTCCCGGGGGTATACGTAAAATTTACAATGGAGTCTTGAAGGATCACCGTTCCCTGACCCATGTCCCATTTTCTGTAAATGATCGGATTTCCGGCGGGGGTATCTACAGAAAAATCGGTAAAGGTGACAATTAATGAGCCACAACCTTGTATTTTGTTTGCGCTATAATTGGTTACAACGGTTTGTGAAAATGAAATAGTATAAAAAAAAGTAACTAAAACGAAACTTAAGATGGAATAAAAAGAAATTTTTCGTTTTGTACCTGAATTCATATGGTATGATCTATTTTTATAATTTCGTATGTAATTGTACGCAAATATTCTTAGTTTAGTTAACAAATATATTATAATTAATAATTTGAAAATAAATATCAAAACAATCTTCGTGCTAGTTGGGTTCATTTTAACGCAACAAGGGATTGCTCAGGATATTCATTTTTCGCAGACGTATAACTCGCCATTGACCTTAAACCCGGCTAATACGGGCAATTTTAAAGGGAATTGGCGCGCTATGAATACCTATCGCCGGCAATGGGCTTCCATTACACCACCATTTATTACCAATGCGCTGGGTTACGATACACAAGTGCGAAAAAAAGATAATAAAATTTCTGTGGGAGGGTTGATTGTGTTTGATAAATCGAGCGATTTAAAATATACCGCCGGAAAGATTTTTTTATCCATTGCCTATCACTACAAACTCAACGAAACCGACCAAATTCATTTTGGACTGCAACCTTATTTTTCCGTAAAAACATTTTCAACGGGCGCCTTAACTTTTCCTGATCAATATGATGCATCACAAGGGATATTTAATTCGGCCCTTTCAACGGCCGATAACACTTTAAACACCCAAGCAACCACGTTTAGTTCCAATGCAGGGCTCATCTGGAGCCGAGACGGGGAAACGTTTTCTCCTCAAGTAGGATTCAGCATGTTTAATATTATTCCTTCCAAAGAGTC
>CAYOHR010000019.1:41119-51385 GCA_964403835.1 uncultured Flavobacteriales bacterium
TTTTTGGGCAATGACGCCACCGTGCCAAAACGGTTCTCTTTTCAGGCAAGTACTGTTATTCGGTTTAAAAATGATGTGTTTTTATTCCCCTCTTTTCAATATATGTCTCAAAATAAGGCTACTTCAACCGTTGCGGGCTTAAATGTGGGTACGTATTTAAAAGAAAATAATGCAGGTGTAAAATCTGTTTATATAGGCACTATTGTGCGTACCGGTTTAGGCAGAAATACCGATGCCATTGCGCCTATTATAGGCGGTAGGATTAAAAAATTTGATATTGGTGTGAGTTATGATATTAATATATCCAGCTTACAAAATGCCACTAAAAACCGCGGCGGACTAGAAATATCAGTAATTTATACAGAATGGATCGAATTATTGAAAAAAATAACTCCGAATTGTGAAAGAATGTAAAATCATATATTTTCTGATCCTTTTTTTATCTGCAAGCCCGGGGTTTTGTCAGCAAAACGTTTCATTGCCTCCCGGCGAGTTAAAAGAGAATGGAAAAGCGGCCTTACAAATGGCTGATTATTTTAGTGCCTCAGAATTTTATTATCAATATTGTAATTTAAAGCCTCGCGACTTTGAAGCCGCCTATCAGCTGGCAGAAGCATATCGTTTAAGCCGGCAATACGAATTGGCGAAAGAATGGTATTTAAAGTGCTATCAGGCCGGTGCAAAAAAATATATTTTGGGCTTGTTTTATTATGCCCAAATGCAAAAAATAACCAGAAATTATGCTTCGGCACAAGAGCATTTTACAAGGTTTTTAAATGAGTATACCGGGAGTGACGACAAAATAATAGCCCTTGCCAATATTGAAATGGAGGGATGTAAACTGGCCGCAAATACCAATTTTGAGGAGGCCGAATCAAATGCGATCATAGCTCATTTAAACAACTCTATAAATAAAGGACATATCGAATTATCGCCTACGTATATTGATGAATCAACCATTCTATATTCGAGTTTTAATGAAGATTCGTTGCGGTATTATAAATTAACAGATACTATTAAAACCCGGAAATTTTTTAAAGCATTTAAATTTGGGAATAATTGGGAGGGTGAAAATCCCATTGAAGAGCCCTTTAATGACCCTAAAAAGCATGATGGCAATGGCGTTTATTCGGAAGATGAAAAGCGATTCTATTTCACTAAATGCGATTTTAATAATACTGCTATTTACGAATGCCAAATATATTTAAGTCAAAAAGCAGATAAATGGCAAACCCCTGTTTTGCTCGATAAAAAACTAAATGAGGGCGGAAATACCAATACACAGCCGACTATTCAAAAATTAAATGATAGCGTAGATGTTATTTATTTTGTTTCAAATAGAGCTGGAGGCTATGGTGGAATGGATATTTGGCGCACCGAATATAACCATCAAACGCAAGAAATGGCTGCTCCCATTAATTTAGGTAAAAACGTGAATACTGCTTTTGATGAATTGACCCCATTTTATTATCAACCCAATGGCACATTATACTTTAGTTCAACCGGTTGGGCAGGCTTCGGAGGGTTTGATATTTTTAAATCGAAAGGAAATTTAAATGAATGGACTATTCCTGAAAATGAGGGGTATCCCATCAACTCATCGATGGACGATTTATATTACATTAAAAATAAAAAGAATGAAAATGAAGGGTTTCTGGTTTCTAACCGGAATGGCGCAACCCCCTTTAAAAGTGAGCATTGTTGTGATGATATTTTCTCGTATGAAAAACAAGAAGAACAAATTATTAAATACATTGGAGTTATATATAATGCCAGCCTGATTGAGCGAATTTTGGAGATGGAAGATGATGAGAAAAAAAATGAAATGATTGCCAACGAAGCGAATTACATTATTCCAAATCAAAAAGTGGTTATGTACCAGTTTTCAGGGAATAATGAGCCCATCCCTGTAGATTCCTCTATTACCAACGAAAAAGGAGAGGTGTTTTTTGGTATAAAAAAGGATAATCGGTATAAGTTACTCATTGAAAGAGAGGGATTTTTTAATAAACATCACGAATTTTCGACAAAAAATGTAGTGGGAACCTTAAAACAACACATTGGCTTGGTCGAATTAACGCTGGAACCTATTGTTATCAAAAATATTTATTACCCATTTGATGAGTGGTATTTAACCAAAAACTCAAAAATTACCATTGACACTACGGTTTATAAAATTTTAATTGAAAACCCGAAATTAATTATAGAGCTTTCGTCGCATACCGATAATTTTGGAACCGATGCCTATAACGATAACCTTTCTCAGCAAAGGGCAGAGAGTGTAGTAAATTACTTAATTAGTAAAAAAATTGATAAAAGAAGGCTTCGTGCGAAGGGATATGGGGAACGACGACCAATAGCGCCCAATGCGTATTCGGACGGATCTGATAACCCGGAAGGGCGACAAAGAAACCGGCGTACCGAGTTCAGAATTATTGGAAAAATTGATGGGGCGAGCGAAATTATTTATGAAGAATAGGGATATTCTACGCTCAGTTTGTATTCTTTCATAACCCTTAAACCAAACAAACCCTTCTCAAAAACGTACGTAATGGTATTTGCTTGAGAAATAGCATCAAAATCCAAGAAAAAACGGATGCCCATGTAGTTTTTATAGGCATCATTTTCTAAATAAATAATCGTGCTTCTTGGCTGAGTTTCAGTGTAATTTTGGTACGCATATTTTTCTTCATAGGGTTGGCTGCTAAAAATATAGTTTAATAAAAAAATTAAACTTACTACTCCCGGAGACACGCTGCTGGTAATAAACCAATCTTTTTCCTGAATTATTTTTACAATTAAAAAAGGCAACAAAATACTTAAAAAATAAACAAGAATGAGGGTGGGTAAGGGGATGAGCGTTTTAGAACAAATAGTAAAAAAAATGATACCGTTAAAAAGCGCTATTAAAACCGCCGCTTTTTTCTTTGATTTGAACACACTTAAAATTAACCCGAAAAAAGCCGGGTAATTTGGAGTTCGAACGTTTTTAAGTCCATTTATAATCAACGGAGCGGTAATAAGGGCTGAAAAAGTACCAATCATTAATCCGGGAACTTCCCAAACCAAATACCCCCACAGCGGCATTAATGCGATAAATATGCAAAAATGAAAAAATATAAAGTGCGTAAAAATCTCCCAACTTTTTTGATACGGATCCGGGGGCGGAGTTTTGGCCTGGCGAGAGGCTGAAGGCCTGGGTGCGCGCGGAGAAGCGGTTCGTGTAGGGGGAACTACTTTCTTGGGCAAAGGCCCTCTTTTATAGCGCAAAACGTATTCATACGCCGTTTTTAAAGTTAAAAATTGCTGATGGGCATTGGGATCCTTGTTTAAATCAGGGTGAAGGCTTTTCGCTTTTTTTCGATACGCTTTTTTGATTTCTTCAATGCTCGAAGAGGCCTGCACTCCCAATAATTTGAGATATTTTTCGAGCATTTTGAAATTTTAATTTGAAGCCGTATTTATTTTATCATACTCCTCAAGGCTCATCACCCAAAGATTTACTTGTTGTTCAAAATTGATCCAACCGGGGGTAGTAATATAAGATTCCACAAATTGAAACCCAACTTTTTCTAATGTTTTATTAGGAGCAGAATTTAAAGCATAGGGCTCGCAAAATATCTTTTTTAATTGCAGATTTTTAAAAAAATAAGGCAGAGTCAATTTTATAAATTGAACCCCCAATCCTTGAGTCCTGTTTAATTTATCCCATACATGCAAGTGCATATATGCGTGATCATTCCATTCAATTTTATTTACGTTTGAATGTCCAATAGGGGTTTTATTTAATTCCCAAATAATACAATACGATTTTTTCTCTTTATAACCTTGGGTTAATTGCTCTGAAAGCATTTCAGACAAATCTGCCCTGGAAGGGATTTTGCTTAAATCAACTCCCATTGCACTCAAAAAAGAGGGATCAGAGTTAATCCAGTAATCGGTAATTAAATCTATATCACTTTTTTGAATCTCTCTAACAGATAAAACAGGAATAGATTCAGCCATGCCTTCTTACTAAATCTCTGCAATAAGCAGTTTCATTAAAAGAGTCATGATTTTTTCTGCTTTTGCAGCTACTTTCTGAACTTCTTCGTGCGTTACCTGCTCAATTTTTCCTTCTACTCCTAAATCGGTAATAATAGAAACACCAAAACAGGGAATGCCCATATGTCGGGCCGCAATTACCTCGGGCACGGTCGACATACCTACTGTATCTCCACCAATTCTATAAATCCATCTATATTCGGCAGGGGTTTCAAAACAAGGACCCGATAAGCCAACATACACCCCTTCTACCACACGAATATTATTTTTTGCCGCAATTTGTTTGGCTTTGTTAATCAGGGTTTTATCATAAGCCTCGCTCATATCCGGAAAACGGGTACCTAGTTCCGCTATGTTTTTTCCAATTAAAGGATTGGATGGAAATTGATTTATGTGGTCGGTAATAATCATTACATCCCCAACTTCAAAAGTGGGGTTAACACCCCCACTGGCATTAGAAACAAGGAGTTTTTTAATGCCTAAATATTTCATTACCCGAACCGGGAAAACCACCTGATTCATATCGTACCCTTCGTAGTAATGAAAACGGCCCTGCATGGCAACCACTTGTTTTCCGCCTAGTTTTCCGAAAATTAATTTTCCGGAGTGTCCTTCTACGGTTGAAACGGGGAAGTTAGGGATTTGTTCATACGGCAAGGTATATTCTATCTCAATTTCGTGAACTAAGCCACCTAAGCCGGTACCTAAAATAATGCCTATTTCAGGCTCTGCCTTGCTTTTTTCTTTTATAAACGCCGCTGTTGATTTGATTTCTTCTAACATAGTCAAAAATATAATTGTTAAACTCTTCTTTATCTTTTTCGTTAAAAATAATATTAATTGGAATATAATGGATGGGAAGATTTGTTAAAGAATTTTGCAATTCAGGTAATTTTAGTCGCATGGCGTCTTTTTCGGTGGTAATTATAATTTTATTGGGGTTTTTAACTTTGTTAAATTGATCTTTTAAACGCAAAATATCATCGCCCGAATAAAAATAATGGTCAGGGTATTTGATATGTATAATTTCATGCACCTGATCTTTTAAAAAGTACACCAAATCAGACGATTTAGCTATGCCTGTAAACAAAACAACGGTATATTTTTCATTGAAAATTTGATGTTTGGTTGTTTTTGGAATTTGATCGTTTAAAGGTTCTAATTCACCATATTCTATATGACTAAAGTACACTCGTTGATGTGGTTTTGGGTGTAATTTATCTTTTACAATGCGTTGTTCTAAAGGAGAAATAAATTTAGAACCTTTGGTCACAATAATAATATCAGCGCGGTCACTTCCTGAGGCGGGTTCGCGTAATGTACCAAAGGGAAACAACTGGTCATCGACATACAAATTGCTGTAATCGGTTAATAATATGGATAAGCCGGCACTTATGCGACGATGTTGAAAGGCATCATCCAATAAAACAACCCGTAAACTGGGAAACTCCCTGAACAAAGTTTTTATTCCGCGTACCCTGTTTTCATCAACTGCAACAGGCATTTCCGAAAACTTAGTTTTAAATTGAAGGGGTTCATCGCCAATATCTTTACAAGTACTGTACGAATCTGACAAAAAATAGCCTTTGGTTTTTCTTCCGTATCCCCGGCTTAAAATAGAAATTTCAGGGCTTGTTTCGGAGTGATTAAGAATGGGTTTAATGATTTTTACCAGGTATTCAATATGCGGCGTTTTTCCTGTTCCGCCAACGGTTAAATTACCAATAGAGATGGTACTTATATTATTAAAAGTTACCGAAGGTATAATGTTTAAATCAAATAAAACATTTCGGACTTTCAGAATGAAATGAAGAATAACAAGAACGGGTAGAAATAAAATATTTCTGATAGTTTTCACGAGGTGAATTTAACAAATATTTTAAACATGGTAAAATAAATGATTATTTTACAGCCATTTACTGCTCTATTTTTCGAAAATTAATATCGTTAGCAACGATAAAAGCAATAAAACTCCAGAATAAAACGGAGGCTTTGTCAGTATCTAAATAGTTGTTTAAAAATCCGTGTATGGCGTATGAAAAGAAGCCTAAAAAAACGACTACAATCCATTTTTTTAATTGCGGATCGGTTGTTTGATGATACACTTTAATTGAATAATATACCATGCCCCCAACAATGCTAAGCATTAATAAAGCGCCTATAAAGCCAGATTCTGCCAAGGGTCCCAGATATTCACTGTGCGCATTTCCGCCATCGCCAAAATTGGTGCTGATAATGGTTAATTGATCTGATTTTTGAAAAGGCGCATATTGAAACATATACGTTCCGGGACCCCATCCTAAAATAGGTTTTTCCTGAAACATGCGCACGGCACAGCTCCATCGGTTAATGCGTTCTAAATTAGAGGCATCGGAAGCAATATTAGAGATGGATTGAACATGTTCTACTAAATCGTCCGACGAGTCTTGCTTGTTTTTCTCCAAGCTCAGTATGATTTGCTCCCAGTTAAAATAAAGGACAGCTATTCCTATTAAAGCGAGGCCGGCCACTTTTTTCCAATTTATTTTTAAATAAATTAATAAATAAAACCCCAGTGCAATAATCAGGCTGACCCAGGCTGCACGTGTATAACTCATAACTAAGCCAATATTAAATATGGCAAAGGTTAGTCCAACAAAAAAATAGGTATTAAATCCTTTGTGTTTTTTAAAGGTAAACATGTACACAAATGGGGTAATCATGGCCAAAATAGACCCATACGAGGTATGATCTTTAAAAAAAGGCTGCATTACCCAATGTGCCGCTTTTTCATCGTATTTCATGGATGTATGCCGAATAAGGGTGTAAATAACTACTCCTAAAAGGGGTAAAAAATAGCACCAAAAGCTTGTTTTTATATTTTTTGTAGGATTTAGCTTATAAATTTCAATGGCTAAAAAATAAAAGCAGATAATGTACCAGGCACGCACTAAAAAGAATTTAATAGAAACAACAAACATGGTGCTGGTGAGGGAAGTAAACAAAATCCAGCCTAAGTGCAGTAAAATAATGATGGATAGGGGGTGGATAATATGTTCGCGGGTTAAGTTTTTGGAGTATAAATATTTGATAATCACAAAAAGCATCAACCCAAAAATTAAGGGTTCAGTTGGGAAATAAAATCCAATGTTCCAATCATCAATCTCTTCTAAATTGATGGATACAGGGGTTAAAATGAATAAGAGGTAATAAAATTTATCTAGTTTATAAAACAATAAATAAATAACGCCAAACAAAATTGGAATAGCAAAAACCCAATACCATTCCATGGCCAAGCCTAATAATACAATGAATAAATAAGCTGAACCTACTGCAAAAAAAGGATTTTTTAAATAGGTTTTCAAAACAATACGTTATTTCGAAATAAGCCTTTTTAAAGAAGAAATATTATTTTCATCTAACCAAACCATGGCAATAATGGAAACCAACAGGGTGGTAAGGGTTGTAATTAATACAATTAACCAACGCACCGGCGATGTTTTTTTCTCAGCCGGATAGGCCGAGTTTAAGATGAATTTTTGAGGGAAATCTCGCTCAGCATCTACTCTTGCTTCTTCGTACGACTCTAATAAGTCTACTAAACGCTCCCGCTCTTGCAAAATTTGTTCGCGCAAGGCAACTTGGGTAGCTCCATATTTTGCTAAAGTATCCAGTTTCGATTTTAATAATTCCTCTGCATCTCTTCGCCCTGCGTTAATGGCAATACCTAATTGCTCACTAAATTTTTCTACCTGAACTTCAAACTCCAAAACTCCCAATCTTCTATAAAATTTAAGAGAATCTTCCATTTTTTGAATCCTGTTTTCTAATCTATCGTATTCAAAATGTAGAATATTTGCGGCTTCTATGGCTCTTTGTTTATACATCTTGTTTTTTACGGAATCGATGTAAGCAGCAATGTCATTGGCTATCAGCGCAGCTGTGTCCGGGCTTGCATCTTCTACATCTATCCGAATGGATTGAAATTCTGTTCTTTTAAAGGTAACATTGGCTGTAAATTCTTCGGCTAATTGTGTATTGTGGTATTTATCTTCTAAATCAATGTCGTAATGCTTAAAAAGATTATATTTTCTGTTTAATCTGGATAAAATTTCTTCCGAATAAAGAATTTGTAACATTTGTTCAGCTTCTTCTTCTTCTCCAAACTTTAACACATCTTGCTTGCCTCCAATGTCGTTTGAAAACAGTGATTTTGATAAGGAAGTTGATTGAGCCGGAAACAAAATAACTGTAGAAGTATATTTTGGGGTGATTAAGAAAGAAACTACGGCTGATAAAAAGGCGGCCATCAACCCAATAGTAATTAAGTTTTTTCGATGTTTTAAAATAAATTCAACAAGTTCTTCAGAATTTAAAAACTCTTTTTTGGGCGATGTATGCTTCTCCATAATTTTAAAATGAAAACAAATGTATAAAATGCAAGGTTACTCAAGCAAATTATTTTTTGTTATATGCTGATAATTAATCTAAAAAGGCAGTTAAAGGGCTGGTTGCAGAGGCATTTTTAAAAGAAGAAGAAAGTTTAGCCAGGTAGGCCATTCGTCCTGCTTCTACTCCCAATTTAAAAGCTTTAGCAATTAAAACGGGATCTTCAGCTAAGGCCATAGCCGTATTTATTAAAACAGCATCAGCGCCCATTTCCATGGCGAGAGCGGCGTGTGAAGGAGCGCCTATGCCCGCATCAACAATAACCGGCACCGAGCTTTGTTCAATAATAATTTCTAAAAAATCGATGGTTTTTAATCCTTTATTGCTTCCTATAGGCGAGCCCAAGGGCATAACCGCTGCCACACCAACATCTTCCAGGCGTTTACACAATACAGGGTCGGCATGAATATACGGAAGCACCACAAAACCCAGTTTCACCAATTCTTCCGCAGCCTTTAAGGTTTCAATGGGGTCGGGCATTAAATATTTAGGATCCGGATGTATTTCTAATTTTAGCCAGTTGGTTTCTAAGGCTTCACGTGCCATTTCGGCAGCAAAAATGGCTTCTTTGGCATTCCGTACCCCCGATGTATTGGGCAATAAATTGGTTTTTACATTTTTTAAATACGCCAAAATATTTTGGTCATCTTTGCTTATTTCAATGCGTTTTAGGGCTACCGTAGTCAATTCAGTGCCTGATTCTATTAAAGCTTTTTGCATTAATTCGCCCGAACTAAATTTTCCCGTGCCTGTAAATAAGCGCGAAGAGAATGTTTTATCTGCAATTTTTAACGAATCTGAGATCATATTTACAAAATTAATGATTATTAATTTAAGAATAATGCTTGCAAGATTGTCATTTCTGTTTATAAATAATTGCAGAGTCGCTCCATGTAATTGCAGCCAACATTCAATAACCACAACCGTTTGCGGCTATTTTTTATATAGCAATGTTACTAAAAATATTTAAAGGTTATTTAAAACGTAGTTTATTAGTCAACTATATATTCATCAACAGGGATAAGAGTAAAGCCTTCTAAATTTTCCTCAATTGCTTGTTTTACCGATTCATGAACAAATATAGACGCTGAATTTTGTCTGCCTAAAAGGAAAATTTTCTTATCATGAGGAATTTTATTTTCATCAAAAACCAAGCTATAAATATATTTTATAGTACCATTGTCCCAGTACTTAATTTCGGATTGATCATCATCTATACAATCAATTTTACCGATTATATTAATTATTTTATAGTTTATTATTTTTTCATCTTTAAGTTGAATAGATACATCGAAATATTCCAAGTTGCTAAGTCCAAGATTTTGAAATAATGCGCAAGCTTTATCAGAGGCAACAAATATTCTTCCAGCTTTTGAAAAAAAACCACGTATTATATCTACTAACTTTCCTTTGGTGGATTCCTTTTCATTCACAATTATTGTAAATTTTTCCTTTCCATATGTTTCCTTTAATGATACTCCGGGATTAAAAATAGTGTCAACAATTTCACCTTTGCTGTTATAGAGAACGCCAGCCATAATGAAATTTTCATATTGATCACCTACATTTGCTTCTAGATAATAGTGCATGTTTTTAAAGTTATGAGTTTAGTCCTTTTTGTTTTCTTTCTTTTCTTTAACCTTCAGTTTCCATCTCCAAATATACCCCCGACTTCTACTTTTACGCTATTATAGAGCGTGCCATTCAATTCAAAATATTTCTTTTCTTCGTAAGAACTATCATTAACTAATAAATAATACATATTATCTGTTTTTTTGTTAGTACAATTTTAGT
>CAYOHR010000020.1:0-33453 GCA_964403835.1 uncultured Flavobacteriales bacterium
AGAGCGGATATATGTTTGTGGTAGGAGTTTCTTTTAAAAGTTTAAAAAAGGAAATGCTGCAATATTACGAACGCAAGTATTCCATTTCTGCAGCAAAAATAGAATTACCCGAATCTTCCATTCAGCTTAAAACCAAAAAACATATCGATTATTTTCAGCCAACCCTTAGTCCTGATGGAAAACACCTAGCTTATGCGACCAATAATTTGGGGAAAATGAAGATCTATATCTATGATTTTGAGAAAAAGAAAAAGAAGAAAATTTTTAAATTCGGCTATAAGCTCGATCGCATTAACGATCGTGAATATCCCCTTTTAGGGTGGCACCCCAATAGTGAGTTAGTAACTATTATTTATGAAAAAAAGGGAGAAATAAAACTGAGATATTATTTTCTTGAAACAAAGGAAAAACAAGAGAAACCGATGTTTAAGTTGGAAAAAATATCTTCTTTTGACTATTCTCCGGACGGAAAAAAACTTGTTTTTTCGGGAATTGCTGAAGGAAAGAGTGATATTTATTTATACAATATTGCATCCAATACCAACGAAAAATTGACCGACGATATTTATGATGATATCGACCCTATTTACCTTGCGGCAGATCAAATTGTTTTTTCTTCTAACAGATCAAATGATACCCTTACCAAAAGCGTTAAACAAGAGCTAAATTCGTATCAAAAAACCTTCGATTTATATGCGTATAATGTTTTAAATAAATCAAAAATTTTGACTCGACTTACCAATACGCCTGCATTCTCTGAAGTTTCTCCCAAAACATTTTCCAAAGAAAAATTTACTTTTTTATCGACTCAAAACGGAATTTTGAGTCGATACTTAGCTACACGAGATAGCGCTATTAGCAATGTGGATACCGCCATTCATTATCGGTTTTTTATCAATGCCTCTTTAATTACGAATTATGATTGGCCCATACAAGCCTATTCATCTTCTGAAAAATCCGATAAAATAATAGATATTTTATATCAGAATAAAAAATACCACTTATTGGTTCATCCAAAAACAGAATTATCCATTAATTTAAGTAAAAAAACAACCGAGGAAAAAGTAATTGCCCCGCAAACACCCTTGAATACCGCATCCGAAGTCACGGCAACTAAACCGGCATATTATAAAATGATTCCGGAAAATTTGATTAATAACACACCTGTTGATAGCTCTACCTTTGTTAATACAGATTATTACATTTTTAAAAACGAAAAAACATCCGCCGAAACAGCTCCAAAAGAAGCTGCCTATGTTCCCGAAACAGCAACCAAAAGCGATACTCAAATGGTTGTTATAAAAGATAAAATTATTCCGCAATCTCGAAACTACAACATTAATTTTACCGCCAGTGACGTTACTTCGCAGTTCGATTTTGGGTTTGCCAGCCAAATTTACCAGCATTTTAATGGAGGCCCATATATACCCCCAGGAATGGGAGCAGTTCTTAAATTGAACCTAAAAGACTTGTTCGAAGATTACAATATTGAAGGGGGCATTCGATATGCTTTAAATGGTAAAAATTATGAATATTTTGCAAGCATTGAAGACAGAAGCAAAAGATGGGATAAATTATATTCTTTTCAGCGACAAACATATGTTTCTGAAACAGATTATTATAGCGCAAAAACCATTACCACCTCATTAAAAGTTCGGTATTCTTATCCTTTTAACGAAGTTTCCAGCGTTCGCATTACACCTATGCTGCGAGGCGATCGTGGAATTGTTCTTTCTACCGATATCAATACCCTAAGAGCAGAAGATATTTATGATTATTGGTCAGGTGTAAAAGTGGAGTATGTTTTTGATAATGCCAGAAAGAAAGGGCTTAATTTATACGAAGGATTTAAAATAAAGGTATTTGGCGAGCATTACAGAATTGTAAATAAGCTAACAACAGACATGAGTGTTCTTGGAATGGATCTGCGCTATGCACAAAAGATTCATCGCAACTTAATCTGGTTTAACCGGTTTTCAGCCGGAAGCAGCTTCGGAGCGCGAAAATTGGTACATTATTTAGGGGCAGTTGACAATTGGATTTACTTATCTGAGAAACCCCGGTTTGATTTTGCTACCCCTATTTCACCCGATGCAAATTATTATTTTCAAACCATTGTACCACCGCTTCGCGGGTTTATTCAAAATGCCCGAAACGGAAACAATTTTGCACTTTTAAATACCGAACTTCGTTTCCCCATTTTTAAATATTTCGTCGCTTCACCTATTAAATCTGAGTTTTTCTCTAATTTTCAAATCACTACATTTTTTGATATCGGAACTGCCTGGACCGGCCTTGATCCTTATTCTGACGAAAATGCATTTAATACAAAAACCATTGTAAACGGCAATGTCACTGTTCGCTTAAAAAACCAAACAGATCCCATAGCGGCCGGAATGGGCTGGGGACTAAGAACCACTCTTTTTGGATATTTTGTAAGAATGGATCGTGCTTGGGGCATTGAAAACGGCGTATTTAAGAAGCCTCTTTATATGTTTTCTTTAGGATTAGATTTTTAACTATGGATTTATCTCAAAAAATTAAGCTACTAAGCGATACCTATTTTGAAAAGGTTATTTCTATCCGAAAGCATCTGCATCAACACCCTGAATTATCTTTTGAAGAAATAAAAACATCTCAATATATTGTTGAGGTTTTAAAAGAATTAAATATTCCTTATACCATTCTTTCCGGAACAGGTATTGTTGCTATCATAGAAGGTAAAAATAAAGAAGGAAAAGTAATCGGCTTGCGCGCAGAATTAGACGCCTTACCTATACAGGAACAAAATACGGTTTCATATAAATCAATCCACGATGGCAAAATGCACGCCTGTGGGCACGATGTGCATATGTCATGCCTGTTAGGCGCCGCTATGGTCTTAAATGAGCTAAAAAACGAGTTTAATGGCATTATTAAACTTATTTTTCAACCGGGAGAAGAAAAATTACCCGGCGGAGCTTCCTTAATGATAAATGATGGCGTTTTAGAGAATCCCAAAGTTGATTTTATGTTGGCTCAACACGTAGCTCCTGATTTAAAAGCTGGCACTATTGGGTTTAAATCAGGTTTGTACATGGCTTCTTCCGATGAAATTTACATTACTGTAAAAGGAAAAGGGGGGCATGGTGCATTACCGCATAAAACAATAGATCCTATTGTAATTTCTGCTCAAATTATTTTGGCCCTTCAACAAATAAGCAGCCGAAAGGCAGATGCGCTGATACCCACGGTACTCAGTTTTGGAAAAATAGAAGCCTTGGGGGCAACCAATGTCATTCCTTCCGAAGTTAACATGGAAGGAACCTTTAGAACCTTTGATGAGGTTTGGCGAAAAGAAGCCCATACCGAAATAAAAACCATTGCAGAAGGCATAGCCAAGTCTTTTGGCGCTGAAGCCGATGTAAAAATTATACATGGTTATCCCAGCTTAACAAATAATGTGCATTTAACGGAGACTTGTAAAGAAAAGGCATCAACGTTTTTAGGGGCAGAACAAGTTATTTCTCTTCCTTTGCGAATGACTTCTGAAGATTTTGCTTATTTCTCTCAAAAAATACCCGTTTGTTTTTATCGGTTAGGTACCCAATCAAAAAATGCGCCGGTTACCCCTGTTCATACATCTACTTTTAATGTAGATGAAAAAAGTGTGCAAACAGGCATGGCTTTAATGGCATGGCTTGCTATACAGTCTTTACAAGATTAATTTCCAATAAATATTTTCTTAGAAAAATTAAACGAATTGTTGCTAATAGTGGCAATGTATAGACCGGTATTTAAGTGTAGCGGAATTCTTTTGGTTTGAGCATCTCCCGAAATAGAAGCAGGGCCATATACACATCTTCCTTGTAAATCAAAAACCTGAAAAGAATAATTAGATGCAGAAACAGGGAGCAGTAAATTCACTGTATTGTTATTCGCATACATCTTCAGGGCTTGTTGCACCCCTTCTTGGCTAAAAGTAACAATAGAAGTATCTACAGAAAGGGTATCAGCCGGATCAATGATAACAATTGTTTTAATAAAGGTATCTGATGTACAATTGCTATATACAATTAGAGATACTTGATAATTCCCTTTTTGATAATAGAAATTGCTTGCGTGAAAATCTGTACTGGTATTAATTGTATCACCAAAATCCCAAGCGCTCAAGCTATCGTTAGATATATTGGTAAAAAAGATAGGATCACTCAATGGAAGATACGCTGTATCAACATTACTCAAGAAACCAGCAATTAATTCTATAGGTTGTGTAATAATAAGCGTATCATAAAAATTACCACATTCTGACCCGTTGACCATGGTTTCTACAAAATATATTCCCGGATTTAAGTCTTGCATGCTAAAATTACCCGAAACATTTTGGTCTTGTACAACAATTTGGTTTAACGAATCCGTTATTACATAACCATATATTTCATTGGTATTGGTTTCAAAAGCAATTTCTCCGTTATTTAAACCATAACAAGAAACATTTTGTGATTGAACAGAGCCATGAGATTTAAAATGGATATTAAAACGCGCTTGTGTGGTCGTATCGTATGCATAAAACGTATAACTGGTGTTTCTTAAATCAACTAGGGTATCTAACCACTTGTCTTCTAATAAAACACACGAGAAGTCAGGCATATGAATAAACTGATCGGAAGAGATGGTATAGTTGCCCGCCTGACTCACTTTTACTAATACCGGTATAATACTGGTTGAGTCAGCATTTACCGAGTTAATAGAAAACCTAACCTTATGCATGAATGAACTAATAGAAGTTTGGATAGTATCGGTCATTTTATAGGCATCCAGGTGCTTATCAAAGGAGTCTGTTGCCAAAGGATGGGCACGAATAACCATTTCATCTTGCAAAGAGGATGCGTCATGCTTCAAATAAACCCTAAAATATTGAGGATTTTCAGCTAAAGAATCTAGATTTAATGTTCTTAAAAAAGTTGGATTACCCGATGTTTTAACACTTTCGGTTGCAGTAAGGGTTGTAGATCCTGTTAAATGCACAAAAAAACCCTGTCCGCTTGGAATAGTATTGCCAATTCCTCCGGCTCCAGTTGCTGGTGTACTAACTCCGGCAACATATTGTGCATAGGTGCCTGCGCCACTGTTTAAATCAGTATTCCAAACATAAATAGCATCCTCAATATTAGCGGGCGTACCAGCGGTTGCCAACAATAAACTCCACGAAATGGGTGAGGGATAGGGGTTTCCAATAAAGTTCCATCCATCTTCTGTAGCAGCTTGTCCTGGGTCATCGGTATAGGTTAACGGCATATTCACTGTACCAATGTTTGGCGTTCCCGTAACATCTGCGGTAATATCAGAAGTACTAGTTAAACCATCTCCAACCCAAGCCATAAAACCCAAAGCTGTATCCATTTGAGTGGAAGCATCAGTAGGAGAGGTATACCCTTGATTCATATCGCCCAAGGTCGATTCATCATAATAATAGGCAGAGACAAAAGTTTCTGAAGGATAGGTTGAGCTAGGAAAGCCGGAAGTAACAAAATCATCTTGCCAATTTGAAATGGTATGTGTACCTACCGGGGATGAAAATAAAGCCCACCCGGTGACGGATCCCGGAATAAAACGCTGCATGGTAATATCTCCTATAAAACTAGCGGTAGTTGGCACAGCAGCTAATTGAGCAGTTGTTGTTGCGGTTGATAAAAATGTAAATGTTTGACCGGTAGTAGTTAATTTTGAATTTGCGCTGAGGGTTAATACATCTTGTAAGGACTGTGCGCTTTGCAACACTACGCCAGATGCGGTGGTATTTGAAATGGTAAGATCGTAAAAACTGGTAACCGAACTTCCGTTAATATTTTGTAATCCGGTTCCGCTAAATGTTACCGTGCCTGCCTGAGAAGTAAAAGTGCCGTTATTTGTCCAATCACCCTTCACATTAATTGAAAAATTAGATCCACTAACATCCAACGTTCCAGCGCTTATCAATAAATTTCTATTGATAGTAAGGTTGGTGGATGCCACTGTTTTAATTCCAGAACCACTTATGGTTAAATCATAATAAGTTGCTCCCCTTACGGTTTGAGCCGCTCCATTATAATTCATTAATCCGGTACCGCAGGTAAAAGTACCCGAATTAGTATTGCTTCCACCAATATTAAAAGTACCCGTAGTTAATGTTAATCTGCCTGTGCCGCTTAATGAGCCTGCTAAATCAACAGTATTGCCGGCCACGTTGAAATTTAAATTCCCGCTTGTTAACACCATATTTCCCAAAACAGTTAATGTGGCTGCCGAAAGGGTTTTGTTTGCAATACTTCCATTTGTAGACACCGTTAAATTTCCGTAATTAGGGGTACACGAAATTGTTTGAGCCCCATTGGTTTGATAGGTAACCGTGCTGGTTAGGTTTAAAGAAATATTTCCGTTAGTATAAGCAGTCGGGAAGTTTACTGCTGTTGAAGATACAGTTGACCCTAAAGTAAGAAACGTATTAGCCCCCATAGTAAGGGTTCCGCTGGCATTTCCAGTAATAGAATATATGCCGGTCGCTAATGTACCTTCATCTATGTTCATGTCTCCATTTACAATAATGGCGCCCGCTAAAGTCGATGTTCCTGGCAATAAAACAGTAAAATGATGGTATGTGCCTGCTTTAACGGATTGTGAACCTGAACTATTATAAATAACAGTATTATTAACAGCTGAAGCATTTAAGGTGGTTAAGGTAACAGAATTTCCAATGGATAAAATAGATCCTGAACTATTAGTTAAAGTACTACTTCCTGATAATAAAGTAGTCACCCCTAAATCTCCATCATTAGAAACCGTGGTATTAACTTGCAAACGCGCTAATGAGCCGGTGCCCGTAATGCTTAAACCAGCGGTTGTTTGCATAGTTACGGTAACGGAAGCGGAGGTTAAATCAGCATTAATATCTAAATTACCCGTAGTGGTTAAAATACCGGCAGCACCTCCTGAAATGTTTCCTGTTCCGGTTACGACAATGCCGTCAACCCCCACATTTGTGGTTCGTGCCGCGGTCCAACGAGCAGTTCCAGATAAGGTTAAAAACCTGCAGGTACCCGGATTTCCATCCATGGTAACGGTATGTCCGGCGTTTATGGTAACGGTGTCTGTTGGGCCCGGAGTTCCAACAGGAGTCCAAGTTGCAGGAGTCGCCCAGTTCCCAGTAACACCAGCACTGGAATAAGACGTTGAGAATGATTTCTCAAAGAAAAAAATCGAAATAAATATGAATAAGTATTTTATCATTTAGACACTATAATACGAATACTTTATTCTCTAAGTTACAAAAATTTGAAATTATTTTGGGGTGTTTGTGTTAATTTTCCCCGGATTGGTGTTAATAAAGTCTTTCCAGCTATTAAATTTAGTGCTAGTGGAGGAGGTAAACTTGTTTTGAAAAAAATGACAAACAGCGACCGCCAAAGCATCGGTGGCATCTAGTTGTTCTTCGGGGAAGGCTTTCATATTTAATAAATTTTTTAACATTAAAGCCACCTGTTCTTTGGTTGCAGCTCCTCTGCCTGTAACCGATTGTTTTACTTTTTTTGGAAGATATTCATACACTTTTGCTCCTTGGCTTAATCCGGCAACAATGGCTACCCCTTGGGCGCGGCCCAATTTAAGCATAGACTGCACATTTTTTCCATAAAAAGGCGCTTCTACCGCTAAGTCTGTTACTTGGTATTCTGAACACAAAGAAGAAACCCGGTCAAATATTTTTTTTAATTTATCTAAGGGGTCATCGTATTTATGCAGCTGAAGAACTCCAAGTTGAAGTAAGGTTATTTTACTACCATTTACCTCAATTAATCCAAAGCCCATCACCACGGTTCCGGGGTCAATTCCTAAAATAATTTTTTTTGGGAGGGATGCTTGCACTAATCTTATAGCATTAACTTACTTCTCACTTTATTTAATGTTTTTGTGGCAATTTCTTTTGCCTTTTCAGCGCCTTCTTTCAGTTTTTCATCTAACAAAGGAAGATTGTTCATGTATTGGTCAAATATTTGGCGAGGTTCGGCAAAGTTTTTCAAAATCAGCTCAAATAATTCTTGTTTTGCGTGCCCGTACCCATAATTTCCGGCGGTATATTTTTTTCTCATTTCTGCCGTTTCTTGCTCCGAAGCAATTAATTTATAAATACTAAAAACCACACATGTGTCGGGGTTTTTGGGGAGTTCAAGAGCAGTGCTATCAGTCACAATTTTCATGACCTGTTTTCGCAATTCTTTTTCGGGTAAAAAAATATTGATGTAGTTATTATACGATTTACTCATTTTTCGGCCATCTGTGCCCGGCACAACCATTACTTTTTCATCAATTTTTGCTTCGGGAACCACAAAAGTTTCGCCATACAAATTATTGAAAGAATTTGCCAAATCTCGCGTCATTTCTAGGTGTTGTTGTTGATCTTTACCAACCGGAACAAAATCAGCATCATACAACAAAATATCGGCTGCCATTAAAACGGGGTAGGTAAATAAACCGGCATTTACATCGGATAAATGTTCCGATTTATCTTTAAACGAATGCGCATTTGCCAACATGGGGAAAGGAGCATAACAATTTAAATACCAAGCAAGCTCACACACTTGTGGCACATCCGACTGCCGATAAAAAATATTTTTAGTAGTATCAAACCCAAACGCTAACCAAGCTGCAGCAACGGAATACGTGTTGCTTTTAATGATCTCAGGATCTTTTATAGAGGTGTAAGAATGTAAATTAGCAATAAAAAACAGCGCCTCCGTCTCCTTTTTTTGAGACATGCTTATTCCCGGTAAAATAGCGCCTAAAATATTGCCTAAATGCGGAACACCTGTACTTTGAATTCCTGTTAAAACTCTGGGCATATACGTTAAGGGATAAACGAGAATTTAAAAAGAAATTTAGATTAAAACGCTTAAAACGTTCTTTCTAAATTAGTTGGCCGACAAGGATTCGAACCCTGACTAAAAGTACCAAAAACTTCTGTGCTACCATTACACCATCAGCCAAAAACTGGTGCAAATTTATAATTTTTTTCGAGAAACTAAAAAATTATATAGTGGAATCGTATAAAAAAATCAAAATATGATTAGCTATTATTTGTATTTTTGCGGTAATATATTTAAAAATGATGTCTAAAAAATTCAATATGATAACAACCCTTTTATTCCTTATTGTAGCATGTTCGGGAGAACAGAAATACAATGAAAAGGCTCCTTTGAAAGGGGTTTTAACCAATTCTAAAAATGAGTTAGTTAAATTAGAGCTAATGACTCCCAAAGAGTTTAAAATAGTAGATTCGACCCACGTAGCTGACGATGGAAAATTATCTTTCAACTATGTACCCAAAGAGCCCGGATTTTATAAAATAAGCATTTCCACCAATAATTTTATGACGTTTATTTATTCGCCAGCAGAAAATATTTCTTTTACAGCCGATGCAAATAATTTAGCTTTCACTTATAATATTGAGGGTTCTAAAGAATCGACCCGGTTTAAAAAGCTAAATGATAGCCTGACCAAAATATACTTGTCGAATGATACAATTACCCAGATGTTGCAAGCCGCCCAAGCGGCAAATAACGCGCAACAATACATGGTGGCTCAGCAAAAACAAATGGAGTTAAGCAACATTCACTCTACTTTTATTAAGCGATTTATTGATGAAAAGCCAAACTCTTTATCATCGTATGCTGCGGTACAAAAACTTTCTCCGGAAACAGATATCGACTATTTTGTAAAAGTAGAAGAGGGCTTGAAAAAAGAAATGCCAAATTCTGAATTATATCTTTCTTTTAAAGCAGGAATTGCTGAATTTACTAAATTATCACCGGGGGCTTATGCGCCTGAAATTATGTTAAACGACCCGGAGGGAAACCCCGTTAAGCTTTCTTCCTTAAGAGGAAAAGTTGTTTTGATTGATTTTTGGGCATCTTGGTGTAAGCCATGTAGAGCTGAAAATCCCAATGTTGTTAAATTGTATAATCAATACAAAGAGAAAGGCTTTGATATTTACGGTGTTTCTTTCGATCAAACCAAAGATGCCTGGGTTCGCGCCATTGCGCAAGATGGCTTAATATGGAATCACGTAAGCGATTTAAAAGGGTGGGGCTCTTCGGTGGCACCTATTTATAAAATTAATTCTATTCCATCCACGTTTTTGATTGATAAAGACGGAAAAATTATTGCCAAAGGCCTTCGGGGTGAAGCTTTGGCTCAAAAATTAGCTGAATTGTTTAAATGATGAGAGAAGTACAAAGTACAAAGTACAAAGTCCGAAGTTTAGCGGCATTACAAACTTTATCATTCCAAGATATATTGGGAAGGGTCTTTTTAACCCTTTCACTTCTTTGTACTTTCTATGCTCAAGGGCAATATTTTCAGCAAGAAGTTAATTACAACATAGAAGTTAAGCTGGATGATGAGAAGCATTTTTTACATGCTTTTGAAACCATTGAATACATCAATAATTCAGACAGTACCCTTACTTATTTGTTTTTCCATCTGTGGCCCAATGCTTATAAAAATGATGAAACAGCCATGGCCCAACAATTAGTGGAAAATGGAAATACGAAGTTTTATTTTTCTAAACCCGAAGACCGCGGATTTATTGATAGTTTAGATTTTAAGGTAAATGGGGAAAAGATTAAGATAACATTTGATAAAAAACACATAGATATTTGCCAATTATACCTCCCAAAACCCTTAAAACCGGGAGAAAAAATTACGATTACTACCCCATTCCGAGTAAAAATCCCAAAGGGTGTGTTTTCACGTTTGGGTCATTTTGAGCAATCGTATCAAATTACGCAGTGGTACCCAAAACCGGCCGTGTTTGATAAAACCGGTTGGCATGCCATGCCTTATTTAACGCAGGGCGAATTTTATTCAGAATTTGGTTCGTTTGATGTAAAAATTACCTTACCCAAAAATTATGTGGTTGGGGCAACGGGCGATTTACAAAACACCGAGGAAATTGCTTGGTTAAATGCTTTAGCTGAAGAAACTCAGAAAAATATAGACCAGTTTAAGAGAGAACCGAGAGCCCCAAAAGAAAAATTCCCTGCCAGTGATAAAGAATTTAAAACATTGCGCTATATGCAATCGAATGTGCACGATTTTGGCTGGTTTGCCGATAAACGCTGGCATGTATTAAAAGGCGAAGTAACCTTGCCTCATACAAAAAACAAAGTAACCACCTGGGCTATGTTTTTAAACCATGAAGCGCATTTATGGAAAAATAGCATTGAGTACATAAACGATGCTTTGCATTATTATTCTTTGTGGAACGGAGATTATCCGTATGCCAGCATGACTGCGGTAGATGGAGCTTTAACGGCAGGCGCAGGAATGGAATACCCAAACATTACTGTTATTGGCAGATCTACTACGGCTTTTAATTTAGAAACTACCATTATGCACGAAACCGGACATCAATGGTTTTATGGCGTTTTAGGCTCTAACGAGCGCGATCATGCCTGGATGGATGAAGGTATTAACACGGCTAATCAAAACAGGTATATCGAAACCAAATATCCCAACAGCAATTTGATTGGGAAGGAAGGTAAAAAAATATATAAAAAACTCGATTTAGACAGGCCTTATAGCATGTTGAGCAATTTTTTGTACCTCATATCTGCCCGAATAGAAGAAGATCAGCCGATACAAACGCATTCGGCAGATTTTAGCAATTACAATGCTGCGGCTATTGTATATATGAAAAGCGCAATTTCGTTTAATTATTTGCGCAGTTATTTAGGCGATTCGTTGTATGATAACATTATGCAAACCTATTACCAGACTTGGAAATTTAAGCACCCACAACCCGAAGATATTCGCAAAATATTTGAAGAAAAAAGCAAAAAAGATTTAAGTTGGTTTTTTGATGATGTGATTAAAACCAATAAGAAGATTGATTATAAAATGAGTTCTGTCAATAAAGATTTTGTAAATATTAAAAATGTGGGAGGAATTTCTGCCCCTGTTTCTATTTCAGGCTTTCAAAAAGATTCTCTCTTGTTTACGGATTGGATAATGCCAAAAGATAATAAATTCAAGTATTCCATTGCAAATCAACCGCTTACAAGTTCTAAATTTCAACTAAACAGCGATAACAGCATTCCTGAAATAAACACGCGCAACAACACCATTCGTACGCATGGTTTATTTAAAAAAGTGGAGCCAATCAAGTTTCAGCCGATGTTTTCAGTAGAGCGTGGCGACCGAACCCAAATATTTTACACCTTAAGCACCGGGTGGAACAATTACGATAAATGGATGCTGGGTTTGGGATTGTACAATTCTTTTATTCCCAGTCAAAACTTTGAATATCAATTATTTCCAATGTATTCATTCAGCAGCAAAAACGTGGTGGGATATGCACATGTGGCTCAAACCGTGTATGTGAAAAAGAGCATCCACACTATTAAAATGGGCGTTAACAGCGCTTCTTTTTCCTTTTTTAAGGATAATGATGGCAGTTTTTTCTCTTTCTTTAAAGCGGCACCTTATATTGATATCCAGTTTAAGAAAAAAACAGCGCGTTCAAAACATCAAAATAACCTGGTGTTTAAATACAACTATATACGCGAAGATTATGGAAGTTATAACATACAGGATGTAAATGAATATGTTTCGGGAAATTATTTATTTGCCAATAATCATGCGGTTTCCCCCTCTACCGTAAGTATAAAAGCAGAATATAAAATAGCCAATCAAACGGAGGATTTTTTAAAGCTTTCGCTGACTGCCAGCAAAAAAATAAAATACAATGAAAAAGGGAGTTCTTTTTCAATCCGGGGATTTGCAGGGGCCTTTGCCTTTAATAACACCAACAATTCGCGTTACAACTGGCGCATGGATGGAATTTATGGGCTAAGCACTTCGGGCGCTTTGTTAGATTATACCTACGACCATGTTTTTATGGGTCGAACAGAAACCGGCGGTTTATTATCGCAGCAAATGATTGAAGAACAAGGGAATTTTAAAATTAAAACTCCGCTGGGGCAATCCAATAAATGGATTACCGGTTTAAATTTAAATTGCGATTTGCCTTTTTCTAAATCTATTGGCTTTTTTGCCGATGCAGGCTACAACTCTTATAAAACCTTTATGACAGATGGCGGGGCCTATATTAAGTTATTTGGAATAGCGCACGTGTATATTCCTTTTATATATTCTCAAAACATACAAGATGTGCCTTCGTTTAGCGATTATACTTTTTTAGAACGCATTCGTTTCGAGCTTAAAATTACGCAGTTTAATCCCTTTAAATTAAGCAAACAAATAGCTGAAAGATAATTTGTCAGTCCGTAAAAACATATATTTTGCCTCCGATTTTCATTTAGGCGTGCCTAGTTATGAAGCAAGCCGCCAGCGCGAAGAAAAAATTTGTACCTGGCTCGATGGAATAAAAAACGATTGCGAAGAACTCTATTTAGTGGGCGATTTATTCGATTTTTGGTTCGAGTATAAATATGTGGTACCCAAAGGATATGTTCGCTTATTGGGGAAAATAGCCGCTTTTGTGGATGCCGGCATTCCCGTGCATGTATTTACCGGAAACCACGATATGTGGATGTTTGATTATTTGGAGAAGGAAATAGGGGTGGTGATGCACCGCGAACCGATTATGAAAACCTATGGCGGAAAAACTTTTTTTATTGGACATGGCGATGGCTTAGGCCCGGGAGATCATGGATATAAGTTTATTAAAAAAGTATTTGCCAACCGATTTTGCCAATGGTTATTCGCCCGCATACATCCTAATTTAGGAATTGGTATAGCTGATTTTTGGTCGAGAAAAAGCCGGAAAGCAAACATTGGAAAAGAGGATGTTTATTTAGGAGACGACAAAGAATTTTTAACTCAGTTTTGCAAAGAACAGCTGAAAGAGCAGGCCATTGATTACTTTATATTCGGCCACCGGCATTTACCCATTGAACGGGATATTGATGGCAAAGCAAAGTACATTAATTTAGGAGACTGGCTGCGGTATAACACCTATGCGGTTTTTGATGGAGAGGAGTTGAAATTGCTTACGTATATTTAATTAAATATTAGGCAAAGAAGGTATAAAATATTCTAAATAACCAGATGTTAGTCATTTTCCAAGCTCATTTTCAAAAACATTCAGATGATGACGCCTAACTTGAGATCTGTCTGCCGGCAGGCTAATTTATTTAGAGTTAGGGGTGTTTACACTATGATGCGCAACTTTCAATCATTTTTTCAAATCATCTTGCCCTATGAACCCCCTCCACAATTTTAATTTCTTCTTCGGTTAAATCGTATAGTTGATAATTGGTCGATTTGGGTTTCCAAGTCTTTATTTAGTTTCAACCCCATATAATTTTAAAAATTCTTCATACTCTTGTTGAAACGATTTCTTTTGGTGGTGTTCCTTTTGATTTTTTATATAAATAAAAACCTTTTCAATTACAGATTCTGACACCGAATAAGCAGCGTAACCTGTTTGCCATGCAAATTTATCCGCGATGAGATTATTTTGATTGATAAAATGGGAACTACTCCCTTTGATTTGCTTAATAACATCGGCAATTGATTTTTGCGGGCTTAATAAAAACAAACAATGTATGTGATCGGGCATACCGTTAATAATTCTTACCGGACATCCTTGCTCGCGCAATTGATCTGAAATAAATTGATAAACTGCTTGCTCCGTGTTTTGGTGTATCAATGGAGCTCGCTCTTTGGTGGCCCAAATAGCGTGTACCCATATTTTATTGAATGAATGTGACATAATTTATTTTTAAAACCGTTAAAATGGTTGTTGCGCAATTTGTAATCATAGCCCCGGGTTTAAACCCGGGGCTATAAATGGCAATGGTATAGGTTGAATGGTTTTAACCATTTTCAATAATTTTAATTTCTTCTTCGATTAAATCGTATAGTTTTTTATATAAAGGAAAATACCTTAGTAATCATGCCCTAGATGATGACGCCTAATTTGAGATCTGTCTGCCGGCAGGCTAATTTATTTAGAGTTATGGCGCGTTTTTATTCCAACAATTATTTTAATGGCTTCCTTTCTAATCAAAATAACAATCGGTAATTTTTGGACCAATTCTGAACGATAAAGTAAGGCCAATATACTGGTACCAATCGTTTGATTTTGAATCACCTCGCTGGTAAAAGTTTTTGGGGTAAATGGTGCTTACATCATCAATATAATCGGTAAAAGTTTTGCGCATGCCGTATTCTAAAGACATAAACAAACGATCGGTATATCTAAATTTAACACCCATCCCAAAGGGAATAGCCACATTAATTTTAGAATATTTTACGCCCTCTGCCGATTGTGCTTGTAAATCCAATGTTGTTCCTTTTACGGTTCTCTCTGGGCTAAAATAAAAGCCCCCTAATCCAATAAAAGCAAACGGAGTAATAGGCATGGAACGCTCTTTCACGGCTGAAAAACGGAAAAAATTAAATTCAATTAAAGAGCTTAATTCGGTTACGGAGGTAGTAAAATCTAAATTTCTTTTTTGTTGGTAAACATTGTCAAAATAAGAATCTGCCCCTGAAAGCCTTCCTCTCAAAAGCATATATCGCATACTAACCCGCGGGTTATAATTTTTCCGGTAATAGGCTCCAAAACCCAAATGATAAAATTGGGTATTTAAATGTCCTTCCGGGTTTAAATCGCCGGTATAATATGAAAAACCTCCTAATAAGCCAAATTCATGATTTGCAACCGGTTTCCGGGCAAAGGCATCTAGCTTTACTTGCATAAAGCAAAGAGTGATAAATATTATTTTTATTGTTTTTTTCAAGGTTTCACAATTTCTGGTGTAAAAACAGTATTACTTTTATTTAAAGCCCGATCCACAAGCATTATCTCAAATTTTATAGTATCAAAAGGGGAGGTGGGCACAAAAAAGCGGGGTTCCATATTTATTTCAATTTCGCCCTTTAAAGCTGTTTTTGCATTGTCGGTGGTAATTCTGGGGATGCGATAATAAAACGGAGGGCTTAAATCGGACCATTTGGTCCAAACTCCCTGTTTTTTTTCCCAATAATACAGGTAAAAATTATAATAGTTTTCGCCATTTACATGATAAGGGGTTAGGGTGTCTGCCTCATCTAAACCAACATCGGCATCGCAATCATAAAACTCAACTATTAAACGAGCTTTTACCGATTCGTACACATCAAAGCTTTTAAAAGTAAGGGTTGGAATGGTTTCTTGGCACTGGTTTTTTTTACATGAAAAAAGAAAACAAAAAAAGCCCAAGGAAATGACTAATTTTGTAACGTTTGAATTCATATTTACCCGCACTTTGGATAGCATAGCATTAAAAAAAGAAATATTTTCCATCTCAAACCCTGAACAATTTAACGAAATAAGTTTAAAGATATTTCATTTTCAGTATAAACAATGTCAAATTTACAAAGATTATATTGATCGTACAGGCATTCCAATAAATAATATCACAAATGCAGATGAAATTCCGTTTTTACCGATCCGGTTTTTTAAATCGCACGAGGTTTATTCGGGAGATATCGCCCCTTCTACTATTTTTTTAAGCAGTACTACAACCGGCCAAACACCGAGTAAACATTTAATTTGTGATGAACATCTTTACCAAGAGAGTTTTTTAAGGGCCTTTGAATTTTTTCACGGAAAACCCGAACAATACATTTTTGTAGCCCTTTTACCTTCTTATATAGAGCGTGGCAATTCATCGCTGGTGTATATGATGGATCATTTAATAGGGAAAAGCAATCATGCATTTAGTGGGTTTTATAAAACGCTGGATGCCTCGCAAATAGATGTCCTTATTGAATTAGATAAAAGTGGGCAAAAAATATTTTTAATAGGAGTAACGTATGCGCTGTTAGATTTGCTTGAAAAAAGAAACTTTTCGTTTAAAAACACCCATGTTTTAGAAACGGGTGGTATGAAGGGAAGGAGAAAAGAAATGATTAAAAGTGAATTGTATGAGATATTAAAACAAGGATTTAATGTGGCTGATATTCATTCGGAATACGGCATGACCGAGCTTTTATCGCAAGCGTATTCAAAAAAAGACGGGCTTTTTTTTACCCCCCCCTGGATGCGCGTTTTAACCCGGGAAATAAATGACCCATTTAAAATTATCAAGAACAAAACCGGCGCCATCAATGTTATTGATTTGGCGAATATATATTCCTGCTCTTTTATTGCCACAGAAGATATAGGTCGGGTGCATACCCATGATTCTTTTGAGATATTGGGGCGCATGCACGAATCAGAGATGCGGGGATGCAACTTAATGATGGACATTTAATTTCTGAAAGCTGTTAAATATTTCTTAAAGCCTTTGTTTCTGAAACACAGGTAGTTAAGGGCGCGTAATAATGACAAAACAACTATTATGATATACGCAGCATTGGGAATAGTAATAACAGCCACGCTCGTTATTCTTTATTTGAGGGGGTATTTTAGCAAAACATCGATGAAAAGAAGGCATGCACATCAACATCAGCGGGGATATTACAGAGCCCGAAGGCAAATAGTGGTTTGTATGGGGTCGGTTTTACCATAAAATATTAAATTTTCATTTGTACTTTTTATATAAAGCTTTTAAAATAGTTGACTTTCACCAAAGAATAGCTGTACTTTTGTAGGACTAATTAATACCATGAGTGATTCTATAAAGCATGAGTGTGGCATTGTTCTTTTACGTTTATTAAAGCCAGCCGATTATTATTTAAAAAAATACGGCACCAGTTTTTACGGTTTAAATAAACTCTACCTGTTAATGCAAAAACAGCATAATCGTGGTCAGGATGGAGCGGGAATTGCCTGTATTAAAATTGATGTTCCGGCCGGTGAGCGATATGTGCACCGAACACGTGCATTAGGCTCCAATTCAATTCGAGAAATATTTGATTCAGTATACCTTCCACTTCAAGACATAGCGCCTGAAAAACTTCAAGATTTGACCTGGTTAAAAAAGAATTTTGAATATCAGGGCGATATTTATTTAGGACACCTTCGATATGGCACCTTTGGAAAAAACAACATCCAATATTGTCATCCGTTTATTCGCCAAAATAACTGGCGCAGCCGAAACTTAGTATTAGCAGGTAATTTTAATATGACCAATGTAGATGAGTTATTTGATATATTGGTAAACATTGGCCAGCATCCTAAGGAAAAATCGGATACGGTTACTGTTTTAGAAAAAATAGGCCATTATTTAGATGAAGAAAACGATCGTCTTTTTAAAATTTTTAAGCAAGAAGGGCATTCTTACAAAGAAATTTCTCCTTTAATAGCCCGGGATTTGGATATTCCTCAGATATTAAAAAACTCAGCCAACGATTTTGATGGAGGATATGCCATGGCAGGCATGATTGGCCATGGAGATGCCTTTGTATTCAGAGACCCTAATGGAATTCGGCCCGCTTATTATTATCAGGATGATGAGGTTTTGGTGGTTGCTTCGGAACGGCCCGCTATTCAAACTACATTTCAGGTAGAGGCTGATAAAATTAAAGAAGTGAACCCTGGGGGTGTTTTAATTGTTAAAAAAGATGGTACCATCCTTGAATCTCAAGTGTTGGAGCCCCGAACAAAAACATCGTGTTCTTTCGAACGCATTTATTTTTCACGAGGTACCGATAAAGATATTTACCAAGAGCGTAAAAACTTAGGAAAACTATTGGCTCCGCAATTACTAAAAGCCGTTCATTACGATTTAGAAAACACTGTTTTTTCCTTTATTCCGAATACTGCCGAGGTTTGTTTTTATGGCATGATAGAAGGGATTAATTTGTATTTAAATGAACAAAAACTCGAAAAAATAAAGCAATTAGGGCCCAATTTAAATGATGAGGCCTTGCAAAAAATAATTAATCAAAAGGTACGTATTGAAAAAATTGCTGTAAAAGACATGAAGTTGCGCACTTTTATCACCGAAGATTCTTCGCGGGATGATTTGGTTGCACATGTGTATGATATTACCTATGGCGCTATTCATAAAGGCGTTGATACCCTGGTGGTAATTGATGATTCTATTGTACGCGGAACTACTTTACGAAATAGCATTATCAAAATTTTAGCCCGATTAAGTCCTAAAAAAATCATTATTGTTTCATCGGCACCCCAAATAAGATATCCCGATTGTTATGGCATTGATATGGCAAAATTAGGCGATTTTATTGCGTTTCAGGCAGCTGTTGAGATTTTGAAAGCACGTGGCCAAAGCAAAGTTTTGGATGAAGTCTATCAAAAATCGAAAAAACAACAGGGGTTTGATAAAAACGATACGCAGAATTATGTTAAAGATATTTATAAAGATATTTCGGATGAAGAAATATCAGCTATGTCAGCAAAAATGTTGACTCCAAAAAACGTCAGCTGCGAAGTAGAGATTATTTACCAAACGGTTGATAACCTGCATGTTGCATGTCCAAATAACACGGGTGATTGGTATTTTACAGGCAATTACCCCACCCCCGGGGGGAATAAGGTAGTTAACAAATCTTTCATCAATTACATGGAAGGGATTAACGAAAGAGCTTACTAATTATTTGCATATTAAAAACAAATTGTATCTTTTACCCAATAAAACCAAATTTTATGCGATTTAAAAACCTTTTAATTTTTATTTTACCCCTTTTGCTGGTCTTTGCATGTTCAAATACAGCACAGGAAAAAGTGAGTACACAAACAAAAGATACTACCGAGGTATTGCCGATGGGTGTTGTCCTTATTAAAGAATTAAAAGCCGGAGATAAAGTTAATATCTTCGATTTTAATTACAAGTACCTTTCTGATTCAGTGAAAATAAAATTACTTAATCACATGGGCATTTCTAAAGATGATCATTTGACCTATATGGGAAGTAACCAAGTTGAAAACGTGAATGTGCATGTTTTTTCAACGGTAAACGACACCATTCATATTTCTGAGCAAACCTGTAAATTAATTCTGTTTAAGGCAACCACTTAACAGAGTTTCAAAAATATTTTGAAATGCAGTCCGTTTAAAAGTAATTAGCATGTCTATTTATTTTAAACGGACTCTTTTTTTTCTCTTAGCGCTCATCGCTTTTGCATTTGGTATTAAAAACTTAAAGGAATTAGATATCTGGATTTTTTTTAAAACCGGCGAATGGATTTGGCTCCATCGTTCAATTCCAACCTCCGATGTTTTTTCCTACACCTTTTTGGGGCAACCCTGGACTCACATTAAATGGGGATATAGTCTATTAGCCTATTTTTTACAAAGATTAGCTGGGCCCGAGTTTATCATGGTGCTGCAAGGGCTTGTAAATATGGCTCTGGTGTATTTAATATATCAAATCGCTATTCGCATTAATGCGTTAAAAAAGAGAGCTAAAGATTTTAACCCGGTATTATTAATTCTTGCTTTAATAGGTTTTTGGATTTCGGCCGAATACCGCATGAATGGAAGACCTGAAATGTTTTCGCATGTATTTACGCTCGTGTTTTTGTTTGTTTATTTTAAATCAAAATCTCGACCTAAAACCTTATATGTTTTAATTCCCGTGCAATTGCTTTGGTGCAATATGCATGACGGATATGTGGTAGGATTGGTGCTTATGCCTATTTTCTTTTTCTCCGATTTATTAGATTCCTATTTAAAAAATAAGAGATTTGTTTTTAAACGAAGCATGGCCTTGACATTAGGGGGTATTTTTCTTGTTTCTATGATTAATCCTTTAGGCTATAAATCATTACTATATGCTTGGGAGGTATATACCCAGCTGAACACCAATAAATACACGCCCGAATTATTTTCGTGTACGTTTCCTGAATATTGGCAACAAAAAGAACCCATTTTTTTAATCATTTATTTAGGAATAATCCTTTTCCTTGTTTTAAAATCAAAAAAAATCATTTCCATTTTGGGTTTTGGGTATTTCGTGAGTCTTTTATTCTTTTTGGTTTTAGCCTTAAATGCCCATCGAAATATTATTTTCTTTTTTTTATGGAGCGCCCCCCTTATATTATCAGGTGTTTTTAATAAAAAAGCCGGCTCTTATCAATATGTTGGAAGTATGTTGATAGGTCTTGTTTTTTATGTGCTTTTAGTCAATAACACGCTTTATACCCGCATTGGAAGTAAAAGTCGCTTTGGCCTGTTGTATCGCCAAATTGATCAACCGGTAAAAGCCTCTGAATATTTGAAAGAAATAAATGTGACTGAACCTGTATTTTCCGATTACTTAAGTTCATCGTATTTATTGTGGGATCAACCTCATTTTAAAACCTTTATTGATTTACGTGATTTAGATGTCTTTTCCTCTGCTTTTTTCCGAGAATACCATCGTATTATGAACAACTCAGTTTCGTTTGAATACGCGCAAGAAAAACATGGTTTTTCGACCTGTGTGTTATATGTTTCAGATGCATTGCCCCTGCATCGATATCTATATTATAATCCCGCCTGGAAATTGATTTACATCGATTGCAATACAGCCATTTATAGCACACGAAAAGAGCTTAAACCCTTCATTAATATAGCCGATCCGGGTTTTGAAGCATCCACTTTATCACAAAATATTAATTCAATTTTAAATCCGTGGTGGAAAGGAGATGTTAAAAATAAAGTACGTGCCGTGCGGGTTGTAGCTAAATATTATGAGAAAATGGGCGATTTAAATAATGCTTCGTTTATTTTAGAAGCATCGAATCAACAAAATTAATCCATGAGCGAATGGTCTTTTTGCTTTAATTTAGCAGAATTATCTTTTGAATAAAAACAAATGAAAGCGAGCATAGAATATAAGCACCAAAATTTTATTGTTGATTTTTCGGATCCCCTGGATATTTCTTTACCTCTTTCGACCGATAAGGATTCGGCCAAAGCCTGGTATGTTCCTCCGGTTTCGATAGAACCAGTAAAAATGGGCGATTTTGTAGGCAGCATAGAAGCCGGTGCTTCGGTAAATTTTAGTGAGATTAAAATAATGCCCCATGGTCATGGCACGCATACTGAGTGTGTGGGGCATATTGTGAAAGAAAAGTACACCATTAATCAGTGTTTAAAGCAAACTACTTTTATGGCTTTACTGATTAGTGTTGAATTAGATCAGGTAAATGGAGATCTTTTAATAAGCAAAAAAGCTCTTCAAAAACAGGTGGGAAATCACACAGCCATGGATGCCCTCATTATTCGAACCTTGCCTAATGATGATTCAAAAAAAGCAAAAAATTATTCAGAAACGAACCCTGCGTATTTTTCGGTAGAAGCCATGCAATATATTATTGATTTAGGGGTGGATCATTTGTTGGTGGATTTACCTTCGGTTGATAAAGAAAAAGATAATGGGGCCTTGTTATGCCACAAATTATTTTGGAACACAGAACATAATATTCAAATTCATAAAACAATCACCGAATTAATATACGTTCCACGTCACATTAAAGATGGGTTATACTTATTGCAATTAAATATTATCCCCTTAGAAAGTGACGCATCGCCAAGTAAACCATTGTTATATGTGTTAAAAACAAAATAATCAATTTTTTTATAAAATAGCTTGAAATAAAATTTTTTTGGTTTATATTTGAAACCTAAATCAAAATATAATTCTGCATGGCCACAAAAATTGATAAAATCGACCTTAGAATATTGAAAATACTTCAAGAAGAGGGAAGAATCACAAATCTTGAACTTTCTAGTAAAATAGGTTTATCTCCAGCTCCAACCTTAGAGCGAGTGCGTAAATTAGAAAAAAACAATTTTATTAGCAGCTACCATGCAGTAGTAAATGAAAAAACCTTAGGAATTGGTATTCAGGCTTTTATTCAAGTTTCTTTAACACGTCAATTAGACAATGCTATTTTAAGTTTTCAAGATAAAATAAGCAAAATAGATGAGGTTACCGAGTGTTACCAAGTTACCGGTTCGTTTGATTATCAGTTAAAAGTAATGGTTCGAGATATTGAATCGTTAGATAGATTAATCACGGATAAATTAGGTAAAATTGATGAGATCAGACAAATGCAGTCTTATGTAATTTTATCAGCTATTAAGGATTCTAAAATAGTTCCTTTCGAGTATAACTAAAATTACCCAACATAAATGAAAAAGGCCGTTCTTGCGAAAGATCGGCTTTTTTTATGGCTCTTCAGCAGACAGGTTAGATTCAATCGTCATTGTGAGGAACGAAGCAATCTCTTTGTTTCTTCTGAATGGAAAAGAGAAATATGCTAGCAATAGGCTTTCATCCTTTTTTCTTGATAAAAAAGGATCAAAAAATCAAGGCTTCCTTTCTTTTTTTACAAAACTATTTCTTTGTTTTTCTCGCGCGTCCCAAGCCACTCCTTTCAGTCGTTTCGGGGACGCTTTGCTTTAGCCATCGCACAAAATAAAGAAAGTTTTGTTGCAAAAAAGAAAGCAGGCCGGACCCGTTTTAATGAAAGATATTGAATTACAAACTAGCAACGATATACTCAGCTACTTCTGTTTGCCCTGCTTTTTGAACGATATATTTTTTATCTTTTTCGTTCGAGATAAATCCCATTTCTACCAATACTGCCGGGCAATTGGAGCTTTTTAAAACATCCTCCGAATTAGATCTGCTTATTCCACGGTAACCTATGGGTAGAGAAGATAAATTGGGTTCTAGTTGCATTGCAAATTCTAAGGATTCATCAAATCTTATATTTTTTTCCGAAATGACAATTTCAAAGCCATTGTTTTTGGAGCTTTTACTAACATTGATATGAAGAGAAATCACTAAATCAGCATGCAAATCATTAATTTTAGCAACCCGATCTTCTGAAGAGAGAAACTGATCATCTTCTCGTAATAAGATAATTTTAATATTGCTTTTTTGGTTTAAGGCTTTTATTTTTTTACCGATTTCTAAAACAATTTCTTTTTCGGAATAAGGCCCATTTGTACAGCCGGGATCTTCTCCGCCATGGCCAATATCAATAACAATACGCTTGATGTCTTGCGTGGTAAAGGAGGACGAAAATATCCCTGATATCAGGCAAAAAATAAGGATGGAATATTTCATTTGAGCAAATTAATCTAAGAGCTTACTTCTCTTCCTCTTCAAACCATTCTTTGGTTTTGCCAATGATTTTATCGAAGAAATTAGATTTAATTTTTTTATCTAAGTATTCGGTCGTGGTAGACTGCTGAGTTTCATTCGGATTAGAAGTTACCGCCGATGAAGTTTTTTCATTATAATCTGCATCTTTAATAGCTCTTAACACTAAACCTACTCCGGTGGCACTGGCAGGACTGGTTACCTCTTCATTTCCTTTTAGCAAATATTCGGTTGGATATCCAATACGGGTGTCCATACCGGTTACAAATTCGAATAATTGGGTAATGTGCTTCAATTGCGCTCCACCCCCCGTTACTACAATACCTGCAATTAATTTTTTCTCGAAACCAGAATTTTTTATTTCATAATAAATCTGCTCAATAATTTCTTCCATTCGTGCTTGAATGATATGAGATAGATTTTTAACGGAAATTTCTTTCGGTTCGCGGCCTTTTAAGCCAGGAATAACGACAATTTCGTTTTCTTGATTTTGATCGGCTAAAGCAGAACCAAATTTTACTTTTAATAATTCAGCTTGTTTTCTTAAAAGAGAGCAACCATGGCGAATATCTTCTGTAATAATGTTACCCCCGAAAGGAATAACAGCAGTATGGCGGATAATTCCATCTTGGAAAATGGCAATATCTGTAGTTCCACCACCAATATCTACTAAAACAACACCTGCTTCTTTTTCTTCATCGCTTAAAACCGCTTCCGAAGAAGCTAAAGGTTCTAAGGTTAAATCGGCCACTTCTAAGCCTGCTTTAGTAACGCATTTATAAATATTTCGAACCGCAGCAATTTGTCCTGTAATGATGTGATAATTGGCCTCTAAACGAATGCCTGACATGCCAATTGGGTTTTTAATTCCTTGTTCGCTGTCAACAGCATATTCCTGGGGCAATACATCAATAATTTCTTCGCCCGGAAGCATGACTAATTTGTACATTTCTTCGCGAAGGGCTTCTAAATTTTCGCGGGTAATTTCATCTTCAAAGCTATCGCGCATTTTTACTCCACGGTGTTGTAAGCTTTTTATGTGCTGGCCTGCGATGCCCACATTGACAAATTTAATTTTCATACCTGCCTTTGTTTCAGCCATTTCAATGGCTGCTTTAATAGCATCAACCGTTGGAGTAATGTGCGAAACTACCCCGCGGATAACCCCGGTAGATTCAGCTTTACCCATTCCTAATATCTCAATTTTACCAAATTGAGATCTTTTGCCAATTAATACGGCAATTTTAGTTGTACCGATATCTAAGCCGGCAAATATTTGTTCGTTTTTATCGCCCATAGTTATTTTTTTTTGCAAACAACTTGATTTTCAAATCTAAGATCTATCAGAGAGTAGTTGTTCCATCCAACCCTTGAAAAACCTTCGTTATAAAGAGTGAATAAGTTATTAAATTTTTTGTCCATTAAGTCTGTATGGCCAAACAACACCGTTTGATTCCCTAAAAAAGTGGTAAATTCAATCTCTTTGGCGCTATTTACATAGAGCTGAGAGATTTGGCTTTGCCAAAAAGGATGTGTTTGTATATACTTTGCCATATTAAACAATTCTAAAAGTACGGTATCCCTCAAAGAATCGGAGGGGGAGTTTAATAATTTTATTAACTGCTCATTGTCATTAACCTTGTTAAAAATATAGCCATTTGCAATGGGGACAAGCTCTGTATGCATATCAGACTCGGGTATTTTATAGCCTTCTTCGTCTAAATAATAGCTCTCTTTCCATAGGTTATAAACACGTAAAATGGGTTTTCTTTGTTGAATATCAATGGTTAATTGCCCATCAATGGTTTTATAGGCCTTTACTTTTTTAATATACGGGTTGGTCAATAACGATTTTTCAATTTGTAAGGTATTGATGTTTTCAAGCTTTTTGTTTTTAACCAATTTCTTATCCTTTAAAAGGGTTTGAACCATATCGTAGGTGATAAAATATTTTCCCGAATCGATATTGATAATTAATTCTTTTAAAGAAACTTTCTTTTGCTTGTTGGCCGCAAACCCCCATAATACAAAAAAACTACCCACCAGGCATACCCAGAGTGTAATTTTAGCTATTTTAAGGAGTTTCTTTTTCATGTTTAGTATTATAAAAATAAACTTTTTTTCACTGGTTGCACCAAAACATCAATATCTCCTGCGCCTAACATCATAATTACTCCGGGTAATTCTTTGCCTAATTCGCCCACCAGGTCTTGTTTTGCGACTAATTTTTTATTCGGATTTTTTACTTGTTCTAACAATTTAGTAGAAGTAACGCCTTCAATGGGTAGTTCGCGGGCGGGGTAAATATCTAACAAATAGATAGAATCAGCCTTTGAGAGACTTTCTCCAAATTCGTTTAAAAAATCGCGGGTTCGGGTAAATAAATGGGGCTGAAAAACTACGGTCAATTTTTTATTTGGAAAAAACTGTCGTGCCGCTTGTATGGCGGATGATAGTTCTTTTGGGTGATGGGCATAATCATCAATCAATGCCTTTGTTTCATCCATGTAAATAAACTCGAATCGTCGTTTTATTCCTTTAAAACTTTCCAGGGCCTGGATTACTTCTTTGGTTTCTACCCCGGCTAATTTACAAGCTAGTATAGCTGCTAGCACATTTTCGATGTTGTGATTCCCGGGCATGATGGTACTTACGGAGAATCGCTCTTCGCCAAATTTAATATCTATGTGTATTCTGCCATTTTTGGTTTCAATTTTTTCGGTGTGAATGGAAGCCGTTTTATCGGTTAAAGAAAAGGTAAAATGGGGTCGGGGGAAAAACTCGCTGATGTTTTTGTGACAAATAAAATGGCCATCCGGTTTGGTTTGACGGCTATATTGCACATAGGCTTTGACCACTTCTTCTGCTGTTCCGTATATATCTAAATGGTCGGGGTCGATGGAGTTGATAATAGAAATAGTGGGTTCTAATTGCAAAAAAGACCGATCATATTCATCCGCTTCTAAAACCACCCACTCCGACGTGTTATCTAAGAGTAAATTAGAATGATAATTGGCCATAATTCCGCCTATAAAAGCATTGCATTTTAAATGCGATTGATACATAATGTGAGCAACCAATGAGGATGTAGTGGTTTTGCCATGCGTGCCTCCAATGGCAATGGACTGGAAGTTTTTAGAAATGATGCCTAAAATTTCGGCCCGTTTTTTAAGCGGATATTTTTTCTCTAAAATATAGTTGTATTCCAAGCTTGTTTTGGGAATAGCCGGGGTATAAATAACTAAATCGGTTTCAGCCGAAATGAGCTCCATATTTTCGGTGTAATGAATGGCAATTCCTTCTGCTTCTAGCTCTCGGGTAAGTTCGGTAGATGTTTTGTCATACCCGGTAACTTCTTTGCCCATGCTTTTAAAATAGCGAGCTAGAGCAGACATGCCAATGCCGCCAATGCCTAGGAAGTAGATTTTTTTTATTTGATTAAAATTCATAATTGAAGATTGGTTAGTATTTCATTTACAATCTGTTCATCGGCATTAGAAATGGCTAATTTTTGGATATTTCGAGCTAAAGAATTGGCTTTTTCCTCATCTTCCATCAAATCTAACAAGGTATTTAACAACGTAGTTCTAGCGGCAGTGTCTTTTACTAAAACAGCGGCATTTTTCTTGACCAAAGCCATGGCATTTTTTGTTTGATGATCTTCTGAAACATTGGGTGATGGGATAAAAATAACCGGTTTTCCTACAATGCAAAGCTCTGATACAGAAAGGGCTCCGGCCCGAGAAATGACAAAATCAGCCAAGGCATACGCTTCGTTCATGTTTTCGATAAAAGGCAAAATTTTACAGCCGACTTTCTCGCCATGATTTTGAATAGCGGTATCATAATACCCTTTTCCGGTTTGCCAAATGACCTGCATGTTTTTTTGCAGAAGCTCATCTAAACACAGGTTTATACTTTCGTTAATGGTTCTTGCTCCTAGGCTTCCGCCGACCACTAATACGGTTTTTTTAAACGATTGCAAACCAAAAAAATCATAATTTTTTGCCGTATCTCGAATTTGTAATATGTTTTTTCGAATGGGATTCCCTGTTAATTGTATTTTTTCGGAGGGAAAAAAAGCCTCCATATTTTCATACGCAACAAATATTTTTTTTGCTTTGGGGGCCAGTAATTTATTGGTAACGCCAGCGTATGAGTTTTGTTCTTGAATAAAATAAGGGATATTGGCCCAACCGCTTACTTTTAATAAGGGGCCACTGGCATAACCACCAACACCTACCACAAAATGAGGTTTAAAGTTTTTAACAATGGATCGTGCCTTTAATAAACTTGCTATTACTTTAAAAGGAACCAGTAAATTTTTAAGGGTTAAGCTCCGCTGAATACCGCGAATATCCAATCCAATTATTTTATAACCATGCGCAGGAACTTTAATCATCTCCATTTTTCCGTGTGCACCCACAAAAAGAATTTCTGCCTCGGGCCTTTGGTGCTTAATTTGATCAGCAATAGCTAAGGCAGGAAATATATGTCCCCCAGTGCCACCGCCACTAATTATAACTTTTAAATGCTCCATAAAACTAAATGCTTGCCAAGGGTAAATCTTCTGATGATGATTTACCTGATTTTTTTTGATCTTGCTGTTTGTCGGAATCTGCTTTTGGTTTTTCTTTCTCTTTTTCAGCATCTTCCTGCGAAGCACTTACGCTTAAAATAATGCCAATAGATAAGCAAGTAAACCAAATGGAAGTTCCCCCCATACTCACCATAGGCAGGGGCTGACCCGTAACGGGCAGTAAATTTGTTGCCACCCCCATATTTATGAGGGCCTGAAAAACCATGGTGAAACTAATGCCTGCGACCAACAGCTTCCCGAATATTCGATCGGTTTTATTAATAATTTTCACGCACCGAAAGAGCAATATTAAGTATAGAAATAGGACAAACACGCCTCCTAACATGCCGTATTCTTCAATAACAATGGCATAAATAAAATCGGAATAGGGGTGGGGTAAAAAATTTCGTTGGGTACTTTTTCCGGGACCTTTACCTAACGGCCCACCAATGGCAATGGCGATTTTGGATTGTTCGGATTGGTAATTACTGTCAGAATCTGCTTTGTTTCCCCCTTTAAAGTTTTCGATCCGTTTGCTCCAGGTTTTTGCCCGGGGTAATAAATCTGGAAATTTTACGGCAATTAATAAAGCAAGGCCCCCAATTAATATGGCAGTAAGCAATGTTCCGATCAGAAATTTAATTTTTACGCGACCAATAAACATGAGTAAAATGCAGGACATAAATAATACGGCTGCGGTAGAAAAGTTTGCCGGAAAAATTAATCCACAGGTTATTAAAATGGGAATGATAATAGGCAAATACGTGGTTTTAAAATTGCCCATATCATGCTGTTTTAAAGCCAGGGTGCGGGCCACATACATTAACAGCGCTAATTTAGCTAAGTCGGATGTTTGAAACGTTTGATTAATAATAGGGATTACTAACCACCGGCTTGCATCATTAATATTTGCTCCGGTTAATAAGGTTACCAGCAGCAAGGGAATGGATATAATAATGGCAATGAGTGAAATTTTAGAGAAGTAAGCAAATTTTACTCTGCTTATATAATACGTAATGGCTAAACCAACCAACAAAAACACACTATGCCTAAACAAATAATAAAGGGTATTGCCTTGCTGGTGCTTATATGCTAAGGTAACAATGGAGCTATACACCACTAAAGTAGAGATGAGGGCCAGTAATATGGTTACTGCCCAAATAACACGATCTCCTTTTAGTTGAATATTAAACACAGATTTAGCTCTTCAAACAAAACTAAGGAATTCCTTTAGAATATGGTATAACAAATAAAAAATCAATGATTTTAGTTTATAAACCCGGAATTGAAAAAACATGCAATGATCAGGGATACTTAATTTTTTATAAATAGTATTTTTTGAGGTGTAGTTTTAAACAAAAGCATTAAATATTTGTTTTGATACTAAAATTCATAATATAGATTTTTTATTTCGAATATTAATAGTTTTACTATTATATTTGTGAGTAAAATATAAGTTATCGTTTGATGGAAAACTTACTAAAGCACTTACAAGTAAAGGTTGATGAAGCCTTTTTTTTAAAAGATCCTGAAACCAGTGATGTAGGCAAAAAAATGATTCAACAGGGGATTTTACTCATGGAAGAAATTGGCATTGAAGAGTTTACTTTTAAAAAACTAAGCGAAAAAATTAAAAGTCCAGAGAGTACTATTTACAGATATTTTACTAATAAATATCAGTTTTTAGCTTACCTATGTTCGTGGTATTGGTCATGGCTTGATTATAAACTTGCTTTTTCGTTGGCTAATCTGAATTTATCATCCAAAAAAATTGACATACTTTTTGAGGTATTAAGTGATAAACCAGAATTAATCAATCAATATAAATACATTTCAGGAGCATCCTTGCTTAAGGTTGTTCAGCAAGAGGCCAGCAAAATATTGCATTATCATAGTATGGATTTAAAACACAAACTAGCTTACAATAAAGGGTTTAAGATTGTTTGTGGTCGAATTGAAAAAGTAATACATGAAATAAACCCATCGTTTAAAAACCCTAAGGCACTTACATTGGTATTAATAGAAGGTTATTACCAACATCAATCCCTACTTCGAAAAAACGAAACGCTCACGGATATAAAAAACAAGGAAGAGCTGGAAAGATTTTGGAAAATTCTATTTTTAAACTCTTTATCTAAAAAATAAGATGAACACTTCAAACATAAGAGCGGTTAAGCAATTTTTGAAATTCCTAAAACCCAATAAAAAAGCCATTTATCAAATTTATTTTTTTGCTGTTTTTTCAGGTATTCTAAGCCTGTCGCTTCCTTTGGGGATTCAGGCAATTATCAATTTTTTACAATTCGGACAGTTTTCTACCTCTTGGATTCTTTTGGTAAGTTTTGTTATTATTGGCATTGCTGTCAACGGTATTTTATATGTTATTCAACTTTCTATTTCCGAAAGCATTCAAGAAAATATATTTACTCGTGCCTCCTTTGATTTTGCGTATCGTTTACCCAAAATTAAAGAGGATACATTACAGAGTTTTTACGGCCCTGAAATTGTAAATCGTTTTTTTGATGTGTTAACCATCCAAAAAGGGCTCCCTAAGCTTCTTCTTGACATTACCACAGCCATTATGCAAATATTTTTTGGCCTTATTTTGCTCTCCCTGTATCATTCCTTTTTTATCTTTTTTGCTTTATTACTGCTTGTTTTAATAATTCTTCTCATCTGGCTTATGTATAGCCCTGCTATTAAATCTAGCTTAAGCGAATCAAAATATAAATACAAGGTAGTTTATTGGTTGCAAGAAATTGCCAGAGCAAGAAGCACGTTTAAATTAGCCGGATTTACTCAATTGCCGCTACAAAAAAACGATAAATTAGTATCAAAATATTTACATTATCGATCCAAACATTTTTCGATCTTAAAAATTATTTACGGATGTATGATTGTATTTAAAATCATTATTGCCTTGGGTTTATTGTTAATAGGGGGCATGCTGGTAATTAAACAAGAAATGAATATAGGGCAGTTTGTTGCTGCAGAAATTATTATACTACTTATTATTAATTCGGTTGAAAAACTTATTTCTACCACAGATGTTATATTTGATGTTATAACAGCCTCTGAAAAACTTCATTTTATAACTTCTTTCCCACTCGAAAAAGAGGATGGTGTACAATTTACACAGATAGACACTAAACAAGGGATTGAGGTACAACTCTCAAACGTATCTATTAAACTTGATTTGAATAATGCTTTTATTAAGGATGTAAGTTTGCATTTACACCCGGGCGAAAAAATTTGTATAACCGGCTATGAGCGTTCGGGTAAATCAACTTTATTAAAAGTGATTGCGGGTTTGTTTGATCATTATAAAGGAAGTGTAACATACAATAACATACCACTGCAAAATATTAACCTTACATCGCTGCGATCATACATTGGCGATAGTTTATCACAAGAAGATATTTTTGAGGGGACCTTGATGGAAAACATTTCGTTAGGCAGGCCAAACGTAGGTATTCAAGAGGTTAAATGGGCATGTGAGCAGGTGGGGTTAGCCTTATTTGTTGAACAAATGCCCAAAGGATACGATACGCAAATAGAAGCGTCGGGTTTATTACTTTCAAAAAGCACAAAGCGAAAAATTATTTTAGCCCGCAGTATTGCTGATAAACCGAGGTTGTTATTATTAGATAGTCAAACCCTAGACGGGTTGAATGAGCAGCAAATACAGGCTTTTCTCAACAATAAACACTATTTATTTTCGATTGTTTTAGTAACAAACTCAAAAAAGATAGCTCAGCAATGCGATCGTATTATTGTTTTAAAAGAAGGACAAATAATAGAGAGTGAAAAAAGCATAGAAAAACTTAAAACGCTAAACGATGTTCTTAAATAGTTCTTTCAACGGTCAAATTAATACCAAAGCTTTCAAGAGTTTTCAAAAATTTGAAAACAAAGCGCACTATAAAACCGTTACTCGCTTTTTATGGTTTGTACTTATATTATGCCTCATTATCTTATTTCTGCCTTGGACTCAAAACATACGAGCAAAGGGTAAAATTACCGCATTGCGCCCCGAACAAAGGCCGCAGGTTGTGCCTTCCCTTATTGCAGGCCGCATTGAAAAATGGTATATAAACGAAGGTGATTTACTTAAAAAAGGCGACACTATTCTTTTTATTTCGGAAATAAAAGAAGATTATTTAGATCCTAATTTGGTGGATCAAACCAATGTACAAATCAAAAACAAGGAATTATCGGTACAATCATATATGAGTAAAGTAAATGCGTTGGACAACCAAATAGACGCACTTATTAAAACCAAAGAACTAAAGCTACAACAAGCCAAAAACAAGCTGCTGCAAGCTAAATTAAAAATTGTGTCAGATAGTATTGATTTAATAGCTTTTACCAGAGCAAGTGAAATAGCTTCAGATCAGCTAATAAGAATGGAAAAATTATATAAAGATGGCTTAAAGTCATTGACTGATTTGGAAGCAAGAAGAGTAAAATTGCAAGAGGCAAATGCAAAAACCATTGCTCAAGAAAACAAATTATTATCATCAAAAAACGATGTTCTAAATGCTAAAATTGAGCTTGTTAGCATAGAAAATGAATATAAAGACAAATTATCTAAGGCTGAATCAGAGAAGTTTTCAGCCATGTCCGATTTATATGATACCGAAAATATGGTTACCAAATTACAAAACCAGGCAATGAATTATACTATCCGAAATGGCATGTATTATATTACCGCCCCTCAGGATGGGTATGTAAGTGCTGCAAAAAGAGTGGGTGTTGGCGAAACAATTAAAGTAGGGGAAGAAATTGTGAGCATTGTTCCAAAAAGATATGATTTAGCGGTAGAAATTTTCATACAAGCCA
>CAYOHR010000020.1:33463-51260 GCA_964403835.1 uncultured Flavobacteriales bacterium
ATGGATTTACCTTTGGTTCAAAAAGAACAAACTGTCCGCTTGTTTTTTGATGGATGGCCAAGCGTAGTATTCTCCGGCTGGCCCAACGTATCTTACGGAACCTATGGAGCTAAAGTGTTTGCAATAGATAATTACGCCAACGAACATGGTCAATATAGAGTTTTGCTTATTCCGGATACTAACGATCATAAATGGCCCGAACAGCTTCGCATGGGATCGGGTGCTCAAGGCATGGCTTTATTAAAAGAAGTTCCTATTTGGTATGAGGTGTGGCGTCAGTTTAATGGCTTTCCGCCCGATTATTATCAAACCAGTCAGCAAGAATCCTCAAAAAACGAGAAATAAATGATACACATACGAGCGCTAATTTTATTAAGCATTCTATTACCCCTTGCATTGCTTGGTCAGGGTTCGGAAGTGCTCTTACCTCAGGAATTTTTAGTGCAAGTTCAAAAACACCATCCCGTAGCAAAGCAGGCTAACTTAGTAGTTTTAATGGCCGATGCAAATGTCTTAAAAGCTCGCGGAGCCTTTGATCCGGAGCTTTATTATTATCAAGCCGAAAAAAAATTTCAAAACAAATCTTATTTTTCTATTGCAGAAGGCGGCTTACAAACCAACACTCGGTGGGGGCCTCAATTTAAAGTAAATTATGATGTTGGAAGTGGGCAGTATCTTAATCCGGCCGATTATACGCCCTCTAGTGGCTTAATAGAAGCGGGGGTATCATTACCTATCGGACAAGGGTTATTTACTGACGAGTCTCGTTTTGCGCTTAAACAAGCAGCATTGTTTCGCGAAGCATCCGAAACCCAGAAACTTATTTTATTAAATCAATTATATATACAGGCTCTTGGAGCTTATTATGATTGGCTGTATACAGGAAATCTTTTAAAAATATCTGAACAAGCTTATGTTTTAGCTAAAGAGCGTTTTCAATGGGTAAAAAGTTCTTTTGAAGGAGGCGACAGGCCTGCTATTGATACCGTTGAGGCTTATATTACTCAGCAAACACGTTATCAAAAATATGTATCAGCTAAAACGGAATACACAAATAGCCAAATTCTACTTTCTAATTATTTATGGGACGAAAGCGAACAGATTGTGAGCAATATCAATCAATTAAAATTCCCCGATTATAAGAGTTATTCTAGGTTTGATGAATTGGTTGCCGATTCCTTATTGCGCAAATATTCTATGGAATATAACCTGCAACCCGATTTAGTTTTATACGATTTTAAATTATTGACTCTACAAGCCGAAAAAAGATTAAAAACAGAAAAACTAAAACCAAAACTAAATCTTCAGTATCAATTTTTGGCCCCTACTATGTCTAGTTATAGCTCCAATGATTTTATGCAAGACAATTACAAATGGGGGCTGCAGTTTAGTATGCCTATTTTGTTGAGACAAGGTCGAGGAGATTTAAAACTAACCAAATTAAAAATAAAAGAGCTGCAATGGGAAGTAAAAAATAAACAACAACAAATAAAAAGTAAAATCAATTATTTTTTAAATCAGCACCAAAATTTAAAAATTCAAGTACAAGAACAAAGGGATATTGTACTTTATACACAAAGCTTATTAGAGGCCGAAAAGCAAAACTATTTGGAAGGTGAAGGCTCTTTGTTTTTAATCAACACACGCGAAAACACCTATTTATCCGCACAAGAAAAATGGTGCGAATGGATTGTCAAATATGAACTAAACCTATATGGGTTTAAAGCCTACATGGCTCTATTGCGATAAATTTATACTCTTATATCCATTCTTATATCAGGATTTACATCATTTTTTTAAATGATAAAAATCATGTCTTGCAATTAAAATACCTACTACATTTAGTCAAAACTTTCTCTTATGCCACTCTATCGACAAGTGGGACATATTCCCAAAAAAAGACATGTTGTTTTTCGACAAAATAACGGTCAACTTTATCACGAAGAATTATTTGGAACAGAAGGGTTTTCGGGCATTTCTTCTTTGGTTTATCATCTAAATCCACCCACTATGGTCAAGGAACACGGTATACCGTATAGTGTTCGGCCACAAATAATTACAGAAGATAACCTGCAAGCACGCAGTTATTTAGGCTTTAGTTTGCAGCACGAGTGGGATTATTTAGAAAGCAGAAAAGTACTTTTTGTGAATGATGATATGCAAATTGGGTTGGCCGCCCCGAAAAAAGGCATGAAAGATTATTTTTTTAAAAATGCCGATGCCGATGAAATGTTGTTTATTCATAAGGGTTCGGGTTGTTTAAAAACCGGTTATGGTCAGGTTGATTTTGAATATGGCGATTATATTATTGTTCCAAGAGGAACCGTTTACCAAATCTCTTTTGAAACGGAGGATAATAAAATTTTATTTGTAGAATCGTTTAGTCCTATTGAAACCCCTGCCAGATACCGAAATCAGTACGGACAATTTATGGAAAACGCGCCTTTTTGCGAGCGAGATTTTAAATTACCTCACAGCCTTAAAACGCATGATGAAAAAGGAGATTTTTTAATTAAAATAAAAAAACGGGGGTTAATTTACCCTTATGTTTATGCTACACATCCTTTTGATGTGGTGGGTTATGATGGATGTTGTTATCCGTATGCCATGTCAATTTTTAATTTCGAACCCATTACAGGTCGCATTCACATGCCGCCGCCGGTACATCAACATTTTCAAGGTCGAAATTTTGTGATTTGCTCTTTTGTACCCCGCTTGTACGATTATCATCCCAGTGCTATTCCGGCTCCCTATCACCACAGCAATATTGATAGTGATGAATTATTGTATTATGTCGATGGCGATTATGAGTCGCAACAATATTCAACAAGGTCAAATAACCTTGCATCCGGGCGGCATTCCTCATGGGCCACACCCCGGAGCCATAGAAAGAAGTATTGGTCAAAAAGAAACCAAAGAATTAGCGGTAATGATAGATCCTTTTAATCCGGTAAAAATAACCGCAGAAGCCATGAATATTGAAATTGAAGATTATTATCACTCGTGGTTATCAAAGTCAAACAATAAAGAATTTGCGACAAACCAATAAATAAAACAAATGGAAAATTTAACAAGCGTTCAAAATTTTGCTTATAGTGGAGAAAAGATTTTTCCAAAAGCACAAGACTTTTTGCCCATTAACGGAACTGATTATGTAGAACTATATGTTGGCAATGCCAAACAGGCGGCGCATTATTATAAAACAGCCTTTGGCTTTCAAGAATTAGCGTATGCCGGCTTAGAAACGGGTCTCCGAGATCGTTGCTCGTATGTATTACAACAGGGGAAAATCCGATTGGTATTAACCACTCCTTACGACCCGGAAAGTGAAATTTCTCACCACATCCGCAAACACGGCGATGGGGTAAAAGTCATTGCCTTGTGGGTAAACGATGCTTACGATGCTTATGAACAAACAATAAAGCGAGGAGCTAAATCCTATTTAAAACCCGAAACCATCCAAGATCAATACGGAACTATTAAAAGATCGGGCATACATACGTACGGCGAAACCATTCACCTTTTTGTAGAACGCAAAGATTATAAAGGCTTGTTTTTACCCGGATATGAAAAATGGGAGACCGAATACAGACCTACCGAAACGGGTTTAAAATATGTTGATCATATGGTGGGTAATGTTGAATTGGGCGCCATGAATAAATGGGCTTCATTTTATGCAGATGTGATGGGTTTTGCAAATTTAGTAACGTTTGATGATAAAGATATTTCTACTGAATACACGGCGCTTATGAGCAAAGTAATGACCAACGGAAACGGCTATATCAAATTCCCTATTAACGAACCGGCCATAGGTAAGAAAAAATCGCAGGTAGAAGAATATTTAGATTTTTACAAAGGCCCAGGTTGCCAGCACATAGCGGTTGCCACGGATGATATTGTTTTTACTATTTCGGAAATGCGTAAAAGAGGAGTGGAGTTTTTATATGTTCCGGGAGCCTATTACGATACCGTTGCTGACCGGGTTGGACAAATTGCGGAGGATATGGAGATTCTGAAAAAATGGGGAATTATGGTTGATCGCGATGAAGAAGGCTATTTACTTCAAATTTTTACAAAACCAGTAGAAGATCGCCCCACCTTGTTTTTTGAAATTATACAACGCAAAGGGGCTAAATCGTTCGGAAAAGGTAATTTTCAAGCCTTGTTTGAATCGATAGAGGCAGAACAAGCCCGAAGAGGAACCCTTTAAACTATATAAGAAATATAAGGTTATATAAATAATAGGTTTGTATGTGAATTAACCTATAAACCAGTGAAATAAAAATAAATCAATATGAACAACATCCTTGAAAAAATAAACGAGAAATATGCTTTGATCGATCAAGATCCGCAAGTGCATTTAGAAGGTTTATTATGGAGTAAACCTATTACCTATTGGGATTATATACATACCGATTCGTTGTTAAATCTGCAAATACAAAGAACTACTTTGCCCGACGAAATGGTTTTTATCATGTATCATCAAATAAACGAGCTTATTTTTAAAATGATTTTATGGGAGATTGATCAGGTAGCGAATGATGATAAAATAACCACCGTAGTTTTTGCCGAAAAGCTACATCGCATTAGTCGATATTTTGATATGCTCTCCTCTTCCTTTAGCATTATGCAAGAGGGCATGGAAACAGAACAATATCTTAAATTCCGCAATACACTTACTCCTGCAAGTGGCTTCCAAAGCGCGCAATACCGGATGATTGAATTTGCATCGACCGAATTAATTAATTTAATTGACTATCGTTTTAGAGCAAGCATTGATCGCAACACGCCTTACGAACACGCCTACGAACATTTATATTGGCAGGCTGCCGGAAAAGATCATAAAACAGGTAAAAAATCGACTTTAATTCGTTTGTTTGAAGAAAAGTATAAAGCCGAGTTTTTGCGAAAAATGGAAAAATATAACACCATTAATTTGTGGACAAAATACAAAGCATTGCCATTAGAAGAGCGGAATAACGAAGCTTTAGTAAAAGCCATGCGGCATTACGATTATACCGTGAATATAACATGGGTAATGGCGCATTATCATGCGGCAGCCAAATATTTAGAAAGTCCGGAAAAAGTGACCGAAGCCACAGGTGGTAGCGATTGGAAAAAATATATGCACCCAAAATATCAGCGAAGAATTTTCTTCCCCGAATTATGGTCGGCCGAAGAATTAAAAAATTGGGGTGAAAACACCTTGGGCGAACACCATGGTAGAACAGGGGCTTTGCATGTTGTTTAATTATCTATAATGTACCTTATCAAAATGCTTATAACCCCTTACATGTCTTATAAATGCAAGATTTAGTCAGAGTAACCAAAATATTTACCTTCGATTTGGCTCATGCTTTGGTTAATTACGATGGTCCTTGTAAAAACATTCATGGCCACACATATCATTTGCATGTAACTATTGTCGGAAAAACATCTACCAACCAAACGGACCCTAAATTAGGCATGGTTTTAGATTTTGGGGAGCTGAAAAAAATTGTACAAACCTATATATTACAAGAGTTTGATCATGCCCTCGTGTTAAATGTACACGCACCTTATTCAAGCAACGAACTATTCAATCAAAATTTTGAAAAAGTAATTCGGGTTCCATACCAACCCACTTGCGAGAATTTGTTACTCGATTTTAAAAATAAACTTTCTCCTTATTTTAAAGGCTCAACACAACTATTTTCATTAACATTGTATGAAACACCTACCTCGTATGCGCAGTGGTTTTTAAAAGACAATAATATATGAAACCCGATATACAAACCAGAGCAGATGTTGAATTATTAGTCAACACCTTTTACGATAAAGTTAAACAAGACGATTTATTAGGGCCTATTTTCGGAGAAATTATGCATGTAAATTGGGATGTGCATTTGCCTAAAATGTATGATTTTTGGGAGTTTATATTGTTTCAAAAAGGAAATTACAAAGGACAACCCTTTCCCCCGCACTTGCGTGTAAATGAGATAAATCCTTTAAGTACCGGGCATTTCGATCGTTGGTTAAAGCTTTTTTATGAAACCGCCGATTTTTTATTTGAAGGCCCCAAAACCCTTGAATTAAAAGAAAAATCAAACAATATAAAACAGGTTTGGGCGTATAAAATCAATCATATTAATGCGCAAAGAACTATATAAATAAAAAACCACTAAGGCACTGAGAACACAAAGAAACACTAAGTCTTAGTGAATCTAAGTGCACTTAGTGCCTTAGTGGTAAATTTAAAAAACCTACAATTTTGTTATTTTCTTCACAACACTTCCTGCTGAAGTTTCAATGTTTATGTAGTAAACCCCATTATTTAAAGCCTGTAAAGAGATGGATGTTTTATGTGTATTTGTTTTTTCTACCATCATTAATTCGCCCAATTGATTGTAAACACTTATTTTATTTATCAATGAACCATCGCTGAGTGTAATATTTACACTTTCATTGGTGGGATTGGGATACACACGAATATTTTTATTTAAATCGTAGGTTTTAATTCCTGTTTGTCCATCGCTAATTACAATGGTTTGTGCTAGTAGCTGCACCGGTATTTCAGTTTCATCCAATGAAATCACTTTTACATCGGTAAAGGTCAGGTTTAAATCCTTATAGCTATTGGTTTTACCGGCTAAATCATCTGCTACGGTAATGTCTAATTCTGCTATTTGTCCAAAGGCACTGCCAATATTTTGTTGCGTGGTGCGCACCATACCTACGTGCAATTTTCCATTACCGGCATATTTTTTCTGTATGGCAATAAAATTGTTATTTAAGGTACCTAACCATGAGTTATTGAAGGTGACTTTAATGGTATTGGTATCTACCAAAGCAGGATCAAAATTGATGGTAAAAGCTACTCCGTACACATTGTTAATGGGGGTAGTTGTTGTGCCCAATAAAATAGGAATGGAGATAGAGTCAGATACCAAAGCAGTATCTAGCGGGATATCAAAAAATAACTCAGGATCGGTGGTGGTAGCGTCTAAGCTTTCATCGCCTTTGTTGTGCACTAAACCATAATTTAGCAAGATGGCTTGCCCATCTTGTACATTTATGGTTCCATTACCATCGCAATCGGAATGTTTTTTATTTACTGAGCCACCTAAGTTTTGCATCCAATTGCTAGATGGTTGTCCTACCCATGTTGAATTGGCATTTATTCTTAAAGGGCCAACACTTCCGTAATTAATTCCAATAGGAAAAACATCAAAAACATTGGCTGTTCCATTAAAATCGGCATCACCCGGCCAAACTAAGCTAGAATCGACAGTTACCATAAAACACGTGTCGATGTAGCAACGAGTGACAAAATCTTGCAACTTAATACACACATTTCCTGAAGTTATATTGGAGCCGCCGCCACTTATATAATGTGGTGAAGTTAAAATGGTGCTATCAGTAATAGGATCAGCGGATGCGATATTATGTCCCCTTCTTCCGTAGGCAGTTTCAAACTCATTATTTACATAATAATAATAACTTGAATTTATTGCGTACGCTTCATACATTCCATTAGCAGAATCAATATGTGTTGGTAAAACTACGTTAATAGAACTAAAAGCTAAATTACAATTGCAGTTTATAATGGTAACCTCGTCAGTATCTAATGAGTATATGGAATCTTGTTTAATACTTACATCATATCGCACATCATAAGAACCTAAGGCAGCGTACGTATGAGACGGGAAAGTAATCCCAAAACGAGGCAACGAATCGCTAACATTGGCATAAAAATAATTAGGTGTAACATCAAAGGTATCAATGACTGTTCCGTCACCCAAGTCGATTCTGAATAAAACAGTGTCGCCGGGTTGATATCCTAAAACGGAAACAATAGAATAAAATTCAGGCACAAGCCCATTACAATAAGCATCTTGCGCTCCTGGGTTACCAACATCTATAGTGGTAAAATCTTCATGGGTTCTGAAATAAAAAGCTCTAGTTTTAGTTCCTACGCTTATATAAACGGAATCGATGGCTGTACAAGATCCGGTTGCAGTTACATAATACCACCCCTGAGTTAAACCAGTAGCAGTTGAGGTATTTTCGCCATTGCTCCATAAAAAGCTTGAAGAAGAACTAATGATTGTAGCAGAACCATCTGCTGCACCTGTGGTTGATTCGTTGGTTGCTATAGTTTCTTTGTAGCAAGTATAAGTACAAACCTCTTTAATACCCGCTTCAAACATGTATAACTTAATATCATTTACAGGGCCAGTAAATTTTAAATACGCAGTTTCCCAGTTATCAAAATCAACTAAGCTAGTATCTAATTCAATGTAAATACCGCCTATGGTCATTGGGAAACTCCCAACTAAATCCTGAGGGGCATGCCCATTAATACTGAAACCCATCTGATTATATTGGTTGTAAAGTCCGTAAACTTGAAAACTTACGGTTTGGTTGCTGCCGTTGAAAACGAATTTAGCCCCATTATTGATGCCATATAGACCAGGATGATTAGGGTGAGAATTTAAAGACCAACCTGTTATAAATTGTGCGGTATCAAAATAGGGTACGCTTAAAATAGGGTTTTGCCATCCTGGAAAATACCCTATGGTATCTCCTGTAAAAGTATAGTTTGATGTAGTAAAATTTCGGCATTCGGTAGCATACGAAAGGGATGCTTTGAAATAAAAAATAATGCCTAATAAAATTAATTTTTTCATAATTTGTTTCCTCCTGGAATGTTTAAAAATAAGTAAATAGGTTTAAGAATATCGATTTTAATTTTAAATGGTTGCTTTGTTTTCATTATTGAGTTGTTTTAGCTTTTATAAAATTTCTACTCTACAAATATTGCAAGAACCCTTGGTTAAATAAAATACATTTTTGATAATTTGCATGCGTATTATATTAAATAATTATTGTTATAATATTGATAATCAGTTTATAAAAAATATATTTGCATAATGAAAAATGATTTTTTGGATAAATTTTTTACTTTAAAAGAGGAAGAAAAATGCCAATATCAATCCTTTTTACAAAGTAATTTTTTAAATGACAAGCCCGAATTGCTTGTTTTGTATGAGTTTTTGAATGAGAACGCATCAGAAACATGGACGAAAGAGCTCATTTTTAAAACAATTTTCCCCCAAAAAAAGTATGATGACACGTTGTTTCGCTGGTTTATGAGTTATGCCCATCAAAGCGTAGAACAGTTTTTATATATCCAAAAATTAAAAAAACAAACTCTTCAGAAAGATCTGGTTGGGATGGGATTAGTGCTATTAGAAGAATATTTAGATAAAAGCCAGTTTTCCTTTTATGAAAAAAAGGAAAAACAGGTAATAAAAGCCCTCCAAGAAACCAAACGAAACATCCACTATTATGCCCAGTGGGTCGATTTTGAGATCCGGCGTTTCGAGTATTTATCCATCACATCCACCCGGCAGGAAAAAACAAATTTGATAGACTTATCTGCCGCCATTGATCGGGATTTTATTTATAAAAAACTAAAATATGGCTGCGATGCCCGGAATCGGCAAAATATTTTTCAAGACCAAAGCGATTTCACCTTTTTAGATCATTTATTGAGTTTAGAAAGCATTATAAAATATACCACAGAAGACTTAGGCATAAAATTGTATTACCACATTTATTTGCTTTTAAAAGAAAAAAAAGAGGCCGATTATTTCACCATAAAACAATTGCTGTTTGAAAATATTCACCAAATAGAAACCAAGGAACTCAATGACTTGTATGGGTATTTGCAAAACTTTTGCATTCAGGCAATTAATACGGGAAATAGCATTTATTCGGATGAATTGTTTTCTCTGTACAATACCTTAATCGAACACAAAATTATTCTTCGAAATGGCGCTTTTTATTTGTTTGATTTTAAAAATATAAGCACCCTGGCCTTGCGTTTGCATAAAACTGATTGGATGGAACAATTTACTCTTCAATATCAAGCGTATTTGCCTTTAGAACACCAAGAATCGGCCACGAAGTTTAATTTGGCCCGGATTGCTTTTATTAAAAAGGAATATAAGGCTTCTTTGCGTTCCTTAAATAATGTTCATTTCTCTGATGTTTACTACGATTTAGGAGGCCGGGTGCTCATTGCCAAATGCTATTTTGAGTTGGATGATTTCCCTTTGCTGGAAACGGTTTTAGGCTCATTTAAAATTTTTATAAAACGAAACAAAAGCATTTCGGATTATCAAAAAGAGTTGTATGAAAATTTTATAAAAACCCTCTTGTACCTGAGCAAAAACATACATAAACCCAAGAAAATAGAAGTCTTAAAAACGCGTGTAAGCGACATTAAATCAATAACAGAAAGAGCGTGGCTAAATGATAAGATGGAACAGGTTATTTAAAGCCGAAAAATAAATGGGGCATAAAATTATCTAATTTCGCAAAAGAATGCACCTATGATTTTAAACCTATTAAATACATTGTTTGTCAAAAGGAACATTATCCAACAATGGCAGGGAAATGCACCTAAAAACAACCAAAAATTAGCGTTTTTTTCTCATTTTGATAAAAATAATAAAATTGCCCCCTATGTTATATATTACCTTGAAAGCCTTAGGCGACAAGGGTTTGATATCGTATTTATATCTACGTGCAATCATTTTGAAGAAATGGAACTCAACAAAATAAAACCTATTTGCGAAAGCATTATATGCCGAAAAAATATTGGACTTGATTTTGGATCGTGGAAAGTGGGCATGTATTTATACAAACACAAATTAGCAAATTATAAAACATTGGTTTTTGCAAACGATAGTTGTTTTGCGCCCTTGTTTGATTGGGAACAAATGTTTGAAACCTTTTCTTTAAAAGAAAACACCTTATGTGGGGTTACGTTTTCAACAGAAAAACACCGAAAACCGCATTTACAATCTTATTTTTTATGGTTAAACAGATCTCAAAAAACCACCACTCAAATTCAATCCTTTTTTAATAAAGTACGGTTTTTAAAGAACAAACGAAAAATTATTAAATATTACGAGGTAGGGCTAACGCAATGGGCATTAAAAAACCAATTAGGCGTTTATTCTTGGGTAAATACAGCGTATTTAAAAGAAAAGGGAATCGTTGATACCAACGTTACCATTACGCACCCAAGCATTTTAATGGAGGAAGAATTATCTCCATTTGTAAAAAAAGCATTATTCAGCGATAAACAACATGCTAAAATAAAAAACCAGATTTTGGAGCATATTGAAAAAACAAACAAGGAGCTATATGCTCACATAAAAAACTATTAATAGCGAATTGCTTATAAAGTCCCTCTTAATTCTTGTTCTCGCTCAATGGCTTCAAATAAGGCTTTAAAGTTTCCTTTACCAAATGATTTTGCTCCCTTTCTTTGAATAATTTCGAAGAACATAGTAGGTCGGTCAACAACCGGTTTGGTAAATAATTGTAATAAATATCCTTCATCGTCTTTATCAATTAAAATCCCCAATTTTTTAAGGGGTTCTAAATCTTCTTCAATTTTTCCAACGCGTTCTAAAATATCTTCGTAATAACTTTCGGGCACATATAAAAACTCGACACCGCGCTCTTTTAAAGCGGTTACAGTAGCCACAATGTTATCGGTAGCCACAGCAATATGCTGAACGCCGGCGCCGTTATAAAAATCGATGTATTCTTCAATTTGCGATTTTTTCTTTCCTTCGGCCGGTTCGTTAATCGGGAATTTTATGCGACCATTGCCATTACTCATCACTTTGCTCATTAAAGCGGTGTATTCGGTAGAAATATCTTTATCGTCAAACGATACCAATTGAGCAAATCCCATTACTTTTTTGTAAAATTCAATCCAAGTATTCATTTCGCCCCAGCCTACGTTACCTACCATGTGATCCACGTATTTTAAGCCCACCGGTGTAGGATTGTGGTGCGAAGTCCATTTTTTATAGCCCGGTAAAAAAATTCCGGTATAATTTTTTCGTTCGATAAAATAGTGAACGGTATCGCCGTAGGTTTTAATGCCTGATTTAACAACGGTGCCAAATTCATCTTTTTCAGTGGTAGGCTCTAAACACGAAATTCCGCCGCGTTTGGTGGTTTCTTCCCACGCTTTGGTAGCGTCTTCTACCCAAAGGGCAATTACTTTAACGCCATCGCCGTGTGTATTAATATGTTCATTAATTAATCCCCCTTGTTTTAGCGAAGAAGTCAGCACTAACCGAATTTTATCTTGCCGCAACACGTATGACACCTTGTCTTTTACACCTGTTTCTAATCCGCTGTATGCCACAGATTGAAATCCCCAGGCGGTTTTATAATAATGCGCCGCTTGTTTGGCGTTACCCACGTACATTTCTATATAATCGGTGCCTAAAATGGGTAAAAAATCTTCGGCATCAGCAATTATTTTTGGAAGGCTATCTGCTTGGGTTAGAGTTGTCATACGTATATTTTTAAAAAAAATAATAGATGTAAATTAGAATTACGAAGTTAGTAAATAGATAAGTAGGGTTACAAATTTCTATGTTTAAAACTAATAAATTAAAATTTAAACAGGTATCATATTTATAACAAAACACACCCCTATCCCCTCTCAAGAGGGGAATTATTTCTTAAAATGATTCTATTCAACTTGAATTTACTAAATTTACACGAATGAAGAAAAAAATCGAGTTCGATTACGAGGTATTTTCAAATTTGAAGGAACTGCCGGAAGAGGATCAGTTGCTTATAGAAAAAGCCTTTCATGCTATTGAAACCGCGTATGCCCCTTATTCTCAATTTCACGTGGGTGCCGCAGTATTACTGGCCAATGGACAAATTGTGATAGGGAGTAATCAAGAAAATGTTGCGTATCCATCAGGTTTGTGTGCCGAACGGGTGGCTTTGTTTTCGGCCAGCGCTCAATTTTCAGGCATAGAGATTAAAAAAATGGCCATTGCAGCTAAATCGTTAACGTTTGAATTTTTAAAACCGGTGACTCCTTGTGGTGCTTGCAGGCAGGTAATGAGCGAGTTTGAGAATCATCAGCCGGGCTCCATTACCTTGTTAATGGCAGGTCAAAATAAAGAAGTGTATAAGGTAGAAGGAGTAAATTCTTTATTGCCCTTGTTGTTTTTTGAAAAGGGTTTGAAGAAGTAGGTGAATAAAAAACCACTAAGGCACTAAGAACACGAAGAAACACTAAGTGAGTTTAAATAAACTTAGGGTTCGGCGTTAAAGTTTTATTACTTCATCTTAGGCATTTGGCTCATCATTTTTGCCATATTCTTCTTATCACTCATCATGCGCATCATTTTGCGGGTATCTTCAAATTGTTTTAGCAATTTATTTACTTCCTGGATATTGGTACCACTTCCGCGAGCAATTCGGTTTCTTCGGTTTCCGTTAATAACAGTAGGGTTTTCGCGTTCGTGCGGAGTCATAGAATAAATAATGGCTTCCACGCTTTTAAAGGCATCGTCATTAATATCAACATCTTTCATCATTTTGCCCATGCCCGGTATCATCCCCATTAAATCCTTTACATTTCCCATTTTTTTAATTTGTTTTATTTGGGATAAAAAGTCATTAAAATCAAAGGTGTTTTTGGCAATTTTTTTCTGAATTTTTCGGGCTTGTTCTTCGTCAAATTGTTCTTGGGCGCGTTCAACCAAAGAAACAATATCTCCCATGCCTAAAATTCGGTCGGCCATCCTTTCCGGATAAAAACGATCGATGGCTTCCATTTTTTCGCCGGTACCTACAAATTTGATGGGTTTTTGAACAATAGCTTTGATAGATAAAGCGGCTCCACCTCGGGTATCGCCATCTAATTTGGTTAAAACAACACCATCAAAATTAAGCACTTCATTAAATTCTTTGGCCGTATTTACAGCATCTTGTCCGGTCATGGAATCGACCACAAACAAGGTTTCGCTTGGGTTAATGGCCTTTTTAATAGCGGCAATTTCGCGCATCATTTCCTGGTCGATGGCTAAACGACCGGCGGTATCTACAATAACTAAATTATAGCCGTTTTCTCTGGCAAAAGCAATCCCTTTTTGCGCAATTTCAACCGGATTTTTACTATCTCGGTCCGAAAAAACGGGAATATTTAATTGTTCTCCTAAAACATGCAATTGATCAACAGCAGCAGGGCGGTATACATCGCAAGCAACCAATAATGGGGTTCTTTGTTTTTTTGTTTTAAGATAATTGGCTAATTTACCCGAAAAGGTGGTTTTACCCGAACCTTGCAAGCCCGACATTAAAATTACGGCAGGCGTACCTGTTAAATTAACATCAATGGACTCGCTTCCCATTAAAGCAGCTAATTCATCATGTGCTATTTTAACCAATAACTGACCCGGAGAAACAGAAGTTAATACATTTTGACCAAACGCTTTTTCTTTAACATCATCGGTAAATTGTTTGGCTATTTTAAAGTTAACGTCGGCATCTAATAAGGCTTTTCGAACCTCTTTTAAGGTTTCGGCAACGTTAATTTCGGTAATTTGACCCTGCCCTTTTAAAACTTTAAACGCTCTTTCGAGCTTTTCTGATAAATTTTCAAACATTTTGCTACAATTTTACAGTGCAAAGGTAAGAAATAATGCTGAATGGTGAGCGCAGACGAACCATGATTAATGGTCAGTGTTTCATAAAGATCAAAATCCTTGAAGGTCGATGCCCCCTATAAATTTATAGGTAAACGTCTTTATGGGGAGATATTTTTATAAGAAAGCCGTGAGTGTTTAAGAACCTAGTTTATAAGCAATGCCCAAAAAACAACCTAAATAATTGGTTTTAATAGATCCACTACCATAAATTGGGAGCTTGCTTATACTTGTAAGCCCTAGATTATCTCTTAATTCTACTGAACAAATAAATTTTTGTTTTAAAGTATAAGAAACACCTATTCCTCCAACAATACCATATTCCATTTTTTTAAATTTTGAAGTGTAATCTGTAGTTCGCCCTGGAATATTTTCAAAAGCATCATAATGTTCTATTTGCTTAATTAATAAATTTGCTGAAGGTCCTACATTAATAAAGTAGTTTAGTTTATTCTTGCCAAAGGTTGCTTTTAGTAAAACAGGAATGCTTAAGTATTGAAAATTTTCATTGATACGAAATATTTTTGTGTTTTGCCCAAGTTGGTTTGTTCCTTGTACTTTTTCGCTAGATCCTTTATTTTCAATGTAAATTCCTGTTTTTAGCGAGAGAAAACTTTTTAGATTATATTGAATAATCAATCCGCCAGAAGTGCCTAGTTTCATGTTATCGCCATTTGAGAGATAATTTCCACGCATGGATGCTCCGCCAAATCCACCTTCTAATCCAATATTTATTTTATTGGATTGAGCGGATATTAAATAACTATTGAAAATTAAGGCAATGGTAAATGTGAAAATTACTTTTTTCATTATTTTGTTTTTGTCTAATAACGAAAAAACAAATTGGAAATTGTGCGGTGATGGCTTCGAGTACCTCAGCCATCAAATTAACCATGGGTCGTCTGCGCTCACCATTATTAATTATTCATAGTTCCAATCGGTGCCTTCTTTTGAGTCTTTGAGGGCAATATGCACTCCTTTTAATTTATCTCGAATAGCATCTGATGTTTTAAAGTCTTTGTTTGCTTTTGCCTCGTTGCGCAAGGCAATAATGACTTGCATTAACTGATCGGTCATTTCGTTCGAACCACTTTCTTCTTCTTTTAAACCTAAAATTTCGAATAAAAACGTATCAAATATTGCTTTTAAAGACTGTAAATCATCTTTGGTAATGGTGTAATTCCCAGCCAGTAAGCTGTTGATATATCGAGCTGCCTCAAATAATTGAGCCAAAGCAATAGGGGTATTAAAATCGTGGTTTAGAGCATAATGGGCCTCAGCCCATAGTTTTTTAAGGTCTATATCGGCACTGGTTTTATCAGAAACCACAATTTTTTCAATAGCGTGATATGCATTGATTAGGCGTTTAAATGCTTTTTCTGCAGCCTCTAAAGCTTCGTTCGAAAAATCTAAAGTCCCCCGGTAATGCGCCTGCAATATAAAAAAGCGAATAGTCATAGGACTATACGCTTGCTTTAAAAGTTTGTGTTTGCCCGAAAACAGCTCATCTAAAGTGATAAAATTCCCTAAAGATTTACCCATTTTTTGTCCATTAATAGTAATCATATTATTGTGCAACCAATACCGAACCGGTTCTTTTTTAGTACTTCCAACCGATTGTGCTATTTCGCATTCGTGGTGCGGAAATAATAAATCCATTCCTCCTCCGTGAATATCAAACTGTTCGCCCAAATATTTGCTACTCATGGCAGAACACTCAATGTGCCAACCCGGAAAACCTTCTCCCCAGGGCGATGGCCAGCGCATGATGTGTTCAGGAGCTGCTTTTTTCCATAAAGCAAAATCGGCAGGGTGTTTTTTCTCTTTTTGTCCTTCTAACTCGCGGGTTTCAGTGAGTAAATCATCTAAAACCCGGCCCGATAATTTACCGTAACTATGAACCTGGCTGTATCTATGAACATTAAAATAGACTGATCCATTGGCTTCATACGCAAATCCGTTGCTGATAATTTTCTGAATCATCTCAATTTGCTCAATAATATGGCCCGATGCCCGAGGTTCTATGCTAGGTGGATCCACATTTAACTGGGCCCTGTTTTTATGATATTCTACCGTATAATGCTGCACGACTTCCATCGGCTCTAACTGCGCTAAGCGCGCTTTTTTGGCTATTTTATCTTCTCCTTCATCGGCATCATTTTCTAAGTGACCTACATCGGTAATGTTTTTTACAAAACGAACTTTATAGCCAACATGCGTTAAATACCTGCGAATAACATCAAAAACAATTTCGGGGCGGGCATGACCCAAATGTGCGTCGCCATAAACGGTTGGACCGCAAACATACATGCCTACGTGCGGTGGATTAAGGGGTTCAAACAGCTCTTCTTTTTTGGTGATGGTGTTGTAAACGTAAATTTTCTGTTGCATGACCCTAAATTATAAACATTCAAAGAGATTAGCAATAAAAATGTACCGTAAGCAGTTTTTTTTGCACGAAACTAAATAAACAGGTAACTTTGCACAAAATTAAATTAATAACTATGAAAAAAATGATTCTTTTGGCAGTACTGTGGAGTTCTGTATTCATTTCTTATTCTCAAGATTTTGGATGGGCAAAAAAAATTAACTCGGAATATATTACTGTTCACGCATCAGCCCTGAATTCGGTAGGAGACCTTATTATGGTTGGAACCTTCAGATACACAATTGATTTTAACCCCTCAAGTGCTGTTACCAATTTAACCGCAAACGGTTCTGAGAGTGATATTTTTATTGCAAAATATTTAAAAACTGGAGCATTATCTTGGGTAAAAAGAATCGGAAATACAAAAGATGAATCGGTGACTGATGTTGTGGTAGACAGAAACGATGATATTATTATTACCGGTAACATTGAAGGTGTAGTCGATTTTAACCCAAGCTCAAACGTTAATAATATGGGCACTGCCGGAACACGTAAAACATTTATTGCTAAATACACAACCTCAGGGAATTATTTCTGGGGAAAATCTTTTTCAGATAAAATTTCCTTTTATCATTTAGCTATTGATTCTTATAATAAAATTATTACAACCGGCCTATTTCATGGTACTGCAGATTTTAATCCGAGCCGCGCGGTAATGAGTTTAGAGGCAAATTCATTAGAGGATGTATTTATTGCTAAATATTCATCAGCAGGCGCTTATGAATGGGCTAAAAGCTTCGGGAACAGTAACGAGGGTTTTGTATCAGGTTTAGCGGTGGATACTTCAGCTAATATTTTTGTTACAGGCAAATTTAATGGAACAGTTGATTTTGACCCTTCC
>CAYOHR010000021.1:0-9760 GCA_964403835.1 uncultured Flavobacteriales bacterium
GATAAAATTCCGATAATTTTATGATGAAAAAAACACCATTTCTGACCACATTACCTTTTTTGTTAGGGCTCTTTCATATTCAACACAAAATGCCATTTGATGTTAATAAGTAATTTCACGTCATTGCGAAGGAGGTACGTTCCGATAGCTATCGGGACACAATGACGATTGAAATTGCAATTTATTACCCTTAATTACATTTTTTAAGCGCGTATAGAGAGTTTTGAGTAAAAAGACTACAATTCGGCTGTCGGAGGTATTATTTCATCTTCAATCTTCTCTAAGGCTATTTCGGAAGCGTTTTGCTCCGCATTTTTTTTGGAGTTTCCAAACCCTTCGGCTATTTTTTCATCATTGATGAATAAAATGGAAATAAATTCGGCATCCACCAGGGTATCTAAATTGGCTACGGTTTCATATCGCCAGGTAAATTTTTTCTTTTGGGCCCATTCAATAATCTGGCCCTTGTAATTTTGATCTTCAATAATAAGGGTTGATAGATTGAGTTGATTTTCAAACAAATAATAGAGTGCTTTTTTTGTTTTTGGGTAGCCTAAATCTAAAAACAAGGCTCCAAAAAAAGCCTCTAAAGCATTTCCGTATATAAACTGAAAGGCGTTCATGCTTTGGTAATCTGCTTCTAAAACCTCGTTAATATTGATGTTTGAAGCAATAGAATTGAGTGTTTTTCTATTTACTAGGGCCGATTTCATTTTGGTTAAATACCCTTCATCGCCGGTCGGATATTTATTTAATAAATACTCGCGAACCGCCAGTTCTATGACAGAATCGCCCAAATATTCGAGGCGCTCAAAATTATTTATATAATCTTTTCTTTGAACAGAGGAGTGTATCAGGGCTGCAGAATAATGCTTCAAATTATTTGGATAAACCCGAAAATTTTTAATAATAAACCGACTCATCTTTTTTTGAGAAGGAGAATAAAAAAGCTGTTTGAAAAAAAATGAAGAAATCAAAGAGAATTAAGCGCTAAATTTTTTAAAAATAACAGAAGCATTGTGTCCACCAAAGCCAAACGTATTGCTTAACGAGGCTTTAATAACTCTTTTTTGAGCTTTATTAAAGGTTAAATTTAGTTTAGGATCTATTTCGGGATCGGGAACGGTATGATTAATAGTGGGAGGAACAATATCATGCACCACAGAAAGAACAGAAGCAATGCCTTCAATGGCTCCGGCGGCTCCTAACAAATGGCCGGTCATCGATTTGGTTGAACTAATATTCAATTTATATGCATGTTCTCCAAAAACTTTTAAAATTGCTTTTGTTTCGGCTACATCACCTAATGGAGTAGAAGTCCCGTGCACATTGATATAATCAATTTCTTCGGGTTGCATTTCGGCATCTTCCAAGGCGTTTTTCATCACATTCATGGCTCCTAAACCCTCTGGGTGCGGGGCAGTTAAGTGATACGCATCGGCCGACATTCCGCCACCGGCAACTTCAGCATATATTTTGGCTCCTCTTTTCAAGGCATGTTCTAATTCTTCTAAAATAATGGCTCCTGAACCTTCCCCTAAAACAAATCCATCGCGCTCTAAATCAAAAGGACGAGAAGCTGTTTTGGGTGTATCATTTCGGGTAGACAGGGCTCGTAATGCATTAAAACCACCTATCCCGGCCGGATTTACGGTCGCTTCTGAACCACCTGATATAATGACATCGGCTTTCCCTAAACGAATGTAATTAAAGGCATCAATCAACGCATTGGTTGAAGAGGCACAGGCAGAAACAGTTGTAAAATTTGGTCCCCGAAAGTTAAAGCGCATAGAAATATGACCTGAAGCAATATCAGAAATCATTTTCGGAATAAAAAAAGGATTAAAGCGGGGTGTTCCATCGCCTTTTGTAAATTCGGTTACTTCTTCAAAAAAAGTATTTAAACCGCCTATACCTGAGCCCCAAATAACTCCACAACGATCTAAATTAATAGCTTCGAGGTTGAGTTTAGAGTCTTTGATGGCTTCCGTGGAAGAAACCAGTGCATATTGTGAAAATAAATCTAATTTGCGATGTTCTTTTTTCTCAAAATGCTGATCCGGGTTATATCCCTTTACTTCACAGGCAAATTGAGTTTTAAAAAGGGTTGTATCAAAATAGGATATAGGGGCAGCGCCGCTCACTCCATTGACCAGAGAATTCCAGTATTCTTCTACTGTATTTCCGACCGGGGTAAGGGCTCCTAAACCAGTTACAACAACTCTTTTAAGAGATTTCAAAGAAAAGAGAAATTATTTTGCGTTTTCTTGGATATATTTTACAGCATCACCTACTGTTGATATATTTTCAGCTTGATCATCTGGAATAGCAATATTGAATTCTTTTTCAAATTCCATAATAAGCTCAACAGTATCTAATGAATCAGCACCTAAATCATTGGTGAAGCTAGCTTCCATAGTCACTTCAGCCTCATCTACGCCCAATTTATCTACTATGATGGATATAACTTTTGACTTGATGTCAGACATAACTTTAATTTTTAAAATTCAATGCAAAGTAAAGGAAAAAATTTAATACCAAAGAAATTTATGTATAAATTTTAATTCTGAAACTATAAACTTAACCTTAGGCTGCCTTTTTTAATAAGATATTGACAGGAATAAGGGTTGCCAGAAACCCAATAACAGAGACCGTTAAAAAAATAAGAACCTGGTCGGTAAAAATAATTTTGATGGGATAGGAATCCACAATGCCCCCATCTAATTTTAATAGTTTAAATTTTATTTGTAAAAAACACACCAACATCCCCAACAAAACCCCCATACCTGCGCCCATAATAGCAATATAGGTCCCCGTTAAGGAAAATATTTTTTTTATTTGGATAAAATCTAAACCCATGCTTTGTAAAGTAAAAATATCGCGCTTTTTATCTAAAATAATCATGGTAATGGAGCCAATTAAATTAAATGTACACAGAATTAGAATAAATAATAAAATTAAAAAGGTAATCCATTTTTCGGTTTTGTTTGTTTTAAAAACCAATTCGTTCATTTGATTGCGTGATTTAATTTCATATCCATCTCCTAACAACAGGGCTAAATTCTTAGCTACTGGGGCCTCACGGGCACCCTTTTTCAATTTTATTTCAATGGCAGAAACTTCATTGTTATAATGTAACAGCTGCTGGGCAAATGCAAAGGGCACAATCACATACTTACTATCAAAATCCTGGTTAATCGCAAAAATACCGGAAGGGTAAATAACGCCAGTTTGAAAAGCATTTTCGGGGTTTAACGAACTCATGGAAGCATTTCTATCCATGGCATACACCTTCATGCTTTTTGGAAAATCTTCGAGGTAGACACCTAATTTAGCAGCAATTTGATACCCCATCACCCCAAAAGAAACATCTCCATCTTGCAATAAATACTCCCCCTCAACCACTTGTTTTTTGATATTTACTAAATCGGAAAAATTATCTTCTACCCCTTTGATATGGGCAATGGTTTCCCGGTCGCCATATTTAAAATAACAGGTTTCATCAATGGTTTTAGAAACCAATTCAACGCCTTCTGTTTGTTTAATTTTTTCATATAAAGCGGCATCCAATACAATGGTTTTGCCAACTTTTGATTGAATTTCTATATCCGGATCGAAGGATTCATATAAAGAATGAATTAAATCATCTAAGCCATTAAAGGCCGAAAGCACAATGGTTAATGCGGCTGTGCCCACCATTAAACTAATAATGGCAATGAGGGTGATTAAATTAATCAGATTTTGACTCTTCTTAAAAAAGAGATATCGAAACGCTATTTTAAATGAATAGTTCAATATGCAAATCTAAATACGTTCGGTCTAATTATACTAAAACCAGAATAAAATGTCTTATAAATCATGCGAGCCAAAAACAAAACACACCCCTAACCCCTCTCAAGAGGGGAATTTATGTTAAAAATTCAACGAATTTAAAAATTGATCCATTAAAGAATAAAAGATTATTAAAAAAATGCCCGTATTTCGGCTGTACCAATATGAACCATCTTAGATCCTTCTGATTTTCGGCCATTGTACTGCAAAGTAATTTGAAGATTATTACTCAATGTTTTAATAAAACTGGCCGCCCAGGTATAGTTTTGTCCTGTTTTAAATCCTTCTAGCATTTCAAACCCAATGGTGCTATTTTCAGAGGCTTCGGCCCCATCTTGCCGGTAATAATTTATTAAAATATATCCAAAACTGGCTTCAATATTTGTTTTGCTAGCCTTGCTCCAGCGAGCCTCCGCTTTTAAAGCCTTGTTAATAGAAGTTTCTCCGCCCAAATCGGCATTATTTTGCTTATGCACCAAAGAATAAGAAAGGTTTGTGCGAAACTGGTTGGTTGGCTGAAACGTTATTTTGGGCGATACATCATAATAATTAATGAAAAAATTTCGCGTATTAAAAAACTCGTTTTCACTTTGCCGAATGCCCTTTGCGGCCTTTAATTCAAGCAAAAATTTCACATAAATGTTCCAGCGAGCAATGCCTTCGGTAAATTTTTGATTTCGTAACTCAGACCCATTGTTTGATAAAAATTTGGTGGTGGTATTTTGATAATTCACGGTTAATCCAAAAACAGGATCGGTTCTTAAAACATAGAAAGAATTCCGAAAGAGCTTATTAACAGCCAACAAACTGGTGTCTGCAAAAGAAACTCCAAACGGATTAAATGTTTTTATGTATGATTTTTCGGTCGTTTTCCAATCGAGTTTATAGGAAAATTGATCTGAAAATATTTTTATAAACGAATACCAGGTTTTTTTATTTTTTAGAAGCACTTCCGGCTTTAAAAAAACCGTCTGGCTAAATTGATTATTCTTGGTTTGTATATATTGATTGGTCGGTGTAAAAACCTTAATATATGTGGCCTGGTCACTAAAAACAGCAGTTTCAAACTCGTTTAATTCTTTTACTCCGTTGTTGTTATAATCTATCCAGGTAAAATTTCCTTTGCCGGGCGTTACCTCTACATACGAATATTCTTTGCGCGACTCAAACCCGGAGCCCAGCTCATAAAAAGAAGAGGCTGTTAATGCTCCCTTCCAGGGCCGTAATGCATATTCGATCCTATTTAAAAACGTTTCCTCGGGCCTTACAGACGTACTTAAAGTGGGATTTAAAACCTTTAAATTACGATACGTCGATTTTCCCTTTAAGGAAAAGGCCGAATTATTAAATAAATCGTAAGACAAGTTTACGTGGTCGGCTTTGGTAAAATTGCGCAATTGGTTTAAAAATGGCATTTTGTCGTGTCTTTGTACATAACTGAGATAAATATTGTTATTTAAGGTGTCTTTTCGACCTACAAAAAGCTCATATTCAATGAATTGGTATGATTTTAAAAGCAGACTATCCGTGCTGCTTTTTGAAAAATTAAACATGTTTCTTTCTATATCATCTTTTATACCCACCTGCCAGGCCTTGCTTAATTGGTAACTAATCACTGATTTATTCCGGATAAAAAAAGAACTTTCTTGCTTTAAAGTCGATTTTAATACGCTGCTATTGGCTAGTACAGTCCATTTTTTCCATCTAAAATCGTTGGTAATAAAGTTTTTTAAGCCCTGCCATTCCGAATCTTTTGCTGTATAATAATCTACATTATACTCAAATAATTTTCCGGCTCTTTTATGATAGCTCCCAAAGGTTCCATTGAGTATATGCTGATCGCCAATCAGTTTTGTGGATGATAAGTTCCAATCGCGCAAAAATTCGGCCGATCGAAACCATTCAATCTCTCTAAAATTTTTCTGAATGAGTTCAAAAGACCCACTTTGTTTGAAAAAAAATCCGGCTGGGTTTTCCTCGTTTTTATGGTTGATGCGAATGCGGGTAGCGGTTCCATAATCATCTCCTCTATCTTTATCCGAAAACGTATTCAAATCGTTTTTAGAAAGCGCTGTTTCAGCAAAAAAATCGAAAGATTTTACTTTTTGAGACATGCCCAAACTTAGCATTTGCCTTTGTTTTGGCGTAATAAGTAATTGCACCGGTTCAAAATTTCCTTTTTTGATGAGGGTTCCACCCACAGTATCGGGGGCAACCCAGGTAAAAACACGACCGTTGGCCGTACTTTGCGATTGAACATAAAATCCGTTTCCCTCACCCACATTACTAAAAGTGGCGCTATAATAAGCATCATTGGGGTTCGATGAATACACATATACCACATATCCTAAAGAATCTGTTTTGCGATACAGCACCTTGTTTTCGTTAAAAGCCACGCTATCTGTGGAAGGAAACAAGCCATTTTGCAAACTATCTCCTAAATTGTATAGAAATAATTTTTTATTCGTGTTTAAAACCTCGTTAATGGGTTGGTTTTTATGATCTTGTTCGGTAAAAAACTTAAAATGCAGAGAAGTATTTTCACTCACATATTCGGTTGAAAAATCAGCTAAGGTTCGCACGTAATTCCGATCTGAATATTGAAATTCGACAATAATACGGCGGTCCTTGGTAATTAAACGGCGGGGAGTAAAGGTAATTTCAGCATTGTTATAATCAATGATATAATCGTTTTCTTGTCCCCGAACTAATAATTCGCCATCAATGTAAACTTTTTCGGTACCGGAAAGAATAATGATAAACGTTTCGTTTTCGGCTCCAGCCAAGCGGTATGGGCCCTGCTGACCTTCTTGTTGCTTAATGGTTTGTCGGGCAAATTTTCCGCGCGAAGCAGCCCCGCTAATCCGCATTTTAAGCAGTTTAGTGGTATCGTTTAATAAGGGTTGTGTTAATTGATAGGAGATACCCTGCGCCTTTTTAAAATAGCGCATAAAATAGCTGTTTCGCTCCGAAAGCTGAAAATCGCCCCCAATGAGTTTATGATTTTTATTAAAAAGCTGAATATAAACCTGGTCAAAATCTTGCAATTGTTTGGTATTTCCTTCGGGTTGAATGGGGATATTATCATCGGTAATAGCCGCTAAAATGCTTATTTCATCGGATATTTTACCGGATAACTGCAAATTTAAATTAGACGAAACCGAAAGGTTTTGGCTATTTCCAAAGCTGATTCCGCGCGAAATACTTCCCTGTTTATTTAAATCAGTCGAACTAAAAATAGATTCTTGCTGGTTGTTTACCTCATAAGCAAAAGGATTTTTAGACTCCCGGGGCTGAATATATCTTTCTTCTAATTTATGGGTATAAGGTTTTGTGAAACTAAACGGAAAAACTTTGTAATATGCATACAGGGTATCATTTAATAAGCCCGGTTGTACAGGTTGAAAAGAAGAAAATTCGGTATTTAGAATATATGCGCTTTCTGGTACTTTTTGTTGATTTTGAAAAAGCTCAAAGCTTCCGGGCACAATGCTTAGCGTATCAAAGGTGAGTTTTCGGGCATCATTTAAAACCCATTTTTTTACGCGAACGCTCGAGTATTTCTCCTGAGCCCGAACATCGACCCAAAACAAAATAAATAAAAGGAAATATAATAATGAAAACCTCACCCCGATATTAAAAGATCCGTAAAATAACGAAAAAAAGGGGAAATTATTCGTAAACCTTTGCTCTTTTAAGATTTAGAACAAAATTTACCAGTAAAATATGGCCGGTAATGCTTTTATTAGCTTGTGCTGTATACGTATTCAATTAATAATTCGCGGGCAATGGGTAAAAAGGTTTCGTATAAAGGCATTTGCGTTTTAGATTCGACCAAATATGCTGCCGGAATGGGAAATTCCGACGAATATTGTTTCACTAAATCCGATTTTATAGTGTCAAACGTGCAGGTTAAAGAATTAGTGTAGGACTTAACATAGGCCGTTTTAAAATCGACAAAATCTTCTTCTAAGTTTTGAATTACGCTTAATGAATATTGAAAAATATGGGTGTTATGCGAAGGTTGTTGGTATAACAATAAATATCCTTCTTTAATATACGGGGGTTCAATGCCAATAAGCTCTAAATGTAGGTTTTCTTTTAGGGCATCGTGCATGTTTTTACCGGTGATGAGAAAGTTTTGCAATTTAGGAATGGCAAAGGAAATAGTCAGTTGAATATCTTGCAGCGATTTATCTTCAGAAAAAGAAGGTTTTTCATACAAAAAAGCCTGATTTTTTAAATCTAAACCCTTTAATTCTTTGGGAAACAAATCGAGCATTTTTTCGATGTTTTCTTTTATTTGAATAAGTTCGTTGTATTGATGTTTTAAGTCGTTTAGGGCTGGAAACAGCTTTTTCTCTTCATAATCAGCTTGTACCCGCTGCAAAAACCCCAACATTTTGAATTTATTATATTCAAAGTCAATTAAATTTTGGAATATGAATTTATTTGAGTCCATAACAAAATATATATCTGATTATTTCAAATATATAAATTATTGTATTGTACGGTATAAAATTAAAAAAGTTTTTCAATCAAATTGCTTTCTTATACAACTTCAATTTTTTTAAAAACCCTGCCTAAACTTTGTTATTTGTTTGATAAAACATAAATTTGCACTCTTCTATTTTAAAATAGAGGGCCCATAGCTCAGCTGGTTAGAGCATCTGACTCATAATCAGAGGGTCCCTGGTTCGAGCCCAGGTGGGCCCACGGAAACAAATAAAAGCCTTTCAAGCAATTGAAGGGCTTTGTTGTTTTAGTTACTCCCCCTTAGTTATCCGTGATTATTAATTTGTCAACCGAGAGAGTTTTATTGTCTTGAGTCAAGTGTAGGAAATATAATCCGCTTGGGAGATTGTCTCGGGAGAGCACAATGGTCTGCCCGCTCACATTTTTTATTTGTTTTATTGCCTGTCCGTAACAGTTGTTTAATGTGAGTGTTGCGTTATAGAAAGGATTGCCTGTATGTAAAGTTGTTTGTGTAGCAAAAGGATTGGGCGAATAGGTTATTCTTGGGCTAAATTCTAATTCACCTGAACTAACTGAAAAGTCATTAATAAACACAGAAACAGTTTGTCCATTATAGTTAGCAACTGCCAAATCTGGTTTGTTATCCGAATTAAAATAACCGGATATCAAACCATTAGGAGCTATCCCAGAGGCATAGTTGACTAGAAAAAGAAAGTCAGCGTTGCCAGTATTGCGTAGAATAGAAATCCCATTTCCTAAATTATTAGATGCAGCAATATCCATATCTCCATCAAGATCAAAATCAACCGCGACTAAATAAATAGGAGCATCTCCGGCTGGAAATTTCCTTGCGAAAATGAAAGAACCTGCTCCGTCCCCCAAATAAATAGCTATACTGTCAATAGCATATAAAGGAATTGCTAAATCCAATTTTCCATCATTATTGAAATCAGAAGAAGTTAAAAAATTAGGTTCAGTAGCCCAACCAAGGTCATAATTGACGAGGGGTAAAAAAGTTCCATCACCCATTCCTCTTAAAAAGGAAAAAGTACCATGAAATTGATTTGTAACCACTAAATCAAGATTTCCATCCAAATCAAAATCCCTTGCAACCATTCCTCTGGGACTAGGTTCGACTGAAAAATTGGTTTTGGGTTGAAATGTTCCATCTCCATTTCCTAAAAGAATAGAAATATCATCATAGTAATTATTTGTTGTAACCAGGTCTGCTTTACCATCATTATTAAAATCGGCAATAATCAAATCTTCAGAATAATGCCCTATTGAATAATTAACGGCAGGAAAAAAAGTTCCGTCTCCTTTACCCATAAGAACGGATAAGGTATCGAAAGCCCCATTAACCGCAAGATCAATCTTACCATCGTTATTAAAATCCCAGATACCTGCTTGCCAAGGTGCAACGCAAACAGCAAAATTTGTTGGAGAAGAAAAA
>CAYOHR010000021.1:9770-47301 GCA_964403835.1 uncultured Flavobacteriales bacterium
TGATCCATTCCCCAAAAGAATTGAAATATTATTTCCCCCTATATTTACTATAACAAGATCGGCAAAATCATCCTTATTGAAATCTGCTGTGTTTATACCTTGAGGATAACTTCCGGCAGTATATTGGGTTGCCGGTAAGAACTGAGCTGTTGCCTGCATTATAAAGAGGCAAAAATTTATAAGAATAAGAATATTTTTTTTCATCTGTTTTTGTTTTATTGTTAAGGTATTTTACTACTAATATAAACACTTTTAGGATATGTATTATTGGGTGTTAACTGGGTGATGAATATGTAAAAAAAACGCTCACCTCCTCCCTCCTTTTTAATGATATCAATCATCTTATAAGTTGATGTTAATCAAATTAAAGCCCATAATCTACGACTACATTTGATTTAAACACTAAAATAAACATTATGACAACAAAACTTGAAATTAAAGGGAACTGGGATGTATTAAAAGGTAAATTAAAACAGAAATACGCAAAACTGACGGATGATGATTTGCTATTTGTAGCTGGTAAAGAGGATGAATTATTAGGGCGTCTTGAAAAAAAACTTGGCAAAACAAAGGCTGAATTGCGTAATACCATTGAAAAATTATAAATAGTACTGAAATAGTTTAAGGTCAAAAATAAAAAACAAATGAAGGGTTTTAAAATCACATTAAACAAGGCAACGCTTGAAAACAATAGTTTTCGTAAAGTCTTGTATACATCTACCCATAGTCAATTGGTATTAATGAATCTTAAACCAAAAGAAGAAATTGGTGAAGAAATTCACTCAGAAAACGACCAATTTTTTCGTTTTGAAAGCGGACATGGCAGGTGCACTATAGATGGAAATGAATATATAGTTGAAGGTGGTGATGCCCTAATTATACCTGCCGGTGCCAAACACAACATTATTAATATTGATTCTACAAAGGATTTAAAAATGTATACCATATACTCCCCTCCTCATCATAAAGATGGTATTATACGCAATACAAAAAAAGAAGCGGAAATGGATGAAGAAGAATTTGATGGGCAAATAACCGAGAATAAGGATCTCAAATTAACTAGCCTCTAAATATCTTCCATTAAGTAAACAAAAGCCTTTCAAGCAATTGAAGGGCTTTTTTCATATGATCAAAAATGGTGCTTTTTTCATCATAAAAATAGCTAAAGTCCTTCTCCACTTCAGGAGCTGTTATAGAAATAAGCTAATATCGATATGAGTATCTATTTGTCATCCTCTAATGCCTGCACCAATACTTTATCTATCCTATTACCATCCATATCTACAATTTCAAATTTGTAATTATTCCAGGTAAATAAATCACCTGTTTTTGGAATTCTTTTTGCTAGATAAATCAGCAATCCTCCCAAGGTATGAAAATCAATATTTTCTTCTTTGTGATAAATATCAAAGTGTTTTAGAAAGTCCATAAAAGGCAGCTGTGCATCTATTAAATAGCTACCATCTTCTCGTTTAGTTATTTCATAATCAAATTCATCGGAGATATTGCCAACAATGGCATCTAAAATATCATTAATTGTTATAATACCTTGTGCCGAACCAAATTCGTCAACGACTAGGCCATAATGAATTTTACTTTCTTTGAACCGATCTAATGCTTTATAGGCCTTTATTGATTCAGGAAAAAACAAAATTGTTTTACTTAGGTTTTTAAAATTTATTTCCTGCTGATCGATCATTTCATGTAAGATATCTTTTACATACACAATTCCCAATACTTGATCTAAATTTCCCTCGCATACAGGGTATGCTGAATGTTTATGTTCCTTAATTTTATTGAAATTTATTTCGTTGCTATCCTCAACATTTAGCCATACTAATTCATTTCGCTGAGACATTAAGGAAGCAACTTGTCGATCACCTAAATGAAATACACGATCTACAATATCTTGTTCTACCTCATCAATAGTACCAGCCTGTATGCCTTCTTCGACCAAAGCTTTTATCTCTTCTTCGGTTACCAGTGAATCACTTGATTTTTTAATATTTAATACTTTAATGAGTGTATTTCCGGATTTAGTCAACAACCAAATAAATGGAGAGGTTATTTTAGAAACCCAGTCCATAGGCAAGGCCAAATATGAAGATATTTTTTCAGCATTAGAAAGGGCTATTTGCTTCGGAACTAATTCACCTAACACCAAAGAAAAATAAGTTATAATAACAACTAATATAGCCACCGATAAACTATGACTATAGGGATCTAATAAGGGAATACTGCTTAAATATAACTCAAGTCCGTCGGCAATGCTTTCACCACTAAAAATACCTGTTAAAATACCAATTACCGTTATCCCAATTTGTACGGTAGACAAAAACTTTGTGGGGTTATCTGCCTGTTTTAAGGCCAATTTAGCTTTTGCATCTCCGTGTTTCGCCAACATTTCAAGGCGTGTTTTTCGGGAAGAAATTAAGGCCATCTCAGCCATCGAAAAAACACCATTAATTAGAATAAGAATGAGAACAATAATAACTTCAGAAAACATAAATAATTATAAGATTAATAACATTGTTGCTGCGAATTAAGAATAGCGCATTTTTCTACTAATATAAACACTTTTTAGCATATGTATTATTCGGTTTTAGCTGAGGGGTGAATATAACTCTTGAATTGGATATATTTTTTCAAGCATGATTAAACCCTACTGAAAAAGGGCTGAATAACATCAAAGAAAGCAGCATTAAAACCTTTTAAGCAAGGAATTAATTTAAATCATTATTGTCCGAAAATATAAGTGCCAAAAAAATGCGTAGTTTTGTACATAAGTAGAGAAGATTTTAAGCAACCCTACTTAAAAAAGGCGTAAGATTTAAGTTTTACTCCTTTATAGTTTTATCGAACAACAGTGAGATTAAATATGTTTAAAAAATACATTCATAATACAAACAATAAATTATTCTTAATACTAAGCCTATTCTTTGTATTGAGTGTGTTTTTAGTAAATAAATTATCTAATTTTCCAATATATAATAAAAGTGTTCAAGTACAACATTTCGTTAATACCTCTTCTTCAAAATTAAACCCCAAAATTAGACCTATTCAGGTTAGTTGTTGTCATACATTTAAACATAAACCTATTTCTCAGAATCAATTACCTCTTAAAAGCGAAATTATTCTTGAAGATATAATTGAAGACTCTGAAAATGATCCTGACAACAATTTAATTCCTTCATTAAAAAAAGGTAAGCAATACATTATACAAGAATTAATAATTAATTCTTGTATAAAAAACTCAAGAGTATTATTTAATGCCCACAAAAGCATCAAAACTTTAAATCTGCTTTTTTGTATTTTTAGAATTTAACAGTTTGTTTAACATGTGAATTTTCATTCATTTAAACAAACTTATTTATTTATCTAAAAATTCAAATAGCACTATGTTAACGTTTTTAATTATTCTATTTTCGCCAGTATTTGCTTTGTTATTTTTGCCAATCAAAGGCAAAAACAGAGCTCTTTACTATGTAATTTCTGTTTTAATTTCAATTTCATCAATTATCTTATCCTTTAATTGCGAAGTTGATACTAGTTATTCCTATAATCCCTTGGCGTTTGTTATTACTATTGATCGATTTTCAAAAATTTTTTTAATTCTGATTAGTTGTACATGGTTAATTTCAATCATTTACAGTTATGAATTCACCAAATATCATTTTCAAGAAAAAAAGACAGAATTTTTCATCTATCTTAATATTCTTTTATCGGTTGTAATGGTCAATGCCTGTGCGGGTAACTTAACAACTCTATTTATATTTTATGTAATTGGCATTCCTCTCACTTATCCGCTGATTAAATTAAGAGATACCCCAACATCAATTCAGGCTGCTAAAGGCTTTGTATGGCAAACATTAATGCCCTCTTTTGTGATTTTCCTACCAGCAATACTTATTACCCAAAATTTAATAGGTCACGGAACGTTTGACGACAGTGGAACATTAGGTAGCAATAATATCAATCCAATTTTAGGTGGAGTTTTATTATTTATGTTCATTATTGGTATTTCAAAAAACTCGGTATTCCCATTTCATACCTGGTTACCAGGTACAAATTCGGCACCTGCACCAGTAAGTGGGTTAATACATTCGGTGGCTACTGTAAAAACAGGTTCCATTGCTTTAATAAAAATTGCCGTTTATATTTTTGGTTTAGATTATGTGCATGTACTTACTTCCAGTTTTTTTACAGGCGGTTGGCTTACGTATTTATGTGGATTAACTGCTGTTTATACAGCTTATAAAGCCTTAACTACCAATGATTTAAAACAACGTTTTGCATATTCTACAGTGGGTCAATTATCATATATCATTTTAGCTATACTGATTGGTACAAAAACAGGATTAATGGCTGCCACATTACATATTGTAACTCATGCTATTGCTAAATCTTGTTTATTTTATGTTGCTGGTTTTTACAATAGTGTTTACCATACTACCTCCGTTAAAGAAATTGGTAAAATAATGCCATCCACAAAATTTATAGCATTTGTAATTGCAATTTGTGGTTTATCTATTACCGGTTTTCCTTTTTTGGCTGGCTACTACAGTAAAGACCTTATGTTAATTGAAGAGTGGCATGCTCACTATTATTCATCTGCTATATTTTTAGCACTTGGCTCAATTATAAATATATTTTACATTATTGGTCCAGTAAAAAATGCCTTTAAAGCGGTTGACCCTAATTTTCGGGCAAAAAACATCCCTTTATCAATGATGTTGACATTTGTTATTTCCATTGCACTAATTATCGGTAGTAATTTTTATGTATCCTATTTAACCTTATTAATAAATAAATAAAATAGATATGAACTATAAAAATATTTTAGCCGATTTTAAATCAGGTATTGTTGTTTTCTTGGTTGCTCTACCTTTATGTTTAGGTATTGCTATGGCCTGTGGCATTCCTTTATTTTCAGGTATTATTTCAGGCGTTATTGGAGGTGTTTTAGTAACTATTTTTAGTGATTCTAAGTACAGTGTTTCAGGGCCGGCAGCAGGATTAACAGCTATTGTTATTTCCGCCATCTCACAATTAGGAAGCTTCGAGTCTTTTTTAGCCGCAGTTGTATTGGCAGGTGTGTTGCAAATTAGTTTTGGATTATTAAAAGCAGGTACTATTGGTAACTATATACCTAATTCTGTTATAAAAGGAATGTTAGCCGGCATTGGAATTATATTAATCAGTAAACAGTTGCCTCATTTAATAGGGTATCATACCAATAGTCAGCACTTTCATTTTAAATCTACTATTTCCACTTTTTTAATTCATGATGTGATAGAGCAAATTGATTTAGGAGTTGTTATAATTGGTCTAGTTTCTTTATTAGCATTAATAATAGCAGAAAAACCTTTTTATAAAAATGATAAAGTACTATCTAATATTCCTAGTCCCTTATTAGCTGTCATTTTTGGTGTTTTATTAACCACTGCATTTAATAATTATCCTAATCTTGCTATAGATAATAAGTATTTGGTTCATCTTCCAAATATTGCATCGTTTTCTGATTTTAAAGAAATTCTTTTTTTTCCAAATTTTGAACAAATTTCTACTAGTGGATTTTGGTTGATTGTATTTACACTGGCAGTTGTAGCAAGTTTGGAGACTTTATTAAGTATTGAGGCTATTGACAAATTAGATCCTGACAAAAACGAATCAAATACAAATAAAGAATTATTAGCGCAGGGAATCGGGAATATAGTTAGTGGTTTTATTGGAGGTTTACCTTTAACATCGGTCATTGTACGAAGTTCAGCAAACATTAATTCAGGTGCAAAATCAAAATGGTCTGTAATATTTCATGCTTTATTGCTATTAGGGAGTGTATTACTTTTACCAAATGTATTAGCCTTAGTTCCAAATGCTAGTTTGGCGGCAATTTTAATTATGACAGGCTTTAAACTAACCAAGCTAACGCTATATAAAAAGAAATGGAACATTGGGTTAGCTTATTTTTTACCATTTATTACAACCATTTTAGTCATGTTAATTACTGATTTATTAAAAGGCGTTTTCGTTGGTATCATTGTGGCCGTTATTTTTATAATAAGAGATAACATTAAATTTTCTTTTGAATCAACCATTGAAATAACGAACGATAAGCATCATTATTTTTTAAAATTACCGCAACAGGTTACCTTTTTTAATAAAGGTTATTTAATTAATTTTTTCAAATCAATTCATCCGGGAAGCAAAGTAATTATTGACGGAACAATTAATAAAACGATTAACAAAGATGCCAAAGATGTAATTTCTGATTTTATAACAAATAGTACAAAGAGAGATATTGAAGTAGGGGTAATAAACTTTATTGATGAAAACACCCAACAATACATATAGTTTTGGTTTCTACTTCATATAATTCAGCAATATCAAGGTCTAACATCACTTTTTGACCTCTTGCTTCATAAATTTTAGATTGGATAATTTGCAATTGCATATTAGTGTAATATGGGTTGAAATATAAAATTATTTTTAAATATTGTTTTTTATAAAATATAATCGTATTTTTACGATTAATAAGTAATTCGAAGAATAAAAATGGGAACGACAAAAACAGAAGAATTTACCATAAAAGCTAACAAAATTGCTACATACGCAAAAGCATTGGCTCATCCGGCACGGGTTGCCATTCTTCAATTATTAATTAAAAAACAAGCGTGTATTTGTGGTGATATTGTAGATGAGCTCCCCCTTTCTCAGAGTACGGTTTCTCAACATTTAAAGGAACTGAAAGAAATAGGATTAATAAAAGGAGATATAGATGGAGCAAAGGTATGCTATTGTATTGATGAAAATGAATGGGAAATGGCCAAAGAATATATGAGTGCTTTTTTTGCTGCCTACCCCAATAAAAATAAATGCTGCTAAAAAAATTTGGAATAAATAAGCGTAATATTACGATTAATAATTAAATACATGATTATATGAAAACTCAAGATCAAATAAAAGAAATGGTAAAGCAAAAATACAGTGAAATTGCTTTGCAAGATAAAGACACCAATGCGGCTTCGTGTTGCGGTGCAACCAACTGTTGCGATAGCGTATACAACATTATGTCGGATGACTATACAAAACTACAAGGCTATAATGCGGATGCGGATTTAGGTTTGGGTTGCGGATTACCCACAGAATTTGCTAAAATTAAAGCGGGCGATGTAGTCGTTGATTTGGGAAGTGGAGCAGGAAATGATTGCTTTATTGCAAGGCACGAATGTGGGGCCGAGGGCAAAGTAATAGGGATTGATTTTACGGAAGCCATGATTGAAAAAGCGCGCGCAAATGCAGAAAAATTAGGCTTTCACAATGTAGAATTCAGACAAGGTGATATTGAAAAGATGCCCATAACTTCTGGTGTTGCAGATGTAGTTGTAAGCAACTGTGTATTAAACCTGGTTCCCAATAAATCCAATGTTTTTAAAGAAATTATGCGCGTTTTAAAACCGAATGGGCATTTTAGTATTTCAGATGTGGTTTTAGTCGGAGAATTACCTGATAAATTGAAAAATGTAGCAGAAATGTACGCAGGTTGTGTAGCGGGAGCTATTCAAAAAGATGAGTATTTAAATTTGATTAAAGAAACAGGGTTTATAAACATAAACATCCAAAAAGAAAAAGTGATTACTATACCGGATGAAATATTAAAAGATTACCTCAACCAAGATGAAATGACCGCCTTTAAAAATTCAGGAGTCGGTATTTTTAGCATTACTGTGTTTGCCCGGAAAGATAGTTGTTGTACCCCCGGTTCGGGTTGTTGCTAATCGCATGAAAGCAGTATTTATAAAATATAAAAAGCACTTGATTATTACAGCCTCTGTCATTGTGCTTCAGCTTATTTTCGGCTTCGATCCAAAATTTTGCATCATCAATATAATATGGTTATTTGTTTAAAATATGACAAAAAAAGTATTAGTATTATGCACAGGCAATAGTTGCCGAAGCCAGATAGCAGAAGGATATTTACGGCATTTTGCGGGAAATAAAGCACAGATATTTAGTGCAGGTATAGAAACGCACGGGGTAAATCCGAGAGCCATTGCTACCATGAAAGAAGATGGGATTGATATTTCAAAGCATACATCTAATCATATAGATGAGTATATGCATATCAACTTCGATTTTGTGATAACTGTGTGTGACAATGCCAGAGAAAACTGCCCTATATTCCCTACTCATGCAAAAAAGTTTCATCACAACTTTCCGGATCCCGCCAAGGCAAAAGGAACAGAAAATGAAATTATGCAACAATTTTGTACTGTACGAAATGAAATAAAACAATATTGCCGGCAATTTGTGACCGCTAACATTTTACTGTAACCGATTAGGTGTAGGCTTTTTCACCAGGGATACTATTTTACTATACAATAACTTGTCATCCACAGGTTTAGAAATATAATCATCCTTCATCATGGATTACTTAGAATGGAAGTCTATGGTGAATATACACCCTTATATTGGAAGAAAGCTTAAATACACAATTCAAATATCTAAATATGGCTGTAAATAGGTAAATATAACTACTATTAGTTAGACTTCATATTAAACAAATACAACATGGCATCTTTATTTTTTATTAAATTTGTCTACTGCTAATAAAAATAAGGTAATGGGTCGCAAAGAAATTCTTTTAAATCACGATCAAATCGAAAAAAAAATAAAACGAATTTCATTTGAATTGTATGAAAAAAACTACGAAAACGAAGGAATTATCCTATTAGGAATAACCAATAGAGGCTATCTTTTGGCTGAAATAATTTACAAAGAACTCAAAAGCATTACCGACAAACCCATTCATTTAGGAAAAATTTTTCCTTCCGACTCTATTTTAACCCCTGCCGTTATTGAAAGTCCGGTTTCTATCGAACACAAAAATATTGTAGTGATTGATGATGTTTTAAACACCGGAAAAACATTGATGTATGCGGTAAAATCAATTTTAAACCACGATGTACAAAAGCTAATGACTTTGGTACTTATTGACCGCAAACATGGTTTATTCCCCATTAAGGCAGATATTGCAGGCTTAACCCTATCTACCACCCTTCAAGACCATATTGAGGTGGAGTTTTCAAAAGATTCTATTCAGGCTTTTATTTCGTAGAAACAATGCATAGGCGGATGTCAAAAATAGAGATTGCTTCGTACCTCGCAATGACGTTGATCAGTCGTTATTGCGAGGTACGAAGCAATCTAAAAAACTACTATACGTTATTTTTAGTTCCATCCTTAGCATGTATATGAAAAATGAAACCAATATTTTTTCGAGTAGTGATCAATTTATTACCCAAAAAGAAAAAGAAAAAAAATTGCAACAAAAAGCTATGGCTCTATGGTTTACGGGCTATTCAGGCGCCGGAAAAACCATTATTGCCATTGAATTAGAAAAAATATTATTTCAACACGGTTATTTTGTACAAATATTGGATGGAGATTATTTGCGTGCCGGGGTAAACAATAACCTGGGGTTTTCAATGGAAGACCGACAAGAAAACATCCGCCGAGCCGCAGAAATTTCTAAATTATTCTTACAATCAGGCATCATAACCATCAATAGTTTTATTAGCCCTACGCCTGAGTTAAGAGCCTTGGCTAAACAAATTATCGGCGAAAATAACTTTAAAGAAATTTTTATCAATACCCCCTTAGAAGTCTGTGTATCCCGCGATGTAAAAGGGTTATACAAAAAAGCAAAAGAGGGGGGAATTACCGATTTTACCGGAATTCAACAATCATATACTCCTCCCATTAACCCGGATTTAGAGATTTTGACAGAATCTAAATCGGCTTTGCAATGCGCCTTAGAGATATACAATTTTATTTTACCTAAAATTAAGTCGTCTTAATTACTACGGTTTTAACTTATCTTTGATAGATGAATAGCCTACGCCACTATTTGCAGGAATTAGAAGCAGAAGCTATCTACGTTTTGCGAGAAGTTGCTGCACAATTCGAAAAACCTGTTTTATTATTTTCTGGAGGTAAAGATTCTATTATTTGTTTGCATTTAGCTCGCAAGGCTTTTTTTCCTGCAAATATCCCCTTTCCTATCATGCATATTGATACGGGACATAATTTTCCGGAAACCATTGTTTTTCGCGATCAGTTAGCTAAAAAATTAGGTATTCAATTAATTATAAAAAAAGTACAAGATTCTATTGATGAGGGTCGTGTTCAGGAAGAAAAAGGCTTTGAAGCAAGCCGAATTCGTTTACAAACCACTACGCTTTTAGATGCCATAGAAGAACAGAAATTTGATGCTGCCATTGGCGGAGCCAGAAGAGATGAAGAAAAAGCCCGTGCAAAAGAACGTTTTTTCTCGCATCGCGATGAATTTGGTCAATGGAACCCCAAAAACCAAAGACCTGAGTTGTGGAATATTTTTAACGGCAAAAAGAACATGGGCGAACATTTTCGGGTTTTCCCCATCAGTAACTGGACCGAGCTCGATGTTTGGCAATATATCCACCTGGAAAAAATAGAAATTCCTGATTTGTATTTTACCCATCAACGCGATTGTGTTATTAGAAACGGCATTATTTTATCTGATTCAGAATACCTGAATAAACGAGCAACAGAAATTCCACAAAAAATGCAAATTCGCTTTAGAACCATTGGCGATATGACATCGACCGGAGCAACTGAATCCATCGCAAATTCGCTAGAAGAAATCATACAAGAAGTAGCCACCACAAAAACGACAGAACGCGGCGGAAGAGCTGATGATAAGCGATCGGAAACATCTATGGAAGATAGAAAAAAAGAGGGCTATTTTTAGATTGTGAAGACACACATTGAAGATATAAAATTGCTTCGTTTTACCACCGCCGGAAGTGTTGATGATGGTAAAAGCACCTTGGTAGGCAGGTTATTGTATGATAGCAAGCAAATATTTGAGGACCAGTGGGATGCTATGGAGCAGGCCAGTGTTGGAAAAGGAGAAGAAAAAGTGAATTTGGCACTGTTAACCGATGGCCTCAGAGCCGAACGCGAGCAAGGCATTACCATTGATGTGGCTTATCGGTATTTTGCTACTCCAAAAAGAAAATTTATTATTGCCGATGCCCCGGGGCACGAACAATATACCAGAAACATGATAACCAGCGCCTCTACCGCAAATTTGGCGCTTATTTTAATTGATGCCCGAAAAGGGATGCTGGAACAGACTTTTCGGCATTTAAATATTGCCGTTTTATTGCAAATTCCGCAAGTCGCATTTTGCATTAACAAAATGGATTTAGTTCATTATGATGAAGCTGTTTTTGAAAAAATAAAACAACAAATTACCACCTTTATTAATGCCCTTTCCTTTGTAAATACCAGCTTTATTCCCATGTGTGCCACAGATGGCGATAATATTGTCGAAAAATCGACCAACATGCCCTGGTACACCGGAAATACCTTGATGGAATTTTTAGAATCGACCCCTATCATAAAACATGAGCTTTCTGAAGATTTTCGCCTGCCTATTCAATATGTGATTCGGCCACAGCAAAAAGAATACCACGACTACCGCGCATTTGCAGGCAGAATTGCCGGGGGTACTTTACAGGTAGGGGATGAAGTAACCGTTTATCCATCCAATAAACATTCTAAAATAAAAGCCATTCACACGTTTAACGGCGATTTAAGCGATGCGCAAACCGATATGTCTATTAGTGTTTCTTTTGAAGATCATATTGATATTAGCCGGGGCGATTTAATTGTAAAGAAAAATCATACTCCAAAACAAGCGCAGGATATAGAATTAATGATCTGTTGGCTGGGGAATACCCCCTTACAAAACAATGGAAAATACTTAATAAAGCACACCACCCGCGATGTAAAAGGAATTATTAAACAAATTCATCATAAAGTAAACATTAATACGTTTGAGCAACTCCCACATCCATCAGAAATTGTGATGAATGACATTGCAAAAATCACACTCAAAACAATGAGCCCCTTATTTTTTGATGCGTATAAAACCAACCGGACTATGGGAAGCTTGATATTGATTGATGAAGCCACAAATGAAACCGTAGCGGCTGGGATGATTATGTAGTTATCCAAAGGGCTTTTTACATACCAAGTATCTTTTGCGATACTGCAAAATTCTTCAAAAATTAACCAAGGAAAATCCCGAAATTTTAACGAACTTCGTAAAGTGAGCGCCCCGTTAGCGTTCGTGGTAACTGCATATACAATGAACCAGATATTAGTAAACATAACTTTAACGACTGTTTTGTTTTTAGCTTCATGTGGTCATGACCCTGACAAAGCAACAGATAATGCTCAGAAAATTTCAAAAACTAAAAACAACCTAATAACAGCGACATCTATTGACATGGCTTTTATAGGTATGGAAATAAATGATCTTAAAAAAGCATACAACAACTATCAGTTTCTTGACACACCTGCTTACTATTTTGGGATTGATGGAGAAGAAAGAGATTTGGTAATAGCAAAAAATGATGTTCCACAACTTTTTATATGGACAAGTTCTGACCAAAAAGTGAATGGGCTGTATTCATTGACAAGTAGCTTTCACACCGATAACAATTTGAGGGTAGGCATGACAATAAAGGAAGTAAAAAAGATTTATCCTGACTGTGAAATTTCTGTTGATGTAATGGATGATAATCTTGAATATATTTACATCGCCGACCAAGGAGTTCAGCTTTGTTTTATGACAAATGAAAATAGAATTGGAATTTATAAAGAAACAGACGCTGCTGAATTGACAACAAAAGAATTTAAAAGCGATACGTTTAGGGTTCAATATATTGCAACAACGAAATAAATGAAAACAACTCCCGAACACGATGAGCGAATAGCAAAAATGATATTTGCATCGGTATATCCACACTATGTCACAAAAGTAGAGAGTAAAGGCAGAACAAAAGAAGAATTACATCAGGTAATAGCGTGGCTGACAGGATTTGATGACAAAAAACTGCAAGAACTCATGGATGAGAAAGTGACTTTTGAAACATTCTTTAAAAGAGCAAAATTAAACCCGAATGCTCAACTCATTACAGGCGTAATTTGTGGCTATCGGATAGAAGAAATTGAAAATGATTTAACACGACAGACAAGGTATTTAGATAAGTTGGTAGACGAATTGGCAAAAGGAAAAAAGATGGAAAAGATTTTGAGAAAGTAATGATAATTATCAAAAATATACGTGTCTTTTTTAAAATATTTGCACGTGTAATTTGTATTTATTATCTTTGAATAAGAAGATAATTTATTATGAACACTAAGCTAACACTAACCATGGAACAGGCGATCATCCAAAAAGCGAAGGACTATGCAAAAAGTAAAAAGCAAAGTTTATCTGATATCATAGAGAATTACCTCAAATTAATCACAGAAGATCGAAAAAATAGCCCAAATTTAAAGATGACACCTATAGTTAAATCGTTAAAAGGGTCATTTAGTTCTCCCAAAGAGTTTGATTACAAAATTGAACTTGCCAAGAGTTTGTCGGAGAAATATAAGATCTAAATGGAGAAATTATTATTAGACACAGATGTAATTCTTGATTTTTTCTTTGATAGAGCGCCATTTTCAGATGATGCTGCTCAAATACTATCTTTGTGTGAGTCACAAGAGGTAAAAGGCTTTATAACCCCTGTAATATTGAGCAACACGTATTATTTACTTAGGCAACAGGCAAAGCATGAAAAGGTAATTGAAAAACTAAAAGAATTCATGTTAATAGTAGATGTTTTGTCGATTAGCAAAGCAGTTATTATGGAGTCCTTAAATTCTAATTTTAAGGATTTTGAAGATGCTTTACAAAACTACGCAGCGCAAGCAAGCAATAAGATAGATGTTATAATAACAAGAAATATAAAGGATTACAAAGCCAGCGAATTAGTGGTTATGACACCAGAAAATTATTTGAAAATTAAGTTTCCTGCTTAGTTCGACTACAAATTTGTTAAACAAATTTTGTCTCCCTAATACGTAGGCGTTTTCTTTCGCAGGTTTTTAATCACAAAATAACCCACAATAAATATCAACACATAAGGTACAGCCATTAAGTACAGAATGCCTTTATTTAAACCATTAGCAAAGGAACCGCCTGCTTGCTTATCAGAGTTAGCAACCGTTTTACACATGGCACATTGTGCGTCCACATCTACCGAAAAAAATAAGAAGATGGCAAACAAAAGGAATACTAATCCTGCGTTTCTTAATACTTGAGACTTAATACTTAATACTTCAAACATAATATGGAGCAATCATTAAATATACTATAACACCTGTAAAGGTAACATATAACCACAAAGGATAAGTAATTCGGGCCAATTTTTTATGCTCTGGATAATTCCCCAATAAAGCTCGGCTAAAAGTAAACAACACAAAAGGAATTACCACAACAGAAAGTACAATATGGCTAATTAAAATAATGTAATACAGGTATTTCATAGTGCCTTCTCCCCCATACGGAGTGGGATCGCTGGTAATATGATAGGCTATGTATAAAACTAAAAATACACAGGAAAGAAAAATGCAAAACCGCATCAGTTTTTCGTGTAAAACACGTTTCCCTTTTTTAATAGCCCGTACCGAAAACAATAAAAGAATAAAAGTTAAAGCGTTAATACCCGCATAAATGGGGGGTAAAAAGGATAAATCGACCCCTTCTATTTTAATTCCGAATAAAGCCGCCACCGCTATTGGAATAACAATAGATAAAATGGTAATGATGGTTTTGTGATTTTTTTGAGTAGAGGCAACAGACATAGTACTAATGTTTTCTTTTAGGTACAAATTCTTGTGCTTTTAACACCTTAATTTCATCTATTAAACGATCAACATCTTTGGTGTCGGTTCCTAAATACATGCCGCGGATATGTCTTTCTTTATCCACCAAAACAAAGTGTTCATCGTGAATAAAATCGGGGATAGAATCGCCTTTATCTAGTGCATTCAGCAAAAAACTTTTTAAGGCTAAAGTGTAAATCACTTCTTTAGATCCGGTTAAGAAATACCATTTTCCTTTTTCAGGGGAAAATTGCTGGGAATAGGCTAATAAAGCCTCAGCAGTGTCCGTAGCGGGATCAACAGTAAAAGAGAGAATAACGATATTGCTGTCTTTTTTGATTTTTTCATACACCCGGGCCATGTTTTTATTCATGATGGGGCAAATGCTTTTACAGGTAGAAAAAAAGAATTCAGCAATAATAACTTTATTATCTAAATCCTTTAAACCGAACTGTTCTCCATATTGATTGGTCAGCGTAAAATCTTGTACTGTATGATACAGGGTATCTGTAACCTCTTTCCCATCTATGATTCTGGTGATCGCTTCGCGTTCGCCAAATTTAGGAAGATGGATAAAATTATGCTTGCCTTTGGTTAAAAAAATATAAAATAAAGAAGGAAATAAAATGATTAAAAATAAAATGAGATATTTTTTCACATTCTATGGCATTAACATAGCATTGCCTTCGTATAAGCAAATAAAAATAAGATACCCAATAAAAATAATATATGGGGCTAGAATAAAATATCTTAAATTTTTTCGCTCATCACCTAAGTGCATAAAAACCAACACAATATAGGCCGCTTTTAAAATGGTTAATGCGATAAAAGTCCATTTTACCAGTTCCCATTTCATGCCCACTACACCGCTTGCTTTTATACCCATAAAAACTTCTATAATGGTTATAGCCGTAAGTAAAATAGTTACTTTAAAAATTTTACTTCTAATTTTTTTACCTTCTTCTTCAGAATGATGAGCATCTAAAGAATACTCAATAATATCATCTCTAAGCATGTTATTTTTATTTTAAATTATTATACCAAATAGAAAAACGTAAATACAAAAACCCAAACTAAATCCACAAAGTGCCAATATAAGCCGGTTTTTTCAACCATTTCATAATGCCCACGTTTATGGTAGGTTCCTTTCATCACTCCTAATAACACTAAAAGATTAATAACCACCCCGCTAAATACGTGGAACCCGTGAAACCCGGTTACGAAAAAGAAAAATTGAGAATATTGTTTAACGCCGTATTCATTTCCATGTAAGCTTGCTCCAAATATAGGTTCAGCATCTTTAATAACATTCGCAATTTCTTCTGCCGGAACTAATTGTGGAGCTCCCTCAGCAGTTACAGAAGGTTTTAATAGAGAAAGACCTTGTGCGGCCATTGCCTCTTTAAACTCAATCATTTTTGAAGCTTCTTCTTCTTTAGTTAAATCCCCTTCATGCAATTCGTGAACAATATGTTCAATATGTTCTTGGCTAGCGGCATTTAAACTACTTATATTTTCTACTTTTTCACCTTCGGCATTGGACCAATGTAAAACAATACCATCTTTTGCTTTTAAAGCTCCTAATTCCGTTCCGTGAATAAAGTGAGACCATTCCCATACTTGAGATAATAAGAAAAATAAACCCCCAACAACGGTTAAAGCCAACCATTTAGTAACGCCTTTTTTGTCCATTCGGTGTCCTGCTTCTACAGCCAATACCATGGTAACAGAACTCACAATAAGGATAAAAGTCATTAAAGCAACATACATTAAAGGTAAATGAGCGTGCCCCATAAATGGGAATGCTCTAAAAACCTCTTCACTGGCAGGCCAGATATTGGCATATTTATGTTTAAAAAACCCAACGGCCGTTAATAAGCCTCCAAAAGTTAAAGCATCCGAGATGAGGAAAAACCACATCATCATTTTACCATAACTTACACTAAAAGGAGATCTACCGCCACCCCAAAGGACGTTAGTATCGATTTGTTTTGTAGCTTCTGAAGACATATAAAAATTATTTCAATTACAATTTTAACGAATATATATTAAAAATAATAGCAAATAGACCCATAATATAGTTAAAAAATGCCAATAGGTCGAACAAAGGTATATTCCATTTAGGTTTTTAGAATGATATTTATTCAATAAGGCTTTTATAAAAGTAAACAATAGAGCTAATATACCTGCCCCCAAATGTGCTAAGTGCAAGCCCGTAAGCACATACAAAAAAGAACCGGCTACATTGTTCCCTACAAAAAAAACACCCCCATCAACCAAGTCTGCCCAGGCTTTAAACTGAAAATAAACAAACAAAAACCCTAATACAAGCGTTAAAAATAGGGCTACTTTTACATGCGGCAAGCGGTTTAATTTAACTGCATAATACGACCACCACATGGTAGCGCTGCTTAAAACAATAACCAAGGTACTGATATAAAAGGTAGATGGTAATTCAAAATGCATCCAATTACCTGCATTTAAGCGGATAATATAGGCGCTGGTTAAAGCGGCAAAAAGCATAACAATACTCACTATGCCAATCCACAATATCGACCTTAACGATTTGTTTTGAATTGCTTTTTCCTCCGAAGGATTTGCTGAATATGTGTCGGCTATTGTATTCATATTTTATCTAAAACCATGATTATTTGTACAACCGGAAGGTAGATAAAAGAAGCAAACATTAACTTCAATGCATTTTTATCAGTACTATCCTTATAAAATTGATAGGCCACGTAAGTAAAATAAACAGAAGCTAACGTGCTAACCAATAGGTATATATTGCCACACAAATTAAAGTAATATAGTAACCAGCACGCTGGTATGGTAAATACGGTGTATAACAATATAATAAAAGCATTCCGTTGGGTTTTTCCTTCGGTCAGGGGTAACATTTTAAAACCTGCTCGTTCATAATCATCATGCCCCTTCCAGGCAATAGCCCAAAAATGAGGGAACTGCCACATAAACTGAACAACAAAAAGTAATCCGGGGACTAAGCCAAACTCTCCGGTTGCAGCCACCCATCCCAACATAGGGGGGAAAGCGCCTGGAAATGCCCCAATAAAAACGCCTAAAGGCGATATTCGTTTCATGGGTGTATATAATAAAACATACATGGCCAAAGAAAGTGCTCCAAGCCACCCACTTAAAGGATTTAAAAAATAAAACAGGCATAATAAACCAATAGAACCCGTTATTAAAGCCACTAAAAATCCTTCATACATAGTTATCCGTTCAGAAGGCAGAGGTCTGTTTTGTGTTCTTTTCATCAAAAGATCGAGGTTTTTTTCGATCAATTGATTAAATACATTGGCAGAGGCTGTCACTAAATATCCACCAAAACTTAGTATGGTTAATGGCAACCACTGAACATCCGTAGCCCCAAATAAGTAGCCCATTACAGCGCTAAATACAACCAATATAGAAAGTCTGGGTTTAGTTAGCTCAATATATGCTTTTACTCGCTCTAAAACAGATATGGGTGCGTTTAATATGTAGACTTCTTTTTTAATAGCAGAGAATTTCTTGCAATTTTAACCACAAAAAATCAGAATGACAAGGATTTTAATGTTAAGTACTGCGATTATTACAAAAGTTAACAGAGATAAATCCCATCAAAATTTATTGCTCACAAAAAACCGGTAAAAAATGACTGTATTGCGGCAATGATTTAATGTTCTCACACGCTTCTTTATTGCTTCCCAACAAAAATTTAACCACCGATTTGTAAAAAATAGCCTCGGAATGCCCGGGGTCTTGAGCCAATTTATCCGTAACATTTTTTTGAGCATCGGCCACATTATAAGTAGCCACGTTAACAGCTGCCTTCATAATTAAAAAACGCTGTTGAGAAACAGGTAGTAAATGAACGTATTCCTGATCCATAAAGGTTAAAACATCTTTTTGAAGAGTAATCCAAACACGAACTAACTCAGTAAACATACTCTCTTCCGCTTCTTTGGTTAAAGGAGTTTTATTTATCCGCAAACTTCTTTTATGAAATAAATTATTTAAATATTCGGGTTTTTGCTGAATTTTTATAATCTCCTCTATTTCTTCCCAAATTCTGCTTTTTTGATTGATCATAATATATGCCATCCCTCTATTTAAATGATAAATGGGTTCGTGAGGGTTTTTTTCGAGGCTAACCGAAAAATGATCCAATGCTTTAATATATTCCTTTTTATTATAATACGAAACGCCCAAAATATTATTAATTAAAGGAGAATTTGGATTTAACTGGTAGGCTATTGCTAAGTTCCGATCAGAAGTAACATAGTCTTTATCTAATAAACTAATAATAGATAAAGCGGTGTGTATCCATTCATCTCGTGGGTACAAATCATTCAGTTTCATCAATTCTTTATAGGCCGCCTTATTATTTCCTTGCAACGATAATATGTATGATTTTAATTCGACATATTCTTTATTATAGGGCGCAATAACCAAAGCCTCTTTAATGGATTCTAAAGCATCTTCAAAATCAAATTTATGAAGGCAAATTAACGATTTATAGTAAAAAAAACGATCGTAATACGGTGATTTAGCTAAAGCAGTATCAATATAATTGAGGGCTTCAGAAAAATCACGCAAATTTTCATATACAATTGCTTTGTATAAGTACAAAACGGGTTCTTCCGGAAATTTGGCAATTTCTTTATTAACAAGAGTAAGGGCTTGGTGAGTCCTTTTTTCATTTAATAATTTATCAATTTCATCGGCCAATTTCTCTAAATCTTGAGAAAATAAAGTGCCTATTGATAAAAAACTAAAGCATGCACACAATAAAATTACCCTCATACATTAGATTTTTTCAAACATAACAAAAATAGAAATACTTATGCATTTATCTCTCCCAGAAAATAAATAATCGGGTTAATTAATAGCAGAGAATCAATTAAAAAGTGATTAAAGATAAAAGAAGGGTGTGTGGTTATTTTTTTAAGAAAGATGGATATAAAAATAGAGGCTACCAGCATAGCAATAAAAACACTTCTACTAAGCATTGGATATAGGAATAGGAACTGAACAAAAAATAAAAAAATAGAAATATAAACCGTTTTTGGAATACTTTTTTGAGAAAAAGTATTCATTTCTTTTGAATCAATGCCCACATCTTTAATATCGGATAATAAGGCCACAGAAGTGATGGAAAAAAAGGCAGATAAGGAAACATAAGCCATATTGTGAACCTGCGGACTTACAATTTGGCAACTGGCACAGCATAATAAAACCCAGCAAACAGAAATAAGCAGGGGTTTTAAAAAACCAATTTCTCTCCCTCCAAAAAATGCATACCCCAAAAAAATAAGCGCAATAATGAGTATAAAAAACAGCCCTTGAAATGAGGCTACATGCAGCCCCAATAAAACACCTATAATGACCGCTATAATGGATAAACTAATGATTAATTTGAAATAACCTTCCATCCATACCCTAAAAACGGAGAGCAGATTTTTATGATTTAAAAACTTGTAAATCCGGTGTAAATTGTATGCAACAAAAATACAACAGAAACAAAAAAGAGCTAAATACAGATTGGGCGGTACTTGAAGAAGGTGTGAATAGTATATATTGAGTACAAAGCCAATAAAGGCCACCCATAAATTACTAAAAAAAATAAACGTTAAACCAGAAAAAAACTTATTTTTCACTCACCGCTTTAATGGCAATTCCGGCAAGGGTTCCCACTATGCTCCCCAAAAATATTTGCCGGTCTCGCTTAACTTTAGCAATCCGTTTATACCCCGTCTTATAATTCTCGTCACGTGTTAGCTCTTTGTCGGTAATAAATTCCCTTTTTATTCTTGGTCGTAAAACAAGCATAGAAGTCAAAGCTGAAGCAAACGGAACCGCCAAAATCACAAAATTGTCTCCCCCAATTAAATAGCTTCCGGTGGCCGAAAGGGCAGCACTAAAAACAAAGGGAAATAGGGTTTTATGATATTGATAAGCATCTTGCTCGCCTTTTATAAATAATTCCATTTCTTTTACTGAATAATCGCGGCCACTTAAAGAATCTTTGTAATACAAAATCTGTCTCTTCCCTTCTTCATATTCAATGGCAAAAATTCGGTAATTTTCAAAGGTGTTAATTTTTTCTTTTTTGCCGGCTAAACTAAACTTTAACGAATCTTGCGAAAGACTTAAAACCTTTCCGGTTAATGTTATTCCGTTAATCATAATTAACTTATCTTTCTGGGCCTCAGCATAAAGGCTACAGCTCAAGATAACTAGCGTAAAAAATAGTTTTTGAATGTTCATTTTTTAAGTATTGGAATTTGTAACGACAATGAAACAAATATAATAGAAAAGTCTATTTGTATGTGTAAAATTTAGTCGCTTTGGAAAGAATTAAGCTTACATCATTATTCCATTAGTTTTTTTCTTTCTATTCTCTCTTTAGCTTTTGCAAAAATTGCGTGTATTTTTTGGGGGTAATTCCGTCCAATATTCAGCTACCATTATTCCATCCTTGTGCATTTCCAATAGCTCTACTTGTTCTCTGCTGCTTTCAGCACAAAGAATTAATCCTACCGTAGATAATTCCCCTTCCTTTTTCTCATATTTATCTAACCATTTTAAATACAGCTCCATTTGTCCTTTATGTTTGGCTTCAAATTTTCCTAACTTAAGTTCAATAGCAACTAAGCGTTTTAGATTACGATGGTAAAAGAGTAAGTCTAAATAAAAGTCTTCACCATCTATTATCATTCGTTTTTGCCTTTCTACAAAGGCAAAACCTGTGCCTAATTCTAATATAAAAGCCTCCAAATCCCTTAATATAGCTTCTTCTAAATCTTTTTCTAAATATGTACTTTGAAGTCCTAAAAAATCTAAGAAATAAGGGTCTTTAAATGTATTATATGTGTTAGAATTAGTAGGTATAGCTTGTAAATTGGCAATAGAGGTACGTTCAAAAGCTTTGGTTTCTATTTGTTTGCGCAAATCTCTTACACCTAGTGCTTGGTTGGATGCTGTATGAGCATAAAACAGTTTGGCTTCTTGATTTTTAAGCGGTAATAATGTTACAAAATGAGACCAACTCAATTGTCGTGACAGCGCAACGACAATTGAATTATCGGTAAATTGCTCCGCAAAGAGAGTATAAAAAAGATTGTGTAAACAGATTAAAGTTTACATCTTCCATCAAAAATAATTAAAAATTGCAAACTGCATCATTCTCTGTACAAAATATCGAACCAGTTACAAGTCAAATTTTAGTCTTTCAGATTATAATCTAAATGCTCCTTCCATCATTTCCTGTTCTGCTCTTGAAATCCCAATTTTTGCGGCTTCTTTTTTCCAGTTTTTGACAGGATTTGTTACGTCCGCTATTATTTTATTCATTTGAGTATCCGTTAAATGAAAATACTCGCCAACACTTTTTGCTAATTCAAAATCCAAGGAATTATCTGTAGTATCAATATTTAATGCTAAACCATCCTTATCTATGGAAGGGTTTATATCATATGCCGGTGAAAGATGCCAACCATCTTCATGCAAAAGAAATCCATGATTTCTTAAATGGTCATCTGTATTGGAGATGGCTATATTAAATATGATTCTTCGCCAAAGCTGCTCAAGCTCTTTTGAATTGTGAGGTGCATTGAATTGAATAAACTCTGCTATGTCCAGATATCCCGCAGGATTTTCCTTAATTATTTCTTCATTATTGCCGGTCATAGTCATTGCCGATGCAAAATGAATGCGTTTATTTTTTAAACGGTCAAAACGTTTTGTAAAAAAAGTATGGTGTTTACCTGCAATTTTCTGAATTTTGCTTTCAGCCATTTCAATGCCTGCTCGCAATGCCAGCTTATAAGCAAGGTATTCCCAAGCTGCTTTGTCAATTGTGTCATCTTTTGAAGGGAATTTGGCAATCCAGAGTGCTCCTTTTTCATCAATGATATTTGCTTTGGGTCTTGCCCCACCAAGGGAAGAGCCTGGGGCAAGCAATACAGCCAGCCATTTTTTTACTTCCTTATCACTTTTATTGGATTCAATTAACGAAATACCATGCTGCAATTCACGTATCGAAGCCCACGGGGGACTTGGCATCTGATTGTCATTATTCAAAAAAGAACCATTCTTGTCTGTTTTAAAACGTAATCCTCCCATTCTGCTCTCATCGTTGACTCCAAGCAGATAATCCATTTCGTAAAGTGTTCTTACTTGTCTATTTTCGTCTTTTGCAAGCTGAGCTTCTCTTCGTTTCATCAGTGTCCGTCCCCAAGTGTCGGGCATTGCATCATTAAATACTCCGAAATTTTCTTTTCCATTAGGAAATTGTTGACCTGTATTCCATAGAATGTCAGGATCCAATAAGTTAAACTTTTCTGTTGCAATCCATTCCCGAGTATATTCGAAACTAAAACTTTTTCTGCCCTTGCCATAGTGAGCTGAAAGTGTACCTATCTGCTTAGGGTCGGGCATGTTAAGCCAGTGTGCATATACATGTATGTCTTTTTTATCTGCCGCCATTTTATTTACCTCCTAACAGATCTAGATCTTGTAATCTCCTGCCCTGGTCATCTTCAGATGCCAGCATTAAAAAATCATCTTGTAAACCCAATACCCTTAATACATTAAAATAAGCTCCCATAGAAACACTCGAATTTCCCCTTTCAATCTGGTACAAAGTAGTTCTGTCAATCCCAGCGCGTTCAGAAACCTGGATTGTGGTGAGCTTTCTTCTCTTTCTTGCTAATTTGATATTTTCACCAAATACCTGAAGTATCTTTTGATGCTTTGGAAATAAAATACGCTTCTTAGATTTCATTATGAATGTTGAATAATATCAACAAATATAAAACAAATGTGGATAATATACAACATTTAACAGGAACTGTTTATTAACTCAAGGAATTATTGCTTGGCTAAAGTGGAATAAAAATAAAATAGCCGTAAATAGCTTTAAGCAAGCTATTTACGGCTATTTGTGGTCTCACCAGGAATCGAACCTGGATCAAAAGTTTAGGAAACTTCTATTCTATCCATTGAACTATGGGACCAACTCACGGGATGTTTTCTATTGAACCACAAGGCCCGTTTGAGCTACAAATTTACATTATTCTGCCTGAATTATACAACAGAAGATGTTTATAAAAAAAGATGATCTTCCTTAACCTCTGTTATCCGAACAGCATATTGGGTATACCATTGGGCCCTGCCCTTGTTTTTTGCCTGTTGATGAATTGTATTTTTTCTCCAGGTATTCACCGCTTCTATATTTTTCCAATACGAAATGGTAATACCCCATTCATGCTCGTTTCTTAAACTTTCACACCCTAAATACCCCTCAATTTTTCCCGATTCTAACGAGGTTAATTCATTCATTAGATCATAATCATTTTTTGCTTCCTTAGTTTTTAAAGAAGTAAAAATAACGGCGATATATGGGGGTTTTGGTGTTTTGATAATCATGATTTCATGAATTATTTTTTCTCTTAAAGTCTACAAATCTAACAATCTAAAAGTCTAATGTCTAAAAATCTAACATCTATAAGTCTCAACTAAATCTATCTAAAAAATTCTTTTTTCTGTTTTCCGAAACAAATACGACCGTGCCGTCCAACAAATGTACCTCTCCTCCCTTTCCTTTTTTAAACAATTTTACATAGTTTAAATTAATCATGTGCGATTTATGAACCCGTACAAAATCATATTCTTCTAAAATCCCTTCAAAAAACTTCAAAGTTCTGCAAACTGTTTTTTTACTGCCATCTGCTAAAAAAACATCGGTCAAGTTATCGTTCGCCTGGCATCGAACCAGATTTTTAAGCACAATCACTTCAAAGCCATTTAACATGGGCAATACCATCTTTTTTAGCTGTTTGTTTTCGATGGTTAAGTTTTCTAATAAAACAGCTGAGTTTTGAATGATTTTTTTGTTTTTAATTTGTTCGTGTACTTTGCTTACCGCAATTACCAACTCATCAATACTGACCGGTTTTAGCAAATAAAAACAAGCACTTAAATTAAGCGCCTGTAAAGCATATTGACTAAAAGCAGTAACAAAAATAACTTCAAATTGTACTTTATTAAATTTTTCTAGTAAATCAAAGGCATTGCCGTGGGGCATTTCAATATCTAAAAACACCACTTGCGGATTGGTATCCCGAATTAATATTTCACCCTCATTAATATTCGAGGCTTCTCCTAACAATTCAACCTGGGGACAATATTTTTTTAAATAATTGCGAAGCGCAACCCGGCTTGCTTGCTCATCTTCAACAATAACCGCTGTTAATTTATTCATGATAGGCAGGAATTAATAATGTAACCACCGTTCCGGTATCTTCTGTGTTTAAATCCTCAATTTTTACCTCAATTTTAATATGATGTATGGCATTAATTATTTTTATCCGTTCAACAATATTTTTTAATGCGGTGCTTACGGTTGCTTTTTGATTTTTGGTTTTTAATTCGGCACTTTTCTTTCTTCCTATGCCATTGTCTTCTACAACCACCTTTAAATAACTTTTATCCGTTGTAATAGAAACCCGCAGAAACCCTTCTGTTTCTCTATAACGCAAACCATGCCAAATGGCGTTTTCAATATAGGGTTGAATAAGCATGGGTGGAACCATGAAGGTATCTTCATCTATATTAGGTTCAATATGTAAGGTGTACGAAAACTTATCCTTAAATCGGAAATGTTCCAACTCTATATATATTTGAAGAATTTCAAGCTCTTTGGAAAGAGGAATAAAGTCATATTCAGAATTTTCCATCACGGTTCGCATCAAACGCGAAAATTCACTTAAAAATCGATTGGCTGATCGCTCCTCATTCATAGAAATAAAACTATTTACAGAATTAAGTGCATTAAAAATAAAATGCGGATTCATTTGAGATCGTAAAGATCGTAAAGCCAATTTTTGATTGGCAATCCTTCTCTGTTTTGAAACACGAAGTATATAAAATATAGACGCAACAGCAATCAAAATCAAGGAACTTAATAAATAAATGAGATATTTTTGTGACTTAACCAAATCTTCCTTTAATGCACCTTCCTCCATCAAATGAGAAATCATATTTTGCGAAATTTCCTTGTCTTTTTGCAAAACCTCCATTTTTACTAAATTCTGGTATCCGGCCGCGCCCAAATTTTTCGAATGTTGTTCTAAATATTTCAACTTTTTTTGAATGGTATCTTCCAATGATTGATAGATAAATAGATAGTTTACAGCTTTCTGAGGTTTCCTTTCTTTTTCAAGCCTGCGAGCCATATTTTTAATCACTTCAATTTCTTCAATATCTAATAAATTAAAAGACGGTTTAGCTAAATATTTGTCTAAAGAAGCCTCTGCCTGTGCGTAATTTTTATCGCTGTAATATGATTGTGCAATACGCAAGTGTTCCATGCCCTCCATCTCAACTTTATACGCAGCATCCGAACTAGAAAAAGACAATGTACTGTTCCGTAACTGAACATCTTCCTTATATTTCTTTTGTTTTCGTAAAGCTTTCGAAACAAGTTCTTTACTTTCTTGAACTTCATCGTACGTTTCATCATCTGTTCTCAAATCAATGCCTTGAATCGATTTATTATAATACTCCAATCCCTTTTGTGTATTCCCCTTAGAAATATAGCATGCTGCTAGCCTTGAATAACATTCCCGAATGCCTTTTTCCGAGTTAAATTCTTCTTCCTTTTGTAAGATGTTTTTATACACTTCAATAGCTGCATCAAATTTTTCAGCTGCATAATAATTATCTGCAATCAAATAATTAATTTGGTTTATTTCGTGATCATCTCCAATTTTAGCCTGGTATTTCTTATAAAAGCCGGTCGATAAGGCATAATCTCCTTTTAATGCATAAATGCTTCCCATATCAAAATAATATTTATCAGGAAGACTAAAGGAACCGTTTTTTTTACTCCACGATGGTGACTCATACTTATCTTTGCTTCTTTCATTTAAATGTGAGTATTTTTCCTGCGCCAAATTCATAAAATGCAAAGCCAGCTGCAACTGGTTCAATTCTTTATAGGCCCGCCCCATCAATAAATAAGCGTACGCCAACGATTCATCATACTCTTCGCGAATAGCTATTTGTGTAATGCTATCCAACTTAGTAAGTACATCTTCAGGCGAGGTTACAATTCTCTTTTCAAGCCCTTGTAGGACCTGAAGGGTTTTATACTCGTAATTTTTTGAACCCTTGTTTATAGCTATTTTCTTCTTTAATTGTTCTCCGCCTGCATATACATTCGCTAGGCAAAAAACAAAAGAGAGAAACAAGACTAAAAATTTAGACATTTTATAAATTTTTAATAAACATAGTGAATTATATGCTACAAAAAAACTTCAAATACTGAATTTAATTGTAAAAGAACCCTTATAAATGCTTGTTTTTACCCGTTAACTAAATGAGATTAGGTGTTCCCTTTTAAAAAGGTATAGTTCCCTAAATGCAGGTTTTTTATTGCTCTTTTCGCATCTACTTTTATTCAGAATCACTAAAAAAAGAATCATGAATAAAATAACAAAAAGTTTAGGTTATGTATTATGCGCAAGCCTATTCGCTTGTTCTGCGGAACAGACAAATGATACTACAACTACTCCGGCTACCACTGTTATCAATCCACAAAAAAGTAAGAAAAAAATAAAACTGGCTATTTTATTAGACACTTCTAATAGCATGGATGGTTTAATAGATCAGGCAAAAAATCAATTGTGGAAAATTGTAACAAAATTAGCAAAAGCTAAAGACCAAGAAGGAGGTGATCCAGAAATAGAATTGGCATTGTATCAATACGGAAACGATGATTTATCTATGATGAAAGGATATGTTCAACAAATGAGCCCTTTCACAACTGAATTAGATGAAATTTCAGAAAAATTATTTGCTTTAAGTACCAACGGAGGAAGTGAATTTTGCGGAGAAGTTATCAATTCTTCTTTAGAAGATTTAGAGTGGAGCAATAATCCCGAAGATCTTCAATTCATATTTATTGCCGGAAACGAAGAATTTAATCAGGGAGACCCTAAATATTACAAAAAGGTTTGCAAACTAGCCAAGGAAAAAAATATTGTCGTGAACACTATATTTTGCGGCAATCCCCGAGAAGGAATCAATACTTTTTGGAAGGATGGGGCAGATATTGCACAGGGAAAATACCTCAACATCGATCAAGATGCACAAACAATACATATTGTTTCGCCTTACGATGACGAAATAGCACAGTTAAATATTCAATTAAATAACACCTATATCTATTATGGGAAAAACGGATATGAAAAAAAGCAAAAGCAAATTAAAGAAGACGAAAATGCTGCAAGTATGAGCGATGCCGTAGCTACTTCCAGATATGAATCAAAAATCAGTAAAGCCTATAAAAATACTAAATGGGATTTGGTAGATGCTTCGGAAGAAAAAGGTTTTGATGTTCAAAAGATAAAACATGAAGAATTACCAGAAGAAGTAAAAAAATTGAACAAAGAAGATCAAATAAAATACATCGAAGGAAAAAAGACGGAACGAAATACCATCAAAAACAAAATGCAGGGACTCAATAAAAAGAGAGAAGAATACGTAAATAAAAAAATGGTCGAACAAAGCCTGGATCCTAGTAATCAATTAGATCACGCAATCATTTCAGCTATCGTGGATCAGGCAAAACGCAAATCATTCCAATTTGATAATTAGGCTTCGAGAACCTCAGCCAATGATAAGTTGTTCCCTGAGGTTCTCGAAGGGAATAATTTTCTGTTACCCTCTATAAAATATGAAAACAACTCTTTTTAAAATACTGTTTCTGCTTTTTGTTTTAAAAACAAATGCGCAAAACAGCTTCGTCCAAAAATTATCAGAAGCAGCTGTCGGCCTCACTAAACAACAAGTAACCTACGATCCCTCCTATTTTACAATATCTTATCCCAACGGAGATATTCCTAAAAATAAAGGAGTCTGCACCGATGTTGTCATTCGAGCTTACCGAGCATTAAACATCGATCTTCAGCAGGAGGTTCACGAGGATATGAAAGCTAATTTCAGTAAATATCCAAAAACATGGGGATTAAAAAATACCGATGCAAATATTGATCATCGGCGGGTTCCTAACCTGATGGTTTTCTTTACCCGCAAAGGAATTGTAAAGCCAATCAGCAAAAATCCCTCTGATTATGCTCCCGGAGACATTATTTGCTGGAATTTAGGACAAGGGATTACGCACATTGGGGTAGTGGTTAATAAAAAATCGGCCGACCAAAAAAGACACCTCATTGTGCACAACATTGGATCAGGACAAGTCATCGAAGACGCCCTATTTAATTGGGAAATTATTGGGCATTATCAATATAACGGAACCAAATAATAATAGTTATGAAATCAATCAAGGTTGTTAAAAGAGCATTTATTTTAATCCTCTTTTGTTTTATGACTGTCTCATCTTTTGGGTGTCTGGCAGCGTATCAAAATAAAATGTTTCCTATTGCAAATTTGGGAGATAGTTTAATGGTTTGTAAAGTTGAAATCATAAGGGGTGGAAATATTGAGAAAAAAGAATATTTCGATTGGACTCTTCTCATTTCACTTGACTTATTGGACAATAAATTTCATTGCATAAACACACTTAAAACGGATACTTTAAAGGTATATAATAAACCATCTTATATCAATGATTTAAAAAAGGTGTATTCACAATATTCTGCATTTCTTAATCGAAGCTATAAAAAAGCAAGTTTAATAAAGAATTGCGAGTTTTTGAGATGTAATTTTTTAGAAGAATGTGTTATTAAACTTCAAAAAGATACTAATGCAATAAGTTTTTGGTCAGGCACTAAATGTATGCTTACATTATCTGCCCAAGATACTGCGTTTAACCATTATATCGGTATCTCCAATCAGGATGATTTTGAGCATATTTTATTTTCAAAGTTAAGTTCTATTCGATATTATAAAATAAACGGAAAATCAATGATGATTGTTCATGTGCAGGCTGGACATGAAATTAGTATGGACTTACTCGATCCTAAGAGAAAACCTACTCCTAAAATACCATTTCATACTTTATGTTACGAAGAAGAGTTGTTGCATCATGGAAGAGGCATTGATATCATTTTTTGGCAATGATTTTTAAATAATTACAGCATATGAAAAAATTAATAATCTTATTGGGTATTTGTTACTCTGGTAAATTTCTATCCCAACCTAAAACCATCCATGTATTTGTAGCCCTATGCGACAATAAAAACCAAGGCATTGTACCCGTGCCCGAAAAAATCGGAAATGGCCAAAATGCTGGCACTAACCTCTATTGGGGAGCGGCATTCGGCGTAAAAAATTTTCTTGCCAAAAAATCAGGACAATGGATTTTACTAAAAACAGAAAAAAATCCGGAAAAAGGGATATTAGAACGCATCTTATTTAAACACAAAACAGCCAATGTTTATTTATTAGCCGATGCATACGATGGTATTAAAATAGAAAAAACAATCAATAATTTCTTTATGGCTTCTGGAGGCGATAATTCTATCGAAATAAAACAAGATAGCCTAACCTTATATTTTGGCGGAGGAGCCAATCTAATAGCCTATGTCGGACATAATGGATTGATGGATTTTTCCTTAACCAATGCTTACAAAAAGAAGAATGAACAAAAAAGAGAAACCATTATTTTGGCTTGTTTCAGCAAAAAATATTTTACCTCACATTTAAAGGAAACAGGGGCATACCCGCTTCTTTGGTCTTCGGGATTAATGTCGCCCGAAGCATATACCCTGGATGCCGCCATACAAGCCTGGATTGCTAACAAACCGAAGGATGAAATACGATTAAAAGCGGCAGAAGCTTATCATGCCTATCAAAAATGCGGTTTAAAAGGTGCCAAAAATCTGCTTTTAACGGGCTGGTAAAATCAATGCATAAATCATTTGAAATATGAAATCATTCATTTTTTTATTCCCCATTTTTATTTCGTGCATAAGCAACCAAACGGCGCCTAATCGCTCGTATACCGATATTTTAAGTTCTATTCATACCGAACAATTAAAATTTAAATCAATTAGCCATGATTCTGCTTTTTATCAAGCATGTTCTAATGTATTATTTACTACACTGATTGATAGTGTTTTTCCTGCATGGAATGGCACTACTTGGCATTTTTACGGCACAACGGATGTGCCAAAAGAAGGCACCATCGCTTGTGGATATTTTGTTTCTACTACCTTAAAACATATTGGCTTTAATTTAAACAGATTTAAACTAGCGCAACAAGCCTCTAAAATAATTGTGGATGAAGTATGCGGGAAAGAACACGCAAAAACCATTTATTCGTATGATAAAGTGAGCAAATTTCTTCAAAACAAAAAAGATGGATTATTTATTGTTGGACTCGATAATCATGTAGGATTCATTCTAATAAAAGACAACATCTCTTATTTCATTCATGCAGATTATTATCACGGAATAGTACTCCGCGAAGAAATTCAAAATTCTCATTCATTTCAGGCTTCAAACATATTTGTAATAGGTGAATTAACAAACAATAAAAAACTAGTTCAAAAATGGATTCACGAAGAGTTTATATACTAACCGCATTATTTCTTGGGCATATAATGATTGGGTGTTCACAAGCTAAACCTCCACAAAACACCATAGACCTAAAACAAAAGGCCCAGGAAGCATTCTCTTTTTGCAAGAAAAATAAACTGGATACAACCTTCTGCATTTTAATAGATATGAATATTCATTCAGGTAAAAAGCGCTTTTTTGTTTGGGATTTTGCAAACAAAAAAATAATGAATGATGGATTATGCAGCCATGGCTGTTGTGATAACCCTTGGGGGCAAGCTATTACGCCCGAAAACCCTACGTTTAGTAATGTCCCCAATAGCCATTGTAGTTCTTTGGGTAAATATAAAATTGGCAAAAGAAATTATAGCAATTGGGGAATCCATATAAACTATGTATTGCATGGCATGGAAAAATCCAATAACAATGCCTTAAAAAGAGAAATTGTTTTACACTCGTGGGAGGAGGTAGAAGAATTAGAAATTTATCCTTTAGGAACGCCCGAAGGATGGGGTTGTCCGGCTATTTCTAACAAATTGATGAAAGAGGTAGATAATAAATTGAAAAATACAAGTACTTCAGTTCTTTTATGGGTATATAAGTGAATTGTTATCTACCTAATATTTCTACCCTAAACTTTCTACATTTTCCTGAAGAGCGTACTTAACTTTCTTTTTTTTTGAGTCCTCTCCTGCTCCTGGCTTTCTATATTTTTTAAGCCATTCAATAGCTTTATCCCGATCTGTAAATAGTTTCGAAGGCACTAAAGGTTTATCTACCGAAAGAAAAATATTTCCGGCTAGCTTAGATATTAAACCATTTACCCGTATAGCCCCTGCCGAAATAAATCGAGCAGCTTCCTCTCCAGCCAAATACTTTCTTGCCTTTATATCTACGGAGGCTAACTCACTTATATCAGCAAATAAAGGTCTTATGACGCCATTGGATATCTTTAATCGCTCATTTACCATATCCTTGGCAATCTCCTCTGATAGAATTAAATTTTTCTTGAATACAATGCATATAATGCCTTGCTCAATCCAAATCTCCATGTAATCTGTTTCAAAAAAAAATTCGCGCATATCAACTCAAAAATTTAAATTGTTGAAGCCAAGTAATTGCTTTATCTCTATCTGTAAATAACTTTGCAGGAACCAAAGGTTTATCTATTTTAATGAAAATATTTCCGGCTAACCGCATAATTTCATTATCAATTAAAAATGCCCCGGCAGTAATATATTCCACAGCCTCTCTGGAAGCCATATATTTTCTTGCTTTAGTATCTGTGGTAACTACATTACGTATATCACAACAAAAAGGCATGGGCCTGTTGTCAGAAACTTTTAAACGGTCTAATACAGATTGTTTCGATACCTCTAAACTTAATACCGTATCCTTTTTATAAACCGTAAAAACAATCCCGTCTTCACACCAAATTTCATAAAAATTATTCTCAATGTATCTCTCTCTCATGGCATAGGTAAAAACACCTAAAGTAAAAACTTTCTTATTATTATGCAATAATAACCCAAAAAACTCATTATGGAAAACAAAAAGAAAAGCATCAATATCCTTGACACAGTCAACGATATTATTACTCTTGGCAAAGAGCGCGGTGTTCTATTGCAGTACACCGACGATGAATCTTACGATGGTCGTACGATCTCTATTAACGGAAAAAAATTAATCAATTTTGGATCTTGCTCCTATTTAGGGCTCGAAACCGACCGGCGGTTAAAAGATGCAGCCATTGACGCTATTAATAAGTACGGAATTCAGTATTCTTCTTCCCGGACTTATGTTTCATGCACTTCTTATACCGAATTAGAAGGTTTAATGTCGCAGGTTTTTGAAAACGAAGTAGTTTTAACGCCAACAACTACTTTGGGTCATTTATCAGTAATACCTGTTGTCGTGGAAGAAGGAGATGTTATTATTTTAGATCAACAAGCACATGCTAGCATCCAGGGTGCTGCTAATCAAATGCAATTAAAAGGGGTGGTTGTAAACATTATTCGGCACAACGATATGGAAGAATTGGAGAAAAAAATCATCCAATATTCCGGCAATTACAACAAAATATGGTACATGATTGATGGAGTATATTCTATGTACGGAGATTATCCTTCTTTTGATAAATTAACTTACCTATTAAATAAATACAAATCATTCCATTTATATGTAGATGATGCACACGGAATGTCGTGGAGCGGAAAACACGGAAGAGGAGTTACTTTAAGCAAAATGGATTTAACCGAAAAAATGATTGTAGGTAGTTCTTTTGCAAAAGGTTTCGGAACCGGGGGTGGAGTTTTTGTATTTACAGATAAAGCCTTAGCTCAAAAAGTAAGAAATTGCGGTGGACCTTTAGTATTCTCTGGACCCAGCCAAATACCTACCATTGCAGCCAGTATAGCCTCAGCAAAAATTCACTTATCAACCGAAATAACTATTCGCCAGGAAGAATTAAAAAAACGAATTCATTATTGCCACGAATTACTCCATAAACACAATCTGCCGGTTGTATCAAACCCGGATGCTCCTGTAACTTTTGTCGGATTAGGCTTAACCAAAGTAGGATATAATTTAGTGCACCGATTAAAAGAAGATGGCTTTTTTACTAATTTATCTATTTTCCCGGCGGTACCTGAAGTTTGCACCGGATTGCGCTTTACAATAACCTTACATCAAACATTTGAAGACATTGAAAACTTAGTGAATAAAATTGCCTATCACTTCCCTAAAGCATTGGCAGACGAAGGCAGAACCATGAAAGATATATATCGAGCCTTTAGAAAAGTTGCCCAGTTTAAAGAAATAGAAGAAACCGTTGCCCCAACAAATAAAGCTATTAGCGATAATTACACCGTTCAACACGAAACCACCATCCGAAATATTGACGAAAATTTATGGAATGACCTCATCGGCAATAAAGGAAGCAACGATTGGCAACAATTAGCTTTTTTTGAAGACACCTTTTCAGGAAATGATTTACCAGAACACAATTGGAGTTTTCATTATTATATCATCCGTGATAAAAATCAAAAACCATTGCTGGCTACCTTCTTTTCATCAACCATTGCCAAAGATGATATGTTTGCCCCCGAAGCCGTTTCAAAGCAATTAGAGCAAATGAGAAAGAATGATAAATACTATTTAAGCTCTAAAATATTTACCATGGGTTGCGTATTATCTATCGGAGACCATCTTTGGGTTGACCGTACTCATAAAGATTGGAAAAAAGTAGTGATGACCTTACTAAACAAAGTATGGGAAGATCAGGAAAAAGAAGAAGCCAATATATTATGCCTGCGCGATTTTAAAGCAGAAGATAAAGAATTAAAAGAGTTTTTCATGGATCAAGGTTTAGTAACCTTAGATTTTCCAGAGAGCCATGTGATTGATAATCTGACCTGGAAAAACCAGGAAGGATTTTTAGACACGATAAAAAGTAAAAAGAAATATTATGTGCGCAAACGAGCTTTTGAATATGAGCCAAGATTTGATATAAACCGCATAACATCAGCCACAGAAGAACAAGTAAATCACTTTTATCAATTGTATAAAAACGTGTGTGATACAAAATTTGAGATTATGAATTTTGAATTGCCTAAAAAATTCTTTGCAGATTTGATTACACATCCACAATGGGAGCTTTTAGAACTAAAACTAAAACCCGAATTTGATACCACAAATGAAGGAAAAGCTTTAGCTATGGCCGTTAGCTATAAAACAAAAGAGAATTATACCTTTTTAGTGATTGGTTTAGATTATCGCTTTTTGGAAGAACATCAATTATACCCTCAAACCTTATGGCAAACCATTAAACGTGCTAATGAATTAGGGTTAAAAACAATCAATTTAGGAATTACCGCTTCTTTAAACAAACGAAGATTTGGTGCTAAAGTGACTGAAAACGTAATGTACGTTCAATCAAAAGACGGATTTAATGCTTCAGTTATAGCCTCTATGGCCAACAAAGAAATGGAATTAGTACACTAATTTTTTAGTAGAAGAGGGGGTAGAAGAAATTCTGCCTCCCTTTTTATTTACTGAACTTATTTAAAGTTGTCATGGAATTTTCGAGCTAGGGCTCCCGGTTTTACTGGCAAGACCCCATTTTTTCTGCTACTTGGAAAGTAATAGAAAAAAATTGGACGAAGTTCAGTGAGATTGGGAGACCCAGCGCAGATTTTCAGGAGGACTTTAAACAAGTTCACTCAATAACGCAAGGAATAAACCCGGTAATAATACTTCCGGTATTGGATGAAGAAAATAACTCTATTTCCCCACCCAATTCTTCAATTGATTCTTTAGCCACTAAATAACCCCATCCATTCTTGTTTTTGGACGTTTTTTTACCCTTATTTTTTTGAATGGAAACAGAGGCATTTACCATGCTATTTTGCTGATTGTGGAATAAAAACATGATCCCGTTTTTCTTTTCTTTTACATCCAATATCAATTTGGTTTTTTCAAAAGGTTTTCGGGAAGTTATGGCATCCTGCAATAAACTTTCAAAAGCCAATTCTATTATTTTATGATTGGATTTTATAGCAGGTAAAAAAGACATGTTATTTTGTATCTCTACATCCTCTAACTTATCACTTAACTTTATCTTTTTAATAATCTTCTCTATTAATTTTCCCAAATGAATAGTATCCTTAGCATCATTTTGCTTGCCCGAAATAGCATGCAGCGTCTCTATCGATTTCTTTTTTAATAAATCAATGTTTTTTTCCAACAACTCAATATGTTGACGAGATTCTTTATCCATCAACTTCTTTTTAAGCATACTGGTCGTTACCCCCATCGAATTGATGGTACTTATATTCTCATGTATTTCTCCTACCTTGCTAATGTTACTTTTTTTAGGGCGAACGTCTGCTAACTTAATAATAAAAGCTATTTCTTCTACTTCGCTTCGGTCTTTTATGGGCTTAGGAATAGATATGCTAACAGGTATAGATTTGCTTCCCTGGGTAACAGGAATCAGCGTCGTTTTAAAATCATCCACCATTCCATCTTTTTCAAAATTTTCAATCAATCTGGAGTAGTCTTTTACCAAATCTTTCATGCTCGCATCTAAAAGAAGGATTTCTTCGCTTCCTAATATTTGCGCAGCATAATGGTTCGAAAATCTGATTTTGCCCTCCTCATTGGTGGTAATAAATGCTACATCCGGATATTTTGAAAAATACGTATTTACTGATTTTGCCGAAACCGTTGAAAGCTCCATCTTTTCAACAACCGAATTAAAAAGCAAAACAATATAATTGAAAATGTTTCGCTTGTCTTTAAATGTTTCGTTTAATGGAATTTTATGTGAAAAATCAAGCTGTAAGGTAGCAACAACCGATTGTTCCAGCTGATCAAATACTTCTTTTAAACTGCTGTCCCGGGTTGCTTTAAGAGATATTATTTTTTCAAATATTTCATATAAATCCTTTTCATTTACATCCCAAATATCTTTATCTTCTAAATGTTTATATATCCGCTCTAAGAGCTTAAAACATAATTCTGTATCTAACTTTAAAGATGGGTTTTTATAGGCTTTATCAATACCATTTAACCAGCAATTTTCTATAAAAGATCTTCGCTCTTTGCTGATATCATTAATGGCTCCGTAAATTTGTCGTAAAAATTCAATAGCAACAGGGTCAGTCCCAATGATTATATCTTCGGGACTTACTGCTTTTTCGGGCTCTGTAAAAGAACGCTTTGCCATCATAGACAATACATTATTGAACTTACAAAATTAATAGATAAAACTATTCATGCCAATAGAGTAAACTACTTAGTTTTAGGTATTTTGACAAGTATTTTGTTAAAATACTATTAAATTTTAGCATTTAATTTAATTCCGGTTCTAAAATTGTAACAAATAATGTCAAATTTAAGAATTTTATATTTCCCGTTTTTCTTTAAATTTTCAATAAATCTTCCGCCATTTCTAAAAATGGTATTTACCAATATCTCCCTTGCTGTCTAAGGGACCGACCTTTAATCATTTTCTGTATCACGTGCACCGCAGAAATGTGCGCTGGGGATCTCGTAAGGAATCCTTGAAGCACTGCTGTTTCAAAGAACCACTAGACCTATTCTTCTGTGCTGCTTCAAAAAGCATACATGCTGCAGAGCTTGGATTCCGTGAAAATTTCGAGGATAACACGTGAAAGAAAATGATTAGAAGTCTTGATTTTTTGATCCTTTTTTATCAAGAAAAAAG
>CAYOHR010000022.1:0-23221 GCA_964403835.1 uncultured Flavobacteriales bacterium
ACAAAGAGAGATTTATTGAAGAAATAAAATCGATGACAGTCGGAAAGTTAGCATATGGAGAAGTAATGACCAAAATTTTGGGTGGAATGTTATTTTCTGCTCTATTTGCCTTAATTTTAAAAGAAAAACAACCACTTATTCAACCCCCTTTTGATGAATCCACTACAAATTAGTGTTGTTATACCCTTATTTAATGAGGAAGAATCTCTTCCTGAATTATATGAATGGATTAAAAAAGTAATGTTAGCCCATTCTTTTTCGTACGAAGTTATTTTTGTAGATGATGGCAGCAAAGATAAATCATGGGATGTAATTGAAAACCTATCTGCTTCCGATACTTGTGTCAGGGGCATAAAGTTTAGAAGAAATTACGGAAAATCAGCGGCACTAAATGTTGCATTTGAAGCCTGTTTAGGCGATGTAGTCATTACTATGGATGCTGATTTACAAGATAGTCCCGATGAAATTCCTGATTTATACAAACTAATTACCCAAGATAAATTTGATCTTATTTCAGGATATAAAAAGAAACGATACGATCCTTTATCAAAAACCATTCCTACAAAACTATTTAATTGGGCCACGCGTAAAATGTCAGGCATTCAATTAAACGATTTTAATTGCGGATTAAAAGCGTATCGAAAAGAGGTGGTTAAAAGCATTGAAGTATACGGCGAAATGCACCGATACATTCCCGTTATTGCTAAACGAGCCGGTTTTTCAAAAATTGGAGAAAAAATTGTAGAACATCGCGCTCGTAAATATGGGGTTACTAAATTTGGTTTCGAGCGTTTTATATATGGTTTTTTAGATTTGTTATCTATTTCTTTTATCTCCAAATTTGGAAAAAAACCCATGCACTTATTTGGTTCTTTGGGAATGCTCATGTTTATTATCAGTTTTTGTATGATTACCTGGATGGGGATTGATAAAATATTTTTTGACACAACCGCCAAATTAATAGCTCAGCGAACAGAATTTCATTTATCCTTGGTTTTTATGCTTTTAGGAGCTCAGCTTTTTTTATCTGGATTTATAGGCGAATTGGTTTCTCGAAATTCTTCCGACAGAAATAATTATTTGATTGAAAAAGAGGTGAATGGATAATGTCGCAAAAAAAAGAATTCTAATTTTAGGCACTGCTTATCCCTATAGAGGTGGTTTAGCTGCATTTAACGAGTGTTTAGCGCACGAATTTCAGCATCAGGGCCATGAAGTAATCATTTTTACTTTTAAATTACAATACCCTTCTTTTTTATTTCCTGGAAAAAGTCAATTTGCGGACACTCCTCCACCAAAAGGCATTGCTATTTACCGAATTGTAAATTCTATTAACCCGTTTAATTGGATAAGCACCGGCATAAAAATATTAAAATGGAAACCTGATATTGTTGTAACTAAATATTGGCTCCCCTTTATGGCTCCTTGTTTTGCAAGTATTCTTAGGATAGTTGGACTTCGAAAAACGATTAAAAAAATAAGCATCATCGATAATATTATCCCACATGAAAAACGCATAGGAGATACTATTTTTAATAAATATTTTGTTAGCACCATTCACCAATTCATTTGCATGTCCAGAAACGTGTATAATGATATGCATCAATTTGTCAAAAAAACGGCTTCCATTCATTTATCGTACCATCCCATTTACGATAACTTTGGCGCGCTTTTAGATAAAAATGAAGCGCGAAAAAAATTACAGCTTTCTCAAAATGATAAAATAGTGCTGTTTTTTGGCATTATTCGCGATTATAAAGGCTTAGATATATTGCTGGATGCTATTGCCAGCCCGGCATTAAAAGACTTAAATGTAAAAGTTTTAGTAGCCGGCGAGTTTTATAATGATAAGCCCGAATATGAAGTGCAAATCGCAAAAAATGGCATTCAAAACCAAGTCATTTTATCAGATAAATTTATCCGCGACGATGAAGTAAATCTTTATTTTTCTGCCGCTGATGTTGTAGTACAGCCTTATAAACATGCTACACAAAGCGGTGTAACACAAATTTGTTATCATTTTAATAAACCTATGATTGTGACCAATGTAGGAGGTTTACCTGAAATGGTCGAACACAATGCCGTCGGTTTTGTAGTGGAGCCCAATGCCAAAGAAATTTCAAACGCTATCTTTCATTTTTATGAGCAAAATTTAGAAGAAAAATTTTCTAAAAATGTTGAAGAAGCCAAGAAAAAATATTCGTGGACCAATTTTGTTGCTAACCTATTAAAAATAGCAGAATATGATCATAAGAAGTAAAGCTCCTCTTCGACTAGGCCTTGCCGGAGGCGGTAGTGATGTTAGTCCTTATTGCGATTTACATGGGGGTGCTATTTTAAATTTAACCATTAACCTATATTCATACGCAACCATTAAACCAACGGATAATGGTAAAATTATTCTGCAATCGTTTGATCGAAAAGAACGAGTCGAATATGATTCATCACCCACTTTACCCATTGATGGTACGCTTGATTTGCATAAAGGAGTATATAACAAAATTGTACAAAAATATTTAGGTGGTAAGCCTTTATCTTTTGAGTTAACTACTTTTTCTGACGCCCCTTCGGGTTCAGGTTTAGGCACTTCTTCTACCATGGTAGTAACCATCTTAGGCGCTTTTATTGAGTGGTTAAATTTGCCATTGGGTGAATATGATATTGCTCAACTGGCCTTTGAAATAGAACGTGTTGATTTAAATATGCAGGGCGGGCGACAAGATCAATACGCTGCAACCTTTGGTGGTGTTAACTTTATGGAGTTTTATGCCGATGAAAAAGTAATTGTTAATCCCTTGCGCATAAAAGAATCTATTTTGCAGGAGTTGGAACATAATTTACTTCTCTTCTACACCAATACTAGTCGGGTTTCGGCCGAAATTATTAAAAGTCAGGTTGATAACATTGAGAATAAAACAGAAAAATCATTGGAAGCCATGGATAATCTCAAAAAACAAGCTTTTTTGATGAAAGAAGCCTTGCTAAAAGGCGATTTGGAGACCATTGGCAATATTTTAGATTTTGGCTGGAAAAGCAAAAAGAACTTAACCGAGAGAATTAGTAACAATTTAATTGATGATATTTACATTTCGGCCACAAAAGCAGGTGCCACCGGGGGTAAAATTTCAGGTGCAGGCGGCGGCGGATATATGTTTTTTTATTGTCCTGAAAATACCCGCTATCAAGTGATTGAAGCACTTCAAAAATTTGAAGGAAAATTAGAAAAATATCATTTTACTAAAAAAGGCTTGGTTTCTTGGAAACGTTAAACGTATTTAATTCATGTTTAATTTGAATAGATAGGATTAACTCAAAAAAATAACTTATTCTTTGAAAGGACCGACATTCTTCTTTTTTTTAAACAAAATATTCTTTATTTTGTGCGGTGGCCTAAGCAAAGCATCCCCGAAGCGACTAAAAGGAAGCGGCTTGGGATGCGCGAGAAAAAGAAAGAATTAATTTTGTTAAAAAAAGAAGTAAGTCGTGATTTTTTGTTTCTTTTTTATCTAGAAAAAAGAAAGGTTAAGTATATAACATAAAATATGAAAGAAATAAAAAGAATCATTCAAAGCTCCATCGATGTAAAATACAAGATTTTGCAAGACGAAAAATTACTTAAAATAGTAGAAGAAGTTACTCAAAAAATAATTCATTGTTTTCAAAACAAAGGAAAAGTATTGTTTTGTGGCAATGGCGGTAGTGCAGCCGATGCGCAGCACTTGGCAGCCGAATTTACAGGTCGCTTTTATTCCGATCGAGATCCCCTTTATTCAGAGGCCCTACATGTAAATACTTCATACATGACAGCAGTCGCCAACGATTATTCCTATGATGAAGTATACTCCCGCTTAATAAAAGCCAAAGGCCAGGAAGGAGATATTTTAATCGCATTAACCACCTCAGGCAATTCAAAAAATATTTTAAAAGCCATTGAACAGGCAAATATTCAAAAAATGATTACCATAGGTATGACCGGCGAAACAGGCGGTAAATTGAATGAATTGGCTCATATTATGATTAAAGTACCCTCTACCGATACTCCTCGCATACAGGAATCGCACATTATGCTCGGGCATATTATGTGTGAATTAGTCGAAAAACAATTGTTTTTTTAGTGGTACAAGAGGCAATCATATTAGCCGGAGGCTTTGGCACTCGTTTGGCTCATTTGTTGGTCGATATTCCCAAACCAATGATTGAAGTTAGGGCATTTCCTTTTTTGCATTACCAATTACAATATCTTAAAAATCAGGGAGTTAAAAAAGTTATTTTGTCTGTGGGTTACCGATCTAACTCCATCGAAAATTATTTTAAAAACGAATACTTAGGTATTTCTATTATCTATTGTAAAGAAGATGAACCCTTAGGTACCGGCGGTGCTATTAAAAAAGCGCTTTCATATACTCAATCAAATCACGTTTTAGTGTTAAATGGTGATTCTTTTTTTCCTATTAATTTATCAAAGTTTTTTCAATTTCATGTCTCTAAAAAATCTACCTGTACCCTTGCGCTTAAAATGTTAACGCATTTTGATCGCTACGGCACAGTTGAGATAAAAAACGATGCCATTACTCAGTTTTATGAAAAGAAAAAAAATGATGAAGGCCTTATCAATGGGGGCATTTATTTAATTAATAAAGATTCTTTTTTGCAGTATTCTCTTCCCATCAAATTTTCAATGGAAAATGATTTTTTCGAAAAATACTGCGCACAATCTATCTTTTTTGGATATATATCCGATGCTTATTTTATTGATATTGGAATTCCGGAAGATTATTATAAGTTTTGTGAAGACATCAAGCAAATGGAACCATAAAAATGAATTTTGAATCAAAAAAACTGCGAATAGGCATTGTTTCCTGTGTGAATTCTTTTTTTTTATGTGGGATGAACCTAAACCCAAGGCTTTGCAAATATTTATAGATTTAGCAAAAAAGTGCAAGGGTCTTTCTAAAGATTTTTTGTATTCGATAAGCATAGATTGTAAACAAAGATTTTACTTAAATTTTCATAGTGAATCTTTAAATATTATATTTGCTTAAATTGCAATATTTTGGGTATGAAATTTACTAGAATTCTTTTGTTATTCGCATTTCTTTTTGTTATCAGAAGTTCATACGGAATCACGGCTGATACCACAAAAAATATCTTCGAAAGAGGCCTTGATGCTTTAAAACTTCAAAAAGCCAATAGTTTACTTGCTTCAGGCGATTATGAAAACGCCTATGTTGAATATTTAAATTTTTATAATGGTAACCCTCAAAACCCTTTGGTTTGCTTTCGGGTGGGCGAGTGTTTATACTACATGAAAAAAAATTCAGATGCTTTAACCTATTTAAATAAAGCAAATGAATTATCTTCTGATATTCACAAAGATTTTAAATTTGTATATGCCAAAGCCATTCAAAAAAGTGGCGATTTTGACAAAGCAAAAAGTGTTATTACTGCTTACAAGGCAACCTTAAAACCTGGGGATAAGTATGACTTGGATGAAGCAAATAAAGTAATGGAAGAGCTTGAATTTGCTCGAAATTTAGTGGCTCACCCAGTAAATGTGACCATTACTAATTTAGGATTAGCGGTCAATTCGAAATACGATGATTATGGAGCCGCTATTTCTGCTGATGGAAAAACACTTGTTTTTACCTCTCGACGTCCAGAAACTAAAGGGGGAAAAAGAGATCCTAACGATAATAAATTTTTAGAAGATATTTATATTTCAACTTGGAATGAAAAAGATAATGCATGGAATTCGGCCGAGCCAATTCCTGGTAAAATTAATACTGAAGATCATGATGGTTGTTTAAGTTTGTCTCCAACGGGCGATGAAATTTATGTTTACAGAAACGAAGGAGATGCAGGAAACGGTTCCGGAGATATATTTGTAGCAAAAAAATCACCATCAGGCAAATGGTCGGTCGCTAAAAAAATAGAAAAACCTATTAATACAACGTATTTTGAAAGTTCTGCTACTATAACTGAAGATGGTAAAAAAATGTTTTTTATCAGCGAGCGAGCAAAGGGATTAGGAAGAGCGGATATTTATATGTCTGAAAAAGTGGATAAATCAACCTGGAGCGAGCCTGTAAATTTGGGTAATATTATTAATACACCCAATGATGAAAGCATGGTATTTGTTCATCCATCTGGCGAAGTAATCTTTTTTGCATCAAATGGTCATAAATCAGTGGGTGGGTATGATATTTATAAGTCTATTTTGGTAGATGGCCAATGGGGTAAACCCGAAAATATTGGATATCCAATTAATACGGTAGATGATGAGAAAAATTTCTCCATCACTTCAGATAATAAAAAGGCTTTTATTACCTCTTTTACTGAACAAGGTTTAGGTGGTGCAGATATTTATGAAGTTGATTTATCTAATTATGCATTAGTAGATACAGGCCTAATTAAAGTAAGTTTTACCGGAGTGGTAAAAGATGAAGAAGGAAACGTTCTTGCAGGATGTAATATTTTATTAAAAGACAAGGCTTCTAATTCAAGTGTAAATGAAGTAAAAACAGATGGTAGCGGAATATTTAAACTAATGCTTAAGCCAGGTATTACCTACCGGTATGTTGTATCTAAATCTGGATATGCCACTACAGAATCAAGCGATGTAAATACAAGTTCTTTAGAAAAAGAAATAAACAAAGAATTTATTCTAAAGAAAAAATAGAGCTACGAAGGGTTATAATTTGATCGGATAAACTCATAAATGAGTAGGAAATGGTCATTTTCGGCTGCTTTGCTCGTAAGAATATTAATGTGGTCATAATCTTCTAGGTTTCCATTTTTCTTGCCCAATACTTTAAATGTTGCTTTTTTAGCATTTGATTCTTTTAACAAAAGCTGAACATCTGTTGGGTGGCCTAAAACATCATCCTTAATGCCCGTTAAGGATAAAATAGGAGGGAGGTCTATTTCTTGAAATGCCCCATGATAATCAAAAGTAGTATGCTTATCTTTCCATGATTTGGTTTTTACCCAATGATCCGTTTCAAGATATGTTAATCTCGATTCGTTATCGGAGCCCATTCCGTACTTTTTGGAAGGTAAATAGCCATACATTAAGGTCAAAATTTTTCCAAAAAATCGCCAATAAAAATTAACCATAAATAGTTTTTTTAAACCTCCAATGCTAATTCTTCTCTTCACCCCTAAAAAAACCATCGACGACACTTTTATATCCTTATGTTTTTTAGCATAATATGCTAAAAGTAACACACCTCCCCACGAATGGCCTACCCATATTTGAGGCGTAGTTCCACATACTTCCTTTATTTTTGAAAGGTACACATCAAAGTCTTTTTCTAAAATATCATACATGGTACTTTTCGATTTTCGACCCACCTTGGGCGTACTTTTTCCACGTCCGCGTAAATCCGGAATAAAAACTTCGTATCCTAATTTTGCTAAATAAGGGCCTAATCCTTTTTCGTTTTTTGAGTAAAAAATTCGGCCATCCTCTACTGACCCATGTATCATTAATACAGGGATTTTTTTGCTGTTTTCAGAATGAAATTTTTGGATGTGTAAATGCTCTCCATCATTTTCAATAAAAATAGATTCACGAATTATGTTCATTTTATTAATAATAATTTATTAACTTTAAAGTTATCTAATTTAATAAATTATTTAGATGCGAGTAATTTTATTATTTCTTTTTACAGTTTCAAATATTCAACTGGCTATAAGTCAGGTTACATTATACAATGCCGGAACTATAAAAGTTAATCCCGGTGGAGTTCTTTTTGTAAATGGAAATGTAACCAATAGTGGAGCTGCTTCCACCATAAGTAATGATGGATTATTAAAAACCCAAAACAGCACCTATCAAGGCGATTTTACCTTAGAAACTAATGCGACAGGCAGCGGAAAAGGTGATTTTGAAATTGATGGGGATTGGATTAATGATGCCGCTTTTATTACAGATGCAACAAATAATTCAAGTAAAGTTAATTTAACCGGAGGTTTGCAGTTAATAACAGGAGCAAATACAACTACTTTTTATGATTTAGAACTTAGTTCGAATGATTTTGTTAAAACCATGACCTTAGATGTAAAAGTAACAGATTCACTTTTGTTGCATAATAATGAACTTTCAGCTAATAATTACCGGCTGTTTTTTTTAAATCAAGACTCAGGGGCCCTTACCAATGATTTAACCTATTTAAATGAAGGATTTGTAAGTACCCAGGCTAACGGATCATTAGTAAGAGTGGTAAACGCAAGTAGTAAATATTCTTTTCCGGTGGGTTCGTCCAATGGAACAGCTAGGTATCGTTCGGTTGATATAAAACCTATAAACGCAAACGTAGATACCTTTTTTGTGGGAATGTTTAATTATGACCCTACGGGAGATGGTTTTGATATTAATTTAAAAGATTCTATCCTTTGTAAAGTAAATGATTTGTATTACCATAAAATTTCTAGAAGAGGTACTGCCAATGCGGATGTTAGCATTTATTATGATCAAAATTTAGATCCATATGATTATAATGGTATGGCTCAATGGACAACGCCCACTGCCAATAAATGGAATAATACAGGAAATATAACAACCAGTCCTGCCAGTGGTAATTATAGATCTGTTACAAAAGAAGCCTGGACTAATTTTACTCAAAAACCATTTGCTTTAACCATAGGAAGAGATACGGCACCTCATATTTCATCGCCTGTATCTCTATGTAAAGGCGCTGATAGTTTGTTATTTACTGCTTCGGGCTCTCAGGCTCCTTATTCTTGGCAAGTACCAACCGGATCAACCATTATCAGTGGCCAAGGAAGTAATTCTATTTTGGTTCATTGGGGACAAATTAATGATACCATTATTGTTTATGGCGATACTTTAGGTGTATGTAAATCGCTGCCCGGATATTATTACAGCAGCTCTATTAATACAGCTCTTACTGCTGCTTTTACAATAGATTCAGGAGATGTTTTTGCCGATCATATAGTTCAATTTCAGGATCAAAGTTCTGCAGGTGTAACTTCTTGGCATTGGGATTTGGAAGCAAATTTAACTTCTACCGAGCAAAATCCCGCGACCATTTATTCAGTACCCGGTATTTACAAAGTAATTTTAACTGTGTATGATCAAAATGCATGTAAAGATACGGCATCATTGGTTATTGATGTAAAAGAATATGTAAAGTACCCGAATGTTTTTTCTCCGAACGGCGATGGAATAAATGATTACTTTACCTTCCCCTTTGCCGTGCGTGATGGACAATATAATTTAGAAATATATAATCGTTGGGGACAATTGTTGTTTGTATCTACTTCTTATAAAGTAGTATGGGATGGCAATAATTTAGAAGGAACCCCTGTTCCAAACGGAGTATATTATTTTGTTTTAAAAGCATCTGCATCTCAAAAAGATTACTCTAAGGCGGGTTCCCTTACTTTATTGCGTTAAATAAGGCAATAAATGCAACCTTTTTTTCATTCTTTCGTTACACTTATAAATTCATCTTATATTTTGATGAAAGAAGAAAATATAAACTTAGATATGTTTCAAGAAATACCATCGGAACTTACCCTTATATCATATACAGGGAAATTCAATATTAGAACGTTAGATACTTTAATAAGTAATATCAGAACGATGTTAGTTGAATTAAATATCGAAAAAAGGACTTCAAAAAATATTTACAGTATTTCAGTTGAATGCCTCGAAAACATTATGAAACATGGGAAGAGCCAAGCTTATGCCCATAACAACAGGGAAGTATATGGCCGCTTTGCATTTGGCAGGGTTGATAATTGCATTTCTTTTGTTGTTTCTAATGAAGTATCCGACAACGATATGGAAAGATTAAGCAAGAAATTAAGCGATTTAGATGAAATGGAGCTAGAACAAATTAAAGAAAAATATAAGTATGATTTAATTAATGGCCAAATTTCGGATAGGGGTGGGGCAGGTTTAGGAATGTATGTTATGGCTTTAAAATCGAATAAAAATTACAGATATCAATTTATTCCACCCGGAAATGAAAAAACAGACCCCTTCTTTACCCTATTGGTAAATATTGAATGCGATTTTATTGCAGTCGCATAAAAAAAAGTTTATTCTAAAGCCTTTCTGTTAAACAGAATATATCCAAAATGGAAGAAAAACGTTAATGGAGTCTTTTTTTCATTAGCTACTTCGGGTACGTTATGATAATAGTTGGTTGCAAAACTGATAGGCCCCACCGGTGTTTTTATAACTAAATTAGCACTTCCTACCACGTATCTTTTATCAAATGGAGCACCCAAAGTAACCGTTTTATCTTCTGCCTCAATAATTCTTTGGTAGGGTTGAAAAACATATCCTTCAAAGCGTAACTCCATATTACTCATTAACTCAAAAATAATTCGATGTCCAAAAGCAAGGTATTTATTTGCTCTAAAAGATTCTAAAAATAAGGTATTACTTTCAGTAGTTGATCGGAACGATTTTGCTCTTAAAGAACTAATAGTATAATTATTAAACAAACCTTGTGATGAATAATATCCTTCTAAAAATAAGCCTAAGTGTATTCTTCCCCTTTGTTTATAATAATTTTCGTATAAAAAGCGAAACTGAGCCCATTGGTGAAATTTAGAGAAATTCTCTTTACTAATAGATGTAGAACCTGGCACATTAAACTCTTGTCCTTGCACAAACCTAGCCGAAAAATAAGTATAACTTCCTGCATTGGCATATTGTTTGCCATTTAAAGTACTTCGTTCCAGTAATAAATAGGGTGAAACAAAATTAAAAAATGTTTGATCGGCGGTATCTAATTTGGTAAATGATTGTGCTTGGTAATATTCATCTATTAATTTACCAAAGCTATATCCAATTCTCAATTTCCCTTTTTTCGATAAAGGAATTCCTAAGTTTATTTTTCCATACAATTCATTTTGAACAAAATAAGAAGGTCTTTCATCGGTATAAAAAAAGCTTTTTGATTTAAAATAATCTGTTTTACTAATATTTGCTTCGGGTTCAATAAAAAATGGAAGTCGAATTGGAATATCAATTCGGCTTTTTAGCATGGCAGAGTTATAAAATTTGCCAAAATAAAAGTTGCCATTAAAACTAGAAGAAATTATCCCTAAATAATTATATTTTACAGCTAACATGCCCGATCCCACTGGCCTTGATGCAAAGCTTCCGCCTAAGCCCACCATAAAATTTTTCTCTTTTTTTATTTTTAAAAATAAATCAAACCCATTTTCTTCGGTATTGTAATATGATTTTGGGTATATATCTGCAATCTTATCATCTGAAAATATTTTAGAATAATTCTTTTTTAAATTCGTAAAAGAAAGGATACGATTTTTTTTGATGAGGGATCTTTTTACATAAATGGATTGATTTTTATTCAATCCTTCTATAAAAATATCATGAAATTCAACCGGTTTAAATTTTGATTTAAATACTTTTCGTTTTAAAGCGATTTCTTCATCCGAAACTCTTCGCTGAATGGATGATTTTATCTGTTCAATTTTTTCTTGAGTAGCATTATACCCTATGTTATATGATTCTTTTGTTCTAGCAAAATTAAAGGTACCTATATCATTTACTTCAGGTTCTACTATAATTCCATTTTCACAATCAATACCATAATTGGTAGGTCTTACTATCATTGATTTTAACTGGGATAGGAAATCATCTTCTGAAGGTTCTCCACCATTTTCTGATACATTACATCCTAATATAATATCCGGAAGAAAATCTCGGTAAAGCACATCGGATGGAAAATTATTGTACAAACCTCCATCAAATAGTAATTTACCATCTACCTTAATGGGTTTAACATAAAAGGGATAGGTAGCCGAGGCTCGAATAGCTTCTGTTAAATGCCCTTTGTTAAAAATCACTTCTTTTTTTTCTTTAATATCAGCGGCAACGCATCTAAAAGGAACAAGCAAACTATCAAAATTATAGTTGGCAGCAGCTTCTGGGGAGGCATATAAGCCCATTAACATTAAATCTAAGGCAACGGGCGAAATAAGGTTAGTGGGTATTAAATCAGTCACCTTACCTGTTTTTGAAAGCTTAAAGGTAATCCAACGGGCGTCGGGGTCGTCTTGTTTAAAATAAAAGGCGTTTTTATCGGTGTATTTTCCTTCTGCCATCAATACAAATTCTTCTGAGGTAAGCAATTGATACATTTGATCAGGCGTATATCCCGAAGCGTATAAACCGGCAATGACAGATCCCATAGAAGTTCCTACAATATAGTCGATGGGAATGTTGTTTTCTTCCAAAGTTTTTAAAAAGCCAACGTGGGCAACAGCAGAAGCACCACCCCCACTTAAAACGACTCCAACTTTTTGGGAAAAAAGAGGTGAGTTGATTAAAAATAAAAGGAAAAAAAGAAGTATTTTAGAAATATTAAACATGGATATAACAAATCTATAAAAATTGGAATGATCTTTTTCAAATTTCCCCATTATCTAATAATATTTTTGTTTTTAATATTCCAGCAACACTTAAACTATCGGTTATACTTCCGTTTAATGCCATTTGATAGGCTTCTGAAAAAGGGATTTTTTTAATTTTTAAAATTTCGGTATCTTCTGGTTTGGCATCAAAAAAAGATAAATCACGGGCAACATAAATAAAGGCTAACTCGTCAGATACGGAATTACTTAAATGCATGTCCATTATTTTATTCCATTGTACGGCTTTAATTCCGGTTTCTTCCAATAATTCTCTTTTTGCCGACTCTAAAGGGTCTGTTTGTAAATCACCCCCACCCTCAGGTATTTCCCAGCTGTATTTTTCTAGTGGAAACCTGTATTGGCCAACTAACCAGGTGTTATTATTCTCATCTAAAGGGATAATGCCAATGGCATAATTTTTAAAATGAACTTTACCGTAAATTCCTTGATTGCCACTGGGGTTGATGACCCTGTAATGATCTAGCTTTATCCAATTATTTTCATAAATAGTTGCAGAATCTATTATTTTCCAAGGATTTTCTTCCAAGATATCTTTATTTTTGAAGAATGTTTGAAATAGGAGATAAAGTTAGAATAATTGATGAAAAGGGCGAAGGATTGGTTGTTAAAATAATTAATTCTACTTTATTTGAGATAGAAATAGATGGATTTACCTATAAAAAATCGAAACAAGAACTGGTCTTATCCGAACCTCTTCCCATAAAAGAACAAATTTTAAACAAAGATTTTAAAAATAAGCAGGAAAGTGATCCTATTTCTTTTTCGAAAGATGGAGTGAAACTATTTTTTGATAAAAAATTGAGAGGGTATTTTATGGAAATGGATCTTCATTATGGTGAATTGGAAGATTATAGACCTATTAAAGCGAATGAAAGATTGAGTTTTCAGTTAGATTTTTTTGTGCTTAATTTTAATTTGGCACTGGCTCGAAAATGCAAAAAAGTGGTTATTATTCATGGAGTAGGGGAAGGGATACTGAAAGAAGAAATCAGGCATATTTTAAAAGGCTACGAAAAAATTGAGTTTTATGATGCCTCGTATCAAAAATATGGGAAGGGAGCCACGGAGGTGAAGATATATTAGTGCCCAAATTTTGACATTTTAACATATTTGCTTGTTTATTCTTATTTTCATTTTTTACATTTGATTTATACTTTTTTTTAACCACTATGGATACTAGTTCTAACAAATTCTCATCAGAAATTAAACAACTTTATTCACAGCAGGAAAAAGAAGTGATTGAGGCCTTAATTAAGCTAAGAAATTCGGGCGATGAGGAAATTATGGACGCTTTAATTGATGTATTAGTAGCTACACAAAGTAAAGAGGTGTATGATGAAATTTGCAAAATATTATATGATCTTAAAAACCAAGAATCAGTTAAAATTATTATAGACTCTCTTCAATTAGAAAAAACACAAAATCATCGCCATATCCTAATTTCGGCCCTTTGGCAGTCTTCTATTAAATCGGAAGAGTATTTAAAGGAGTTGGTTGATGCAGCTATTGTAAATGATTTTATTACCTGTTTAGAGTGTTTAACTGTTATAGAAAATATGGTTAAACCGGCAGAAGAAGATGTAATTTACGGCTTGCGAAAATTAGATCAAGAAATCTCCAAAAAATCAACAGAAAAAACTAGCTTATTAATTGAATTGAAAGCTATTTTAGAAAATTTTTTATTAGGTTAACATGGAAAAAAGAATTTTAGAGTGTGTTCCAAATATTAGTGAGGGAAGAGATCAAGCTAAAATACAAGCAATTGCATCTGTTGTTGAAAAAGTACCGGGAGTAAAGTTGTTGGATATTGATCCGGGATATGCTACAAACCGCACGGTAATTACCTTTGCAGGTGAACCAGAAGCGGTTGTGGAAGCTGCCTTTCAATTAATTAAAAAAGCAGCCGAATTAATTGATATGCGAACTCATAAAGGCGAGCATCCGCGTTTTGGAGCTACAGATGTATGTCCTTTTATTCCTATTTCTGGAATAAGTATGGAAGAAGCGGCAGAATTAGCTCAAAAGTTGGCAAAACGTGTAGGAAATGAACTGCAAATACCGGTGTACTTATATGAGTTTTCGGCCCGCGAAGAAAAAAGAAAAAATCTGGCAAATTGCCGTGCTGGAGAGTACGAAGGGTTACAAAAAAAATTAGAAGATCCGCAATGGAAACCCGATGAAGGACCTTCTGATTTTAAAGTGGCTTTGACCACAGGTGCTATGGCTATTGGAGCTAGAAATATTTTGGTGGCGTATAATGTTAATTTAAATACTACTTCAACACGGCGTGCTAATTCTATTGCTTTTGATGTGCGCGAAGCAGGCCGAATTGAGAGAAAAGGAGACCCAATTACGGGTGAAATTATAAAAGATGCGGATGGAAATCCAATAAAAATTCCTGGAACATTAAAGGAAGTAAAAGCGATTGGTTGGTATATTGAAGAATATGGTATTGCCCAAATATCTATGAACCTAACCAATGTTTTAATTACGCCTGTTCATGTAGCTTTTGATGAAGTTTGTAACAAAGCCCATGAGCGGGGTTTACGCGTAACCGGATCAGAATTGGTGGGTTTAATTCCATTACAATGTTTGTTAGATACGGCTGATTATTTTTTGAAAAAACAAAAAAGATCGCTGGGTGTTTCTGAAAAAGAGAAAATAAAAATTGCGGTTAAGTCTTTAGGTTTAGATGATTTAAAGCCTTTTAATCCGGAAGATAAAATTATTGAATATAAACTGGCCAATACGGATGAAAGGCTGGTTAAAATGACTTTGAAAGATTTTGCTGAAGAAACAGCATCAGAAAGCCCTGCTCCAGGTGGAGGCTCTGTTTCGGCGTACCTAGCAGCATTAGGTGTTTCTTTGGGAACCATGGTAGCTAATTTATCGTCTCATAAACGAGGTTGGGATGATAAATGGGAGTATTATTCGGATTGGGCCGTAAAAGGACAAAAAATAAAGGATCAGTTAATAAAAATGGTTGATGAAGATACCTTGGCGTTTAATGAAATTTTAAATGCATTTTCCTTACCAAAAGGGACCGAAGAAGAAAAAGTAATTAGAAAAAATACTATTCAAAATGCTACCAAAGGAGCAGTTTTGGTGCCCATAAAAGTAATGAGAACTGCTTTTAGTGCCTTAGAATTATTAAAAGTAATGGCCACAGATGGATTACCTGCTTCTATTTCCGATGCAGGTGTTGGGGCATTGTGTTGCAGATCAGCTATTTACGGAGCATTTTTGAATGTAAAAATTAACATTTCAGCCCTGGAAGATCAAGCATTTAAAGATAAAATATTAGAAGAAGCTAATCTAATTTTAAAAGAAACCTTCCAAAAGGAGACTGAAATATTAGATTTGGTAATTAATAAGATTTAATTTCTTAAATTACTCAAACTATGGATGATAAAATAATAGACAAGAAAAATAAAGATTCCTTATTTGTAAGGATTTTTTATTTCTTTCCTTTGCAGCTGTTATTTGCGCATCTTAAAAAGAACCATATTTTACTTATTGTTTGGCTTGTTCTCTTTTTATATGTTACACAAAACATAGGGGGCGGGTTTGGAGTGCCCTTTTTATTTTTATATCCTGAGTTTTTAGGGAAAGTTGATTTTACCTCTCATCTTATTTTGGGATTTTCGTGTGGCGGATTTATCATGGGCTTTAACATTGCCAGCTACATTTTAAATTCGTATAGTTTTCCGTTTATAGCAACTTTATCTCGACCTTTTTTTAAATATTGTTTAAATAACTTTATTTTGCCGATTGGCTTTTTGCTAGTATATATATGGCAAATGTACTCCTTTCAAAAAAATGCCCAGTTAGATGATATTTTGCATGTTTTAACCAATATTGGCGGATTTGTTTTAGGAAATGTGCTCTTTTTAATTATTTCAATTACCTATTTCTTTTCAACCAGTAAAAGTGTTTTTGAATTACTCCATCTTTCCGATGTCATAAATCCTCATAAAAAATCTAGTAATTTGATGCGTGGCTTTTTTCATCGATTTGATCATTGGACAAAACACATGTTTAGAGAGCCTGAATTTAGAGTAGAGACCTATTTGGCCAATTTTTTTAAAATTAGCTTAGCCCGAGAAAGTAAACACTATGATGCTAAAACCTTGCGAATGGTTTTTTCTCAAAATCATATCAATGCATCTTTATTTGAGGCACTGGTGGTTGTTACTGTTGTTTTGCTAGGTATTTTTAGAGAGAATGAATTTTTTCAAATTCCTGCCGGAGCCAGTATTTTTCTTGTATTTTCTATGTTATTAATGATGTTTAGCGCAATTTATTCCTGGTTTAAACAATGGTCTACTTTTATTATAGCCATGAGTATTATACTCTTTACCTTTTTAACCGATCGTAATTTGGAAACATTAAACAGAGCTACCGGAATAGATTATACTTATCCAAAAGCATCCTATTCTTCTTATAATTTATACAATTTAGCCAATGATTCAAATGCATTTAGAAAAGATATTTCACATCATTTGGAAATACTAAAAACCTGGAAAGCTAAAAATCAAACCACTGATCCGGTTAAACCAAAAATTGTTTTTTTAAATACTAGCGGAGGAGGCTTACGGGCTGCCCTGTGGACATATTATACACTGGCTTATATTGATAGCGCATTAGATGGTCGGTTTTTTAATAAAATACATCTTATTTCAGGTAGTTCAGGGGGCGCTTTTGGAGCAGCTTATTATCGTGAAATGTATTTAAGGGAGGATGGAAATCGCAAAAAGTTAACATCTAACGAATATATTGATAATATATCTAAAGATTTATTAAACTCTATTACTTACACTATTGCTGTGCACGACTTATATTTTAGGTTTGATAATTACTTGAGTCAAGATGGAATTATAAAAGACAGAGGATATGTATTTGAAAAGCGATTTAATAAAAATACGGGCAATGTGTTGAATAAAACTTTGAAAGATTATGTGGAGCCCGAACAAAAATCGGAAATTCCACTTATGATTATCTCTCCAACCATTATTAATGATGCCCGGAGATTATTAATAGCTTCTCAGCCCATTTCTTTTTTAGCCAATAAATCGTCGTTTGATAAGCAGGTCAATAATCAATATTTGGTAGAAAACATTGAGTTTACCAAATTATTTAAAAATCAAAATCCATACAATTTAAATTATGTTTCGGCGCTGCGAATGAATGGTACTTTTCCTTATATTTTACCCGCTGTTAGCTTGCCCAGCGAACCCGTTATAGAAGTTATGGATGCCGGCTTAAGAGATAATTTTGGTTTGGAAACCACCCTGTCGTATTTAAGTCATTTTAAAACCTGGATTAAAGAGAATACCAGTGGTATTGTTATTGTGCAAATTCGTGATAATTTTAAAAATACCAAAATAGATAATAATCCACCTTCGGGTTTTGAGGAAATTGTGTCCCCTTTAAGTGCTATTTATGGGAATGTTATAGCCAATCAGGGGTATAATCAAGATAATTTAATAGTATACTCCAGTTTATGGTTTAATATGAAGGTAGATGTGGTAAATATTCAATTAGAAAATCCAAAAGATGATCGAATTTCTTTAAGCTGGCATTTAACCAATCGCGAGAAAAAGAAAATTATTAAGGCAGTTAAAAATATTGAAAATGAAAAAGCTATTTTTAAGTTAACCAGTTTATTGTATCATAACTAAATCGGAAATTAAGTATTTTACTTGGCTGGCCCTTCAATTACTTCTATTGCTTCTGTAAAACTTCTTTTATGTAAAACGAGCCGGACTACCTTAATTGGGTAATCTTCGTTTAAATCAATTCTAAATACAAAAAATTATGTTATTGGGCTAATTTTAAGCGAATATACTTTTGGGCCCAACCAATAAAAAAAGCCCGATGATATTTATACCACCGGGCCTTATTTGAATTATTTATCCTGCATTAGGGTGTAAAATCTGCCCGAAGTACACTAAATACCGTTCTTCTGTTTTTTTGATGCGCGGCTTCTCGCTCTTGCTCTGTGGTTAAAGCATTAATTTCTTGGTCTGTAATTAATACTCTAGTTTCACCATAACCTCTTGCTTGTAATCTTCTTGGATCAATACCTTTTGAAATTAGGTAATTAACGCAAGACTCAGCTCTTCTTTGAGATAAACCTTCGTTAAATTTATCGCTACCCCTAGAGTCGGTATGTGCTGAAAGCTCAATAACAATGGTTGGGTTATCAATTAACGTTTGGAATAAGTAATTTAACGAGTCTTTAGATTCTGGTCTCAAATCTGCTTTTCCAAAATCGTAAAGTACTTCTGGGAATTTAATCTCAACTAAATCACCAGCATTTTTACCTCTAAATTTAACCAAACCGAAGTCGTGTACAAAAGTGGTCGAATTTTCAACACCTACGGTTGTTTCTTCTCCCTTAGCATTTAAGTGATCTTCGCGAGTAACAAAAATTTGATAGGTTACATTTTCTTTGATGTAACGATCGCTAGAACCTGGTATTTTATCAAATTCGTAATAACCAGTAGCGTCTGATTTTACTTCATATTGCGTTCCGTTTGAACCAACAATTTTAATAAGGGCACCTTCAATAGGTTCGTTTGTTTTTGCATTGGTAATTTTACCTTCCATTTTAAATACTAAAGCTGGTACGAAGAAACTATAAATATCATCTTCTCCTTTTCCGCCTTCTCTTCTAGATGTAAAATAACCTCTTGCTTTATCTTCAAAAACAATGCTAAAATCGTCGTCAGCAGAGTTGATAGGAGGCTTCATGTTTTGTGGAGCAACCCATTTTTTGTCACCTGCTTTTGAGGCAAGAAAAATATCTAATCCACCCATTCCTACTAAGCCATCTGAGGCATAATATAATGAACCATCTTCGTGTAAGTAAGGAAATACTTCATCACCCGGAGTATTAACGGATGAACCTAAATTAACAGGTGCTGACCAATTTTTCCCTTTTTTCTCAAAGACAGAATACCATAAGTCCATTCCGCCTATACCACCAGGCATGTTAGAAGAAAAAATGATGTATGATTCGTCTCCTGCAATAGCTGGGTGAACATAGTTGAAAGAATCTGGACCTAAATTAACATCCACAACTTCTGAAAAATTTTGACCTGATTTTTTTGACATTTTTATTTTACAACCGAAGTCTCCATCTTTTCCACTGATACATTTAGTAAAATACATCACACTTGCCTTTTCGTTCATGGAAGGAGCCCCCTCTTCTTGATCGGTGTTAACAGTAGCACTCAAATTCATTGGAACGCTCCATTTACCTTTGTTATCTCTGGTAGAAGTAAAAAGATCGGCAAAATTTTCACCTGTTCGACCATTGTTTTTATCTCCGGTAGCTCCTTCTCGCGAAGAAGAAAATATAATTGTATTATATTTTTTATCTGCAAAGGCAACAGAATAATCTATTTGTTTTGAATTTAATAAAACTTCATTCTGAATTTCAAATTTAGCCGGCTCATCTTTCCATTTTTGAGCCATTTCGCATGATTCAGCACCAACTTTTGCGGTTGCATCATCAGGTCGCACTTTTAAATAAGCATTAAATTGAGTTAAAGCTTCATCATATCTTTGTTGGTCTTTAATAACCATAGCCAAGTGCAATATGGCAATTGGATCTTGGTAATTAGCGCTTAAAGCCTTTTTATACCAAGTTTCAGCCTGACCTAAATCACGAACTAAACTGTAACATTCGCCAATTTTAAATAAAATTTCGGCTTTTTTGGCGTTGCTTTTTTCTTTTGAATAAGCGTTTTTATATAAATCGATTGCTTCAAAATAAGCCTGACTTTCGAATTTTTTATCGGCAGATTTTGTAAAATCCTTTTGTGAAAAAGCATTTGTGGTGAAAAGTAGAACCACAAACAGAGGTGTTAATTTTTGGATTATAAACTTCATGATTTTAATTGTTTTTGGCAAAATAACTAATATTTTCAATATTATCAAAATTTACATGCCTATTTTATGCAGAAAAACTTCATTTTTTCTTATTTAATGGCATTTTAGTCTATTAGGCGTTTAATAATTCTTCTTTTAAAATTCTTAAATTTTCATAATCAGTTTTTGTAATGGAGTTTTTCTCTAGCTCCCTGCTTTTTTTGTACTTGTTTTTTAAATCATTAAACAAAATTAACTTGGCCGTATTTTGTCTTAACCGATCTTCTACTTCCTCCATAATTTCCTTAGGCATACGTGCAATGGTTAATTCAGCTTTTGTTTTCATGGTTTCTTTCAGTTCTTCTATTAGCAAGGGAATAATATTGTTTTCGAGATTTGAATAGATATATTCTGTTTCTGATAATATGGTTTCTAGCTGTTCGTCAAAGTTTTTATGAAAAAATATTTCGTGTTCGGCATTGCTAAAAACATGCGTTTCTTTAAATATTTTTTTTGTTTCAGCACTGTTTAAAATTTGGTTTGCCTCAAAACTGTTAATATTGATTTTGATGTTTTTCTTTTTCATCTCATTTTCCCAATTATTCTCATAGCAATTTCCGTTATATAATATTTTCTTCGATTCTTTAATATACTTTTTAAGCATAATAAAAATTGCCTCATCTTTTTTATGCCCTTCATTAATCAACTTTTGCATGCTTTTGTCGTATTCTTTAAATTGATGTGCTACAATGGTGTTAAATACAATTAAAGCCCTTGCAGGATGTAAACTTGCGCCCGGTAAACGAAGTTCAAATTTGTTTCCGGTAAAGGCTATGGGAGATGTTCGGGCTGTATCTGTAATATCAATAAGGCTTTCCGGAATTTTTCCAAAATCAAGTTTTAGTTCTGATTTTTCATCTTCGCTCATTTTTGCCATATCAATCCGTTTCTCTAAATCATCTAAAATAGATTCGAGATAGGGGCCAATGTAAACCTGGATGGTGGCAGGTGGAGCATCATGCTTGCCCAAGCGTTGTTCGTTGTGGTAATTAATAGAAGAACTGGCTATTTTTTCGTAATGATCGTTTAAGGCTTTTAAAACATTCACAAAAAATGTAAGAAATCGGATATTATTTCTGGGGGTGGAGCCCGTGCTTAACAGGTTTTTACCTTTATCACTTTTTATAGACCAGTTTAAGTGTTTACTTGAGCCGGAGAACTTTGGAAAGGGTTTTTCTTTAAAAATAGGTTTTAATTTGTGTTTTTCTGCCACAAATTCCACCATTTGGCAAAAAATTAAGTTTTGATCTACGGATAAATTGGTTTCCTCGGCAGTAGATGCACATTCGAACTGGTAAGGACCTGTTTCCGAATGCATAGTTTGTATTAATATGCCTAACTTTCTGCATTCCAGCTCTAATTCTTCAAAAAATAGTTTAATAACCGGTTCGTTTGTTATAGTCGCTTTTACTTTTTTAGAACGCACTTCTTTAGACATAAAAATAACCTCATCTAAATCCCCTAATTCTTTGTTGTTTTTAAAGTCTTCATAAGGGATTAAATAAAATTCTTGTTCCCAGCCCAAAGTGGTATTTACTTTTTGAATTTCTTTATCGAAATACTGACAAATGGCTACCGTTGAATCATCAATGGCTTTTAATGACCGAATAAGTAAGGTTTTATAATCTAAAGCTTCGCCGTGATACGATGAAAATATGGTTGGAATATATAAGGTTTTATCTAAGGTGAACAGGGGCGATGCATGGTCCCAAATACGGTATCCCCGGGCTTCAAAAGTATCTCTTTGTTTTAAGTTTTCTAAAAATTCAGTAGCTTGACTTTGTGAAGTGAGGTTTTTTCCTGAAAAATGATACCATAACTCATGGTTTTCCGAAATTTTAAAAATAGATTCTTTTTTAAACGCCGAATGCCCAAAAATTGGGTAATACAAGTAGCAATAATGGGTAATGCCTTTTTCGGTGGCCCAGTTTTTTATAGCTAAAGCTACATGTTCGGCAATTTCTAAGGAAATAGGCTCCCCTAAAGGTGTTTCGTTTAATTTTGATAATACCTCCGAAGAAATGCTTTTTTTCATTTTTTCGAGGGAGAAAACATTCATTGCAAAATCTTTCATTTTTAGGGTATAATTTCTTTGAATTTGGTAAATTTATAGCAATTATTACTAAATTGACAAATCCGAATCCTAAAATAGGTCTTTTTTTTGGATCTTTTAACCCAATTCACAATGGTCATGTTGCCATTGCCGAATATGTATTCAATTTTTTAAAATTAGAAGAACTTTGGTTTATTCTTTCTCCACAAAACCCTTTTAAGTTAAATGCCGATTTGTTGGATGAAAAAAAACGGTTCGAATTGTTAAAAATAGGGATTTCTAAAAATATTGCTTTTAAAGCTCTGGATATTGAGTTACAGCTTTCTAAGCCATCTTATACTATTCATACTTTGGAGTCCTTAAAAAAAATGCATTTAAAGGCAGATTTCTTTTTTATGATGGGAGCCGATCAAATTCCACATTTTCATCAATGGAAAGAATATGAGGAAATTTTAAAATTAGTTGATAAACTAGTTGTGTATCCTCGTGAAAATCAAGCGGTTGATTTTTCGCTTTTAAATATAAAAATAAAAGAAAAACTCCTTTTTTTAGAAAAAGCACCTTTGATGGAATTTAGTGCCACTGAAATTAGGGAACGCATTAAAAACAAGCAATCTATTCATGACCTCGTTCCTGCCAAGGTGGAAGAATTAATTACAAAAGAGGGTTTATATAGTTATTGAGTGCTTTTTAGAAGCGACTCAAACAAATATTTACCATCGTCGTTTCTAAGTACCGTGTCCGAGGCTCTTTCGGGGTGAGGCATCATACCAAACACATTTCTTT
>CAYOHR010000022.1:23295-37125 GCA_964403835.1 uncultured Flavobacteriales bacterium
GTAATTAAAAAGGATTTGATCCTGATCTTGTAATTTTTTAATTTCATCTGCATGATTAAAATATTTTCCTTCCCCGTGTGCAATAGGTATTTTAAGAACTTGCTGTTCTGGAATGTATTTTGTTAAAATGCTGGATTTACTGGCCGATTTTATATGTACATTTTTACAAATAAACTTGCGACTATCGTTATGCAATAAAGTGCCGGGCAATAATCCCGACTCACATAATATTTGAAAACCATTGCAAACACCAAATACATAGCCACCTTTTTTAGCAAATTTAATTACACTGGTCATAATAGGTGAAAAACGCGCAATAGCGCCAGATCGCAAATAATCGCCATACGAAAAACCTCCGGGCAATATCACCATATCTACTCCTTTTAAGTCCTCATCCTTATGCCAAAGCTTTTCAACCTTTGCTTTCATCTTGTTTTCAAGAACATAAATCATGTCTGCATCACAATTAGAACCTGGAAATGTTATTACTCCGAATTTCATTAGCGCTTTATTTCTTTCAAAAATATTATATATTTTCTTTTACTTGGAGAAAATTGAAATCTTTTTAAAGGTTATATTTGTAAAAATTACAATTATGAAACATTTATTTTTTATAGCGCTGTTTACATTAAGTGCTTTCAAAGGGTTTTCACAGAAAGAACTTTTATTTGCTGAAGGAACCGCAGGACAGATTAAAAAAATATACAATCATAATATTAAAAGATTGGAAGGAAACAATTCTGCATCAAGCATTACCAATGTGAGTTATCAAGATGCGGAGAGTATGATGAATAAGCTAAAGGAATCGGCTAAAGAAAGAAACTGGGAAAAAAGTAAATTAAATAAGGAATTAGATGTGTACCAAGAACATGCCAAAGGAGGTATTGTTCAACTATATGTTTTAAGAGATGTTATTGAAAAAGCCAATGTGTCTAATTTTACAGTACATATTATAAAAGGCGGAAAAGAAGTACAGACAAAAAAGTTGGTAAATACCCCTGGTAAGGCTTCTAAAATGTTTGCTCCCCACTTCGAAAGCACCAATTTTATGTGGATTGCCGAAAAAATTGAAGTTCCTTTTGAAATTCAGGTAGAAGAAAAAAATTCAACAGGAAGTGTTTGGTATAAATTTGAGGTTAATTTATAAAATTTGAAAAAACTTATATCCGTCCTTAAAATAGTTCTTCCTTTATTAGCTGGTGTATATATTATATACCGTACATATATGAAACTCACTCAAAATGAGCGGGATATGTTATATGCTTCTATTTTAGAAGCCAATTATTTTTGGGTTTTTTGCTCTTTAATTTTAGGTTTTTTAAGTCATGTTAGTCGGGCTTACCGCTGGAAATACTTAACCGAACCGCTGGGATATAAATTTAATTTGCCTAATGCAGTTATGGCCGTTTTAGCCGGGTATTTTGTGAATTTATTAATTCCACGTGCCGGTGAATTGGCCCGATGTAGTATGATTGCAAAGTATGAAAATAAAGATATTAATAAGTTATTTGGAACTGTTTTAGGCGAGCGCGTGTTTGATTTAATCATCTTAAGCACCCTTATTTCTTATGTGTTATATACCCAATTTGATGTTGTTGGAAGACTTTTAATGAATATGTTTGGCGAAAACTTAGATGTTGAGTCTTTAAAATTAAAGGCAATCATTTTTATGATGGTTGGTTTACTTATTTTTATTGTTTCTTTTTTTGCCTTCAGAAACTCAACACATCCCATCATTCAAAAAATAAGGGATTTTTTATTGGGGTTTTATCAAGGAATTTTCTCCATTTTTAAAATGGAGCACCGGGTTGCTTTTATAGCCCATACTTTATTTATTTGGAGCATGTATTTAGCTATGAATTATGTCTGTTTTTTATCGGTTTCAGAGGTTTCTAACCTTTCTTTTATTGTGATGATTGCTGCCTTTGTAATGGGGGGTATTTCAGTGGTTTTAGTGCAGGGGGGTATTGGCTTGTATCCTTTGGCTATAAGCCAAACCCTTATGTTATATGGTGTTTCCGAATTAAGTGGCTTAGCCATTGGTTGGATTTCATGGGCCTCTCAAACAGCTATGCTCATTATATTAGGCTGTTTATCGCTTATTATCATGCCTATTTATAATAAAAGATTAAATCTTCCTGCAAATTAATTATGTTCAAACAAAAAAAATAATCAATTTTGAAGTATGTTTAAATTATTCATTCATAAATATTTCATTCTCAATTTTTTTATTTCACTACTGGTGATTTATTTCCTTTTTTGGGGCATAGTAAGCTCTTTAAAATGGTACACCAATCACGGAGAAACAGTGCAAGTTCCTAATTTAAGAGGAATGAAAATAGAAGAAATAGTTTCTCTTTTAGAAAGTCACGATCTTGAATATGAAGTTATTGACTCTGTTTTTGAAAATACTTTCCCCAAGGGTACCATTGTAGAACAAAGCCCCGAACCAAATTCTTTAGTTAAACACAATAGAAAGATATATTTAACCGTTAATGCATTATCTGTTCAGTTAGTCGAATTACCTGAATTAGAAGATGTAAGTTATATGGAAGCAGAAGCGCGTTTAAAAACAAATGGATTACGGGTAGGTCAAACCATCCAACAACCTGCCGACTGTGAAGGATGTGTTTTGCAATTGCGATGGAATGGTAAAACCATGGGTACAGGCAGTAAAGTGCCTAAAAACTCAAAAATTGATTTAATTATTGGTCAAACAGGAACCCGATCCATGGTTCAGCTTCCAAATTTAACAGGTATGAGTTTATCAGAAGCCGAAAGTGTTTTAAGTTCTCAAATGTTATCACTTCATTTAATTATGATGGATAGCTGCGCTTCTGCTTACGATTCGTCTTCGGCCGTTATTAGCAAACAAAGTCCTTCCTTAGATGAGTCAGCTCAAATTAGACAAGGTGGAATTATAAGTGTTTGGGCAACGTGTAAATAATGTATTATGTTTTTAGTTAGATTAGTTTCCGCTTTTAAAATAGGATCATTCCTGCTATTTTTTGTATTATTTTCTATTACTTTATTCTCACAAGAAGAAAGCATAGAAGGTAATTCGCAAGAAGTGCTGGTTCCTTTAAAGTATGATAAAACCTTACAAAAGGAGATGCAAAAAAGTACTATTAATGGAAAATATTTTTTTATTGATACCTTAGATTTGCCTTTTATGGATGATTTTTCCAGAAATCATCAGAAAAACTACGGAAATTATTTTGCTTCTGAAGTGAAAGATTCGGCCTATGTAAAATATAAAATTAATAACCTGGTTTTTGATACTCTTTGGTATTTAAGAGATACCACATATTCGCTTTTTTATAACAATTTAAGCAGTTTGTATGATACTTTGCCAAATCCAATAATAGAAGTGGTTATTTTCAATAATCCGGCTGATTTGAGCCTTCCTACCGATACACAAAAGGTTTGGATCGCATTTCAATATACCATTGACCAAAATGGAGATACTATTGATACCTTATTTATACCTACCACGTATCTATTTGTTAATCCGGACACTGTTCAATTTATACAAGACAATTCCTTTTATTATTGGATTGATGAACGACCCAATGTATATATCAACAATCGGTATTCAAACGATGCTCCAACCATTGGGGTAGCCACGTTTGATGGCATAAACCATGTTGGAAAACCTTATGATATAAGTTTTGACGAATCTTACGGACCAGCGGATACTTTAACATCCAAGCCTTTTCATTTAAATTATTTGCCGAGTGATTCGGTTTATCTCAGTTTCTTTTATGAACCCAAAGGACTGGGCGATATTCCGGAAGAAGGAGATTCTCTTGTTTTAGAATTTTATAACCCAAGTCCATGGTCGAAAAAATGGAACCATATATGGGCCATTGATGGTGCCCAAACTAATTTAGCTTTTACACAAGTAAAAATTTCGATAGCCGATACTGCCTTTTTAAAAGAAGGCTTTCAGCTGCGTTTTAGAAATTATGCCCGCATATCAGGATATTATGATCATTGGCATATAGATTATGTGTGGTTAGATAAAGCCAGAACAGCTCAGGCAGAAGTTTTACAGGATGTGGCTTATTTAAAACCTATTAATACTTTACTAAAAAATTATACTTCAGTCCCCTACGATCATTTTAAGGCATCGCCAGGCTCTTATATGGCCAGTTCGGTCAGTACCAGCCTATCTAATTTAAGCGATATAAACCGATTTGTAAATAAAACAGACCAGTTTTTAAATACAGATGGTACTACCATTGTAGCTAATACCAATGTAGTAAATTTCGGAAGTCTTCCACAGGGAGTTACCAGCACCCCCATTCCAGTTACAGATTCGCCCAATTTTTTTACATTTCCTTCCAACAGCCCAAGTACAGCTCGTTTTCCTTTTAAAAGTTTTATTAATGTTACTCCTGATGTAAATAACGAAAACGATACTTTATATCACACGCAAATTTTTGATACCTATTATTCGTATGACGACCATTCGGCAGAAATTACTTATAAAATAGTAGGTCCCGGCTCTCAAGCAGCAGTAAAGTTTGATTTAAGCTTACAAGATACCCTAAAAGGCTTATTGTTTTATTTTCCGCAGACCTATAACGATTTAACAAAACATGATATTAAAATAAAAGTTTGGAAAGATATTTTTGCTGAGGATCTCCTTTTTCAATTAGTTGTAACTCCGCGGTACGGTGAGCAATTAAATGGATTTGTCCGGTTTCCGATTGAGGAAACAGTTTTGTTAGATGGATCTTATTATATAGGATGGGAAAACATTGGTTCCGATGATGTATTGGTTGGGTTTGATAAAAACATAGATAATACTGCCAACATGTTTATTAATGTAGGTGGGGGGTGGATACCTTCTTCTTTAGCAGGAACAGTTATGGTTCGGCCCGATTTTGGAAATGCCAATTTATTCATTTCAAATAAAGAAAAAATTCAACCTGAAAATAGCTGCCTAATACGACCAAACCCTATTCAAACAGGCGCTTTTATGGTTTGTTCAGATGGATATGTACCTACCACTATAAAAATGTATGATTTATTAGGGAATATGCATATAATTTCTTTACAAGGAAATCAATTTAACGTAAGTTCTTTCTCCTCAGGTATTTATATTGTAGAGTGGCAAGGGGCTGATTTTAAAACATATACACAGAAAATTATTGTTACCAAATAATTGCTTATAACCATACAAAGATGATGAATGAAGGGGTTGATTTAGAAGAAGACCAAGATGAATTATTTGAACATCACCGTTTTGTAGCAGATGATGGCCAGCAAATGCTTCGGATAGATAAGTTTTTAGCCGATCGAATTCCAAAAATATCTCGTCATAAAATTCAGTTAGCCTCAAAGGCCGATTTAATAAAGGTAAACGGAAAAATTGTTAAGCAAAATTATCGCATTAAACCCAAGGATGAAGTGGTGGTTTATTTCGAAAAACCAAAGCGCGAGTTTGAGCTTATTCCACAAAATATTCCGGTCGATATTTTATATGAAGATGAGTACCTGGCAGTGGTTAATAAAGAACCAGGCATGGTGGTGCATCCGGGACACGGAAATTATTCAGGAACCTTAGTAAATGCTTTATTGTATCACTTTAATGAGCTTAAAAATTTAAAAGAACCCATTCGTCCGGGTTTAGTACACCGCATTGATAAAGATACCAGTGGCATTTTAGTGATAGCCAAAGATGAAGAAACTTTAGCATTTTTAGCTAAGCAATTTTTTGATAGAACTACCGATCGCTCTTATTATGCCTTGGTTTGGGGCGAACCCAAAGAAGAAAAAGGAGTTATTGAAGGTAACATTGGTCGAAGCTTGAAAAACAGGCAAATTATGGATGTTTTTCCGGATGGGGAGTATGGTAAAATAGCCATTACGCATTACGAAATTATAGAAAAATTCAATTACGTTACCTTGGTTAAGTGCAAGTTGGAAACAGGTCGGACACATCAAATCCGGGCGCATTTTCAACACATTGGCCATCCTCTGTTTAATGATAAAACCTATGGCGGCGATAAAATTTTAAAAGGCACTACTTTTACCAAATACCGTCAATTTATCGATAATTGTTTCAATATTATTCCTCGCCAAGCCTTACATGCGCAATCCTTGGGGTTTGAACATCCGCATACCAAGAAACGTTTGTATTTTGAATCGCCTTTGCCTAAAGACTTTTCTGATGCTATTGAAAAATGGCGTGGATATATGAAGAATAGAGTAGTGGAGGAGGAGTGAAAAACTAAAAGTTAAAAGTGAAAAACTAAAAGAATAATGAGTAATTCAGTCCTGAAAGACAAAAGTTATATTTTTGCTATTCAAATAGTTAAACTTTCGCAATCTCTTCAATCTGGCAAAAAAGAATACGTATTAAGCAAGCAAGTTTTAAGGAGTGGTACTGCCATTGGAGCCTTAATTCGAGAGGCTGAATTTGCACAAAGTAAAGCAGATTTTATTCATAAAATGTCCATATCATTAAAAGAAGCAAATGAAACGGAATATTGGCTTTGTATTTTACATGATACATTTTACCTTGAAAAAGATCATTTCATCAAATTAAATCTTTTTTGTAAAGAGCTTATTGCTATGTTAGTTTCAACGATAAAAACACTTAAAAAATAATAACTATTAACTTTTTACTTTTAGTTTATAGTTTTTAACTTAAAAAAATGAAAAATAACAATAATAATAACAATAAAAACCTTATTTGGTACATCATAGGAGCCATGATCCTTGGCTTTGGTGTGGGGACAGCTATTTTTTATAACATAAGTCCCGAATCAGCCAAAAGTTTCTCGGTCAATATTAAACTATTAAGTACCATTTTTATTCGTTTGGTACAAATGATTATTGCTCCGCTAGTGTTTTGTACACTGGTTGTGGGCATTGGCAAACTAGGTGATATTAAAGTGCTGGGTAAAATAGGAGGGAAGGCTATTTTATGGTTTGTAAGTGCTTCTTTGGTTTCTCTTTTATTAGGGATGTTCATTGTAAATGTTTTTGAGCCTGGTAAATCCATTGATTTATCGATGGCGGATGAAACTGGAGCCAAAGATTTAATGACTAAAACATCGGAGTTTTCTTTAGAAAAGTTTGTAACCCATGTAGTACCTAAAAGTGTGTTTGAAGCCATGGCAAACAATGAAATACTGCAATTAGTAGTTTTTTCTATCTTTTTCGGCATTGCCTGTAGCGCTATTGGCGACTATGTAAAGCCTCTAATTCATGCCTTGGATATAGCTTCTAATGTAATTTTAAAAATGGTGGGGTACATTATGAAATTTGCGCCTTTTGGCGTATTTGGAGCTATTGCAGCAGTAGTGGCCGTCCGCGGACCCAGTATTTTTAGTTTTTATGTGGTTTATTTTGGATATTTTATGTTAGGCATAGCCAGTTTATGGGGCATTTTATTGTTGGTTGGTTATTTTGTGTTAGGAAACAAGCTGTTTCTATTATTAAAAAGAATAGGAAATCCCTTGCTTATTGCTTTTAGTACCGCCAGCAGCGAAGCCGTTTTTCCAAAGTTAACTGAAGAATTAGAGCGTTTTGGCTGTAAAAGTAAAATTGTGTCTTTTATTCTCCCTCTTGGTTATTCATTTAACCTGGATGGAAGCATGATGTATATGACCTTTGCCAGTTTGGCCATTGCGCAAGCATACGGTATTCATTTAGATTTAAGCACCCAATTAACTATGCTTTTGGTATTAATGTTAACCAGTAAAGGAATGGCAGGTGTGCCCAGGGCTTCCTTGGTCGTTGTTTTAGCCACCTGTGCTATGTTTAATATCCCGCCCGAAGGCATTGCGCTTATTTTACCGATTGATCATTTTTGTGATATGTTCCGCTCCATGACCAATGTGTTGGGTAATAGCTTAGCTACCAGCGCAGTAAGTAAGTGGGAAGGGGAATTAGAGTAAAAATTCAGCTTACATCACCCTCATAAAATTGTAGCTTATTGCTAAACTGAAACTAGATTCTTACTTGGCTTTGCCAAAAAGTGGCTGTTTTCTTAAAATATTCTTTCTTTTATATTTTGATACTTATTATTTAAGTGTACTTAATCAATAATTTTTGGTTAAAATATTACTGATTAAAATCATTTATTTATGATGAATTTAATCAATAAATGATTCAAGTTGATCACATAATTTTGATTCTATATTTAACTTTAAAAACTTTAAAAAATGACACTAGTAAAAACAAACAAAAAGGGGAGTTTATTTCCTTCTTTAGTAACCAATTTTTTTGATAATGATAACTTTTTAACCAATAATTGGTTTGAAAATGAGTTTAATCAATCACTCCCAGCCTTAAATATTAAAGAAGGAACTAAGGAGTTTTCTATTGAATTTGCAGCGCCGGGTTATAAAAAGAGTGATTTTAAAATAGCTTTGGAAGGTGGTCTTTTAACCATCAGTGCTGAAAAAGAAGAAGAAAAGAATGAAGAGAAAAAGCATTTTACAAGAAAAGAATTTTCTTATGAAAGCTTCAGCCGCTCTCTTCAAGTACCAGAAAATTCTTTGCCGGATAAAATAGATGCTAAATACGAAAATGGCATTTTAAAATTAACACTTCCTAAAAAAGAAATAACAACTGCCAATAATAAGAAAGAAATTAAAGTGGGGTAATATTGATATCTTTTTTTGTCAATTAAAAAGCCTGTCTTATTAAGATGGGCTTTTTTTATGGAAGAAATAAAGTTCTAACAAAATAAAAAATAATGTATGAATGAGGTAATAAAAACTATATTCGAAAGAAGAGCTATACGAAAATATAAAAACCAGACGGTACGTAAAGAAATGATTGAGCAATTGCTGGACGCTGGAAGAATGGCCCCGTCAGCAATTAATAAACAACCTTGGAAATTTTATATTGTCACTTCAAAAGAAGATATCAAACTTTTCTCAAGTGAAATTATTAAAGTAGGCATTAAAAGTTTTCCTAAACTAGGAATAAAAAATATAGCAAAAGCAGTCATTTCAGGAATTACTAATTTATCTCATGGGATTGATTTTTTAAAAGCTGACGATCCGGTTTTTCATGGGGCTCCTGTTGTTATTTTTATAACATCGCCTAAAGAAAATGAATGGGCAGCTCTTGATATTGGTATGTGTTCACAAAATATCATGTTAGCAGCTAAATCTTTGGGTTTAGATAGTTGTCCGGTTGGGTTTGGAAAATTTGTGGAACAAACAAACAATTATTCAAAACTAAAAATTCCGGCAACAGATCAGGTTCATTTGGCCATTGTTATTGGATACGGAGATGAAAAACCTGAAATTCATGCAAGAAATAAAAACAATGCTTTTTATATTTAATTTTTTTTGGGGGGAGATATAAAATTATTTAAGTGACTTTAAGCAATAAATTAGGGAATATTACGGATAGTTTTTAAAAAGAAGGTCTTGTATTTTTACAATAACAAACTTAAAATCAAGACTTAACCTATTAAAGGCTATGAATTACTTGCAAAAAGAGCTTTACGATCTAATAAGAACAGAAGATAAAATATTCGATCTTATTCAAGATACTTCCTTAGATGGGCTTTGGTATAGAGATATTGAAAATCCTGAAAACGAATGGATGAACCCGAAATTCTGGGTAACCTTAGGATATAATTCTAGTGAAATAGCAAGTAAAATACTGAAATGGCAGTCGGTTATTCACCCGGATGATTTAAAATTAGCCATCGATCAATTTATTAAACATTGTAAACATTCAAGCCGTCCGTATGATCAAACAATAAGATATAAACATAAAAATGGTTCAATCGTTTATTTACAGTGTAAAGGGTGGGGTATACGTAATAAAGAAGGTCAGGTAACACGGCTCTTAGCAACCCATATAGATATTACCAAAGAAAAAGAAAACGAACAAAAATTAAAAGAGGCATTAAGCTCCAAGGGAATAGCGCTTGAAAGTAAACTCAAGCAAGCCGATCAAGCAAGTATTGAAGGGGATGAAGCATATCGTACACTTTTTAATTCGATAGATGAGGGCTATTGTGTTATTCAAATGATTTTTGATGAAAACAGTAAACCCACCGATTATCGTTTTTTATTAATTAATGAATCGTTTGATAAGCAAACAGGAATGAAAGATGCAGTTGGAAAACGCATGCGTGAGTTTGCTCCAAATCATGAAGATCATTGGTTTGAAACCTATGGAAAAATTGCTTTAACCGGTGAATCTAACAGATTTGAAAACCGGGCCGAACAGTTAGGTCGGTGGTATGATGTTTATGCCTTTCGTTTTGGACCGGCAGAGAACCTGCAGGTTGCTATTCTTTTTAAAGACATTACCGAACGTAAACAGGCAGAAGAAACTATTCAATTGCTGAACAAAGAATTAGAACATAATTTGAATGAGATTGAGTTTGTTAACAAAGAATTAGAATCATTCTCTTATTCGGTATCTCATGATTTACGTGCTCCCTTGCGGGCCATACATGGGCATGCCAATATAATAATGGAAGATTTTGCTGAAAGTTTGAATGAAGAAACGAAAAGATCGATTGACATTATTCGTGAAAATTCAGAAAAAATGGCAACCCTTATTGACGATCTTTTAAACTTTTCTAAACTAGGAAGAAAAAAGATTGTGAGAGATCATGTAAATACAAAAATTATTGTAAAAGACATTATCGACGATATCTGTAATCAATACAAAACAAAAAAAACGGTTTTTAACGTGGGAGATTTACATTCAACCACCGGAGATATAGCCCTTTTAAAACAAGTATGGAAAAATCTAATTTCAAATGCACATAAATATTCAAGTAAAAACGATTCTCCCTTAATACAAATTGGCTCAATAAAAAAAGACCATGAAATAGAATATTATATAAAAGATAATGGTGTAGGCTTTGAGATGGAATATTATGATAAGTTATTTGGGGTTTTTGAGCGCCTGCATGGAGAAGATGAATTTGAGGGCACCGGTGTTGGATTAGCTATAGTACAAAGAATAGTAAATAGGCACGAGGGTAAAGTATGGGCAAATGCGAAAATAAATGAAGGAGCCAGTTTTTATTTTACCATTCCTATCATAGAATCATAATTTTTTTTTCTCCGCAAGGCTTGTATTTCTATTTAAGGGCAATCCAAACTAAAAAGTGGGGTTTTATCATATCTATAAAAAATGGCTTAAATAAGCGAAAAAGGTCAAAATTTGGTAGATGTTGTAAGTAAAATAGAAAAATTTAAAGGAGTAAAGTAAAAATTTAACATTTTTCTTTTAGCCTATGGAAAATAATTTTTGATAGGTTTTTTATAATACATTGCTAATACGCCAAATTTTATTCCGTTTTTAGATTGGTGTTGTGATAAATTAACACTCGGATTAAAAAAATTAGGTGTAATTACGGATATTTTTTCGCCGAATCTCTTTTAATTTTATTGTAAATTGATAACTTTATACCAAACCAAATTGAGGAGGGCTTTTATAATAGAGGAAGATTATGAATTATTTGCAAAAAGAACTCGACAAATTAATAAATCCCGAGGATAAAATATATAATTTTATTCAGGATACCTCCTTGGATGGACTTTGGTATAGAGATCTAGAAAATCCGGAAAACGAATGGACTAATCCAAAATTTTGGTTAACCCTAGGATACGATCCGGAAGAAATGATTGATAAAAAAATCGAATGGAAATCTATTATTCATCCTGACGATTTCGAATTAGTAATCACCCATTTTATCAAGCATTGTAAAAAAGCAAATCATGTTTATGATCAGGTAGTGCGCTATATACATAAAAATGGCTCTATTGTGTATATACGCTGCAGAGGTTGGGCTATTCCAAATAAAGAAGGAAAAATTATTGGAGCTTTAGCAACCCATATAAATATTACCAAAGAAAAAGAAAACGAAGAAAAATTAAGAGACTCTTTAAGTTCAATGGGAATAAGCATTGATAATGTTGATAAACAAACAGAACGCACCCTTTGGGAGAGCAAGGCTTATCATACATTTTCTGATGCAACAGAAGATGGACATTGTATTATTGAAATGATTTTCGATGAAAATAATAAAGCCATTGATTATCGCTTTTTATTGGTAAATGAATCTTTTGAAAAACAAACGGGAATGAGTAATGCCGTTGGAAAACGGATGAGAGAGTTTGCACCAAATCATGAAGAACATTGGTTTCAAATTTATGGCAACATTGCCTTAACTGGTAAATCTGCCAAGTTTGAAAACCGGGCTGAACAATTAGGCCGGTGGTATGATGTGTATGCTTTTCGTTTTGGTGAACCAGAAAACAAACAGGTTGGAATCCTATTTAAGGATATTACCGAGCACAAAAAAACCGAGCAAACCATTCTATCACTCAATAAAATGATTGATCATAACCTGGAAGAGATCAAATTTATTAATAAAGAATTAGAATCATTTTCTTATTCCATATCTCATTATTTGCGTGCACCTTTAAGAGCAGTACAAGGTTATGCTAATGTATTAGAAGAAGATTTTTCGAAGTATTTAGATGAAGAAGGTAAAAAAACAATTGCATCTATTAACAGAAATTCCCAAAAAATGGGAACTCTAATAGAAGATCTTTTAACTTTTTCAAGGCTCGGAAGAAAAGAAATGATCATAGATCATGTAGATATTGAAAGCATTGTAAAAGAAACCATCAGTGACATTCGTGAGCAAAACCCCGCAGACAAAACAATTTTTAATCTGGGCAGTTTACTTCCTGTTTTGGGAGATAAAACTCTTTTAAAACGGGTATGGCAAAATCTTATTTCAAATGCACACAAATATTCCCGAAATAGTCCTTCCCCTACTATACAAATTGGCTCATTTAAAGATGATCATGAAATAATGTATTATATAAAAGACAATGGAATGGGCTTTAATATGGACCATTACGATAAATTGTTTGGTGTTTTTGAGCGCTTACATGTTGGAGAAGAATTTGAGGGCACCGGTGTTGGGTTGGCAATTGTACAAAGAATAGTAATTAGGCACGGGGGTAAAATTTGGGCAGATGCTAAAATAAACGAAGGAGCTAGTTTCTATTTTACCATTCCTCTTTTAAAAACGCAATAATATAAGGGCGTAACCCTTGCCCGGTCTCACTGAGCTTGTCGAAGTGCGGGCTTTCCGCTACTATCCTTTCCGCGGAACCTTGTAATTTGAAATTTGTTCAGAAGAAATAATTTGATAACTGATTTTTTTGAGTGTAGGAGAAATATATTTGGATGATTTTATAAAGTTTTGAAAATAGGATGTGGATTTCATAAAGGCGTGATTTACAAGCACTAAATTACAATTTGTATTGAGCAATAAACCATTTAACTGTATAAAATTATTTGGTCGGGTTGATGATTTTTATTAATTTTTGATTTTGAAAACCTAAAATAATTATATTTGTTGGCAAATAATTCAGGAAAAATGACTTTTACTACTACCAAATCAGATAAATATGCTTCTGTTAAAGTAAATCTTGAAAAATTAGATGGTACTAAATCTCCAGAATTAAAAACTGAATTTGTTCAATTGAGCAATGATGGTGTTAAAAATATTATTTTAGACTTAAGTTTGGTGAAGTACAGCGATTCTTCCGGTTTAAGTGCAATATTAGTAGCTAATCGATTATGTAAAAATGCCAGCGGAACTTTTGTATTATGCGCTGTTCAACCTTCGGTAATGAAGTTGATCACAATTTCTCAGTTAGATTCTATTTTAAGTATTACCAATACTTTTAGTGAGGCCGAAGATCTTGTTTTTATGGATGAAATTTCAAACAATTTATAACTTTTAACTTTAATTAACTTAATTCTTTTTTATGAAAAAATCATTACTATCTCTTTCATTTT
>CAYOHR010000022.1:37135-37362 GCA_964403835.1 uncultured Flavobacteriales bacterium
CTCAAGTTTGTACTCCGGCAACTCCATCAGGAGCAGGATACTCTACTCATGAAGATTCTTCTTGGGTTTATCCTGAAAATGTCCCTTGTGCTCGAACAAATGTTGCTTACAATGAAATTATAACCATCAAATTTCCTGCACATGCCTCATTTAGTGGAACTACCGTTACGGTGGATAGCGTTTTCTTAGTAAGTGTAACACCATCTTCTATCCCAAATGGTTTTGCA
>CAYOHR010000023.1:0-416 GCA_964403835.1 uncultured Flavobacteriales bacterium
GTACTTCGACTGCCGCTCAGTACAGGTCCTCGATGACGAAAAGTATTGGTTAAACCTATTTTAGTGGGTTAAAATTATCCATTGTCAATTATCAATTTTAATTAAACTTAAAGCATCTAATATATAGAATAGGCTTTCGTCCTTTTTTCCTGTTAAAAAAGGACCAAAAAAACGAGACTTCTAATCATTTTCTTTCACGTAGCATCCTCAAAATTCTCACGGAACCCAAGCTCTGCAGCATGGATGCTTTTTGAAGCAGCACAGAAGAAATAGATGTAGTGGTTCTTTGAAACAACAGTGCTTCAAGGATTCCTTACCGAAGCCCACGCACATTTCTGCGGTGCTCGTGATACAGAAAATGATTAAAGGTCGGTTCCGCATACATGTAAGGGATCGCCGCACTACACTGAGTACTT
>CAYOHR010000023.1:516-35598 GCA_964403835.1 uncultured Flavobacteriales bacterium
CGACTGCCGCTCAGTACAGGTCCTCGATGACGAAAAGTATTGGTTAAACCTATTTAGTGGGTTAAAAATTGTCAATTATCAATTATCCATTGTCAATTATCCATTGTCAATTATCCATTGTCAATTATCCATTATCGGTTCTTGCAATAAACAATTGAATCTAATATATTTTGAGCTGAATTTGATTGTTAAAATCAAGTTAAAGTAAGCCAGAATCAAGTCTCAAGGCAACCAATTATCTCAAACCTCGTACAAACAGCAAAATTCAGCCTATGAAAACGATTCGTTACGTTTTATTTCTTGTTGTAATTTTATTTTCTACAGGCGTTTATTCTCAAAATATTGGGGTTAATGATGATGGATCTACCCCTCAGACACTCTTACACGTAAAGAAAAACACCGGCAGCGGATCGCTTTTAGAAGTGTTACGTCTGGAAAGATCAAATGCCACCGTGCCTTCTAACGAAGGGGGTTACATAAGCACTTTTTTAAATGGTACCGAAATGGGTCGTTTACAATGGAATCCGACCGGGGGATCTTTAAATAACTCAACCTTAGGCTTTTATACACGAAATAGCGGCGCTATTAATTCAATGCCAAGCATCTTTTTACAAAACAATGGAAATGTAGGTATTGGGACTACAAATGCGCAAGGTAAATTGGATGTTTCCGGAATTGCTTATGTAGATGGGATAGATGTAAATAATAAATACCAGTTACCTACCGTAGCCCCTACGGCAAGTGGGCAAGTAATTATGTATAATGGTAGTTCTTTAATTTGGAATACAGGCCCTTCCGGTCCAGTTGGCCCACAAGGCCCTATTGGGTTAACAGGTGCTGCCGGGTCGAATGGTGCTAACGGAGCCGGATACGGGGGTTCTTCCAGTTCTTCTGTGGCTATTGGCATGGGATCTAAAACATTTACCATCGAAAGTGGGAAAGCATATACAACAAATACACGAGTTAGAGTTGCCAATAGTGCAACCAATTATGTGGAGGGCTTAGTTACTTCTTACAGCGGAACTGCCTTAGTAGTAAACGTAGACCGGGTTTCAGGTGCGGGAACATATAATTCTTGGACACACGGTGTGGCCGGGGATGTAGGCGCAACGGGCGCTACAGGAGCAACCGGTGCGAATGGTGCTGCCGGACCAGCAGGTCCACAAGGGCCTATTGGGTTAACGGGAGCTGCGGGTGCAACGGGGGCTGCCGGAGCAGGATACGGGGGTTCTTCCAGTTCTTCTGTGGCTATTGGTATGGGATCTAAAACATTTACCATCGAAAGTGGAAAAGCATATACAGCAAATACACGAGTTAGAATTGCCAATAATGCAACTCGTTATATGGAAGGGGTAGTTACTTCTTACAGCGGAACTACCTTAATAGTAAACGTAGACCGGGTTTCAGGAGCAGGAACATATAATTCTTGGACACACGGTGTGGCCGGAGATGTAGGCGCAACGGGGGCTACAGGGGCAACCGGCGCGAATGGCCCACAAGGCCCTGCGGGATTTTTATCTGCCGGATCAGCTGCCGGTAATACCCCTTATTGGAATGGTTCTGCTTGGGTATTAAATTCGAGTAATATTTTTAATAATGGTGGAAATGTAGGTATTGGAACTACGGTACCGAATGATAAATTAGATGTTGTTGGCAATATTGATCTAGCAAATGCAGATAATTATTTCAAAATAGGAAATAATAATTTTATGCATAGAAGAGGGAACACAAGCAATGTTTTTTTAGGAGTTAGTTCAGGCGCAAACATACCCACAAGTTGTAATGGTAACAACATTGGCATCGGAGGTTCTTCGATGGAGTATTTTACGGGTGGTGGTGGCTCAAATATTGGGGTTGGATTTCGGAGTTTATTTAAAATGGCAAGTTGCAACGCGAATATTGCTATAGGTAATGATGCCGCCATTGAATTAACAACAGGAAATGAGAATATTGCTATAGGTTCTTTTGTGTTGCAAGGTAATAATGGTGGTAACAACAATATTATAATTGGGGCCCATTCTGGATCCTATCCGGCAGGAGGACAACTTTTCACAAATACACACAACATTGTGTTAGGCTCAAACACGGGTGCGTCCCTTCAGAATGGTGATAACTTTAACCTTCTAATTGGAAATAGTGCTGATACAGATGGTGCTGATAATGTACTTATTGGTAACGGGACAGTATTATACGGAGTAAATAATCAGTTATCAATCAAAAACCTAATTTGGGGTAATTTTTCGACTAGTCAGGTGCGTATTAACAACAGCTTAGGGGTGGGCATTGTACCCGCAAGAGCTTTGCACGTAAACGATGTTATGCGTTTACAACCCAGAGCTTCTGCGCCTACCAGTCCGGGTAAAGGAGATATTTATTTTGATGGCACTTTAAATAAACTGAGAGTGTACGATGGTACAACCTGGCAAAACTGCTGGTAATCAGGATGTTTTGTGAATTGGTTTTTTAAACATTTTAATAAATTGGATTACACTTGCGATTAAAAAAATAATAGCAACCATCCATTTAAAAATAATTTGATTTTTTAAAATCCAATGCATCCCCAACTGCCCACCGTAAATAAAAAATAAAAGCCCAATTGTGGTTCCTAAGGCGGTTCCTAAAATATAAACGGAGTTTATATTTTTATTATCTATTAATATGTCTTTGGAAATAAGTATAGCGTTCCAACCTAACCAAAAAGGTATTTGAGCCGGGTTAATAGCCCCCATAAGCATTCCAAAAATAAAACGAGGCAGTGTATTTTCTAACATGGCATTCCCGGTATTATTGGAAGGATAAAATATACCCCAAAAGCTAAGCACAGTAAGGACAAGCAAAATACTCAACGACAGCCTGTTTATAATTTTTATTAGCCCCAAACGCCTTTGAATAAAGTGAATTCCTATAATGGAAATGTATACAAAAACCGATTCTATGATAATAGCGCCAAAGGCAAATAAAACAGCATTTTTTAATCCCTCGTAAACAGAGATATTCATAGCCACTACATTAATAGCGCCAAATGGCAAGGTACCCAATAAGCTAATAATTAAACCCGCTAAAAAGCATTTAATATATTTATAAAAGGGATGTGCTTTCAAGGCGCAAAAGATACTAAGAAATTAGGAAAGGTATGGGGTTAAAAATTGTCAATTATTCACTATCCATTGTGTACTTCGACTGCCGCTCAGCACTGGTTTTTGCAATAACCTGCTGCAAATTTACTTCAGAGACGTACTTCGACTGCCGCTCAGTACAGGTCCTCGATGACGAAAAGTATTGGTTAAACCTATTTTAGTGGGTTAAAATTATCCATTGTCAATTATCAATTTTAATTAAACTTAAAGCATCTAATATATAGAATAGGCTTTCGTCCTTTTTTCCTGTTAAAAAAGGACCAAAAAAACGAGACTTCTAATCATTTTCTTTCACGTAGCATCCTCAAAATTCTCACGGAACCCAAGCTCTGCAGCATGGATGCTTTTTGAAGCAGCACAGAAGAAATAGATGTAGTGGTTCTTTGAAACAACAGTGCTTCAAGGATTCCTTACCGAAGCCCACGCACATTTCTGCGGTGCTCGTGATACAGAAAATGATTAAAGGTCGGTTCCGCATACATGTAAGGGATCGCCGCACTACACTGAGTACTTCGACTGCCGCTCAGTACAGGTCCTCGATGACGAAAAGTATTGGTTAAACCTATTTTAGTGGGTTAAAATTATCCATTATCCATTGTCAATTGTCAATTCAATCAAACTCTTTTTTTCCAAAAATTTAACCTTCCTTTATGATCGGTATGTTCTAAATCAAAACTTTCGGGTATTTCGCTCCAATTGCTGCAATACGTGACTAAGCGAGCCCCTTTGGGTGCTTTATCTAATTGCTGGCACACATATTTGGTGTACAAATCGTAATACGGAATTTGCAAATCAATTTTATGATCAATGCTTACTTCCTGATCTATATTTTCTTGAAAAGGGTTAAAAAAATAAAAAGAATCATAATTTAAAAAAGACACATCCGTAATATTCGAATGAATGTAATTTACATTGGGTAGCTTATGCAATTTTAATATGGCATTGGACAGTTTAACCAGGTTTTCTCTTTGTTCAATGCCTGTAAATATGCCTTTTGTAAAAAGAGACCCAACCACGCAAAATTTCCCAACGCCTGAGCCAATATCCAAAACCCGCCTACCGGGTGTATCAACCAAATATTGCGATGCTTGTTTGGCAATTTCTACGGGAGTCCAATGTACATTGGCTATTTTCCGAATATGAGGAGGATAAATTTTATTAAATTGATCATCTTCTACTTTAATATTTAACCGGATATTTTCAAATACCATTCTTCAATATACAATTTAATAATAGGCTTTAAACTCGATTAAATATAGTAAAATTAAATTAACCGGGGGTGAATAAGAAAAATTTCAGAATTACGCTCCCCCGGTTTTATTACCGGCACTTTCATTTTTCCGTTTTTTCTTTATTGTGCTACCCAGCCACCATCCACTGCCATTGCATCGCCGGTAACAAAAGATGAGGCATCAGAACAAAGCCATATTGCAGCTTCTGCTACTTCTTCGGGCAAACCCATTCGTCCAACCGGTTCCATGCTTTCAAATTGTTTTTCAATTTCTTTTTTATTGCCTGTAAAACGATCAATCATGGGTGTTTTTATTACACCCGGACAAATTACATTTACTCTAATTCCCAGCTTTGCATATTCTAAAGCAGCTGTTTTTGTAAGCCCAATAACGCCATGTTTACTTGCAACATATGCAGGTGAGTTTTGGAATCCCACTAACCCTGCTACTGAAGAAGTGTTTACAATAGCTCCTTTTCCTTGTTTAAGCATTTGCTGAATTTCATATTTCATACAAAGCCAAACTCCTTTCATATTAATATCTATTGTTCTATCCCAGGCTTCTTCTGTACATTCATGTGTTGGGGCAGGCACCCCTTCAATACCCGCATTATTAAAAGCAAAATCGAGTTTTCCATAGGTTTTAATGGTTTTTTCAACCATTGTTTTTACTTCGCTATCTACGGAAACATCGCACTTTATAAAGATAGCTTCACCGCCTGCTGATTTAATAAGATTAAGTGTTTCATTATCTTCAATATAATCAGCGATTACCACTTTTGCTCCTCTTTTTGCAAATGCGATGGCTGTTGCTCTTCCAATACCGAAACTCCCTCCGGTTACAATGGCTACTTTGTTTTCAAATATTTTTTCCATGATTTTTGTTTTTTAGTTGTTTATAGGTTTAATTATTTATTGTTTGTTTTTGTGATTCTATTTCTACTTCTGCTCTCGAAATATTTTCTATCCCGTTAATAAGAGCATCGGGATTAAAGGAAATGCTATCAATGCCACATTCTACCAGGAATTTTGCGTATTCAGGATAATCGCTTGGAGCCTGGCCACACAAACCGATTTTTATTCCTGCTGTTTTTGCCTTTTTAATAGACATACGGATAAGTTGCATCACTGCCGGATCAAAAGGGCTGAAAATATCACTGAGTAAATTAGAATCACGATCTGCTCCCAAAGTAAGTTGGGTAAGGTCGTTGGAGCCAATGGAGAATCCGTCAAAGTGTTTTGCAAATTCTTCAGCTAATAGGGCATTGCTTGGTATTTCAACCATCATATATAATTCTAATGCATTCTTTCCTCTTTCCAAACCATATTCTTTCATCAGTCCACTTACTTTTTGTGCTTCATCCACGGTACGACAAAAAGGGATCATCAGTTTTACATTCGTAAATCCCATTTCTTCCCGTACCAGCTTCATTGCTTTACATTCCATTTCAAAACCCTCTTTATAAAGGGGATGATAGTATCGTGAAGCCCCCCTGAAACCTATCATCGGATTTTCTTCATTCGGTTCAAATTGTTTGCCGCCAATGAGGTTAGCGTATTCATTGGATTTAAAATCGCTCATACGAACAATCACATTTTTAGGATAAAATGCTGCTGCTATAACTGCGGTGGCTTCTGCCAAACGATGAATAAAATAATCTTTTTTATTGGAATAAGCGTGTGTGCGTTTTTCTATCACACTTTTAGCTTTCGGATCCGTTATTTTTTCAAAATGATGCAAGGCCATGGGATGAATACCGATGGCATTATTGATGATAAACTCCATTCTCATCAACCCAACTCCATCATTTGGAAGAAAAGAATACTTAAACGCTTGTTCCGGATGGCCTAAAATGAGCATTGGTTTAGTATCCGGCATTTTGATATTACTAATATCAGTTACTTTTTCTTTCCACTCCAGTTTCCCTTCATACACATAACCCGTATCTCCCTCAGCAGCGGAAACAGTAATTATTTGCCCGTCTTTAATTGAACTTGTAGCATTGCCTGCGCCAACAATAGCTATTGCACCTACCTCCCGTGCAACAATGGCGGCATGAGAAGTTCTTCCGCCTTGGTCGGTAATAATAGCGGTTGCTTTTTTTAATACAGGATCCCAATCAGGATCAGTACGTTCAGTAACTAATATTTCTCCATCATTCAATTTGGAAATTTCTGAGGGGGAATGCAATATTCTTGCCTTACCGGATGCAATACGGTTTCCAAGACCAACCCCTTTGCAAAGCACTTTACCCTTTTGCAACAAAGTATATTGCTTAAATACATTTTTATTTTTATTGCTATGAACGGTTTCCGGCCTGGCTTGTACTATATATAATTTTCCGTTTTCACCATCTTTTGCCCATTCAATATCCATGTGGCATTTGTAATACTCTTGGATTTTGCAGGCCCAGTCAGCTAATTGAATTATTTCCTTGTCATTCAAAACAAACTGTTCTTGCTTTTCAAGGGTAGTATCTAAATTTATTACAGCATCTTCCGGTTTTAAAATTTCATTCTCACTTTTAACCGAATACGTCATTGTTTTCATTTTACTGCCCAACTTGTGCGAAATAATCGGTTGCTTCGCCTTGTTCAATAAAGGTTTAAAAACAAGAAACTCATCTGTATTTATACTTCCCTGTACCACATTTTCGCCCAATCCCCAAGCTCCGGAAACCAATACAACATTTTCAAAACCTGAATCAGGATCTAATGTAAACATTACACCCGAACTTGCTAAATCAGACCGAACCATAACTTGTACCCCAATGGATAAGGCTACTTTCATGTGTTCAAAGCCATTATCAACCCTATATTTTATGGCTCTATCCGTAAAAAGAGATGCATAACAACGCTGACACGCTTTTATTAAATTTTCTTCTCCTTTAACATTTAAATATGTTTCCTGCTGACCGGCGAAACTTGCATTAGGCAGGTCTTCTGCTGTTGCACTGCTACGTACCGCAAGGGATGCGGCATTGTTTGAACGTTCATTTAATTGTTTATACGCTTTAATAATTTCATCTCTCAAATCGTTCGGGAAGGATGCTTCCAACAAAAGTTTTCTTGCTTTGGAACCAATATCGGAGAGATTATTAAATGTTTTATCATCTAACTGAGAAAGCAAACTACTCAGTTGGGGGACAATTTTATTGTGATTCAGAAAATTCCAATAGCCTTCAGCGGTTACAGCAAACCCATCCGGAACACAAATACTGTTCGAGGAAAGAGTACTAAACATTTCACCCAAAGAAGCATTTTTGCCTCCAACACTAGAAAGGTCTGTGAGGCGTATTTCGGAAAATTGTTTTATTAATTTCATTTTATTTTTCTTTTAAGAGTTTTGTGTTTGTTGAATTATAATTTTACTTATATCAATTGCATTGCTTTCGTGCTCAATGGTGTTAGAAGTTACCACCCGGTATACACCAGAGTTTTTCAAGTCCCGGTAAGCATCTCCGGCAAATACGGCATGTACACCAATACATACAGGAGGCTTCATTCCACTTTTTTTCAAATGTTCTACTGTGGTTATCATAGTTCGGGCAGTAGAAATAATATCATCCACTAAAACAGGTGTGTAATTTTTATATTTTTCAATTTGCGGAACAGATACTTCCACATCCCGGTCTCCATGGCGTATTTTTTGCAATATAATAAATGGAATATCCGCATTTTTTGCAATTTCCGACACCCATTGTTCACTCTCGCTGTCAGGGCCAATTAATAGGGCATTAGTAATATTTATTTTTATCCAATCAGAAATTAACTCTGAGGCATGTAAAACCTCACATGGAATGGAATATATTTCCTTCATTGAGGTTCTTCGGTGCAAATGCGGATCAATGGTAATAAGACGATCTACAAGAGATGATAAAAGTTTAGCAAAGTATTTGGATGTAACCGCTTCTCCGGGATTGAATTGTTTGTCTTGCCTCATATAGGCTAGATATGGAGCAATAAGACAAATTGATTTTACCTTTAAATCTCTTAACAAATTGCAAAGAAATAAAAGTGGCAATAGTTTAGCATCTGGTTGGTAAAGTGTGCAAACAATAAAAATGTTTTTTTCTTCCACATTACTTAATACTCTTACATAACTTTCTCCATCAGGAAATTTACGCAATATAAACTCAGCTTTTTCTCCATTTATTCCGGCAGTAATAATGTCGCCAAGCCCTTCGTTTCCCGGTAAAATAAAGATTAGCGGCTTCATTCTCTGATTTCTATTAACATGGTTAAACTATTTAGATATTCTTTTGCATATTCCAACTCTCCCTGTGATTCGGCATAAATACTGAAAAGCAAATCTCCTTTTTTTATTTTTTTACCCAGTGGGGCATTGTATAGAACCCCCGCAGAAACTGCTTTGGGAGCGCCTGAAAGCTTTGCAATACGGGCGAGTTTTCTATTGTCGATTGATTTTACTATTCCGCTTGTTTCTGACAACACATCGAAGCAATACTTCGCCGGTGTAGGTTCCGTAAAACCTCCTTGGGCATGGCATATTGCCATAAATTTTTTATACGCTTCTCCATTTTCAAGAATTGTTCTTGCGGTTGCTAATTCGGTTCCCGGTGTATATTGTCCCGACAATTTAAGCAAAGCCGCTGAAAGGATAATGCTTCGCTCTTTTAAATCAATAGGGGCATTGGCGTTATTCCGAAGAACAGCTAAAACATCTAATGCTTCTAGGGATGGGCCAATTCCTCTTCCAACAGGCTGAGTGCCTTCAGTAATAACAATTTCAACATGAATACCGATAGCTTCACCTACCGCTTTAAAATAATACTGCAACCTAAGAGCTTCTTCCTGTGAACGAACTTTGGCTGTTGCTCCAACAGGAATGTCAATAACTACATGTGTTGATCCGGCAGCAACTTTTTTAGAAAGTACGGAGGCAATCATTTGCCCTTCGCTATCTACTTCCAATGCCTTTTCAACGGCAATCAACAAATCATCTGCCGGACTTAGCTTAACTGCTCCGCCCCAAACGATACATCCGCCTTCTTTTTCAACTACGTTTTGTATTTGCTCAATAGAAAGATTGACCGGTGTCATTGTTTCCATAGTATCTGCCGTTCCGGCCGGTGAAGTAATTGCTCTTGATGATGTTTTTGGAATGGTTAATCCTGCGGCTGCTATTATGCTTACAACAATTGGAGTGGTTCGATTACCGGGAAGTCCCCCCACACAATGTTTATCAAGGATGATATTTTTTTTCCAGTTTATTTTACTTCCACTTGCAATCATTGCCTTGGTTAAGTATATGATTTCATTAACGGAAAGATTATCTCCGGCACAGGCAGAAACAAAAGCGGCTATTTCGATATTAGAATAGCGGCCTGCAACAACATCTTCTATGATTTCGGTATATGAAATTTCATCTAGTTCCTTCCCGTACATTTTTGCTCTTACTTTACTGAGGGAATTAATGGGATGTAAATGAGAAATGGAAATAGTATCCCCATCTTTAACCCCAAGCCGATTCATGGCTTCCATAGACAACCCAACTTTTCCGTTTTCTATGATATCTGAATGAACTACATTGAGTGTTGCAATAATTTCATTTCCGTTTTTATGAACAATTACCCGAGTAAGTGCCGTAAAACCTTCTGAAATACATACATGACAATCGGCTCTCATAAATATGATATTTTCCCGGTAAGTATCAATGCCAATATTCTTTACTATTAACTTATGAGAGAAACTAATCATTTATATTCGTTGTAGTTATGTTAATATCATTGAATCTTTTTATTGCCAAGTACTGACTCTTCTAAAACAAAAGTCTGTATTTCGCTAATTGATAATCTTGCCATCTTAAAGTTTGTTTTCCGGATATTTATATACTTTACAAAAGTCGGTTCAAATATGCGCTTAAAGAATGAGGGAAATCAGCAAAAATACTGATGCTTATCAGATAAAAGATCAGCTAATATCAATGGTTTGGTTCAGGAATGGAATTTCGCAATCCCAGCCGTATACATCTTTAATTTTAACCCTTAATGCCTCGGCGGAGTGCGGTTCGCCATGTATAATAAAAATATGTTCGGGTTTTGTTTTTAACCCGCTCATCCATTCAATTAAGCCCTTCTGATCTGTATGTGCAGACAGCCCTTCAACATTTTTAATTTCGGCATTGACCGGAAAAAATTTCCCAAAAAGTTTTACTTCCTGTGCTCCTTCCAGCAATGCTCGTCCTCTGGTGCCTTCTGCCTGGTATCCCACTAATAAAACAGTTGAAGAGGGTTGGCCTAAATATTGTACAAAATAAGTAAGTATTCGGCCTCCTGAAGCCATACCGCTAGCTGCAATAATAATTTTAGGAAGTTCAGATGCCGCTAATTTATAGGTTTCTTTTGTGGATTGAATTTGCTTTATATCCCTTAACATTTCTTTACATTCATCCACTGGGAGTTTATGCCAGGAAGGATATTGCTCAAAAACATCTAACACGTTTGTTCCCATTGGACTATCCATATAAATTGGAAGATTTGGAATGGCTCCTTTTTTTCTTAGTTTCCACAACAAATACATTAACATTTGAATACGTTCGACTGCAAAGCCGGGTATTAGGATAGTGCCTTGCTTTTTAGCGGCCACATTGATTATTTCTGCCAGGTTTTCTTCTGAATATGCTGCATGAAGTCGGTCCCCATAAGTGGATTCGATAAAAAGTACATCTGCCGCTTCCGGTATTTGAGGAGGATACATCAATACATCATTCCCCCGACCAATATCTCCCGAAAAAACAAACATTTTATTCCCGATTTTTAGTTCAATAAATGTGGCTCCAATAATATGGCTATTGTATCTGAACCGGCATGTAATATTCTCACTTATGCTAATCCATTGATCAAGCGGCTGAGGCGAAAAAAGAGGTAACGTTTTCTCCACATCTTCCGTATCATACAAAGGTAATGCGGGCTTGTGTTTTGAATATCCTTTTACATTGGCTCTTTCAGCATCTTCCTCCTGAATTTTTGCACTATCCTCTAAAATAATTTTTGTAATTGCAAGTGTTGGTGGGGTTCCCCATATAGGGCCTTTAAACCCTGCCTTAACAAATCTGGGTAAATACCCTACATGGTCGAGGTGGCCGTGTGTTAATAAGACTATATCGACTTTTGAGGCATCAAAAGGAAGGTTTTCCCAGTTTAATAAACGAAGTTGCTTTAGTCCCTGGAATAAACCGCAGTCGACTAGTATATTTTTATCTTTTGTTTGGATAAGATACTTAGAGCCGGTTACTGTTCCTGCTGCTCCTAAAAACTGAATTTGTATGTTGTTTTCCATGCTATATTTATTTTAAAATATTTTACGTTTCATTGTTGTACAATTTTTAATTTCTTCCCTGCCTGAATAATTATAAGAGAAACAATACTTGCTGCTATCGAAATGAGCCAATCACTTATTGACATTTCATGAAGCGATAATACTTTTCTCCCTGGTTCAATAGCATACAGACCCATTAAAATAGCTACTGAAAGTGCAATTGCTCCCCATACATATTTATTCCGGAAAACTTCTGAACTGAAAAATGATGAGTTGTTACTTCCCATATTTAACACATGAAGAAGCTGAGAAAATATAAATGTAAAGAACATGATGTTATTGCTAAGTTGAGGGTTCCACATCTCATTTTTATGCACTGTGTAGTGACTAAAAAGGACAGCCCCTGCACTTATTGTAGCAATAATAACAGAATAAAAGAAAATAGTTACCCACCTTTTTCTGTCAATAATGGGTTCATTTATATTTCTTGGGGGCTTCTGCATAATATCAGTGCTGCCCTCGCTAACACCTAATGCAAGTGCTGGCAAAACATCTGTAACAAGATTGATAAACAGTATCTGGAGTGGGAATAACTGAAAAGGCAGATTAAATACAGAGGCAGTGGCGATAACCATTAATTCACTCAGGTTACAGGAGAGTAGGAAAATGACGAATTTTTTTATGTTTTCAAAAATTATTCGTCCTTCTTTAATAGCAACTACAATAGATATAAAAGAATCATCTTTTAATACCATGTCGGCAACTTCCTGCGACACCTGAGTACCCTTTAAACCCATTGCAATACCTATATCTGCTTTTTTCAAGGCCGGGGCATCGTTTACTCCATCGCCGGTCATGCCCACAATATTTTTTCTTTCCTGTAAAACGGATATGAGGTCGAGCTTTTGTTTAGGATTTACCCGTGCAAATACATTTATATCGAGCCAGTTTGATTTTTCATGTTCTGTTAAGTGTTCATAATCCTTCATTTCATTCCCCAGCATCGATTTAAAATTAGTATTGTTGGCAATACCCAGTTTTAAAGCAATTTTTTTGGCTGTGGCAGGGTGATCTCCGGTTATCATTATCACATGAATGCCAGCACTTTTACATTCTTGAATAGCAGCAAATACTTCTTCTCTTGGCGGATCGATCATTGCATACAACCCAACAAATACAAGATTTGCAATTATATCTTCTTCTAAAGAAGCGGAAGGTTTGTATGCTCCGGCAATTACCTTTAATCCTGCATTAGCCAGTTCATCTGCTTTTTGTAGCCAATCTTCCCTTTTTTCAGCATTCAACTCTGTTATACCTTCCTTTTCTAAAATATGGCTACAATGCTTCAATAATTCTTCCGAAGCCCCTTTGGCATAAATTGTATGACCGTTTTCTGTCCGATGCAGCGTGGCCATTATTTTAGTTTCAGAAGAAAAAGGTTCTTCTTTTAATTTAGGGAATTGGTTTCGGTAATTCTGAACCTGATAATTGTTTTTCAAAGCAAATTTGAGCAAACCTGTTTCCAAAGGATCTCCAATTTCTTTAATAGTAACATGATCGGTTTGTAATTCTGCTGTATTACATAAAATAGCTATCCGGTTAATAATTTCCAAAACCTCAGCATTATCGGCAGGAGTGACTATTTTATTAACTTCTATTTTATTTTGTGTAAGCGTTCCGGTCTTATCGGTACATATTACGTTGGTTCCGCCCAATGTTTCAACGGCTGAAAGTTTTTTTACAATCACATTGTATTTTGCCATTTTTAGCATCCCTTGGGCTAATGCCATGGTTGCTACAATAGGCAAACCTTCCGGTATGGCTGCTACAGCAAGTGCAATGGAAGTTTGAAGCATTTCCAACAGCTTTTGTCCATTCAAAAGTCCGGCAATAAAAATTACTACTAGCAATACAACTGTTATCCAAATCAATTTTTTGCTAAAATCTTCTAGTTTTTTCTCGAGAGGTGTCGCCACCTGTTCTGCCGACTGCACCATTTGTGCAATCTTCCCAAGTTCCGTATCCATACCGGTATCAGTAACGACCATATACCCATTCCCTTTTGTGGAATAAGTACCTTTATACAACATATTATTTCGTTCGGCAAGGACCACATTAGCGAGTAGTTTTTCGATTTGCTTTTCTACGGGAAAGGATTCACCTGTTAAGGCAGATTCATCAATTTGCAAGGCCGAGGCACTGAAAAGTCGTCCATCAGCAGGAATCATATCTCCCGCTTCAATGTAAATTATATCTCCCGGAACAATATTTTTGGCATTTATTTCTTCCAGCTGCTTATCTCGAAGAACTTTTGCAGGAACCGCAGATAGTTTTTTTAGCGCATTCATCGAACGTTCTGCTTTGAATTCCATGTAAAAGCCAATAAGCGCATTAATAAGTATCACTACAAGAATGGCAATGCCATCCAACCACTCCTTAAAATAAAAAGATAGTCCGACAGCCAAAACAAGAAACCATATAATCAAACTTTCAAACTGGCTCAGAAAAATAAGCCATACATTTTTTCTTTTTTTATCCTCAATTTTATTTGCACCGTATTCCTTTAATCGCTTCTCTGCTTCTGATTGGGATAATCCGTTTGCACTGTCAGACTGCAAAGCGGTTATGACAGCATCAAATTCCGAAGAATACGCACTAAGATGTAGCCGGATACTTCCCATTATTTATTAATGTATGACAGATATGAAAGCTTTCTTCATGTATTGACTTACTTCGAGCGGGTTTTATTCCTATGTTTTTTAAAAGATTTTCATTGTCAGAGATTTCTTTACACAATATTATGTTTTTGTCTAAAAGTTGCTGCTTTTCATTTTTTGTAAGTGTAGTTAGGCAGGTAATTGGGTAAAGACCAAGCGCGTCTATCTGATCTTTTAGCCCACTATTTACTGGATAATCCCAGCCTAACAGGTGTAGTCCGGCACAAATGCCATACTGAATGGCATCTGATGAGAATCGTGTGTTGGTAACTACCCATCCCTGATGAAATTTAGTTCCATGACCTGGTAATTTTAGCCATTGATATTCCACATCTTTAAATCGGGCTTGTATGTATAAGGGAATTTTTACATCACTAAATTTACCCGGTTGATTGTGGTATTTACACTCAATCATAAAATACTTGTGATCTGCCTGCGCAATGACATCAATTTCATGGCTCACACAGCGACCTTGGACAATTTCTCCGACGATTGTTTTATAGCCTTGGTAACGCAAAATTTCACTAATATATTTCTCAAAAGGATAGCCTGAAGGGCCAAGTTCCATAATAGCTCGTTTAAGGTGATATTTTGCGGCCAAAGGCCGTGAGCTCTCTTTTAGCATATTAAATGCCATTTTGTATATTTTTTCAGTAGATATTCCTTCATAAAGCCGATGGTTTATTTCCTCCACAATTCGGGCTGTTTCACTTTCACTTGCCCCTGCTTTTTCTAATGATTTTTTGAGCTTATCAGCTAAAAAAGGGGCTGTTTCGCCCGATGCTTTAGTAATTAATATTTTGTTTTTCTTTTTCATTTCCTAAAATATTATTTTCAACATGTTTAATGATCTGTGTTTTTTATCCTCTTTCTACATTTTATTACCTCATACCAAATTACAGAGAAAAAGCCTATTCCAATACTCATGGATAATTGAGTCAGATTTAAAAATTCAAATTGAAAAAATTTTGTCAATGGCTTTACATAAAGCAATAACCCGGAAATGGCAATGGTTATAATGATAATAATTGGAACCAAATTATTCTTGTATTTTAACGTAGTGAAAACAGAATAGTAAAATGAACGGTTAACTAAGGTCAGAAATATATTTGCAGATATAAGAACACTAAAAACCATTGTTCGGGTGATTGATTGGTTAAGTCCTTGATGTACCGCATACTGATAAGCAAACAAAGTGCCTGCGGTAATGATTAACCCCTGTATAATGCTTGTGGTAAGCTCTTTCCAATTAAAAAAAGTTGTTGAAAGCCGACGGGGTTTTTGAATCATGGTGTTTTTTTCCATAGGCTCATTTTCATAAATAATAGAACAAGTGGGCCCCATAATTAATTCTAAGAATATGATGTGTATAGGTGAAAAAATATTGGGATAAATCCATCCTAAAACCAAAGGAATAAATACTGTTAAAATAATGGGAATGTGAATAGATATAATGTATTGGATTGCTTTTTTAAGATTTGCGTATATCTTTCTGCCCATAGCAACGGCCTCCACCATTTGCGATAAATCATCATTAATAAGTATCAGCGAAGCGGCTTGCTTTGCTATTTCTGTTCCTTTTTTACCCATTGCAATACCAATGTGTGCCGCTTTTAAGGCCGGACCATCATTTACACCATCACCTGTCATTGCTACAATTTCGTTTTTTGCTTTTAATGCGTTAATGATTTTTAGTTTTGCCTCAGGAAACATTCGGGTGAAAATGTGCGTATCTATAACTCTTTCTTGTAATTCGGCATCTTGTAATTTCATTAAATCGTCGCCGGTTAAACTTTTTTCATAGCCTTTAAAACCTACTTGTTTGGCAATGGCTATAGTAGTAGCGGCATTATCGCCCGTAACAATTTTAACGGTTATTCCGGCTTTGTAAAAATGTTCAAATACCGCTTGAATATTTTTTTTGGGAGGGTCATAAAACGCTACCACCCCTTTAAAAGTGAATTGAAATTCTTGTTGTGTAAGTGGGAAATTATTGCCGTTAAAATTTGCTTCTCCTACACCCAATACGCGATATCCCTCTGTTGCAAAGATTTTTATGGCATCTTCTATTTGCTGTTTTTCAAGGGGCGTTAAATTTGATATGTTCATTAATGCTTCCGGCGCTCCTTTTGCAGCAATAATGCGCTTTCCTGAATCAGTCTCAAATATGTGGGTCATCATGGGTGGTTTTCCCCCTAATGGATATTCGTGTACCATTTTGTATTGAGTTCTTTCATCGTTGGATGTTGCTTTTGTATAGGCATTGTGCAGGGCTACTTCCATAGGGTCGAATGGAATGGGTTCACTTGCCCACATGGCTAAGGCGATAAATTCTTTTTCTTCATTATTTAATTCCTTTTCGGGATCAGAAATTTTTTGAGAAGACAGTACAAAAAGTTTTGCCAGGCTCATTTTATTTTCAGTAATGGTTCCGGTTTTGTCTGTACAAATAATTGTAGCGCTGCCTAGTGTTTCAACGGTTTTCATTTGTTTAACAACCACTCCCATTTTCATCAATCGCCAGGCTCCCAATGCCATAAAAGTGGTAAATGCAACAGGAATTTCTTCGGGCAAAATGCTCATGGCCAGTGTGAGTGCTTTTAGAAGACTATCTAATATATTATGAGAGTCAAAAAAATTTAATGCCCAAGCTATAACAAAAATAACAGCGCCCACAATCACCATCTTTTTCACAAAATTGCTTATCTGCAATTCTAAAGGTGTTTTTTGTTCTTTTATGTTTTCAAGGCTTTTTCCAATTTTCCCTAATTTGGTTTCGTTACCAACAGAAGTAATAGTGGCAATAGCTAATCCGCTGGCCACTGTGGTGCCCTTATATATATAATTATCTGCCTTTGTTTGGTCTTTATAAACGGATAAAGATTCGCCCGTAAGAATGGATTCATTGACCGAAAAATCATTGGAATGTGCAATGATTCCGTCAGCGACAACAGAAGTTCCTTCTTCCACCATCAAACTATCGCCAACAACCAAGTTTTCGCTTCTTATTTCTTCAATTATACCATTCCTAATTACTTTACAATTTGGTTCAGTAAAGGTTTTTAATTTCTCTAAGGCATTTCGGCTTCTTGAATTTTGATATAAAGAAATAACGGATACCAATAATATGGCGGAAGTAAGAAAAATGCCATCTCCAATATTACCGCTTATAAAATAAATAGAGGATGCTGCCAATAATAAAATAACCATTGGCTCTTTGGCTAGGCTTTTTATGGCATCAAAAAATCCATTTTCTTTTTTATATTCTAATCTGTTTGAGCCGTGTTTTTTTCGAGCATCAAGTACTTGTGCATTTGTTAGACCTTTTATGTTAAAATTATTTACAGACACTTAAAACAAAAGTTAAGCAAAATTCGTGCTCAGCAGGTAAAAATAAGAATTAAAATTCCAATAATTGATGTTTGTTATGCCTGATCTATTTCGCCTTATGTGTTGTGTCTAGCGTGTCCCTGCCGGGCAATGGCTCAAAGTTCCATAATTATTGCCCGTTTCAGAATTATCAAAGTAAATATGAAGTAGGTTATAAATGCTGAGTTTTTTGCAGTTTCGATAAATCAAATCCTTTTGATTGAAGTCTTTCGATAATCTGCTGATAAACAGCAGGATCCATTGTTGAGGTTCTACATAGAATCCATAAATACTTTTTATTGGGGTTACTCACCACAGCATAACTATAATCATCTGCTAAATCAATAATCCAATAATCTCCTTTAAATGGCCAAAAAAACTGAACTTTCAATTTTGCATTTCCCGATCCTTTTTGAACAAAAGCTTTTCCTTTTATGGAGGATAGTTTTCCTTGAACACTGTCTTTGTTACATTGGTTCTCAACAACGACATAGCCTTTTTCGTGGAGTGTATATTCAGCGGTGGTGCAGTAACAGCCTTTTTGAAACCTTTGCGGATAAGCTGCAATTTCATACCATTTGCCCGCATACTTTGCTAAATCTACACTTGGAACTGTTTCCGGTGCTTGCATTTTACCGTTGGTGTTTGTCATACAAGTGAATAAAAAAGTGGATAAAATAAGTAACAATGGGATAAATATCCATCTTTTTAATAAATAACTTCTCATTTTGCTAATATTATAGAATTAATTAATGTTTTTCTTTCATTTTAGAGGGTAGCGATGTATGCTCAATGGTGACATATAATTACTTTAACCTCTCCATAGACTTCATTTTTTTATAAACGGTTGCGATATAGCAATGTTACTAAAAATATTCAAATTGGTAAATTCGCTTCTAGTATTTTGATGTAATTATTTGAAAATAAGTTATGTATAAAATTCATTGCCTTTTTAAATACGCATTACTCAATTATAATAATTTGTAAGCGGTTATTGTTAGATTGCTATAAATACACATAGCGAATCTAATACATTATTTCTCCAAAAAAGAACCATTTTGGGCAACAAAAGTTTAAAAACCCACCGAAAGGATTAAGATTCCAAACGGTGGGTTAAAGGTTTAAAAGTTAGCTCTCAAGGAAAGAATAAAATTTCTGCCTGGCGCTACCAAACCCGAACTGTAAGGCCGATAGCGTTGATCAGTTATGTTTTCAATGCCTGCGCTAACAGCTATATTTTGATGAAATTGATACATGGCCTTGAAATTGAATGTGTACCAACTTGGAGAATAAGGATTTCCATTTGCATCTTTTGCATATATTACAAGCTTCCCTTGTTCCTCAGGGTTCAAGTTATTATAGCTCACTTCTGCACTATACATAGCATAGAGTTGCATAAATAATTTGTCTTTCTGATAAGATAGGCGAGTAATGCCAAATGCTGGCGCAGCGTGCCTAGATGGACTAATATTCCCATTATCCATTTCTTCTCTGCCTAATTGGTAATTATAGCGTGACGACAAACTAAATCCTGATGGTAGTTTAATCTCTATTCCGGCATTGAAACCATAAACGGTTCCGTAGGCTGCATTTTGAATAGCAAAAACCTTACTCATCTGCCCATCATACATAATGCTATCTTGCCCGTTTACCTGAAAGGCTCTGCGAACCATGGCATTATCCAAATACGTGTAAAAACCCGTTGCATCCAATTTTACAACATCACCAAATATTTTTGAAATATTTAGCTCTCCGTTGTAGGCATATTCAGCATTTAAAGAGGTGTTCGGCACAATTACTTCTCCGCCGGCAAAGTCAAATATTTTGCCTATATCATCCACATTTGGAGCCCTGAACCCGGTACTTCCGTTTATGCTGATTTTCCAAGTTTCGGTAGGGGTGTATACAAGCCCTAGACTTCCTGTAGTTGCAGCGTTTTTTACAGTGGAACTGGTGAAGTCAAACGAAAAAAAAAGAAGGTGACGGGTAAAGTCGGACTGCATGTTGAATGCACTATATCTTGCTCCGGTTTGCATCAGAAATTTATCAGAAGCGAGAAACTGATAATTCAAATAACCCGCATAGCTACTCCATTGAGAAGCAGGGTATCTGTCGGGTACATCCATAGGACTTCCATCTCTTATATCTACTGCGGTTCCTGTTGAGATTACATCATTCAACACGTATTCGGCACCATAATAAAATCGGTGCTTATTTACACTTTTTTCAAAGTCCATATTTGCCGAGTATGCCTGCACTTCTTCTAAATTGCTACGCAAGCGATGATGGTTAAATTTGCGGTCAATCCGGCTCTCTTCAAAGTACTGTTGTGCCAGTCGCACGGCCATTCTATCATACACCTTATTATTGCCTTTGTGTGTGATAGAGAGGTTGTTCATCATCCAAATTTGTGGGCCATAATTCCATACTGCTGAAGAGGGCAGTCCATTCCCTTGGGTCTCTAAATGCCGGTCATAACGGGAATATTCCGCAGTTTCTGAATAATGAAACCCATACTGAAAGTCCCAGTTTTTGTTTGGACTGAATCTGATCTTTTGCATGAGGTTCATTTGAGAATACCCTGAAGGATTTTGAACTCGTGGGTCAGCATTCTCAAACACCTTATCAACACTGTCAACTCGCTGAACATAGTATGTTTTCAAATATTGATCGGGGCCATATTTGCCCATTCGAAGATTCTCAAATTGGGAATGTGTGAAACTTGTTACTGAAGCCCACTTTTTCCAACCTACATTCACATCAAAATGATTCGTTATTTCATTATTGGCAGAAGAATATCGGCTTACGGTTTTCCCTGTTATCAAAGGCTTATCAGTTAATGACAGCTGGGGAGTAAGTGTTTGAAAACTCATTACACCCCCAATTGCATCACTCCCGTAAATGATAGAGCCCGGGCCAAAAAACACTTCTGTATTTTCTATGGCAAATGGGTCTAATGAGATAACATTTTGGATATTTCCGGATCTGAATATGGCAGAATTCATTCGCACACCGTCTATGGTGTATAATAGCCTATTGGTAGCAAACCCTCTAATCATTGGGCTGCCGCCGCCTTGTTGGCTTTTTTGAATAAATACCTCACCGGACGAGCCAAGTAAATCAGCAGCCGTTTGTGGATTGTACAAGGCTACATCCTTCGGAGAAATTACAGAGATTTTAGAAGGAATGTTTCGGGATGTTTGACTCCAACGAGTAGCTGAAACCACCACTTCATCAAATTGAGTGGAAGAAAGAGTTAACATTACTTCAAAATTCATTTTCTGTATGTCGGCGTAGCTTTTAATTTCAGTTTTATACCCAAATTTGCGGATTTCTATTTTCTCCGAACCCATGAGTGCTGAAATATTTGCTTGTCCTTCAGCATTTGTTGATACCCATGCTTTGGGATTTGCACTTTTCAAGGTTACCAATTCTATTGGTTTATGGGTTTCGTTGCCTTTAACGGTTATTATTTGGGAATGGGAAGTGCATACCAGCCCAATAAACAACCACAACGTAAAAAATATTTTCATTGTAATTTATTTAAAAGTTAAAAACAGGTTTAGTCCACTTCTAAATAAAGAAGCAGACAATTTTAAAATGTGTTTTTTTAACTTTTTTCAGGAGGGGGAACTGATGGAGAGGCGGAAAGAGATTGATAAAAATTCTGTCCAAAATAATGCTTGTTTTTAACTTCTTGAAAAACAACATATTCTTTTCTTTCAGGGGTTGAGAAATAGAGTGATTTGAAAAAGTTTTGAAGTTTTTTTTGGTTTTCCTGCTGTTTGGGATTATTACCTAATGCAAAGGAAACCAATTTGTTAAGCTGCTTGCTGAGTTTGGTCTCCTGGTGATCCCACCAAACCCAATAATACGTGGTATCGCTTAGCGTGTTGGTTTCAACAACATCATACATTTCACTTTTGTACTCAAATTCTTTGGCGTGTTTCCACTTTAGTTGGGTCTGTATTTCTTTTTCGGTAAATTTTAATAAAACAAGTTCTTCTTTGTCAATTCCGGCAATCATTTTCCATTTAATTTCTTTTTTTACTTGCTTTTTTTGAAACTGAAGCATGACGTATGTTGTTGCTACCGGAGCAACAAAACATACAATCAACAATATGCCAAATATTTTGCGTTTCAAAGGGTGGTTTTTGAGAGTGCTAAAGTAATTAATTTTTTACCTGAACAATAATTCTTGTGTACGTGTAGGTTGCCAAATTTGCTATAAATATATGACGCGAATCTAATACGATTTTTCAAAAAGCATACCAATCAATTAGCCCCATTCAACCATTTAGAAGGGTTCAGGATGGTTTTTCCCTTCCACAATTCGAAGTGTAATTCGGTTTTATTTTGCTCGGTGGTAATAATAGAACCAATTTTTTGCAAGGTGCTTACCTTATCACCGGCATTTACGTATATAGTGTTGAGTTGAAAATACACACTTAAATATTCTCCGTGGCGCACCAATACTGCCTTTCCGGCATTTGGAATAATAATTATTTTACTTACCGTGCCTTCAAAAATGGCGCGTGCTTCTGCACCTACGCTCGATGTAATATCTATCCCGTTATTATTGATTTCAATGTTTGAAAGTACCTCGTGTTTTTGTCGGCCAAACTTGCTGGTAATAATCCCTTTTTCAACCGGCCAGGGCAATTTACCCATGTTTTTCTCAAATTTATCCATCAGCACGGTCGTTTCTTTGGCTTCGGCAACCGTTTCTTTCTTGGCTTTCATGGCTTCCATCTCTTTTGCAATAGCGTCTTCAATGGCTTTCTTTAAACTAGCCACTTCTTTGCGTTTTTTATCAATTTCCTTTTTTAAGTCTTTTTCTTTGTTTTTAAGCGACTCTAAGGTTGCTTGACGTTGATTTCTTTCTTTGTTTAACTCAATTTTTTCAATATTTTCTTTTTGCAATAGGCCTATTTTTTCATTCTTCGCTTTCTTTAAATCAACCAATTTATTATTTAAATTAACTTGGGTGCTTCGTATCAATTTCATTTGTTTAAGCCGGTATTCGGCATATTGCTGCAAATATTTTATTCGTTTATAAGCTTGGTTAAAGTCTTTGGATGAAAGCACAAACATCATTTTATTGTAATCAGAGCGGGTTTTAAAAGCTTGTTGCAGCATTTTGCCGTACTCTAATTTTAGCTTTTTTAAATCGCCCTCCATCGCGAAAATAATTTTTTGTTTTGCCAGAATGTTTTTATCTAACAAATTCACCTCTAAATTAATGGTGCTAATTAATTCTTCACGGGTATGAATTTTTTTGCCAATTAACTGCAGTTCGTTAACGGAGCTTTCTTGATTTTTTTTAGTTTCTTGTAAAAGTTTAGAAGCTTGTTCTAATTCGGTTTGAATTTTTTTTCGTTTTTCCTCTAAGGACTTTTTATCTTGGGCAAAACCAATAGATACAAAGAAAAGAGAAAGTATAAAAAATATACTCCTTGAGCCTTTTAAAAAGGGAATTATGTAATAAAGACGGTTAAAATGTCTCTTTTTCATATTTCAAAGGTATATTAAATGGGAATTCACACGCAGAAGTATCTATTTTATTTAATTCATTTTTTATTTTAATCATCTTATCTATGTGGACATTAATTTGCTGCTCGGTAGGGACATAAAAGCTTTGGAGGGCATTAACTACAACAAATTTATCGTTGATTACTTCGTTAGAAATATTTTTTTGCACCCCATTTATTTTCCAATAATTTAAAAGTCCCTGGGTGTTGCTTATGTTGAATAAATATTGGTAAAGGTGTGTTAAGGTATCGTTTGCGTTATTTTTGGTTTGTAATAGGCTTATAATACTGGTATTTGCTGAGTCTGCTATTATTTCAAAGGCATGATCCGGTGATAATTCAACAGGAATTTTCCCCAACATGCTGTTTTGCATGCTTGAAAACTGCACCGGGAACCCCATTTTTTTAGATAAATGATCAAAACTGGAATACATCACTTTTGATTGTGTGCGATTTAAAATAATAATAGAATCTGTTTTTATCCTTATTCGGGCTACTTCAAATCCCATTATATCAGTAGATATCCAAATAATACTATCCTTTTTTATGCGCACTTTCGAAGTAAAACTTAGCTTTTGCTCCCCATCGTCAAAGTTGGAGTGCATTTTAAAAGTTAAATACTCAAAGGAAGGCGTGTTTTTGTTGAGTAGAGCCTCCATGCGGCCATACTTCGTTAATTGAAGCGATTGCGTTTCTTGGTCATGTCCAATTTTGGCCGGTATTTTTTTTGATTTACAGGCGGCAAAACTTAATAGGCAAAGAAAAATGAAAAAGTTATTCGTATAAGGTTTCATCTTTAATTTTTCGATCTAACTGATCTGATGTTTCGCCTAATTCTTTTGCTTTTTTCCACTGAATAATCGCTTCTGATTTATTGTTTAATTTAAAAAGAATATCTCCGTAATGTTCTATAATGGTGCCGCTTTCTTGACCGGCACTCCATTCTATCGATTTTTTAATCCAAATTAAAGCTTGCTCGTAGTTGTTCATTTTATACAAAATCCAGGCGTAGGTATCAGCAAAAGTGGATGAGTTTGGCTCTAAATCGAGCGATTTTTTAGACATACTTTCCGCTTTTTCTAATTTTTCATTCCGAACTGAAAGATAATACGCATAATTATTGAGTATATGCATGTTCGTGGAATCATAACGCAGGGCTTCTTCGTAGGCAAGATCCGATTTTTCATATTCTTTTATGCTATTATAAACATCACCTAAAAGGGCATAAAATTGAATTAATAATTCGTTTTCAAAGGTTAGTCTTTTTCCTTTTTCTAAAGCATCAATGGAAGATGTATAGTTTTTTAATTGCATATTGGCAAAGCCATTAAAGTAATAGGATAAGGGTTGCTCGGGAAAATACTGAAAACAATCAGCCGTGTTTTTAGCCAGATCAGCATAGTTTTTTAGGTTATAATCGATCACAAAGAGCTGATTCCAAATGGCAAATTTGTTTTTGTCGTATTCCAATGCTTGGGCAAAGTTTTTCTTTGCTTCTTCCATATTGTTTTCGCGATAATAAAAATCGCCGGCTATAGAGAAAGCTTTTGCGTCGGTGGGGTGAGTTTTGGTTAAAATGGCAATTAAATCAAAAGCTTGTGGTTTTAAAGCATCGCTTTTTTCGGTAACGACATAATAATTGAGTAATATTTGAATTTTTTTATCTACATCTAAGCCTGTGTTTGCAAAGGCGAGCTTTAATTCTTCAAATGATTTTTCTTTTTCGCCCTTCTGCTCGTAATAATTGGCCAAAAACAGGTTAATATTGGGATTGCCCGGGTCAATTTTTTTAAGTTCTTCATACGTTTCCAGTACTTTTTTCTCATTTCCTGCCTGCATGTAACATTCGGCTAGTTTTTGATAATAATCGGGTATGTTTGGCTCATGTTTAATCAGTTTTTCTATTTCGTTTGCGGCATTTTCCTTATCTCCTAAGGCCTGATATAAATTACTTTTTCTGAAGGAGGTAAAATCGCGAATAGAGGTTTTACTTTCAATATCATTATACACCTGAATAGCATTTTTATATTCTTTAGTAATTTCATAAAGCGAGGCTAAACGCTGGTAATACTCCATGTTGTAGTTCTTTAATTTAATAAGCGCTTTGCAATCACGAATGGCCTCTTTGTATTTTTTGCCCATTTCGTGGATATCGGCTAATTGCATTAAATACCACACGTTTTCGGGGTCTAAATCGACGGCTTTTTGGGTGTTTTCTTCTGATTTTTGAAGGTTAAAGGTTCCTATTTTTGAAAATTCGCCATACATTTTTCCTAATTCGTAATAGCTGGCCGCATTGGTTTTATCGATCGAAATGCATTTCTCAAATAAGCTAATGGCCTGGATATAATTGCCTAATATTTTTTGCTTATTGGCTTCAACAAAATACCCTTGGAGTTTAATAGACTCCGACTCAGTGAGAGCTTTTTTTGGACTATTTTTTAGCGTATGGCAAGATGCTAAAATTAACACCGAGCATATTATCAAAAGTTTATTCATGTGTTAATATAACAGTATTATAGTCTCCAATGTTTACTTCTTTTGGAGACTTATTGTCTTTCATATACACAAATTTTCCAATCATTGATTTGCTAAGGGTAGATGAATATAATTTTGAGCTATCCATAATAACTGAATTAGAAATAACACAATCATCGATAATGGTATTGTCTTCAATAGAAACATTGGGGCCGATGGTAGAGTTATTGATAGATACGTTTTTGCCTAAATAGCAAGGTTGTATAATATTAGAATTATGGATGCCTTTAGACACAAGGTGTTCTCCGTTCGATTTTAAAACGGCACCAACCGATTCAATAAAAACATCTTTATTCCCAAAATCAAGCCATTGATCGACTTTGCCGGGTTTAAGAATATCTCCTTTTTTGCGCATATTTTCTAACACATCAGTCAGTTGATATTCGCCTGATTTTGTGATTTTATTATTGATGAGGTATTCAATTTCACTTCTTAATTTTTCCCCACTTTTAAAATAATAAATTCCAATAATAGCTAGGTCTGAAATGAATTCTTTTGGCTTTTCAAAAAACCCAGTAATTTCATTGTTATCATTTACTTTTACTACGCCAAAGGCTTCCGGATTGTCTATTTGTTTCACCCATACTACGGCATCCGAAGTGTTATCAAAACTAAAATTTCCTTCAAACAAAGTATCGGCAAAGGCTACAATAGTATTTCCAACCAAAGCATCTTTTGCGCAATATACTGCATGTGCGGTTCCCAGAGCCTCATCTTGATAACATATAGTTCCTTTTGCGCCAAAACTTTCGGCTACGTCTTTTAAATGTTTTTCGGCTTCTTCGCCAAACCGGCCGGTAACAAAACAAATTTCTTCCACCTTTAGACCAGTTAAAGAGGTAATGTTTTTTACCAATCTTTCAACAATTGATTTTCCAGCAACAGGAAGCAATGGCTTTGGAGTGGTTAGTGTATGCGGACGCATTCTTTTGCCCATACCTGCCATTGGAATAATTACTTTCATATTTTAATAGTTAATTGTAAATGGTTAATTGTTTAATGACTATGTTTTTTACATTACCATTAAACATTCTCACATTTACCACTGATTTCTATTCTTTAATTACTTTTATCTCAATCCTTCTATTTCTTGAACGACCTTCTTCGGTTAAATTATCATCAATGGGTATTTTTGGACCATGCCCCGAAGTTACTATTCTAGTTTCATTAACGCCATGCTGAACCAAATATTGTTTTATTTTATTTGCCCGTTCTAAAGAAAGGGTTATGTTTTTTTGAGGATCTCCAATGCTGTCTGTATGCCCTAAAATTTCAATTTCCATTTTACTATTTAAATTCATCAGCTCAATTACATCTCCCAATTCTCTATATGAAGTAGGTTTTAAATCCGATTTATTGGTTTCAAATTGAACCTCAGCTAAAACCATGTGTTTTGGTTCATATCGCAAAGAGACCGACAAATCATACTCCCCGGCATCTTGCGGAATTTTAAATAATCTATCAAACTCAAATTTATCGCCCCGGTAATCAATTTTAAACTCGTAGGTTTGTCTTCCTTTTTTAGGGATTTTTACCCATGCAATTCCGTGTTTATCCGTTTTTGCTTTTAAAATATCTTTGGTCGGATTTACTGTAATAATGAGGTTTGCAAAAATGATGGGTTTATTTTTTATATCAGCAACTTTTACTTCTACCACACAACTATCCAAGGTTGCTTTCATGCCTGGAGGTTGAGCATAACCCCAATGGCTTAAAGCAAGGAATAATGTGATATATAGTAGTTTTTTCAATGTAAATAGGTCTTAATTTTTCCCGGTGTGACCAAATCCACCGTCGCTACGAACGGTTTCCACTAATTCATCCACTTCTGTCCATGTTATTTTTTCCGTTTTAGCAAAAACCAATTGAGCAACACGGTCTCCGTTTTTTAATATAAATTCTTCATTGGATAGATTTATCAATATCACGCCAACTTCACCCCGGTAATCAGAATCTATGGTGCCGGGGGCATTTAAAACGGTAATTCCGTTTTTTAAAGCCAAACCGCTTCTTGGCCTCACCTGTGCTTCAAAACCCACAGGTATTTCCATATAAATTCCGGTCGGAATTAATTTTCGTTCACCCGGTTTTAAAATAATATTTTCAGGGATGTTTGCTTTTATATCTAATCCTGCCGAATAAGGTGTTTGATATTCTGGGGTTGAGTGATTAGATTTATTAATAATTTTTACTTCTAGCATAATACAAATTTAAGAAAAAGCTTTCATGGATTTAAATCCTTTGGCTTCGATTTTTAAAACTACTCCAATAAAGGTAAAAAGAAGGATGATATTTATGAGCAAAGCATTTATTATCGTATAATCCTTTAAGGTATTGCCAATAAACCATAAACCTAATGAAAATAGCAAATAAAACGCAATTTTTAGTACGGGATAGGGAATGTGAAAGTGTTTTTGCCCTAAAATAAACGATAGAATGCACATGGTTAAATAACAAATGAGTGTAGTCCAAGCACTGCCTACATAGGTGTAATGAGGAATAAGTATAACATTTAAAACAATGGTAATGAGCGCTCCAATTAAGGCAATATAGGCTCCAATTCGGGTTTTGTCGGTTAATTTATACCAAATCGACAAATTATAGTAAATTCCTAAGAAAATATTGGCGAACAGGAGTATTGGAACTATTTTTAACCCCTCCCAAAATACTTCATTGCGAATAAAATATTTTATATAATCGATAAATAACATGGTTCCTAAAAAAATAAACGAGCATACTATTACAAAGTAATTCATAATAGCAGCATAGGTTTTAGGCGAGTTTTTATCTTCAGAAACACTAAAGAAAAAGGGCTCGGCAGCATACCTAAAGGCTTGAATAAAAAGGGTTATAATAATAGATAATTTATAACATGCGCTATAAATACCTACAATGGTATTTGCTTTAATTTCGCCCAAGCTATTAAAAAGCATGCGCCGAAGTAAAATGCGGTCCAGTGTTTCGTTGACCATGCCTGCTAAACCAACCACCAGCAAAGGTAATGCGAAGGGAAATGCTTGTTTTAAAATCTCTTTATCTATTTTAAACTGTCCCCAAAACCCCGGAACAAGCAAAATAAATTTGAGCAAACTGGCTACTAAATTGGCAATAAAGACATAGCTTACCCCGAACGAAGGATTGTAAAATAAATCAATAATTACATTGGTTTTTCCGGCTTTATACAGAGGTAAACAATAAGCTAAGAAAAACAAGTTTAATCCAATATTTGTAAAAATACTGATGATGTTAACCATAGCAAATCCGCAGGCTTTGTTTTCTTTTCTTAGTTTGGCTAAGGGAATGGAAGAAATAGCATCTAGCCCTACTATAAAGGCAAACCAAATAACAAATTCGTTATTTTTTGGATATTTTAACCAATCGGCAATGGGCTGACTAAAAACAGAACTTAAAATAATAAATGCAAATGAACTGATAATGATGAGGGAAGTAATGGTGCTAAAAATCTTTTTATGATCGGCATCTTTTTTGGCGGATAAGCGAAAGTAAGCCGTTTCCATACCATAGGTAAGCAAGACAATTAAAAATGCAACATACGAGTATAAATCATTGATGATTCCGTACTGATCCTCAGAAAACACATTTACATTAGTATGTAAAGGGGTGAGTAAATAATTAAGAAAACGGCCAAGAATAGTACTTAAGCCATAAATAATTGTTTGAGTAGAAAATTTTTTAAGAGAGGTCAAATCTGATTTGTAAATTAAAGCGATTCTTCTTTCGTTGGCTTCGAGAACCTCAGCCAACGAAGGAAATTAACATTATTTTCTAAATTGAGCCTTTCTTTTTTCCAGAAAAGCCTGTGTACCTTCTTTCAATTCAAACGTATTGCAACAGCTCGAAAATGCGTCAATTTCAAACTGAAATCCGTTTACGGTTTTATCAAAATACGCATTCACTGATTTTATAACTTTACTAATTGCTTGCGGCGATTTATCATAAATTTTAGCTAATAGTTCTTTAGCCATAGAGATGAGGTTAGTTTGGGTTGTAACATGATTTACTAGCCCCAAGTCTAATGCTGTTTGTGCGTTTAACATATCTCCGGTCATTAAAAGCTCCATCGCCTTTGTTTTTCCTACGTACTGAATTAATCTTTGAGTACCTCCGTAACCGGGTATAATACCCAAGTTTACCTCCGGTTGTCCAAATTTTGCATTTTCCGAAGCAATTCTTAGGTGGCAAGCCATGGCAAGCTCGCAGCCACCGCCCAATGCAAATCCGTTAACAGCCGCAATGACAGGTTTAGAAAGACCTTCAATCATATTCAGCACTTCCTGGCCATTTGCAGCCAACAATTTCCCTTCTTCTATCGAGAAATTTGAAAACTCTGAAATATCAGCGCCGGCAACAAAGGCTTTTGGACCAGATCCGGTGATAATGATACCATACACTTCCTTGTTTTTTTCTGCGTGAATGATAATTTCTTTTAACTCTTTAAATGTTTCAATGTTTAAAGCATTTAATTTATCCGGTCGGTTAAGAGTAATAATCATTGTATTATCTTCAAGATTTGTTAATATGTTGTTATATTTGCCTTCCATAATTTTTATTTAATAGTGGCAACTAAATTAAGCTTCCTTCGTCTAGTAAACAAATCAAATCTTTCATGAATACTAAATTTTTATACGTTTTTTTGTTTTTTATTTTAAATGCATCCCTTTTTTCTCAAGAAATATGCAACAATGCCATAGATGATGATGCCGATGGACTCATAGATTTGCAAGATACGGCTGATTGCAAATGCCATCTATTTTCCAGTAGCGCTACTGTCACCTCTTTAATTCCCAACCCATCTTTTGAAAGTCACTCCAATTGTTGTCCTTCAACATATAGCGAATTATATTGCGCAGATAATTGGATACAGGCTTCGAGTGCAACCTCCGATTATTTTAATACCTGTGATTATACTCATTTAGTGGGAATTGCAAATCAGCCTCCCGGAATACCAGATGGGCAGGGCATGGTCGGATTTCATGATGTAAACGCAACAATTGGTATATATAAAGAATACGTAGGAAGTTGTTTGTTGAGTCCCATGTTGGCAGGGGTTTCCTATACCATTCAATTGTATATTTTTACAGCTGATGATGTGTTACGTATTCCCGGTGGACCTTCTGATCCCATTAATCTTACCATTTATGGACATCCCAATTGCGGAAATCTCCCATTAGGAGGTCAAGGTTGTCCTCTTAATATTGGAAGTGGGTGGACAGAATTGGGTTCCGTTTTTGTAAACTATTCAACAAATTGGCAACAGGTAACCATTACTTTTACTCCAACTGTAAATATGGCCGAAATAATTATTGGCCCACCTTGTGCTCCCACTACTTTTGATGATAATCGTTATAATTATTATTATATAGATGGTCTTATGCTTAACACAAGTTCTAGTTTTGGAGGTTTAAGTATTACTTCAACCGGAGGTTATTGTACCGGTGATATTCAATTAACGGCTGAGCGGGATACTTTTGGTGTGGGGCAATATCAATGGTATAAAGATAGCATAGCTATTTTGGGTGCCAGTGGCCCTATTGATTCGGTATATTCGGTGTTTCCTGGAGTAAACGGAACCGGAGAATACCAGGTAATGGTATCTTATGGTACAGAATGTGCTCTAAGCGCTCCATTTCCAATTTTAGAAACCTCTGTGGGAATAAAATCGTCTCAAGAAGACCTGAGTTGTTATCAAGCAAATGATGGGCAAATATTTATTGAAAACAATGGCGGAACCGCTCCTTTTCAGTACTTTTTAAATGGTACTTTAGCTAATAACGACACCATAAAAAATTTAGCGCCCGGAACCTATACCGTTCAAATCAAAGATGACAACGGATGTACGCATGATACTTCTCTTACCATACAAGAACCTGCCAAAGTAAATATTGTCATTGACCCTACACAATGTTTATATAGAGGGCTCAATACCTTATCGGCTCAGGCTTCCGGGGGCACGCCCAACTACACTTATCATTGGAATAATAGCGGCTTTGTGGGTCAAAATTATACCATCAACCTTCAAAACAACACCCTTACAAATGTATATGCTTTAGATGCTAATAATTGCTCAACAGACACCTTTCCATTAGATCTTAAAATAGTTCCCAACATCGATTTTTTTACAGATGCTACTGCAGGTTGCTCTCCTTTACCAGTTAATTTCACGTATTTCATCAATAACAATGTAAATAATTTAACTGCCACCTCTTGTCTTTGGGATTTTGGCGATGGGTCAACCAGTACCGATTGTTTGCTGACCTTTCATGAATATGAGCAATCCGGTTTACAAACCGTAGGTTTAGCAGTTCAATATTCCAATGGATGTGTAGACAGTTTAACAAAAAATGATCTAATAAACGTTTATTCTGTTCCTGCTCCCGATTTTTATGCGATTCCGCAACCAACCACCATATTAAATCCAAAAATTCACTTTGTAAACCAGTCAAGCAATGCGGCATCGTATGTTTGGGTGCTAGATACCAATAATTTTTTCAGTACTGAGGTAGAACCTGAATATAGTTTTGATAGCACCAAAGCCGGTAGGTATAAAATTTGTTTAATAAGCACTTCTGATGAAGGCTGTATAGATACCATTTGTCATATAACAACCATTGATGATGATTTGTTTCTATACATCCCCAATAGCTTTACTCCCAATGGAAATAAACAAAATGATGTGTTTAAAGTGTATCATGATGGAGCCCCTTTTACCGAGTTTGAATTAACTGTTTTTAATCGCTGGGGCCAAGTAGTTTTTGAAACAAAAGAGCCATTAGATGCATGGGATGGAACCAAATCGGGCTTACCCTGTGAACAAGGCGTTTACTCATGGCGATTAGATGCTAAATCAAAAATTGATAAAAAAATTCTCCGCCATGGACATGTCAATCTTTTAAGATAGTTCCAAGGTGAGTATTTGATATTTAAAATTTTTAAAATACGTTTGTTCCTGAGTTTGGCAGTATTTTTGTTAGGTCAAATTCAATAAAAATTTATTTATGAATATTTTCAAAAAAACAAGCCTTAAATTCTTATTTCTTTTTTTAGGATTAACCATTTTTTATTCTTGTCAAAAAGAGCCAACCGCAACCAAGGTTTTAATGCAAGGAAACTGGGAGCTTACGGCCGCTACGGATTCTTCCGGAAAAGATATTTTGAGTGCCATTGCATTCCCGGTTACGGTTATGCAATTAACCGATGATAACGGCATGTTGGGCACACAAGGCCCCATGTTTACACGTATTGTATATGGAGGATCTAAATGGATTGAGGTTTCCGGAAAGATTAAACAAGTTTTTGATTATGCCAATTTCAGGTTTAATACAGGGGAGTTTTTTTTAGATGCGGGTGTTCAAGAGCGATTTACTGTAGAAGCAAAATTGCAGGCAACGGCAGCTGCAGGCGGCTTAAAAGATATATTAGAAGTAATGGGAGTTGACAATGGGTACTTTCAGCAAGTGGTTTATCATAAATTCTCCAATGTTAAAGTTAATTTTCCTAATCAAACGGCTACTTCATCAAAAGAAACAGAAGATGATATTATGATTTGGGAGTTTGATAATGAAACTACTGCCACGTATAATTATAAAGACGCCAACGGAAATTATGTTTTATGGAATGGATGGCCCGTCAATAAATTTCAGCATTGCACCTTTACGTTTACCAAAAAAATTGAAGGTATTAATGATATTGTAAAGTCGAGATTGTAAAAAAAATTAGCCATTAGGGCCCAATCACCCTCAGTGATTGAGGATTCACTTTTACTTTCAGCGTATGGTCAAGCTCATAGGGCTCGCCATCTAAATGAACCAATGTATTGGGGTTGTAAATTTCTACTTCACTCGCTTGGTATATCGACATGTATTTTGAACGATCAATGGTTTTGGCAAATAACCGAACTGCTAATACTGGAGCCATATACAAAGGGAATTTTTTCAGAACGCAAATATCTAATAAACCATCTTGAATATCGGCATACGGTGCAATAAAAGCATTGTTTCCAAATTGGGCCGAATTTGCCAAGGAGACCATGAAAGCATCTTGTTCTAAGACTTTTCCATTTAAAGTAATTTTATAATGGGAAATAGGGTAGTTCGAAAAATCATTCATTACCAAAGAGGCATAGGTTTTTAAGCCCCTCTTTTTTTTCTTGGCAAATTCTGCTGCAATAAAGGCATCAAAACCCATCCCTGCAATCCCTAAAAACTGCTCATCGTTTATGTGTACGGTATCAATAGTTAAGGTATTTCCCTGAATAATTTTTTCAAGGGCGCGGTTTATATTCATTGGCAGGCCCAGGTTTCTTGCAAACCCATTGCCTGAACCTCGCGCAACGATTCCAAATGTTTTTGAGGTATTGATGAGTCTTTTACCTACATCATGCACAGTTCCGTCGCCGCCCACTGCAATAATTACATCATAGGTAGAGGGAACACTTTCTTTTGCTAATTCTATGGTATGTTGTTTACTTGTTGTTGTTTGAATGGTATACTCCAGATCCGGATATTTTAAAAAAAAAGCATGGATAGATTGTGCGACGATATTCCTGCGATCCGTTCCGGAAAAGGGATTAACAATAAAACAATATTTTTTATTCATGTACGAATATTATTTACCAGGAGCCACTAAACGATCTAGAAGCATAGCATTTGAATATTGCTGAATGAATGCTTTCGCTTTTATCTCCATTTTTATTCGGATGGTATTTTCCTGATCTTTTAGGTCTGTTTTTAAAAGCGGATCCTTTTTAAAATTGAATAAACCCACTGTTTTTTTCTCATCAAACATCAAAACATAATCGCCCATAAAAATTTGATAATTATTATTGATATAATTGATAGCAAATGCATCTTGTTCGTGAAAAACATCAAAACCAAAGGAAAAATAAGGCAAATCATAATTTAACATACCTAAAATAGTGGGCGTAATATCAATTTGCTGAATGATTTTATTAGAATCAATGCTTCCCGCTTTATTCGGATCGTAAATAATAACCGGGTCATAGAATAAGCCGGCACTGGTCAGGTATTCATCGTGTACAGGCAAAGATTGACAATGATCTCCTGTAATAACAAAAAGGGTATTTTTAAACCAACTTTTTTGAGAAGCCTTTTTGAAAAAATTACGCAGGGCAAAATCAGTGTATCCTATGGTTTCATAAAGCGGATGTTTCCCTAAAGGGAATTTATTTTTATACTGAGCAGGCACTACATATGGGTGATGCGACGAAACGGAGAAAATAGTAGAAATAAAAGGGGTGG
>CAYOHR010000024.1:0-1522 GCA_964403835.1 uncultured Flavobacteriales bacterium
CCTTAACGGATCCGCCTTCTATCTTAACCTATACTATTTCTGCAACCAATGTACGTTGTTTTAATGGAAATGATGGCGCAGTAACTATTACGCCAAGTGGGGGTGTAGCTCCTTATATGTATAATTGGAGTGCCAATGCAAGTGGACAAACAGATTCTATCGCAGATAATGTTTCTGCCGGGACTTATTTTGTAACCTTAACAGATTCAAGAGGTTGTATTGTAAATGCTCAAAAGTCAGTGCTGCAACCTTCTAGCGCTTTAACGTCTAATTTAGTAGTAACTTCTATTTCGTGTAACGGATTAAGCAATGGATCTATTATTGCCAATACTTCTGGGGGTATTGCTTCGTATTCTTATGTATGGAATGATGCCTTGGCTCAAACTACACAAACCGCTACTGGCTTAGGAGTAGGTACATATAGTGTTTCTATTACAGATTCGTGGGGATGTTCCATCACTAAATCAGCCTCTGTTACTCAGCCTCCTGTTCTTACCCTGGCCAACAGCGTAAATTCTGTTGCTTGTTTTGGCGAAAGTACCGGATCTATTACTATTACATCCGGTGGAGGGGTATCGCCTTATAGCTATCAATGGTCCGGTGCAGCCAGTATTTATGTTACGCCTACTGTATCAAATTTACCAGCCGGAACTTATACCACTACAGTTACAGATGCAAATGCCTGTACAAAAACGATTTCATCTACCATTTTGCAGCCCCCATCTTTATTAACGTTAACGGCAAATATTGACAGTACATCTTGCTTTGGAGGTAATGATGGAAAAGGCTCTGTTACGGTGAGTGGTGGTGGGCCTCCATATGCATATCAATGGAATGCGGCGGCAGGCAATCAAATAACGGATACAGCTTATAATCTTTCAGCGGGAACCTATGTTTTAACCGTAACAGATGCCTATAATTGTAGTAAACAGGCGAATGTTCAAATTTACAATCCAATTCCTATTCAAATACAACTTACCTCGGATAGCGTTTCGTGTTATGGATTTTCTGATGGACAAGCCAGTATTACGCCTTTAAATGGGGCATTTCCCTTTACATATAACTGGAGCAATAATGCTGTAACCTCGGCCATTAATAGCTTACCAATTGGGAACTACGTAGTTACCTTTACAGAAGCTACCGGTTGTGCCCATGATACGTTTATTGAAGTAAAAGGCCCCACGCGTATTGGAGCTACTATTGCAGTTACTCAACCCACCTGCCCCGATAGCAATGGCGTTGCTACCTTACAAACTTTTGGGGGACATGGAACCTATTCATATCTGTGGGATAATTTAACTAATAATGCAACAACAGCAAGCGTTACAGGTTTGTGGGATACAACGTATACAGTTGCTGTCACGGATGCTAAAAACTGTCGTTTAGATACGTTTGTTACCCTTCATGATACTATTTTACTTAGGTTGAATGTTTTGGTTACGCAAATAAAGTGTTTTAATGCTAAAACGGGAGATATTTTATTGACTCCCAGTTATGGTACTGCACCCTTTACGTATATGTG
>CAYOHR010000024.1:1532-29038 GCA_964403835.1 uncultured Flavobacteriales bacterium
AGTACGGACCAGTGTTGAAATAATCATGGATTTCAGTTGGATGTAGGTACCTATACGGTAACCGTTCGCGATCAAAATCAGTGTGAAAAAGATACTACCATTACCATCACCCAGCCCAACGCCATCTTATCGGCGTTTAATACTATTTTAAATCCTCTTTGTTTCGATTCATGCAACGGAACAGCCACTATTCAGGTGGTGGGGGGAATTTCACCCTACACCTATGCTTGGGCAAATGGAGGTGCCGGCAATCCAAATACGCAGCTTTGTAACGGGAAAACCTTGGTTACTATTACCGATGCTAATTTATGTGAAAAATTAGACAGTGTGATTTTGGTTGAACCTCTTGCTGTTAGTATTAACTTGGCATCAGCCAATCCCACTTGTTTTAATACGATAGATGGAGCTGTAATACCGGGTGTAACTGGAGGAACACCAGGTTATTCATACATGTGGAGTAATGGCGCCAATACTCAAAGTATTCAAAATTTACCCGCAGGAAATTATAGTCTTACTGCCACCGACATACATGGGTGTAAAGATACTGCGCAGGTTACCTTAATAAGGCCGGATAGCATCGAAATATTTACTTCCTCCGTTTCATCTACCTGTCATCATCCGGATGGTTCTGCTACGGTTGATTCTATTCATGGAGATGGGGTTAATTATACGTACTTATGGGATGCCAATGCAGGCTCGCAAACAACGGCTACAGCAAATGCTTTGGTGGATGATTGTTATCAGGTTACCGTTACCGATAATTTTGGGTGTAACAATCATGTTCAGGTATGTGTTGGATTAATTCCGGGACCTACTATTTCTTCTACGCAGTCTACTGCGGTTTCTTGTTACGGAGGATTAGATGGAATGGCTTTTACAATGCCGCAGGGAGGCACTTTGCCTTATGCTTTTGGGTGGTCAAATTTGAATACGAATGATACCATTAAAAATATCCCTTCAGGATGGTATTATGTAACAGTTGTAGATGCTCATTTGTGTGAAGCAAAAGATTCGGTTGAGGTTTTATCTCCTTCTCAAATTATTGCATCTGCCCACGTGGCTTATCCATATATATGTGCTGATAGTTTAAATATATTTTCAGGTACCGCAACGGGAGGCACTGCACCATATACCTTTCATTGGAATGATACCTTAACTCAAACCAGTTTTAGTTTTCATCCGGAAATATCGGATATATTTTATGTAGTAGCGACGGACGCAAATGGCTGTAATTCAGAAAAAGACACAGCTGAATTTAATTTTTTCCCAAAAACAACGGTACAAATGCTGGGGGATGACCGCGTATGTAGAGGACAGGGAGCTGCTTTAGAGGCTCTAATTTCGGGTGGGAAAGGGACTAATTTTACGTATTTGTGGAGTGATGGGCAAACCACGCAACAAATTAATACAATGTTAAATGGGTATCCTGCACCTACTATGTATTCGGTTATTGCCAGTGCGGGTTGTGAAAACGATACTGCTAAATTAAGTATTAACTATTTTATTGATCCGGTGGTAAAGTTTTCGGCAGATGTTACCAAAGGTTGTCCGCCTTTTGAAGTGTCCTTTAGTAACAATACAGATAAAACTTTTAGCTGCGAATGGAGCTTTGGAAATGGACAAATCAGCAATAACTCTTGTACACCTACGATGGAGTATACAAAAACAGGCTGTTATGATATTTCTTTAAAAATATATACTACGGATGGATGCGCTGTGGATAGTGCTATTGATTGTTTTATAAGAGCAGGAGAACGACCCCATGCAAATTTTAGAAATGAACCCGATTCGGTTAGTATGTGGGATCCGGAGATCACCTTTTATAATACTTCTACTTTTGATAGTGTGCCCATTGTTGGTTGGCATTGGGTTTTTCCGAATGGCAGCGATGAAACCAATGATACTATTAGTTATTTATTGCCGGGAGAAAAAGGTCGTTACCCTGTTGTATTATATGCATATAACGAAGATGGTTGTTATGATACCATTACAAAATGGGTAAGTGTATTTCCTGAATTTTCTATGTATGCACCCAATACTTTTACTCCGGATGGAGATGGTATAAATGACGTATTTGCACCGGTTGTAACAGGATTAGAAGCGGAAGATTACGAATTAAGAATTTTTAATAGATGGGGCGTACAAGTTTTTGAATCATTTAAGTATGAGAAAAAATGGGATGGAACAACCTCGGGTTTAGATGGTACAGAACCAGTAAAAGAAGGTACGTATATATGGAAATTATATTTGCGAGATGCGACCATACGAAGGTTAAAGGAATTTAACGGATACGTGAATGTTCTAAGGCATCGCACAGATTAATAATGCGTGGAAATACGTGCGTTTGATGTAAAATAGATACGTGCCCGGAGACAACCGGGCAATTTTTTTGAAATAGCAGTTGTAATTATTCTACCTTTTTTTCTTCTCCACCTTCTTTCGAAGCGTCTTTAAATTCTTTGATGCCTTTTCCAAGGCCTCTCATTAATTCAGGTATTTTTTTACCGCCAAACATCAGAAGAACAACTAATACGATAAGAAGAATTTCACTTCCGCCTAAGGCCCATAAAAGAATGAATGAAAGCATATACTATAGTTTTGAAAGAACAAAATTAGATAAAATTGCGCAAACAATTCAGCTTTTACGATTAATTAACCAAAAGTTCCCATTCTGCAGCTAAAAAATGATGTTATTATATCAAAATAGTATTGTGCGTAGCTTTTAAAATATTTTCGGCTTGTTCTTTGGTTTTGCTTTCAGCATAGGTTCTTAATACCGGTTCGGTGCCTGATGGGCGAATCATAACCCATTCGCTGTCGTTAAAATAGAATTTGTAGCCATCCAAATCTTCCATTTTAGAGACAGAATAGTTTCCAAAGCTTTTATAGGAGCCTTTTTTGCATTGGTCAACAATGTTTACTTTTTGAGCTTCTGTCAGCTTTAAATCGATGCGCTGGAAAGCAAAACTGCCTACTTCAGCATACAATTCTTTAATTAATTGATGAATGGTTTTTCCTGATTTAGCCATGTATTCTAAAATGGTTAAGCCAATCCAAATACCATCTCTTTCAGGAATGTGTCCTTTAATAGCAATGCCGCCTGATTCCTCACCTCCAACCAATACGTCTTCTTTTAACATGCGGTCGCAAATGTATTTAAATCCGATAGGTACTACTTCTAATTCTAATCCTAATTTATCACACAAAGTTTTAATTTTAACAGTCGATGAAAATCCGGTACACACCTTGCCGTCCATTTTTTTATAACTTTTTAAGTAATGAATCAACAATAAAATAGTATGATGCGAATCCACAAAATTTCCTTCCCCGTCCATTAAACCAATGCGGTCAGCATCTCCATCCGTTATGATACCCAGATTAACGTTTCCTGTTTCGTTAATAAAATCAGAAAAATCACCTAAATTTTTCATGATAGGTTCTGGAGCAATGCCATAAAAAGTAGGATTGTGTTCGCAATGATAAAAAATAGCCGAAGGTAAAATGCGTTTAAAGGCTCTTTGACCTGCTCCATACATGGCATTGTAGGCCACTTTTAATCCAGATTTTTCAATGGCTTCCAGGTCAAAGTTTTTTTGAACGTGGTAGCAATAAATTCCTTCCAAATCAATGTATTCGATCAATCCGTTTTTCAAAAAATCATTAAAATTGAGTTTTGCATATTCTTCGTTTACTTGGTTAGGAATTAAATCTTCTATTTCCTGTACACCCTCTACTAATAAAGGGCCGCCGTAGCTTCCTTTTAGTTTATAACCATTGTATTCGGCAGGGTTATGGCTAGCTGTAATAATGATTCCTAAAGATGCATTTAAGGTTTTAGTTCCGTATGAAATCATAGGAGTAGAAACAAATCCTTCTCCTAAAAAAACTTTTATATTGTTTTTAGCTAATACTTTCGCAATGGTTTCGGTGAATAATTCTCCGCCAAAACGGCAATCGTGGCCTAAAACAACACTCGGATTTGCATTATTTTTTTTCAACCATATGGCAACGGCTTCCGTTACACGCGTTACATTATCTGTGGTGAATTCCTGAGCGATAATAGCTCTCCAACCGTCAGTTCCGAATTTTATTTTTGTCATTTTACAGTTTTTCTATGATGTTGCCCGGCAAATTTAAGATATTAAATGAAATTTTTTAGGTAAGAATTACATTATTCACGAAAACTTAAACGTCCGATAAAGATAAAATGCGCTCGTTGATTTCGTTTAAGGTGTATGTTTTAATTATAAATCCTTGATCTACAGATAGATATCTTTGTAAATTTAAATGAAATACATTTTTATATACCTGTTGCGATTTTAATGTTTTTAAGAGATCAAAAATAACGCTGGCTTGCTCCGTATCAAGATTATATGCCTTGTGAAGATAATCTTTTAGAGGATTAAGGCAGGTAGTTTTACCGTGTACAATTTTACCATACTGAACCACAATGTGATTAAGGGTTTGAAACAAATATTCGGGTGTATATAAAGGTTTGGATAGTTCTAAAAAAATACACTTGGTTTGGTTGCGTTTAAAGGCATCAATAAGGGAGGATAAGTTTTTATGTGAGGTGTATCCTTTTATATCGATGGTAAAAACATAGCCAAAAACGGAAATCCAAATATGAGGTGGGGTTTTATCGACCCCCGACAAAATAATATAGGATGATTCGCTCGATGGAACCTCCGGTAAGGGGAGTATATTATGTAAATGATAATCAGACATGTATTTCTCCTTCAAAAACAAATTTTGCGGGCCCTTCCAGCCAAATGTTTTCAAAGCCTTTTTCGGATTTGTTTAAATGCACTTTTAAATTACCGCCTAAGGTTTCTAGGTGAAAACTAGTAGAATGATGACTAGGGATAGATTTGGTTGAAGAGCCTTCTAAAAATTGAAAAATAGCTGCTGCAACGGCTCCGGTGCCACAGGATAGGGTTTCATCTTCCACCCCTCGTTCGTAGGTTCGTATGTTTAAACCAGAAGCTTCCGTCGGGTTTACAAAATTGATGTTGATACCTTCCTTTTTAAAGGGTTTGCTATATCTTATTTTACGGGCATTTTCCACAAAATTATCCATATCATTGGACTGTTGTTGTACATAATGGGGCGACCCGGTGTTTACAATCAAATATTCCTTTGTTTTTTTCCAGGTTAAAACATCTTGCATTTTCAGTCGAACCTGATTATTAGAAATAGAAGCTTCATGTTCTCCATCAATGGCCCAAAAGGTAGCTTTTTTTTGAATAATGCCTAATTTATTGGCAAACATGCTAATGCATCTTCCGCCGTTGCCACACATACTGCTTTCACGTCCGTCCGAATTGTAGTATACCATTTCAAAATCGTACCCGGCTTTATTTTGTAATAGCATTAGTCCATCGGCACCAATACCAAAGCGGCGGTTGCAAAAGCGTTCAATTTGTGGTCGGGAAAGATGAATGTTGTTTTTCCTATTATCTAACAGAATAAAATCATTGCCCGTACCTTGATATTTATAGAATACAGTCTTGTGTCGCGTGTCTTGTGTCGCGTGTTTACCTTGACCTTCAACTTTTGATGCTTGATTTTTCATTAGCTTTTTAATTTTTTATATACATCGCGAATAAATAAAACTGACCAACGAATAATTACCAAAGAAATTAAAATTCCGGCAACAGCATCTATTTTTTGAATGTTGGCATATTTTGCCAATAAAAGCGCAATAATGGCGCCGATAGAAGTCAGTAAATCGAAAATAATGTGCAGGTAAATCCCTTTCAGGTTATTGTCGCCACAGGCTACTTCAGGTCTTAAAATGAGGATGTTGGTTAAGTTAATGCTAAAACCAAGGGTAGATATGAGAATAGCTTTTTCAAAATCGATGATGCGGGGTTCTGATATAGAGGTGATGGATTCTATTAAAGAATGCGCGCCAATAACTAGAATGCTGATTCCTATTATTAATCCGCTATAATCTAAAATAAAAAGTTCGTAGGTCCGTTTGGGTTTAATTAAATAGGCTAAAATGGCCAATCCAAATACGGCTACATGTATGCTCAAGTGCCAGCCGTCCGTCATTAGGGCATGTGAATGCGTGCTTATGCCGTAATATATTTCGGATAAAGAAATAATGAGGGTGAGCAAAAATACAATGACTGTTTTCTTAAAATGAGCTTGGTGATGATGCATGAGAATACAAATGTAAGGAGTTATTAGTAAAAATCAAGGGATCATTAAATTGTTATAAAGTTTAATTTATCAAGGTTGTGATGTTTCCTTTTAGTAATTTTGAAAATTAGGCAGGTATTGCCAATTTTTAAATTTGAAGACATGAAAATAGAGGAAATTAAGCTGGAATTTGAGTCTTTTTTAAATCAAATAAAAGAATCGTTTACAAAAGAGTTGGAAATTATTATAAAAACCCTTCCGTTTGAGTGGGATGAAGATGAGGCAGAAGAAAACCTGAAAGCCCTGTGTTTTGAATATGAGTACGATGATTTAAACCTAGCTTGCTGGCCTGTAAATGAAGATTATGAACTAATTGCTGAACCTATTTATTTGCCTAAAAACCTAGATTTTAGTAAAGCGCATCCAAATTCGAAGTGGCAGAGCTTATTTCCGGAAGAACTGGCCGATGGATTCCTGAATTATATTGATGAACATGTGGAGCAGGAAGGTAAAATAAGACAAGATTTTGATTTATTTAAATACCAACTGTTTGAGCAATGGTTTTGTGATTGTTGGAAGCAAGCCAACAAAGGCAATAAAATACAGGGACTTTTCTCTATTCATGAAGCGTTTTTTAAAACCGACCTGAACCGACAAATTACGCTGCAAAACAAAGAAATTCGGAAGTTATTGAAGTCTTAAAGCACTTATAGTGTTAAAAAGTGTTAATATGTCGTTAAATGTTTAATCTTTTTATAAAAAAAGTAAACAATAATTAATCGAAAGAAAAGTATTTGGTATATTTGTTTAATAATTAACATAATAAATTAAACAAAATGAAAAGTATTGAATTTAACGAAAAGCTCATTAGTTTAAGACAACCTATGCATTATTTTGCCTTAAGCTTAACCAGGGATGAGGACGACGCTCGAGATTTGGCTCAAGAAACCTGTTTAAAAGCTTTGTTATATAAAGATCATTTTAGAATAAATGACAACTTTAAGGCTTGGTTATTGACAATTATGAAGAATACCTTCATTAATAATTATAACCGTGCCGCCCGACAAAAAGCTTTTGTTGATAAACGGGATATTAATTCTATGATTGTTTCTAATAAAATTGATGAACATACCAGTCCTGAAGCCATTTTAGGGTATGAGGAAATTAAGAAACAATTGAGTCATTTAAAAGAAGATTATCGTCTTGCATTTCAAATGCACTTTGATGGTTATAAATACCATGAAATTGGCGAAAAGTTAGGCATTCCTTTAGGAACCGTTAAAAGCAGAATTTACTTAGCTAAAAAAGCTTTGATGGAAGTTTTAAAAGATGCCCGATAGGTTTTGAATAATGAGTTTTTATCTATACCGCCACATCAATTTTCGGAAGCGGAGCTAAGTTTGTTTTGGTTTCGGCGTGACCTTCGTTTGGAAGACAATGCAGGGTTATATTATGCTTTAAAAGAGAATTCTGCTGTTATCCCTATTTTTATTTTTGATACTACTATTCTAAGTCAATTAGAAGATCATTCAGACAAAAGAGTCCTGTTTATACATCAAACAATAAAAAAACTTAAAAAACAATTACAAAGTTTAGGTACTGATTTAGTTGTTTTATATGGCAATCCGGTCGATATTTATAAAAACCTCATAGAAAAATGGGCTGTTAAAAATGTATATGCAAATCATGATTATGAACCTTATGCCATTGAGCGTGATGCTCAAATTTCAAATCTTTTAAAAGAAAAAGGAATTGTTTTTAAAACCTTTAAAGATCAGGTTATATTTGAGAAAAACGAAGTAGTAAAAGGCGACGGAAAGCCTTATACTATGTTTTCGCCATACATGCGTGCTTATAAAGAAAAGTTAAGTCCTTTTTATGTAAAGCCGTATCCTACCCAAACATATTTTCAGAATTTTCTAAAAATAAATCCTATTTCCCTTCTTTCTGTAGAAGATATAGGGTTTAAAAACATAAATTTTACCTTCCCCGGAAGCGAATTATTGGAAGAAATTATTAAAAATTACCATGAAAATCGCGATTATCCCTCTATGAATAGCACTAGCAAGTTAAGTGTGCATTTGCGGTTTGGAACTATTTCTATTCGGAGTTTGGTTTCTAAAGCGCTGCAATTAAATGAAACATGGCTAAATGAGCTGATTTGGAGAGATTTTTATATGGGTATTTTGTATCATTTTCCGCATGTGACAAAAGGTGCCTTTAAAAAGGAATATAATGCCATTGTTTGGGAAAATAATGAAGAAAATTTTCGTTTATGGTGTGAAGGAAAAACAGGATATCCTATTGTTGACGCCGGTATGCGGGAGTTAAACAAAACAGGGTTTATGCACAACCGGCTGCGTATGATTACAGCAAGCTTTTTATGCAAACATTTGCTTATTGATTGGCGTTGGGGAGAAGCGTATTTTTCCGAAAAACTGATAGATTTTGATTTGGCAGCTAATAATGGAGGGTGGCAATGGGCCGCAAGCACGGGCTGTGATGCGGTTCCGTATTTTAGAATTTTTAATCCTAGCTTACAAACCGAAAAATTTGACCCCGAACTAAAATATATACGGAGTTGGGTGCCTGAATTTGATGATCCTTTGAGGTATCCTAAACCCATGGTAGATCATGTGTTTGCGAGAAATAGGGCTATTGAAAGGTATAAAGCAATTAAGAACTATACATTAGAAATGACTAGTTAGTTTCTAAAGCAGAAGCCCATAAATAATTCCCCAAAGGGCAAAAAAGAAACTCCCAAGATAAACGCCGTTGAGGTTTTGTTTGAGGTCCTTTTTTATCAACCAACGATACAAAATCCAGCTGATAAATAAGATTAAGAAGATGAGGGGGATGTATATTCTGATCATCTTTAATTTTTTGGAAGATTATGATTGAGCCTGATTTTGCGATTCCGGCTCCGTTTTATTCTCCACTCCTTCTACTACCGAAGGATTTACCACCTCTGCTTCTACAATAGGTAAGGTTGCTGCCGGAACTTTCACTTCTATAGCTTCTTCTATTTCGAAGGGGCGTTTTCCGAGAATATTTTCCACATCTTCTTTAAAGATGACTTCTTTTTCTAATAAACGCTCAGCAATAGCCTGCAATTGCACTTTATGGTCAGTTAATATTTTTTTACATCGGGTATAAGCTTTATCAATCAATAATTTCACTTCCTGATCGATGATTTCCGCTGTTTTTTCGCTGTATGGTTTATACATGGAATATTCGTTTTGACCCGATGAATCATAATAACTTAAGTTTCCAATTTTATCGTTTAAACCGTAAACGGTAACCATAGCATAGGCTTGTTTGGTTATTTTTTCCAAATCGGATAAGGCGCCGGTGGATATTTTTCCAAAAACAATTTCTTCTGCAGCTCTACCACCTAAGGCGGCACACATTTCGTCTAAAATTTGATCGGTGGTGGTAATTTGACGTTCTTCCGGTAAATACCAGGCAGCACCTAATGAGCGGCCACGGGGAATAATGGTCACTTTTACCAGGGGCGAAGCGTGCTCAACCAACCAGCTTACGGTGGCATGGCCGGCTTCGTGGTAGGCGATTACTTTTTTCTCTGATTTGGTCACAATTTTATTCTTTTTCTCTAAACCGGCAATAATTCTATCTACGGCATCCAAAAAGTCTTGTATTTGAACCATGGTTTTTTTCTTACGTGCAGCTATCAAGGCGGCTTCGTTACAAATGTTGGCAATATCTGCTCCGGAAAATCCGGGAGTTTGACGGGCCAAAAAGTCGATATCTAAGTCGGCATCTAGTTTTAAAGGTTTTAAATGCACCTTAAAAATTTCTTTTCGCTCGTTTAAATCGGGCATATCTACATATATCTGGCGATCGAAACGACCGGGGCGCAATAAAGCGCGATCCAATATATCAGCACGGTTGGTGGCCGCCAAAATAATAACTCCGCTGTTGGTACCAAAACCATCCATTTCGGTCAATAATTGATTTAAGGTGTTCTCACGCTCATCATTAGAGCTAAAAGCTCCATTTTTACCTCTAGCACGTCCAATGGCATCAATTTCATCAATAAAAATAATACAAGGCGATTTTTCTTTGGCTTGCTTAAATAAATCACGCACTCGTGATGCACCTACACCCACAAACATTTCAACAAAATCAGAACCTGATAAAGAGAAAAAGGGCACTTGTGCTTCACCGGCAACGGCTTTAGCTAACAATGTTTTTCCTGTTCCGGGAGGGCCTACTAATAAGGCTCCTTTTGGAATTTTTGCTCCTAAATCGGTATATTTTTTAGGATTTTTAAGAAAATCTACAATTTCTTCAATTTCTTCTTTGGCGCCTTCTAAGCCGGCAACATCGTTAAAAGTTATTTTTACACCCGCATCTTTATCAAATAAAGTGGCTTTTGATTTTCCGATATTAAATATTTGTGCTCCGGGACCCGATCCACCGCCCATTCTGCGCATAATAAATAACCAAATAGCAACAAATATAAGGATGGGAATAAGAATGCCCAAAATATCGTTCATTAAATTATTTCGTTCAACAGACTCTAAAACAACCTGTTTAGAAGGATCTTTATCCATCTGAATTTTATCGATATCGGACTTAAACGACTCGACCGAATATATTTTTAATTTATAGTCGGGTGTACGGCCAAAGGTTTTCTTTTCGTTTTTTTCTTTTATTTTTTCATATTTAGGCTCGGTCCACTTATCTTTTTTAATGTAGATTTCGGCCATAAGTTCATTGGTAACAACTACTACTTTCTCGACATCATCATTTTTTAACATGGAATATAAAAAATCATCCATGGTAGTGGTTTTTGCCGGTTCGCCCCAATTAAACAGTTGAGTGATAATGATACCTACGCCTATAATGGCATAAATCCAATAGAAATTAAACCTGAATTTAGGTTTTTTGGTATTTGGTATTTTACTTTGTTTTTCTTGTTCTGGGTTCATAGGATGGTTCAGTTTCGGTAATTTCTATAATAGGCGCATCTGCCCACAAATCTTCTATTTTATAATAATGTCTTTTTTCTTCTTCAAATATATGTACAATCACGCTTCCAAAATCTAACAATATCCATTCGGCATTTTGAAACCCTTCTGCATGATAGGTTTTAATGCCTAAATCATCCTGTACTTTTTCTTTTACCCAACCTGCCAAAGCAGAAACCTGCGTTTTAGAGGCTGCGTGGCAAACCACAAAATAATCACAAATAGCAACCGGAATGCCTGTTAAATCAATGAAACAAATTTCACTTGCTTTTTTATCATCTAATGCTTCAATAATGGTATTAACCAATTTGCTATCTGCTTTATCTTTTATTTTTACTTTTATCATGATAACAAGTTAGAATGCATTTTTGTTTATTAATTAGTGCAAATGTAATATTCCTTTATAATCTTTGGCAAATGGAAGCATTAAAATTGGTTGGTTCAAAAATAAATTATTTTGAGATCCTCGACTCAACCAATAATTATACCATCGAAAAAATACGACAAAATGGCATATTTGAGGGGGAAGTTGTGGTATGCGGAAATCAGACCCAGGGGAAGGGACAGCGTGGAAATATATGGGAAAGTGAAGCAAATAAAAATCTGACATGCAGCATTTATTTGAAGCCTACTTTTTTGAGGGCGACCGAACAATTTCTTTTAAACCAGTTTATATGTGTGAGTCTTTTTGAATACTTACAGGAAAAGAAATGGGATGTAGAGGTGCGGATTAAATGGCCCAATGATATTTTAATAAATGGCAAAAAAGTGGCTGGCATTTTAATTGAGAATTTATTAAAGGGATCGTTGCTTGAACATGCGGTGATTGGAATAGGATTAAATTTGAATCAAGAAAAATTCTTTTTTCGTGAAAATGAATCAAAATCAATACAGGCTGTGGCTTTAAAAGAGTTTAATAAAACGGATTTGGACCCCATGGAAGAGTTAAATACCCTGTTGGGGTATATTAATAAGAACTATTTTGCTTTTAAGGAAAATCCCAAAAAATTTAAGAATGAATATTGCCGGAATCTATATAAAATGGGAGAGTATAGTGATTTTATTTTTAAAAATGAGCCCATAAAAGCACGTATTATAGGAGTAGAGGATAGTGGAGTTTTAATTTTGGAAGACCTTAATTTTAAAGAGTTTTCGGTCAATTTTAAAGAAATAATTTTTTTATAAGGGGTATTTGTATGATTACATTATAAAAGATAGTATAAAAAAAATTTTTATCGTATTAAATAAATTTATAGCTTTGTAAAATTAAAATTTAAAAATAAAATAATGAAAGCTAAACTTGAGTACATTTGGTTAGATGGATATACCCCAGAGCCTAATTTAAGAAGTAAAACAAAAATTTTAGATGAAGATTTTAAGGGAGATTTAAAAGATTGCCCCATGTGGTCTTATGATGGAAGTTCTACTAAACAAGCTGAAGGTAGATTTTCTGACTGTTTATTGAAACCGGTACGAATTGTTCCGGATCCAGAAAGAGCAAATGGCTGGTTAGTTTTATGTGAAGTTTTAAATCCTGATGGAACGCCTCACGATACCAATCACAGAAGTAAAATTCAAGATGATCCAGATTTTTGGATTGGTTTTGAGCAAGAATATACATTAGTAGAAGACGATGGCCGACCTATTGGTTTCCCAGAAAAAGGATTTCCGGCTCCACAAGGAATGTACTATTGTTCAGTTGGTCACGGAAACGTAGCCGGACGAGATATTATTGAAGAGCACTTAAATCTTTGTTTAGAAGCAGGTATTGAAATTACCGGTATTAACGCAGAGGTTTTATTAGGACAGTGGGAGTTTCAAGTACTTGGTAAAGGTGCTTTACGAGCTTCGGATGATTTATGGTTATGTCGTTATTTATTATACAGAGTAACTGAAAAATATGATTTACGTGTTGAATTCCACCCAAAACCTGTAACTGGTGACTGGAATGGATCAGGTTTACATACTAACTTCTCAAATAAAGAAATGAGAGAAGTAGGTGGTGAAGAGTTGATTAAAGGAATTTGTGAGTCGTTCCGTAAAAATCATAATTACCATATTGCTGTTTATGGTTCGTTTAACGAATTGCGTTTAACTGGTTTACACGAAACACAAAGCATTGATAAATTCTCTTATGGCGTAAGCGATAGAGGTGCATCTATCCGAATTCCGATTTCTTTACCAGCAAATGGTTGGAAAGGTTATTTGGAAGATAGAAGACCAGCGTCTAACGCAAATCCGTATTTAATTACTGCTCGAATTTTACAAACCATTAAAGAAGCTGGTTTAGTTACTGCATAATTGAGTCGCGTGTCGAAAGTCACGAGTCTTTTTAATATAACCCCATAACTAGTAAAAGTTATGGGGTTTTTTGTTTTTGTATGTTGTAGGAACTATATAGAACTAGATTATTCATGAATTCGCCACAAGGGCTCATTTGAGAGGCCTCCCCCGGCCTAATGGGCTGGGCGGGCTACTCCTTTAGCCGTTCGCCCAAATTCATTCTTCAGTCTCTTCATTTTTGTCTTCTAAATAAAATTTATAGGTTTCAAACGCTACTTCATCAGGAAGTCCATCTAGCAAATTCATTATCGTATATGAAATACAGTCTGTCCAATTTGAAAGCAACTCTATTTGATTGTCAGAAATTAAACTATTTCGTCTTAACATTCCGTCTTGTTCAATCGCCCAAGCTCTACTTAAATGGCAAATACTCCAAAAGTTTGAAATTATTTGTCTGTCAATATTGTCTTTGTCAAATTGTCCTTTAAGCACTTTTATAATTTCCATTAATTCGTGAAAATTATTCTCAAAAAGTTCTCCTTGAAAAGGTCGTAACATTCCTAAAAATCCTTTTTCACTTTTGGGATTGTCAATATCTTCGTGAGTAAAGCTGTGGTGCTTCAAAAGTTCAATGGCTTCTTTTTCAGTCATACTTAGTCTTTGTCTATTCGTTTGTTAGTTAAGGTCAGTTATGGGTGACGGCTAACATTCAACAGCCCCAACCGGTTGTGGTTATTTTTTTTAATTTTTAATTGATTTTCCTTATCAATAAAAACCAAAAATAATCATTTTTTGGGTTCCCTCTTTAATTATTAAAAACGACTAATATATTAGCTATTTTGCTTTATTTTTAGTGTATTTGGTTAATATATTATCTAAATATTAATGAAATTTTTAATCACCAAACAACCTACCGATGTTTCCTTAGATGAACAAGAGATTGAAGGAGAGCTCATCGGATTTATTGGCAAGATCTTAGCCAATTCTTTATTTTGGCTGCAGCGCTTGCCCTGAGGGGTAAATACCATTTATTTTAAGAACATCAGCTTCTCAACTTAAATATTTGACCTATTTTAGAGGTTGAAATTTTTTCATGAATTACTTAACCATTTATCGATCATCGGCCGGATCAGGCAAAACCTATACTTTGGTTAAGGAGTATTTGTTATTAATTTTAAAAAACGACGCAAGTTATAGTTATAAAAACATTTTAGCGATTACGTTTACCAACAAGGCCACCTCGGAAATGAAAAGCCGGATTTTATTGGCTTTAAAAGAACTATCGAAATCGCTGGTTGAAACCGATAAATATTACGATTTAAAGCGCGAATTATGCGTTGTTTTGGAAGTAGAGGACACAACGCTTTCCAACCGGGCCGAGCGGGTATTGTGGCATATTTTGCACCATTATTCTGATTTTGCCATTTCGACCATTGATAAATTTACGTTTAAAATAGTAAAATCTTTTTCGTACGATTTGGATTTACCCCTGCATTTTGAAATTGAGTTAGATGATGAGGCCATTATTGAATTATGCCTCGATGCGCTGTTTAAAGAAGCGGGCACAAACCCCTGGTTAACAAAGCTTTTGCTCGAATTTTTAAAGTCGAATACGCTGGTCGAAAAAAACTGGAAAATTGACCAAATTATGAAAGAATTTGCGCATAAAATTTTAGATGAAGATGCGCATTTGTTTTTAAATACGGAGGCCGAAATTGGGGAGCAAGAGTTTCAGGCAATTTTAAAAAATATACGGGATAAAAAGAAAGAATTTGCCGATGCTTTATTGTTGCCCATACAAAGTTTAGAGCAATTATTGCAGCAACATCAAATACAAAACGATTGGTTTGCCTATAGCACTAAAAGTGGCTTGCCTGCTTATTTGCGAAAGGTAAAAGCAAAAATAAATTCGAATATTTTTACCAAATTTGCCGATTTTTTACTCAATACCCATGCGCGGGTAGGCATAGATAAAGGAAAATGGTACAGCAATACCTTAGATGGAAGCAGCAAAGCGAAAATGGATGTTGTACATGACGATATTAACCGCTATTTACAAAGCATACAGGAAATTTTAGAAAAACATAAACACGATGCAATTATATGCTCGTTGCTAGATGCTACGCTATACCCGGTGGTTTTATTGAATGAGATTAAGAAATTTAGTCATCAAATTATGAACGAATTGCACCAGGTTCATATTTCGGAGTTTAATAAGCGAATTTCTGAAATTATTATGAAGGAGCCTGTGCCTTATATTTATGAGCGAATTGGCGAGAAATATAAACATTTTTTGATGGATGAATTTCAAGATACATCTAAATTGCAATGGCAAAATTTGTTGCCTTTGGTAGAAGATTCTATTGCCAATGGGAAGAAAAATTTAGTGGTGGGCGACGGAAAACAAGCTATTTATCGGTGGCGAGGCGGTGAAGTGGAGCAATTTATGAATTTACCTCACGATCCTTTTAAAAAGCAATATGTTGCCAGTGCAGAAGAGTGGGACATGCATTTTCAGACGCTGACTTTAAACCAAAACTACCGATCGAAGCGCGAAATTATTGAATTTAATAATTATTTTTTCGAACATTTGGCTTTGTCTTTATCAGAGCGATGGGCACCTATTTATTTTGAGCAAAAGCAACAATTTAAAGAAGATAATACAGGAGGATATATTGAGATTAAATATTTAGTAAACGAGAAAAAAGAGGCAGAAACAGAGGAACTTGAAGACGCTTCCTTTATTGATTATGATTACATTGTACAAATTATTCGGGATTGTGTTGCGGATGGTTATGCCTGGAAAGATATTGCCATTTTAGCCCGGAATAATAAAACTTTGCAAAATATAAGCCAGGTTCTAATTGAAGAAAATATTCCCATTGTTTCTTCTGAAAGTCTTTTATTAAGCTCATCACCCGAAATTTTAACCATGGTTTCTTTTTTGAGGTGGTTAAACCGAAAGGAATCATCAGAAAACCAGGCTAAATTATTGAGCAATTTGTATAAAAACAAGCTGGTACAGGCCGATCAATTATTGAATTTAGTAAACAAACCCGATGAAATAGAGCTTTTTATTGAGCGGCAGTTTGGTATTTCGGAAAGCGAATGGGCGCATTTTTCGCTGTATGAATTGGTTGAAAATTTAATTTTTTATCTAAAGTTTAATGCAAAAGAAAGTGCGTTTATACAAAGCTTTTTAGATATTATATATGCTTTTCAGAGTAAAAAGCAAAATTCGGTGTACGATTTTTTAGACTATTGGGAGCGCAAAAAGCACAAACTGGTAGTGGCCGTTTCGGAAGATTCTGATGCCGTGCAGTTATTAACTATTCATAAATCGAAAGGTTTAGAATTTCCGGTGGTCATTATTCCCAATATTAATGGCAAATTGAATAACCTAAATCATAAAAAATATTTTTGGGAAAAGCCTACCGAACCTTATTTGCAGGGACTTCCGTTTATGTTATTGCCCAACACCAAAGATTTAAAGGAAACCAGGTATGGGGATTTGTACCGGGCCGAGGAAGAAAAAAATGTATTGGATCATTTTAATTTATTGTATGTGGCATTTACCCGCGCTGCCGATCGTTTGTATGCGTTTTCGGTGGTGGCTAAAATGGAACTCAATGCTAAAGATGAAAATACCCAATTGCACCATTTTTATTCACCGTTTTTATGGAACAATGCAGCTTGGAATGCTGAACAAGCGACCTGGATACAAGGGCAAAAAATAAAAATAACCCGAAAAGAAGAAAAAATAAGCGAAAATACGGTTCCGGTTTATTCATACAATGCGCCCTGGCGCGAGAAAATTCAGCTAAATTTAGAAAATAAAAAATTTAAAAAATCGGCCGGATTAGATTACGGAAATAAAATGCACGCTTTGCTGGCTAATATTTACAGCAAAGAAGATATTGCAGGCGTGGTACACCGCTATTTTTTAAAGGGAATATTGAACACGGAGGAGGTAAAAAACATTGGGCTTGTTTTGGAAGAAATTCTTTCTATTCCCAGCATTGCACCTTATTATGCGCCTGATATTCGGGTAGAAAACGAGCGGGAAATATTATTAGAAACAGCAGAAATTGTACGGCCCGATCGGGTAGTAAATACCCCGGAAGCATGGGTAATTATTGATTATAAAACAGGGCAAAAGAAGGAAGAACACCAAAAACAACTCGATTTTTATGCTCAAATTTTACAGGAAGTGGAGTTTAAACCCGCTAAAAAAATATTGATTTATATAGAGACCAAAGAAGTGGTGGAGTGGGGTTAGGGGGCGCACCCTAATGGGCTGGGCGGGTTATCGATTAGGCCAAGTAATTAATTGTGCGTTAATACTAATTTATTGAGACACTCATCGTTTAATAAATCTAAATTTATTTTCTTTTTAGCTCTTAAGTATTTAAACCATTTTATTTTTTTGTTTTCCGTTTTTAAAATAAGGCTTCTGTTTTCCTTATCTTGATAAACTATATAGTCTTGACTTTGTAATGAAGGTTTTCCATATGTTTCCATAAACTTATCAATTGACTTACCCACCAAGTCAAGTTCTCCTAATTTCTTATCTGTAAACTTAGATTCAATGGATAATAATGTTTCATTATCTGAGTTATCATAGAACCCGATTGATTCGCCTTGTTTAAAAACTGTCATGCTATATTTACCAGAATTTTGGTCTATATTAAAATAATATTTAATCACAAATCCTTTAGAGGCCGGGAAGTTCATTAAATATGAACATTTATCCTCTATACTATTAGTATAATTCTTAGCTTTTTCAGTCTTGAATTTTTTTAAATTAATAGGATGTTCAAGTAAGTTATTGATAGACTTATCTTGAGGAAAGAAAAAAAACAAAAATAAAATAAAGTGCATTTTAAGTGGGAAAATCATTTAGCCTAACATCTGCGCATAACAACATAAAGTTATTGTTACATTATTATGGCAAATTAACTAAAAATATGCAGATTGACCAATTGCTTTCTTTTTTTGGAAGTAATTGCCTGAAAATCAAACAATAAAAGTTTTGTGATGGGTTGTTGGCTTCGAGCCCTGTGCTGAGTTTATCGAAGTAACCTCAGCCAACGAGCTGCACCCGCGTGAAGGATAGAAGCGGAAAACCCGCAATGGTCTTGTGCCCTGAGGTACTCGAAGGGTACGAGACTATGAGGATTTGAAGCGATAGCCTGACCGAGCCCCTTAAAGGCGAGGGCACGCCCAAAAAAAGAATAAAATAAGGAAATGGGTGGGAAGATTCGGCCCTTCTATTAAGGAGCGCTAAAGAACCGAAAATCCCCGGTTAGAAATTATACAAATGCTATTAGTAGCAACTGATTTTATACACACTTTTTAAGGGAATAATGGTGCCACATTTTAAAACGAGGTTTTCGTCGGTGGCCATCCAAATGGTAGTTTCTACGCATTTACTACCTTCTTTGTCTTTAAAAAAGATTTTAACTTTTCCTTTCATACTATTGCCTAAGCGGACAGCGTAACTTAAATCTTGCAGTCTCTTTTTTCGATCGCTCTCGGTATACAGAACGTCAAAATTTTCAAATAAAAGGGAAGGAACTATTTCCTTTTCCACTTTTTTAAATGCCGATGCAGGATACATAATTTTTTATTTGGGTATTAATACGGGAGTAACTTGGCTAGGTTACCAAAAAAACAGTTAGTTATTAACATTTTTCTTAAAATAAGGTTAATATGTGGTTTATTAACCTAAACTTAACGATTAGGAAGGGCTTTAGTGTAAGTAATTACCAAAACATGCTGTGTTTTTGGGGTAATTTTATAGCGATTGTCTATTCTTTGGTCGATGACCCAAATAATGTCGTTTTTATTCAGCAATAACCAGTTTTTTTCTTTTTGGTGGGCGGCCATTTTTTCATCGATAAAAAAATCGCTTAATTTCTTTTTTCCTTTTAAACCAAAGGGGTGAAAGGCATCTCCTTTTTTCCATTTGCGAAGGCTTAGCTGGGTGATGGCATCGGCATCGAAACAGGCAATATTTTTATTTTTTGTATAATCAGCCAGCTTAAAATCTTGTATTTTAATGGTTTTCCATTGTAAATGAATGGGTTTAGAAATGCTTTTTTTGCTTAAGTCGATGGTAAAAACATCGGGTTCGGTCGCTTGCTTGGCTTTTTTTGGGTGAATAAACAACTGATGCCGATCGGTATGTAAAGTATGGGTTTTAGACTGGAATTTTTTTCCGGATTCGCCCATGGAGGCATGAATATTGTACACATCTTTATAATGAAAGCCGTATTCTTCTAAAAGGTCGAATAATAGCGGTTCGCTGATGTCTGTTTGATCGGGTAAGCGCGTTTTTATTACCGTGTACTCGCTGGTGGTTTCAATTAAGGGTTGTTTTAGGCTGCTAAATTGATCAGAAATAATTTTTTCGTATTGGCCAAACAGGTCAATTAACTGGTGCATTTTTTGAGGACCATCGGGCTGTATTTCTTGCAACAAAGGGATTAAATGGTGCCGTATTTTATTGCGAATGTATTTATCGCTGTTGTTGGAGCTGTCTTCTTTATAGGCGTGTTTATGCGTGTTTAAATACTGTATTAGCTCGGTTTTTGTAAAGGGCAATAAGGGCCGGATGATGTTTTTGGCTTTGGCTTTTATGCCGCTTAGGCCTTTTATGCCGGTTCCCCGGAGCATATTGATAAAAAAGGTTTCTAAAACGTCATCTTTATTGGTGCCAATGGCAATGCATTGGTATTGATGTTGTTTGGCAATTTTTTGAAACCAGCTAAAACGCAGGTCCCGCGCGGCCATTTGAATAGAAATTTTTTTATTTTTGGCTTCTTTTTCGGTGTCGAAATGGGTTACATAAAACGGAACTTTTAATTCTGCCGCTAGTTTTTTTACAAATTGCTCTTCGGCATCGGATTCTTTCCCGCGTAATTGAAAATTGCAATGGGCAATGGCAAATGGCATTTTGGCCTGGTAAAATAAATGCGCCATGGCAGTAGAATCGGGGCCTCCGCTAACAGCTAGCAGAATTTTATCGCCTTCTGAAACCAGATTTTGCGTAAAAATATTTTTTTTAAACTCAGAAAGTACGCGCATGCGACTACAAAATAAGTATTTTTGATAAATTTATTTCGTTTTGTACTTAAAAGAACTCCGTAAAAATTATAAAAAGCTTTATTTTTTTGTCCTCCTATTTATTGTTGGGCAGGTTTTTTTTACATATAAGGGAGTAGAAACTTTTCCGTTTTTTAATTACGGAATGTATTCGGGCGAGGAATCGAACCCATCTATTATTTCTTATTACTTGATTTACAACGATACTATTTTGTTAAACGATGCCTTTCGTACACAATTACATAAAGATATGGTAATGAATACGTTAAAGGGGTTTGATCAGATAAACACGAAAGATAGTTTAGTGCAAATAGCTATTGATGGCAGAATGAAGGATGCTAAAATGAATACGTTATTTAAAAACAGATTGTTGAATAGTTCGCTTTCCCGAGATAGCTTTAAACCTTGGTTAAGGCATTATTTATCAGAAACCTTAAACACTGATATTCAGCATTTAAAAGTAATTAAATTAAGCATTCATAAGATTAACGGATTTCAAAAACAGCAAACTACTTTAATTGATTTTAAATAGTAAACATATTTATTTTTTAAAACGGCTCATGTTGGTGAGTGCGGTTTTGATATGGGTATATCGCTATTTTTCCCATACTTTAATTCATCAGCTTGGTGAACCTATTTTAAAAAGCGTAGAAGCAGATAATGTATACTGGCTTCTTCATTTATGTAAGATCCCCGACTTTTTTATTCAAAAAAATGTGGCTCTTTGTTTTGATTTTGGTTTGTTATTGGGAATGCTTGTTAATTTAATTTGGGTAAAAGACCGCGGAATAACTTTTATAATTTGGGTTTTATGGATGCTGTATTTCATTGTATTTCATTCTTATTTTATGCATCATGGGCATTCTTTAATAGGCTTATTATTTGTGATGGTTCCGTTTGTTTTGCCCGAAAGGTATTTTTATGAAGCCATGCGGGGAGTGCGCTATTATGCTTTATTTATATACGTTTCGGCGGGTTTATGGAAACTATTCCGTGGAGATTTTTTTTCTCTCGCTTATTTTTCGGATGTTTTGCAGAAACAAAATATAGAAATTTTACTTCAGCACCCTGAACATTTTCAAAGTAAATTTATAGCAGGCCTTTTAGATTACATGGCGGTGACTTATTTTATGTGGATGATTTTAATGTTGGTACAAATCTCTTTTGTGGTTGGGTTTTTTACTGAAAAATATGATAAAAAATTGATGTTAGTAAGCTTTTTATTCCCCGTTATTAGTTGTTTTTTAATGAATATTAACTTTTTTGAATTCTTTATTTTATGGATACCATTTTTGAGTGTGATGAATAAACACAGCAGAGAGGCAGAATTAATGAAACAATCTTCCCATTAACCTGTTATTACCCGTTGGTTCTAGGTATAAACCCTTAAATTTTATGGCTCAAAATTTGGGTCTCACTAATAAAGTTTTATCTTCGTTTACACGTGTATAAAAAGGGCAAACATATTATTGGGCTTTTTTTGGTTCTTTTTGCTTGTCAAATAGCTTTGTTACAGGCTCAGTCAAGCAACAATGAGGTAAAAATTGAACGACTTTTGAAAGAAATGAATAGCCCCTATGACGAAACAACCCCTTTTGTATCATCGGATGAGAGTGTTTTGGCTTTTACAAAAGTGGTGTATGATGCCAAAACAAAGTCAAAACATACAGATATTATTGTTTATTCAAAAAATGAGAATAATCAATGGATCAAAAATATTACTACTTCTATCAATTCCGACAAATCTGAAAAGCTGTTTTTCTTAACCAGCGATGGGTTAGAAATTCAGTACACTTCCATTGAAGAATCAAATTTTTCGAGTAAGCTTTTTTTAAGTAAATCGTTGGGAAACATATGGGTTACACCGGAGGAAGTAAATTTTTTTAATGGAATAAAGGGGTATGATATTCAATCGTACTGCTTAAATTTTGCGAAGGATAAAATATATTTTTCGGGCAAAAAGCAAATTGGTGGAACTAACTATGATATTTTTATGGCTTTTAAGAGGGAAAATGGGCGCTGGAGTGAACCATTAAGCATGGGGCCTTCAATTAACTCGTCGGAGAATGAGATCACCCCTTTTATGCATCCTAATAGCAAGTTTTTATATTTTAGTTCGGATCGGAAAAATGGAGTAGGGGGATATGATATTTATAAAAGTGAATTGTACGAAAATGAGTGGCAACTGGCTGTTTTGTTACCAGCACCCATCAATAGCATAGGAGATGAAAAAAATTATTCTATTGTAGCAAGCGGAAGAGCGGCTTATTTTTCGTCGGACAGAGAGGGGGGCGATGGAGGTTTTGATATATACAGAGCAACTCTGCCAAAAGAAAATATTCCCTTAACCCTGATTAAAGGGAAGGTAATAACCAAAGATGGCAAATTACCTCAAAAAATAAGAATTAAAATTATTGATAAAGAATTGAGTAAAGACCTTTTTATTTATAATCCGAACTCTGAAAACGGCAAGTACCTCATGATTTTTCCGCCCGGTAAAAACTATGATATGTTGGTAGAGGCAGAAGGTTATAAGCCTTATACCTTCAATATTCACGTGCCGGAGCAGTCGTATTATTATCAATTGCAACAAACCATTTATTTATACCCGGATAAAATGAAAGAAAACGCAATTGAAGGGGTTAAAATAACCAGTAATTTCAGTCAGGATAGTGTGGCCAGAGAAGTTAAAATGGACTCTCAAGAAGAGATATTGCTAAAATTAATCGAAAAAATTATTGTAAGTTCTGATACCGAGGCCTTAAGGAACATGGATAAATATTTAACCGAGAATAACACCAGTGAAAATAAATATTATAATAATTTATTAGAAATTGTTTCAAAAATTATTGAAAGTGGAGATTTAAAAATGCTGGAAAATCTGGAATTGATTACCAAGCAACATCAAACGGTTGGAAAACCTGACTTAATCATATATTTTCTATCGAATAGCGCGACCCTTTCGGAAGAAAAGAAAGAAGAATTAAAAACCATTTGCTCACAAAACCTCGATAATAAAATAATTGAAGTTTCGGGTCATAGCGATGATATGGGTACTCCTTTATCTAAATATGTGATTTCGAACTTGCGAGCCAGTTCGGTGGTTGATTTTTTGATAAAAGATTGCGGCGTTTCTGAAAAAAGTATTTTAAAGAAAAATATGGCGGATACCTATCCTATGGGCGATAATAAAACCGAGGAAGGCCGAAAACTAAATAGAAGAGTAGAGCTTTTAATTATTAAATGATAAAAAGATTTATATATATTATTTTATTACTATTTACGGGTAGTTATGCTATGCGTGCTCAAAACTATACAGAGTATGAAATTAAGGCTGCTTTTGTATGCAATTTTGCTAAGTTTAGCGAGTGGCCCGATGCAAAATTTAAAACCGATACTTCTTCTATTGTTTTAGGTTTAATTGGCGATGAACCCTTTGGCGAATCATTATATAGAATTGCCAAAAATGTACAGGTGAACAACCGAAAACTTTTAGTTAGAAAAATTGAAAATCTTTCTCAGTTATCCGAAATACATATATTGTATATTGGTAAGGTAGACGCTCCTACATTATTAAATTATGTGAATTTATCGCCTAAGCATAGCGTGCTAACTATCAGTGAGTTAAAAGGGTTTTGCCAGATGGGGGGTATCATTAATTTTTCGAAAGAAAAAGTAAAATATGGCTTCGAAATTAGCGATAAGCAGGCCCAACGATCTAAAATTATCATCAGCGCTAAATTATTAAAATTAGCTACTATTATAGATTAATCTATCCTCTCTTCCTCTTTTTATTTTCGGATCTAAACAAGATATAGGGGCTAAAATAGTTGGCAAATAGTTGTTTTAACCATATTTCCATAATTTATTTGCACAAAAAAAACCGCCTTTTTGGGGCGGTTTTAGATTTATTTAGATAAAATGGTTTTATTATTCCTGTGGAACACTTTCTTTATCATTCGGAATTAATACTTTTCGAGACAATTTTAGTTTGCCTGTTTTAGGATCAACTCCAATAATTTTAACCTTTACCATATCTCCTTCTTTCAATATACCATCTAAGGTTTCTAATCTTTTCCAGTCTACTTCCGAAATATGCAATAAACCATCTTTTCCAGGTAAAATTTCAACAAAAGCGCCAAATGGAACAATGGTTTTTACTTTTCCTTCATAAATTTCGCCTACTTCAGGTTTTGCAATAATTCCTTTAATGCGTTTCATGGCTAAACCAATCGATTCAGATCCAACACCGGATATTTCTACTACGCCTACTTCACCCACTTCTTCAATGGTAATAACCGTATTGGTCGTTTTTTGTAATTCCTGGATGTTTTTTCCGCCTGGTCCAATAATAGCTCCAATAAATTCTTTCGGAACTTCAATTTTCTCCATACGTGGCACATGTGGTTTCATATCTGGTCTGGGCGATTGAATGGTTTTTTCCATTTCACCTAATATATGTAAACGTCCTTTTTTAGCTTGCTCTAAAGCCTGTGATAATACATCATACGATAAACCATCTACTTTAATGTCCATTTGACAAGCAGTAATACCATCTTTGGTTCCGGTAATTTTAAAGTCCATATCTCCTAAGTGATCTTCGTCTCCTAAAATATCAGATAATACAGCAAAACGACCTTTGTCATCTGCAATTAATCCCATCGCAATACCTGCTACTGGTTTAGTAATGGGCACCCCTGCATCCATCAACGCTAATGTTCCGGCACATACGGTAGCCATCGAAGATGATCCGTTTGATTCTAAAATATCAGAAATAATTCGGATGGTATATGGGAACTCAGCAGGAACTACTTGTTTTAAAGCTCGTAAAGCCAAGTTACCGTGTCCAATCTCTCTTCGGCCTGTACCTCTCATTGGTTTTGCTTCTCCGGTAGAGAATGGAGGGAAATTGTAGTGTAATAAGAAACGTTCGGTACCGCTAATAAAAGCGCCATCAATATCTTGTGCATCTAATTTGTTTCCTAAAGTTACCGTGGTTAACGATTGTGTTTCGCCGCGTGTAAAAATAGAAGAACCGTGTGGAGTAGGAAGATAATCAACCTCACACCAGATGGGTCTGATTTGCTCAGTAGTTCTGCCATCTAATCGTTTTTTATGGTCTAAAACCATGTTACGAACAGCATCTTTTTCTACTTTATGGAAATAATGACCAATTAAAAAAGCTTGTTCTGTTGCTTGTTCTTCTGTTAATGTAGCAATAAATTCCTCTTTAACCCCTTTAAAGGCTTTTGATCTTTCTTTTTTGTTTGGGTTACCCGCTAAAGCAATTTGGTAACATTTGTCATATGAAAAAGCTTTTATTTTTTCATACAATTCTAAATCACTTTTTTCGTGTGAATACGTTCTGTAAACATCAAATTTGGTAGTTTTTTTAGCTAACTCAACTTGTGCTTTACATTCGGTTTTTACAGCTTCGTGCGCTAGTTTTAACGCTTCTAACATCACCGCTTCACTAACTTCTTTCATTGAGCCCTCTACCATCATAATGTCTTTTTCGGTAGCGGCTATAATTAAGTCTAAGTCAGCTTTTGCTAAGTCAGAAACTTTAGGATTTATTACAAACTCATTGTTAATACGGGCAATTCTCACTTCCGATGCTGCTTGAAAGAAAGGAATATCTGAAACACATAAAGCGGCAGATGCTGCAAAGCAAGCAAATGCATCCGGCATAATTTCAGCATCCGCAGATACCAAAGTAACTAAAACCTGGGTTTCAGCATGGTAATCATCCGGAAAAAGAGGACGTAAAGCGCGATCGATTAATCTTGAAATCAAAATTTCATAGTCCGATGGTCTCATTTCTCTTTTTAAGAACCCACCTGGGAATTTTCCATTGGCCGAAAATTTCTCTCTGTAATCAACCGTTAAAGGTAAAAAGTCTAATCCTTCTTTTGCGTCTTGGTTAGAAACTACGGTAGCTAATAATACCATATCTCCTACTTTTAAAACCACTGATCCATCAGCTTGTGTAGCTAATTTGCCGGTTTCTAATATAATTTTTTGACCATTGACTTCTAGTTCTTGTATAATTGCTTGTTGAGCCATAATTGTGTAATTAATTGGATGTTAAATAGATGCATCTATAGAAAGACCTTCATCTAATGTAAATTGAGAATAGTTAAAATAAATACCCCCCGGCTAGCGGGGGGCAGATAGGAAATTATTTTCTTAAGTTTAGTTTTTCAACTAATTTTCGATATTTATCAATATCTATTACTTTTAAATAGTTAAGTAAGCTTCTTCGCTGACCAACTAATTTAATCAAAGACCTTTGTGTACCAAAATCTTTTCGATTGGTTTTTAAATGGTCCGTTAAATGGTTAATTCTAAATGTGAATAAGGCTATTTGACCTTCTGTTGAACCTGTGTTTTTTTCAGATTTTCCGTGTTTCTTAAAAATATCTTTTTTTACCTCTGACGTTAAATACATCGCTTATAATTTTGGGCAAAAATAATCAATATCCTTGAAATAATGAACTAATTTTTAAAAAAAAGAAGAAATTGTGCAATTCTCTTTTTTAATTCGCCTCGGTGCACGATGGAATCAAGGAACCCATGTTCGAGCTGAAACTCTGATGTTTGAAAGCCTTCAGGTAAATCTTTTCCGGTCGCTTCCTTCACAATTCGGGGTCCTGCAAATCCTATTAATGCATTCGGTTCGGCTATGTTTAAATCGCCCAGCATGGCAAAAGATGCGGTTACACCCCCTGTTGTTGGATCTGTTAACAAAGAAATAAAGGGAACTTTTGCTCGGGCCATCAAACTTAATTTAGCCGACGTTTTGGCCATTTGCATTAAAGAATGTGCCGCTTCCATCATTCGGGCTCCGCCTGATTTAGAAATAATTAACAAAGGAGTCTTGTATTTTATACAATGATCAATGGCCCGCGATATTTTTTCGCCCATCACCGATCCCATCGAACCTCCAATGAAATAAAAATCCATGCAGGC
>CAYOHR010000024.1:29048-34251 GCA_964403835.1 uncultured Flavobacteriales bacterium
AATCATAATTTTTTGCCCTTCAATGGTTCCGTATGCCGTACGCATCGAGTCTTTTAAGCCGGTTTTCTTTTGGGCCTCGGCTAACCGAATAGTATATTTTTTAGTATCCGTAAAGTGCAAAGGGTCCGCAGACACCATGTTAGCGTTAATTTCTTTGTACTTTTTCCGGTCAAATAAAATTTCAAAATAGTCTTCAGAGGTAATGCGGTCGTGGTGGTTGCAACTGGTACATACCCATAAGTTATTTTTATGTTCTTCGGCCGTAACTACATTTTTACAAATATGGCAATTGTACCAAAGCCCTTCTGGTGTTTCTTTCTTTTGATCGGTCGGCGTTTGAATGCCCGTTGTTAATCGTTTCCACCAAGTACTCATATGGGTTGTATTAAGTATTTTGTACTAAGTACTATGTAAAGGTACGAAGTATGCGCTATATTAAGCTATAGTTACTTCTTTTGACAAATATACGTCTTGTATGCTATTTAAAATTTCAATCCCTTCTTTCATCGGTCTTTGAAACGCTTTTCGGCCCGATATTAAACCTGTACCACCGGCTCTTTTATTAATAACCGCAGTTTCAATAGCTTCGGCTAAATCAGAAGCCCCGCTGGAAGCCCCGCCTGAGTTAATTAATCCTGCTCTGCCCATATAGCAATTAGCTACCTGGTACCGGCATAAATCAATCGGATGATCTGTGCTTAAGCTTTCGTACACTTTTTTATGCGTTTTACCAAAGTTAATAGCATTAAATCCGCCGTTTACATCCGATAATTTTTGTTTAATAATATCTGCCTGTATCGTTACGCCTAAATGGTTTGCTTGTGCGCTTAAATCTGCCGCTGTATGGTAATCAACCCCATCTTTCTTAAAAGCATTATTTCGGGTATAGCACCATAAAATAGTAGCCATGCCTAATTCATGCGCATATTCAAAGGCTTTTGCCACCTCTACAATTTGACGCGATGATTCTTCTGATCCAAAATAAATAGTAGCACCCACGGCTACCGCACCCATGTTCCACGCATCTTTTATTCCGCCAAACATAATTTGGTCAAATTTATTTGGATACGTCAGCAGTTCGTTGTGGTTTATTTTTACAATAAACGGAATGTGATGGGCATATTTTCGAGAACACGAAGCCAAAACCCCAAAGGTCGAAGCTACCGCATTACATCCACCATCAATAGCCAGTTTTACAATGTTTTCCGGGTCAAAATAAATCGGGTTAGGTGCAAAAGAAGCTCCTGCCGAGTGTTCAATGCCCTGGTCGACCGGTAAAATAGACATATAGCCTGTTTTTGCCAGGCGGCCATGGTTATAAATTTGTTCAATGCTGCGTATAGTTTGGGCCGTTCGGTTGGTTTGTAAAAATATGCGATCAACAAAATCAGGTCCCGGTAAATGCAGCATATCTTTCGATATCGTTTTACATTCGTGTTGCAATAAGCCAGCGGCTTTATTCCCTAATAACTCTTCTATTTTGTTAGATGACATTACGATAGACATTTTATAAAAATTTTAGCAAAAATAATAAAGTTTTGCTATTAAGTTGCTTATTATTTACAAAGAAGTGTTTCTAAAACGCTTTTAAACAGCGCTGCCTTTGGCTTTATCTGCATTTATCTTTTTCATTTCAGCGGCTACTTCGCGCGCCAAAGGATCCGCTTTTTTTTCCAGTTCCTCCACAATGGCCTGGTGGTTTTTAGCATCCCGGTTTTGCGACAGCTTATACGCAGCCTGTATTTCATCAATTTCAATCTCAAAACCCAAAATGCCCTTCATTTCTTTCAGTACATATTCCTTTTGCATAGTGTCTAAAGAGACCGGTTTGACCGAGTTTTTCTCATATTTATTCACCAGTTTGCGCATCATTTCCCATACCTCGTCGTCTTCCAGCAGTTTAATTTTGCCATAAATATGCACCGCAATGTAGTTCCAGGTGGGTACGTTTTCATGGTCGTACCACGATGACGAAATATAACTGTGCGGACCCTGGAAAATAGCCAGCACGGGGCTGCTTAATTGGAAACTTCCGTTCGCAATGGCAATAGCCAGCTCATTGGCGCGCGATATGTGGCCCTGCAACACCTCTTTGCCGGCTTTGTTTATCTCTAATTCTAAAGGAATATGCGTGGCCCAGGGTTTCTGGTTTATTTGACCGGTTAAAACAGCAAAGGAATGCGCTTGTACAAAGGCTTTTACCTCCTCCATGTTTTTATTTTCGTATAGTTTGGGAATATACATAAGTGTTTTGGTTATAAACCCAAATATAGCAAGGATATTTTTATGGTGGGCGTGTCCTCGTCCTTTCATTACTATTGCGCCGGTCCCTGGGGTACCGAAGGGTGGGCCTGCCTGCCGGTAGGCAGGCTATCGCTTCTATCCTTCACGCGAGTGCTTACAAGTCAAAGAAATAAAAATTAACATTTTGTTGTTGGTTTAATGGGAATAAGCGTAATTTGGTTATGAAAAATGTTAATGGACTTTAATGACTGAAAACCTAACAAATAAATTCAGCTCTATATCATCATATTTCTCTAAAATAGATGAACCCGAGAATAGCGGCTTAAAGCAGTTAATGTTAAAAACTTATTTAGAGATCGATCAACAAGGAATTATTAAAATGGATGTTTGGCTAGCTCAAACTGATTTTCTTAACAAACCTTTAATTATAGAGATTATAAAATCTCAAACAGTTTTTGAATTTGATTTAGGAATAACTTTAAATGAAGAGGAATTATTTCAAATGTTTCAGTTTGCAGAGCAAAAACTTATGGAACATCAACCATTTTTAAGTCAAGGCCAAAAAAGAACCATAAAAGATTTGTTTCCAACGGAATATAAATTAGAGTATGAAAATATGAGAGAAATTCTGAAGGGCAGTCCCGAATATATTTCAAGTTTAAAAAAGTAGAACAAATAAATTAACAATATCTTATAATAAATAAGGCCATGATGCTTGTAACAAAATATAGTCAGAATTTAAAAGAATCCTAATGGCAAAAAAGAAAGAAAAACTTGATGCTCTAATTTTTATAGACACAAATATTTTTTTAGACTTCTATAGAATAAGAAAGTCCGATGTATCAATGAAATATCTTGAAGAAATTGAAAGACATAAAGACTTAATTATAACTACTAGTCAAGTTGAAATGGAATTCAAAAAAAATAGACAGCCTGTTATTCTAGAATCAATTGGAGAAGTAAAGAAAATTAATAATGTTAATATTACAGTGCCAGCTATTCTTTCTGATACTAAAGCTGTGCAAATGATTGAAAAATCAAAGAAAACCATTGCTAGCAAACAGAAGGAATTGAAAGAAAGAATTGAAAAAATATTAAAAAGTCCACATTATAATGATCCTGTTTTTAAATCCTTACAAAAACTATTTTCAAATGATTCTAACATTAACCTAAATCGGGACAACAAAATCAGGTTCACTATAAGGAATTTAGCTAAAAAGCGGTTTTTACTAGGTTATCCCCCTAGAAAAAAAACAGATAATTCAATTGGAGATGCAGTAAATTGGGAATGGATTTTAAAATGTGCTGAAATCACAGGAAAACATATAATATTAGTTAGCAGAGATTCTGATTATGGATGCACTTACGATGATGATTCTCATATAAACGATTGGTTAAAGCAGGAATTTAAACAACGAATTAGTCAAAAGAGAAAAATAATTTTAACTGATAAACTTCATAAGGCTTTTCAATTAGTTGAGATACCAGTAACTGAAGAAATGATTAAAGAAGAAGAAATTGTAATACATAATTCAATAAAAAACTACAACTATTATAATATACAAGAAGCTATAAAAAAATTACAAGAGAATATCAAATTTTCTGAACTACAAGAAACTATTAGAAAAATGCAGAGTAGTATTGGGCATATTAATTTTAATTCTAATAATGGATAAAAACTCAAAACGTAAAACGAAATATTTAGATGGATAAGGATAATAATGAATTAGAAAATATGGAATTTCTTGTAATAAAATCAAGAGATTTATTACAAGAACAATTAAAATCATATGAGGGTGTTAATAACAAATCTGGATTACTTCTTTCAATTTCTTCTCTGATTATACCAATTTTAGTAGGGTTTTTATCAAATTCAAGCATATTAGTTAGATGTTTTGCTATTCTTCCAATTATTTTGATTGGAATAGCTTTATTTTATTTATTAAAAATTATTAAACCAAAAGGACTAGATCATGGGTTTAATTTTGAACAATTTGATTCTCAAATTTCTAAGAGCAAAAGAGACTTGCTTTTATATGAAATTGGCGCAAATAAAAGCTCTTTTAATGATAACAAACCAATTTTGGATTTGAAAAATAGAAATTTTGAAAAAGGTATTAAATTTATTTTTTGGGGAACGGTGGCTTTATTATCTTTAGTTTTTTATTCCTTATTGTATAGAGAGAAGGAAAATATAAATAAATTTGAAAATAGTAAATCTGAGATAAATAAAATAAAAATTCAAGTTATGGGAGACCAAAATTCTAACAACGAGGCAAATTCTAATTCAAATAATCAAGGAAATCAAACCCAACAAACTCAACAAGAATCTTCTCCAATACCTTATGTGCCTCAAGGTGAAAGAGCTAATATACAGAAAGGTGCGGATCCCAAGCCTGTGGAAAAGAAATAAGCATAGTGGTAGGGGATAAATTATATTAATCGTCATTCCTCCAAAAACATAAAATCACTCGGAATAATGCCTGCTTTAAAGGTTTTAAGCACTTGGTTTTTTGAATCGTATATTTCTACCGATCCTTTTTGTACATAATCAATGGCATCTGCTACAAACACAAACCCGCTGGGGTGAATGGCCAGACCATAATAATTCTTGTTTTCGCCCGAAATAATTTTATACGGAAGGGTACTGCTAATAGGCAATTGAAATACATCCTTTTGCAGGTAATACAGGGTATCTTTTGCGGTGTTCATACGCAGGCGCCAGGCTAAGTCTTTATTGTCTAATGCAGCAACCAGATTGACATTGTTTTGATTGTCAGGTTCAATGCGGTACAATCCGCCCGGTAAAGCTTTGGTTTGATCTCCCGAACACAACACCCATAGTCGATTGTTTTTATCCAATTGTATGCTGTTGCTTCCGTATCGCACGTGAATGCTATCGCTGATTTGATCCGTGGCGGCATTAATAACATACACATACTCCGAATAGCGGTTGGTA
>CAYOHR010000025.1:0-23424 GCA_964403835.1 uncultured Flavobacteriales bacterium
TTTAGAAGCTATTGATGCAGCCATTAAAAAAAATGAACGATCTGCCAAAGCAGGAGATAAAGATGCATCCAAAAAAGTAGAAGTATATGAAAAATATAAAGCCCATTTAGAAAAAGGAAAATCGGCACGATCATTGGAGATAGACGAAAAAGAGAAAGAAATTATAGAGCCTCTATTTTTATTAACCATAAAACCCGTTTTATATGTGTGTAATGTAGATGAAAAATCAGTAGTGAATGGAAACGAATTGGTGAATAAAGTACGTGAAGTAGCAAAAGAAGATAAGGCAGAAGTAATCATTATTAGCGCCGCTATAGAAGCAGATATTGCTGAAATGGATAGTTACGATGATCGCATGATCTTTTTAAATGATTTAGGCTTAAAAGAGCCCGGAGTTCATAAATTGATTAATGCCGCTTACAAGTTATTAAATTTGTCAACTTATTTTACTGCAGGCGTGCAGGAAGTCAGAGCCTGGACCATTCCAACCGGAGCACGTGCTCCCCAAGCGGCAGGGGTTATTCATACCGATTTTGAAAAAGGATTTATACGCGCAGAAGTAATTAAGTACCAGGATTTTATCACATTAGGCTCCGAAGCCGCTTGCAAAGAAGTAGGGAAATTAAATGTAGAAGGAAAGGAATACGTAGTTGGTGATGGTGATATCATGCATTTTAGGTTTAACGTTTAAAAAAGTACTTTGAAAAAATATATTGGCTTGTTTTTAGTGTGTGTGGCTTGCCATAGTTCTGACGAAAAAATAGCTTTAAATCATCCTATCCAGAAAAATAACAAAATCGATGGTTTTCAATGGTTATTAGGAAGTTGGCAAAATCTTTCTGTCGATGGAAATACCTACGAAACATGGGCCTTATTAAATGATAGCACTTTATCAGGAAAAGGACTTGTTATAAAAGATAAGGATACCCTGTTTTCTGAGTCTATCACATTGTTTCAGCAAGGAGAGGATGTTTTTTATTCTCCCATAGTATCTGATCAAAATGAGGGGAAATCCATCTCTTTTAAACTAACTTCTCATACTAATAATCAGTTCATTTTTGAAAATCTAACGCATGATTTTCCCACAAAAATCACTTATACACAGGTTTCTCCCGATTCATTATTAGCAGAAATTTCCGGGTTAATGGATGGAGAAATGAGAACAGAAAAATTTCCTTTCGGAAGAAAGAAATAGCCATAACCTCCCCTTTTAACAAGGATAATGATCGTTTGTTGATAGTTTCTGCCTTATATACTTTCTAATTTTACATTTTTAGTTTTATATTAGTGTTATGGCAGAAGAAGTTCAGTATACCGACGATAACATCCGCTCGCTCGATTGGAAAGATCACATCCGGTTTCGTCCGGGGATGTACATTGGAAAGCTAGGCGATGGTTCTACTCCAGATGATGGAATTTATATTCTTTTAAAAGAAGTCATTGACAATTGCATTGATGAATATGTAATGGGATATGGCAAAGTCATTGATATTTCTTTAAAAGATAATGTTGTTAAAATTCGGGATTATGGTCGAGGAATTCCTTTGGGAAAAGTAATTGACTGTGTTTCTAAAATTAATACCGGGGCAAAATACGACTCTAAAGCATTCAAAAAATCAGTAGGTTTAAACGGGGTAGGAACCAAGGCTGTCAACGCTTTATCTTCTTATTTTAGAGTAGAATCTGTTCGGGAAGATAAAATGAAAGCGGCAGAATTCTCTAAAGGAAATATAACCATAGATGCTCCCTTGGAAGACAGTACCAAACGAAGAGGTACTCTAATTTCTTTTGTAGCAGATGCTGAAATCTTCAATACCTATCAGTATAAGCTCAATTATATTGAGAAAATGTTGTGGAATTATGCTTTCTTAAATCCGGGTTTAACTCTTACGTTTAATGGAGAAAAATTCTATTCAGAAAAAGGCTTGTATGATTTATTGGATCAAAAAATAAATGAAGAAATTGTTTATCCAATTATCCACCTAAAAGGCGAAGATATTGAAGTCGCCATGACGCACGGTCACGGGTACTCAGAAGAATATTATTCCTTTGTAAACGGGCAGCATACTACCCAAGGAGGAACACATCAGGGAGCCTTTCGAGAGGCTCTAGCGCGGGTTATTAAAGAGTTTTATAATAAAGATTTTGATGCGGTTGATATTCGCTCATCAATTATTGCTGCTATTAGTATAAAGGTAGTTGAACCGGTGTTTGAATCTCAAACCAAGACTAAATTGGGTTCCAATGAAATAGAACCCGGAGGAAAATCAATTCGTTCTTTTATTTTTGATTTTTTAAAGGTAGAGCTCGATAATTATTTACATAAAAACCCAAGCATTGCCGATGCTATTCTGAAAAAAATTCAGGCTTCTGAGCGCATGCGAAAGGAATTAGCAGGTATTCAAAAATTAGCCAAAGAGCGAAGTAAAGCAGCTAGTTTACATAACAAAAAATTACGCGATTGCCGGGTGCATTACGACGAAGAAAAACACGATCGACACATTGAAACTACCTTGTTTATTACCGAGGGAGATTCGGCAAGTGGATCTATTACTAAATCGCGCGATCCAAATACCCAAGCCGTATTTAGCTTAAAAGGGAAGCCCTTAAATTGCTATGGACTTACCAAAAAAGTAGTGTATGAAAATGAGGAGTTTAACCTCTTGCAAGCGGCATTAAACATTGAAGATGGCTTAGAAGGATTGAGATACAATTACGTGGTTATTGCCACCGATGCGGACGTCGATGGAATGCACATTCGCTTGTTGTTAATTACTTTTTTCTTGCAATTTTTCCCTGATGTAGTGCGTAATGGGCATTTGTATATTTTAGAAACCCCTTTATTCCGGGTTCGAAATAAAAAAGAAACCATTTATTGCTATTCGGATATAGAAAAACAAAATGCTTTTGAAAAACTAGGAAAAGGGCTTGAAATTACCCGATTTAAAGGGCTAGGAGAGATATCGCCGGATGAGTTTAAACACTTTATTGGAAAAGATATTCGACTAAAACCGGTTATGCTTTCAAAAGATTTTACCATTGATGGTTTGCTTGATTTTTACATGGGTAAAAATACCCCAACTCGCCAAGAATTTATCATTGATAATTTAGTTGTTGAAAAAAATGAATTTGTGGTTTGATTTTAAATCCTTGTTTTTCTTTAACTTGCAGAAATGTCTGAAATAAACGAACATATTCCAGAAGAATCTGATCAAGAATTTTTGCCTGAAAATTCAGCTGCCGAAAACTCTGATGATCGTATTATACCCGTTTCGGGTATGTACAAAGATTATTTTCTAGATTATGCCTCGTATGTTATTTTAGATCGTGCCGTTCCCGTATTAGAAGATGGCTTAAAAACCGTTCAGCGCCGTATTTTACATTCGATGCGCGAACTGGAAGATGGTCGCTATAACAAAGTGGCCAACGTTATCGGAAATACCATGAAATATCACCCACATGGCGATGCATCTATTGGCGATGCCATGGTTCAATTGGGTCAAAAAGAAATTTTAATAGATACCCAAGGTAACTGGGGAAATATTTTAACAGGAGATTACGCTGCCGCACCTCGTTATATTGAAGCTCGTTTATCCAAATTTGCTTTAGAGGTAGTTTTTAACCCAAAAACGACCAGCTGGCAAATGTCGTATGATGGTCGAAATAAAGAACCCATTACTTTACCGGTTAAGTTTCCTTTGTTATTAGCACAAGGTGCCGAAGGTATTGCCGTAGGTTTAGCGTGTAAAATTTTGCCTCATAATTTTAACGAGCTCATTCATGCCTCTATCGCATATCTAAAAAAAGAATCTTTCCAATTAATGCCCGACTTTCCTACGGGTGGAATGGCCGATTTTTCGAACTACAATAGTGGTTTGCGAGGCGGAAGAGTAAAAGTTCGCGCAAAAATTGAGCAGACAGATAAAAAAATGCTCATTATTCGTGAAATTCCTTTTTCAACCACCACTTCCAGTTTAATTGACTCTATTTTAAAGGCCAATGACAACGGGAAAATTAAAGTCAAAAAAATTGAGGATAATACCGCTGAAAATGTAGAAATTTTAGTTCATTTATACCCCGGGTTTTCGCCGGATAAAATGATTGATGCTTTGTATGCGTTTACGGATTGCGAAGTTTCTATTGCCCCCAATTTATGTGTGATTGAGAAGGATAAGCCTATTTTTATAGCGGTTGAAGAAGTTTTACGAAGAAATACCGACAGAACCCTTTATCTTCTAAAGCAAGAGTTAGAAATACACAAAGCGGAACTCCTAGAAGAGTGGCATTTTGTCTCTTTAGAGAAAATATTTATTGAAAAAAGAATATATCGAGACATAGAAGAATGTGAAACTTGGGAAGCCGTTATTGAAACCATCCATAAAGGATTAAAACCTCATATTTCTCATTTGGTTCGGCCGGTTACCGATGAAGATGTGACTAGCTTAACAGAGATTAAAATCAAGCGTATTAGTAAGTTTGATAGTTCTAAAGCAGATAACTACTTAGCCACTATAGAAAGTGATCTAAAAGAGGTAGACAAAAACATTAAAAACATAGTTAATTACACCATTAAGTATTACGAAAATCTATATAAAAAATACGGAGAAGGGAGAGGTCGAAAAACGGAAATAAGGTCGTTTGATACTATTGAACGTGCAGAAGTAGCTGTAGCCAACGTAAAATTATTTATTGATCGGGTCGAAGGATTTGTTGGAACCGGATTAAAACGCACCGAATCTGAATTGATTGGAGAATGTTCGGATATTGATGATATTGTTGCTATACGCCAAGATGGAAAAATGGTAGTCACTAAAGTGGCCCCAAAAACCTTTGTTGGTAAGGATATTTTGTATGCAGGTATATGGAAAAAAGGCGACGAACGAACCACCTATAACCTGATATACCGTGATGGCCCTAATGGAGTCAGCATGATGAAACGTTTCCAGGTTACCGGAGTAACACGTGATAAAGAATATGATTTAACAAAAGGCACAAAAGGATCAGAAGTGCTTTATTTATCTGTCAATCCCAATGGAGAGGCTGAAGTATTAACCATTCTTTTAAAGCCACTTCCTAAACTGAGAAAAACGAAATTTGAGCTTGATTTTAGTGAAGTTGCTATTAAAGGCAGGGGTGCCGGAGGTAATATTTTAAGTAAATATCCAATCAAAAAAATAGAGCAAAAAGAAAAAGGACTATCTACCCTGGGTGCAAGAAAAATTTGGTTTGATGATACCGTTTTTCGTTTAAATGCCGATGAGCGGGGCGATTTCTTAGGCGATTTTAACCCGGAAGATAAGATATTAAGTATTTACCAGGCAGGTTATTATCGTTTAACCAGTTTTGATTTATCTACCCATTTTGATAATGATATTATTCACATCGAAAAATGGAAGCCAAATAAACCCATTTCAGCCATATATTGGGATCCGGAAAAAGGGCAGTTTTTTGTAAAACGATTTTTAGCTGAAGAATCTGATAAAAAAGTAATCTTCATTTCTGAAATGGAAGGTTCATATTTAGAATTTGCTACAACAGAATGGTTGCCCAGAGTTGAGATTAAATTTAAAAGCCCTAAAAAGGAACCTGAAATTATTCAAATTGCCGAATTTATTACCGTAAAAGGTTTAAAGGCACAAGGTAATAGATTGGCGGCTTCTGATGTAGATAGCATTCAACCTTTGGAGCCCTTACAGCCTAGTTTAGAAGAATTGGTAAAAAATGATGCATCTGAAGAGGAAGCTGAAATTTCTGAAGATCATGAAAATATTGCAGAACCCCTTACTCCCGTTGCAAAAGAAACAATAGAAAATAAATCGGAAGAAAAAAAGGTAAAACCTATTGTAGAAGATGATGATGCTGCCAATCAGATAACCCTCAATTTTGATTAATGAGACTCAAATTTGTAAGCAAATTTGCTAGTCGAATTAATCCCGTTTTTGGCGTGATTAAATACCTTTTATCTAATTGTTTTGAGACGGCATTATAAAAAATTACAATCCTTTGTTATTAAATTAAATAGAATTTCTCCGGGAGTTTTAGGCAATTTAAATCGCAGAATAACAAAAAATCCGTTAAACGGAAATTATATTCTTCATTTCTCAAATGGCTATTTAACCTTAAAAGATGCCGAATTTAAAGGTATTGATTATTTGGGTAAGGGTAATTTAGAAGAGATTTTATCGAGATTTAAAGCGGTCGAAATAACTTAATGTGTAAAAATGCATGTTCTTTTAGTTTAAATACCTTATTTTTTTCTTTTTTTAAATATCTTTACGGCAAAAATTTACACTAGGACAAAATGCTTTTTACATCATTAGAATTTCTCATTTTTTTTCCTATTGTATTTATCCTCTACTGGTCCGTTTTTAATAAAACGGTAAAGGCACGAAACTTCTTTATTATGCTGGCCAGCTTTACATTCTATGGCTGGTGGGATGGGATGTTTTTGTTGCTTATGATTGGGAGTACCTGCGTCGATTTTTTTGCGGGTATTTGGATGGATAAAACCGAAAATAAAATCCATCGAAAAATCTTTTTTGCTTTAAGTTTGGCAACAAATCTCGGATTATTAGGATATTTTAAATACGCTAATTTTTTTATCGATTCATTTGCCGATTTACTAACCAATTTAGGCTTTCAGGCAAATTATTCATCCCTACAACTTATTTTACCCGTTGGTATTAGTTTTTATACGTTTCAGGCTTTAAGCTATACCATTAATGTGTATAAAAGAAATTTAAAAGCCACCCATGATCCTTTGGCGTATTTTGCTTTTATTAGCTTTTTTCCTCAACTATGTGCAGGTCCTATCGAAAGAGCCCCTCATTTATTGCCTCAATTTTATGTAAAAAGGGTTTTTTCTTATGAAAAAGCGAAAGAAGCATCCCGCCAGATATTATGGGGATTCTTTAAAAAGATGGTTGTGGCAGATACCTGTGCGAAAAATGTTGATTATATATTTGCTCATCATACTGAATTACAGGGTAGTTTACTTGTTTTAGGAGTCATTTATTTTGCTTTTCAGATCTATTGTGATTTTTCAGGATATTCTGATATAGCGCTGGGCTTGGCTAAATTAATGGGATTTGATTTAATGGTCAATTTTCGGGTGCCTTATTTTTCACGAGATGTAGCCGAGTTTTGGCGAAGATGGCATATTTCGCTCAATACCTGGTTTCGCGATTATATATATATTCCTTTAGGTGGTAGTAAAAAAGGCCGAAACAGAAATATATTAAATGTCATGATTATCTTTACGGTCAGCGGTTTTTGGCATGGAGCTAACTGGACCTTTTTAATATGGGGTTTTTTGAATGGATTATTTTTTATTCCCCTTTTAATTTTAAATAGAAATAAACATAATATAGATGTAGCTGCAGAAAATAGCTGGTTTCCGAGCGTTAAAGAGGTTTTTTCTATTCTTCTCACTTTCGTGCTAATTTGTATTACTTGGGTGTTTTTTAGAGCTAAAAATGTGACAGAAGCTTTTTCATATTTCTCTCATATCGCTAATATATCTTTATTTAATAGCCCAAAAGACATACATGTTTCAATAACCCCTTTATACTTAATTTTTGTTTTAATTGGGATAGAATGGATCATGCGTAAAAAGGACTTTCAATTGGATGTATCTTCCTGGCCTATTTGGGTAAGATGGCCCATTTATTATGCCATACTTTTTATGATTATCCAATTTGGTCAACAAAATGTGAGTTTTATTTATTTTCAATTCTAATGCAACGCAAGTATATATATAGGGTTATCTTATTTTTTTCGCCATTTATTCTGCTGTTTTTTGCATTCTTATATTTCGATCCTTTTTCGATGTATCATTATCGGTTTACCTCAGAAAATGAAGGCTTAAATGATGATTTTAGAACCTTTCAAAGGTTTGATGCCTACAATGATAGCGCGCATTTTAATGCTTTTATTTTAGGAAATTCGAAAACCCTGGCTATTTTAAGTTTACAATGGAAAAAACACATTGGAAATCAAAGGGTATTTAAATTTGCATCTCCCGGCGAATCGCTTTTAAATATTCGAAAAAAATTGGAATATGCCGAAAAAAAGGGAGATTCTATTCAATATGCCATTCTGGTACTTGATCGAAAAATTTTGCACAATACCGATAATGAAAGTCCGGAGTTTTCCGGCCCCGTATATTTAAAAGGACCTAAAAGTTCTTATAATAACTCCATAAAATATTGTGCCAAAGGGTTTTATGCATTTTTATATGATTTTTATTTCATTGATTATTTTAAGAATTTCTCTTCAAAAAAGGAAACTCCTGCTAAACCAGCATTGCCCAAGGGCATTATTGAAAAATATATGAGTATGAATGATTTTCAAAACTTGCGAAAATCCAATGAATTTTTTAGAGAAGATATGGAAGCGACTATTGAAAAAGATACAGTAAAATGGATTTCTCAGATGGAGAAACCTATTTTGGCAAATTCCAGTGAAATAAATATAGATAAAAGAGATTTGGAGCATCTCCAAGCTATAAAAAAAATATTTTCTAGACATCACACACAATATAAAATTGTTTTTGGACCTGAATATAATGCACAGGATATTGGGGAGAATGTACTTCGTGAATTTTACAAGATTTTTGCAACAAAAGACGGAGTTTCTATTTGGGATTTTTCTTCAGATACAACGCTTATAAAGCCTTTATATTATTACGAACCCAATCATTATCGGCCTTTGGTCGGACAAAAAATGATGGAAAAAATATATCATTGATTCTTAACTCTTTCCCAAAAAGCATCCATTTGTATAAAGAAGTTTTTAGGAGTATGCATGTTTTTAGTGATGTTTACACTCTCTTCCGAATATTTTTCGTGCAATAAAGGGGCTTTTATATATTGAAGCATAGCTTCTGCTAAAGATTTTGGAGTATCTTCTTTCAACATAATTCCGTTTACCCCATCTTTCAAAAAATAATAGGTTTGACCAACGTTTCGGGCAATAATGGCATTACCGGCGGCCATGGCTTCATTCATGGATAATGATGGGAAGTTCTCGTAATTTTGGGTCGATACAAAGCATTTAGAATGCCCAAATTCTTGTGATAAATCTCCCGTTTCTTGTATTTTTAAAATTTCATTTAATTGATATTTATCAATGGCGGCCTGGGTTATTTCTTTTAGCTCCCCTTTGCCAAACAATTTTATTTCCCATTCTTTAAAAATTTCGGGGTGCATTTCATTTAAAATATGAATAGCTTCCACAAAAAACAGAGGCTCTTTTACATCACTTAATCGCGCAGCCCAAATAATAATATTTTTTTTAGGATATAATGGTTTAAATTTTTCGTTATTCGTAAATCGTGATTTAGCCGCTTCCATATAGGGCTTGCATCGAATCCAATGTTCTTTTTCGGCAGTTTCTTTAAATAAGTGATACCAGGTAAAAATAGCATCAAACTTAATAGACGCAAACAGTTCCGAATAAACTCCCTGGAAATGATTATGAAGATCATGTTTTAGATCTGAATAGGCATACGGAATTTGAGCATCAACAATTTGGATCACTATTTTTGGTCGAATAAAAGAAGGTAAATAATTTAAAAGACGAATAATTCCGTTATAATGCTTGTTGTATAAGGCAATATGAATAATACTGATTCTTTTAAAAAGGATATAATATACGATTTGTAAAGCCTCCAGTGTATTTTTAAACCGATTATGGAAAACTTTTAAAAGTAAAATATTTGATTGATATTTTAAGCGACCACTTTTTTGCAATATTTGCTTAGATGATTGATCGGTAAGAAAATAAAGGGTGTTTTTTTTATCCTTATCTAAAGAATATAAATCGTAAAATTCTGAAAAAAAGCGTTCTGCACCGCCACCACCTTCAATGCCATGTAAACCATATAAAAATATAGCAACGTTCATTTAGGCCGCTCTAAACATTTTTAAAAGACTGAAAATGGGTTTAGCTATTTTGGTGAAAATGAAATACTTGCGAAAATGTTTTTTATCCCATTGCGTGCCATAATAAGCATGTGGTATAGGTTCCATTTTCATATATTTATCAAACTCATCTTCACTAATTCCAAATTTTTTAATAGCAAATTCCAGATCACTTTTTTGTAATTCAGGATCGTATGTTGGTTCTTTCAATATTTCTAAGGCTTCTTCTCTTGTGATTCCCTTAGAGGCAATTAAGCTAGCCAAATGAGCCTTTCTTTTATCTATTTTAAATTTTCGGGGTAATATATATCCTTGATAAAAACGGGTGAATATTGATTCGTAATGCTTTCCACCATAATCGCGCCAACCAAATTCTTTCATCAACAATTTTTTGGCTTCATTTTTGTCGTAATCCAACAAATTTAAAGGTGAAACTGAAAACATCGAATGCAAATTTCTGTTGATATACAATTCATACAAACTCAACGATGGAAAGTCTTTTAAGGCACGTGTGCCAAATTTTTTATGAATTTCGGTTAAGTTTACTTTGTCTAACTTATCCGGATAAAACCAGGTACGGGGAAGAATGCTTTCTGTGGCAATATTATTCCCATTAATAATGCTTTTAATTTTATATTTTTTAGCAATGGCATACAGGGAGGAAAAAATAAGTTGATCTGTTGGAACTTCAATATCCACCACCGATGCTTTGATGTATGAGAGCTGCAGATCTTTAAAATCATCCCAATTTATCACATAGGTGTATAAATCAAAACCACATTTTGAGATGATATTTTCGATGTTTTCGACCGCTAATTCCGAATTCCAGCCATTATCAAAATGTACTACCAAGGGGCGTAAGCCTTCTTGTTTGGCCCAATAACACAAATATGAACTATCTACTCCGCCGCTTAAGCCAATTAAACAATCATACGTGCTGTTTTTGCCAATTTCTTTTATTTTTTTAACGGCGTCATGTAACTCTTTTTCTCGTACTTCTTTGGGTCTGAAAATGGTTGTGCGGCATAATTCTTCAGCAGTTTTGCAAAAATTGCAAACGCCTTTTTCATCAAATTCAATTTCTGTGGCGGTGGTATCCATCACACAGTGCGTACATTGTTGATATGCTCTATCGCCCATTATTTATAATAATATTAGCATTTAAAATAGCCCAAACTTTCTGACAGGTTCCTTTATCCCAGTTGTTTTGCGCATATTTATCATCCACAAAATTAACTATTTTAGCCCCATTCCAATAATCGCTTTTCAAAAAAGTATTAGAATGTACAGTGTCACAAATATATTGTTTTAATGGCCCGCTAAACCATTCAACCATAGGCGCGCCAATGCCTATTTTTAAGGTCCGTGTCCGGATTGATTCTGGTAAATATCCTTTCATGGCATCGCGCAGTATTCTTTTGGTAAATCCGCCGCCTAATTTGCTTTCGGTGGGTAAAGAAAAAACATAGGATACCAATCGGTAATCCATAAATGGCATACGAATTTCTATTCCGTGTTGCATGGCAGCCCGGTCAAAATCGCGCAAATTAATGGGTAAACTGTGATAATGAAAATCGTTAAACAGCATTTTTTCCAGTCCCTTACTGGGTGTTGGAAAAATATTAAGGGCAGGAAATGCATGTCCTTCACCCATCCAATTTTCGTTGGTAGGAGCGGTAGAAACTACATTTTTATTGAATAATTTATTTTTTACCCGATCCAGCAAAGAAGGTTTTTCGTAATGTTTACGAAGGGCATCCATGTTGTAATTGGGTGACATGCCACTGAGAATATGGGCATATTCTTTGGCTGCGGCATACTCTTTTGCATTTATTTTTTGCCAAAAAGCTTCTTGTACATGGCTAGTATAGCCATACATCATTTCATCTACCCCATGTCCATCCATGGATACAATCACATTGTCTGCGCGCATAGCTTTATATACGTCTGATATAGAGGTAATTGGGGTCGCTATAATGCTATCCAGCATTTGGGTTGCTTTTATTAATTCGGGCAATAGATGCGAATCATCCGGAATAATATATTCTGCCTGGCCTTTTACATATTGCACTACTTCTTCGGCATATTTCCGCTCATCGACCGTGGTATTGGGGAAAGTAGCTACAAAGGCTTTTTGCCAGTTTTTGGGAGAGCGAATCACTTCTGTTTCGCGGCTTTTTATTTTATGCAGGGTGCAATAAACGGAGCTGGAATCTAATCCACCGCTTAAGGCTGATGCCATGGGAACATCGCTGCGCATTCTTAATTTGCAGGCATCTTCAAATAAAGCCCTAAATTCTTCTACTTGGTCCTCATATTTTTGAGGTACCTGAACCAAATGTTCACTGGTGTTCCACCAATTATTGATAAGAAGGGGCTTATTTTGCGTTAATTCAATGCAATGACCGGGCAATAATTGCTGAATATTTTTATAGATGGTTTTGCCTGCAGCCTCAATATAATCAGGGCGAAGCATGGCTTTATGCAAATTTTCAGTATCTATTTCCCGCGTGAAATTTTTTAAATACTTAAAACTGATGGTTTCCGACGAAAAAATAAAATGTTTATTTGCTTCAAAAGAATAGTGTAAAGGTTTAACACCAAAGCGATCACGCGCTAAAAAAAGCTTTTTTTCGGCTTTATCCCAAATGGCAAAGGCCCACATGCCATTAAATTTATGTAGGCAGTTTTTACCCCATTGTATATAGGCTGCTAGTATAATTTCAGTATCTGAATCGGTTGCAAAAACATGACCCAAACTTTCTAATTCTTTTCTGAGTTCGATGAAATTATAAATTTCGCCGTTAAAGGTTATCCAGTAGCGCTGTTGCCCATAACTCATGGGTTGTTTGCCGTTCTCCGTTAAATCGATAATGGATAACCTGCGATGGCCCAAGCCCAGACTTCCATCGATAAAATTTCCACCTCCATCAGGGCCGCGGTGCATGAGTGAGTCTGTAAACCTTTGTAACTCTTCCGAATCAATGGGTTTTTCGTCCAACTGCCATATGCCTACTATGCCGCACATCTATATACTCAAATGTTTTTTTCTGAATTTTTCAAAATCTTTCTTCCGGATGTACCCGATGTACTCATTTTTGCTTGTGTGAGGCACACATTTGGTTCGATCTAATTCTTTAATCACTTTGGCAGGATTTCCTCCCAAAACACAATATCCGTCCTCAAATGATTTGGTCACCACTGCATTTGCTCCCACAATGGTATAATCGCCCAATTTTACGCCGGGTAATATGCGGGCACCCATGCCTAACCAGCAGTATTTGCCAATAATAATGGGGCCTTTGCTAACACTAATTCGGTTATCATATAAATCGTGATTGGTTGATAATAATCCTACATTGGGCCCTATTTGGGTATAATCGCCAATTTCAATTTTTTCTATTCCATCTACATAACAGCCGGGCATATAGCCAGGGCAGGTTTCTATGCCAATTTTAATGTTTTTTACCCCTTGTATTAAACTGGTTCTATGCACAGGCCAGTAGGCTTTTTTATTGTTTCCTAATACTTTTTGGTAAAACCACATCGAAAAGGTGACGGGTGTTTGGGTTGAGCGCGTTTCTTTTATCTTTTTAAACAAAGGAAGAAACTCTAAAAAAAACCAGAAAAATTGGGTACTATATTTTCGGGTATAAAATTTAAGTGCCGATATTTTACCCTTTAATCCCATAGAAATCAAAATTGGAGAAAAATAAATCTATTTGAGCTCCTTGTGCAACACCCGTGCCAAAAAAATCGTTGGTGGAAACGCTGAATTCATAAGCCCCTTCAATGGTGTCCTGAATATCACTTCCTTCCCATAAAATATAATCGATATAATATTTACCTATGCTCAAAGGCATTTTATCTATTTGAAACACCAAAACATCGTGTTCGCCATCCAAAACATGTTTCTTTTGAATCATATCAGAACTTAAGGTAAACATGCGCTCTCCTGCGTGATTTCTGAAAATAAGGGCTGCATATACCGCATTCACATAATCAGATTGTTTTCGCCTGGTTTTTAGTTTGATGGAGTATTTCTCTCCGGCTTGCAGTGAGCTAACTTCATGACTCATCCCATTTTCTATCCACATTTTTTCGACCTGGATAATACCCATTCCTTTTCGGTCCTTTCGCTCGGCTAGGGTAGTTCCGCGCATTAAATCCTGGTTCATAGTGCTATAGCGGATAATAGCTTCGGTTGCCGTTCCGTCATACATATTTACCCCTTTATCAATCAGTAAGCCTTTGGTACATAATGATTTAACGGCACCCATGTTATGACTAACAAAAATGACGGTTTTTCCTCCGGAAGAAACGGCTTTCATTTTTCCGATGCATTTATCCTGAAATTCCTGATCGCCCACGGCTAAAACTTCATCTACAATAAGAATATCTGTTTCTAAATGCGCAGCTACGGCAAAAGCCAATCGAACATACATACCGCTGCTATAGCGTTTTACGGGAGTGTCTATATATCGCTCGACCCCACTAAAAGCAACAATTTCATCAAAGTTTTTACGAATTTGGGCTTTTTGCATGCCTAAAATGGCACCATTTAAAAAAACATTTTCGCGTCCGGTTAATTCTGGGTGAAACCCGGTTCCCACTTCTAATAAACTGGCTATTTTTCCTTTAATTTTGTAGCAGCCTTTGCTAGGTAATGTAGTGCGGGATAATATTTTTAACAAGGTTGATTTTCCGGCCCCATTTTTACCAACAATGCCTAAAACTTCGCCTTGCTGAAGTTCGAAATTGATGTCTTTTAAGGCCCAAACAAATGGGGAGTTCCCTTTGCTGTCGCGGGCATTGGTTTCGCCTAATTTTAAATAAGGATCTTCCTTGCCTCTAAAACGGGCGGCCCAGCGATTTAAATCATGCGATAGAGTACCCGTACCTATGTTTCCAAGGCGGTAAAGTTTGCTTAAATTTTCAACTTTAATAACTGTACTCATGACTTAAACGGTATCCATAAAATTTTTCTCCACCCGGTTAAAAAACAGGAGGGAGATATATAATAAAACAAAGGTAAAAACACTCGAAATCAATAATAGTTGTCCCTGAAAATACGAAGGACTAAAAAAAGCTGCTTTAAATGCTTCAATAACGGGGGTCATAGGGTTAAACAGGACCAATACCTTCATTTTTCCTTTTATTTCGCTAAAAGGCAATAAAACGGTGGTAAAAAACATCATTAATTGTACGCCAAAAGCGACTAAAAATCGCAAATCTCGATATTTAGTGGTAAAAGAAGAAATTAATATTCCAAAAGCCAGGCCCATTAAGCCCATCAATAAAACTAAAAAAGGAATTAAAAGTATGTAGCTATTTGGCTGTAAATTAGCCCCTTGCATGTAATAATAAAAACAAACTCCTACCAATAAAAGCAATTGGATTAAGAATTTTAATAGGGAGGAAAGCACTAAAGAAAATGGCACAATAATACGCGGAAAATAGACTTTTCCGAAAATGCTGGCATTTTGAATAAAGGTATTGGATGTGTTGTTTAAACAATCAGCAAAATAGTTCCAGCAGGTAATACCTGTTAAATAGAATAAAAAGCGGGGCTGACCAGAGGTGGATAATTGCCCCAAATTACCAAAAACAGTAAAGGTTAAAGAAGTCAGCAAAGGCTGAATAATAAACCAAAGCGGACCTAGAATAGTTTGTTTATAAACCGCGGTGATGTCTCTTTTTACAAATAACAGAAGTAAGTCTTTATACTTCCATAATTCTTTTAAATTTAAATGAAATATGGAACCATGCTTTTCATCGATAACTAAATCCCATGCTATTTCTTCGTTTTTATTCAATGGATGATATCTAGGAAATTATTTATTCATTTAAAATTGGGCAAATATATTATATTCAATATCTAAATCAAAGCTACTATTGAATGATCGAAGCTCGTTTTGGAAAGTTTATTAATACTCCCATGTTTTTCTTTTGATATACAGCCATACTTCCAACGGCTACGGCATCGGCATTTGACTCAAATAAGGCCTTTTTAATATCTTCTACATCCTTGGTTCCCCCGCAGGCAATAACCGGTATTTTCGATTGAGAAGTAATCCGTTTAATTAATTCCTGATCTAAACCTTCCCAGGTGCCATCCCGATCCACATTTTGAAGCATGATTTCTCCCACGCCAATTTCATTTTGTAAATACAGGGCATATTCTTCTATGGTTTGTTCGATATTACCCAATTCTTTATTAAAAACCTTTTCTTTTTTCCAGAAATTCTTTTTTACATCAATAACCCCCACAACACTCTGAGAACCAAAGGTATCACAGGCTTCTTTTACTACGTTTGGGTTTTTATAAAGCAGTGTATTTACGGCTACTTTTTCTATTCCGATGGAAAATAATTTTTTAAAATCTTCAAATTCACTTACCCCACCGCCATAGGTAAAGGGCATAAATGCTTCGGAAGTAAACATTTGAATTTTATCAAAATGGGGCTTTCTTTTCTCTTTAGAGGCTAAAATATCCAGTAAAATAATTTCATCGACTTCTTTTTCATTAAAAATTTTAATGGCATTAATAGGGTCACCGATATAATTTGGTTTATCGAAACGGATGGTTTTAACCAGTCCTACACCGTTATAAAGTAAACAAGGAATAAGTCTTTTGAGCATGTACTGTAATTTATTTTCCTTTAAAGTGTTCAAATATACAAGAAGAAATGCCCATTTGAAATGGTTTGAAAGAAAAAAAAACTCACGATCTTATGAACAGGGTTTTGTTCAAATAAAAAAGCTACTTTATTTCGATTTCTTTGATTGGATCCCAAAAATATTTTGTAAAATCCTGGATTTGATGCTTCTTAATTTGGATGCCTTCTGATTCAAGCAATAATTGCATGGTTGAAGGGGTGTCGAAATGATGTTTTCCGCTTAACAAGCCATTTCTGTTTACAACGCGATGCGCAGGAAGGTTTAATTTTTGGGCATTAGATGCATTGAGCGCCCAACCCACCATTCTGGCGCTTTTTTTTGTTCCTAAAGCATTGGCAATGGCTCCATAAGTCGTTATTCGGCCTTGGGGAATTAACTTTACTATTTCATAAACTGATTGAAAAAAATTGCTATCCATTCGGTTTACTTAAGCTGATTTTTATCTATTTCATTCAAAAAGTCTGAAATAGCTTTTATATCTTCTTCCGGATTGTCTTGCATAGTCATGTGACCCGCATTTTTAATCATCACATACTTTGAATTAGGAACTAACGTTTGATAGTATTTTACGGTCGTGGGCCTTGCTTCATCAAACTCGCCTACAATAAATAGGGTAGGGACTTCAATGTCGCTTAAACGATCCGTTCTATCATAATCTTTTAATACCCCCGGCATGGTAAATTCGCTGGGTCCGCCCATGTATTCGTATACATTTTTACCCATGTTAGCAAAGGCGCTATCAATATCGGGTGACCAGGGCAATTTACGGGCTAAAAAATTTTCGTAATATACCCGCATAGCTCGTTGATATTCAGGCGCATCATACGTTTTATTTTTTTCGTTGGTACGAATAGCTTGTTGAATAGAATCGGGGAGGCTAAAAATTAAAATATCAGCATCGCGTAACCATAAAGGAATGCTTAAACTGGGACTGCTTAAAATGAGGCCTTTTATGCCTTCGGGGTGTTTTAAATAATAATCGGTAGCCAGCATGGTTCCCCACGATTGGCCGTATAAATAAAAGTCTGTTAACTCTAATTGTTGACGAATTTCTTCTAGTTGAGAAACAAAGCTTTCAACGCTTAACAAGGAAGTATCAGTAATCCGGTCAGATCGGCCGCAACCTAATTGATCCAGGAAAATAATGGGTCTATCTTTGCTTAAGGCGGCTAAAGGATTTAAATAATAGCTAGGCACTCCGGGGCCGCCGTGTAAAAGAAGAATAGGTGTTTTATCTCCTTCTCCCACTATTTTATACCAAACTTTGCCCCCATGGACTTGCAAATAGCCTTCGATAGGTTTTAAGGTTTTATGAGAGGTACAAGATATAAAAGGGAAAAGCCAAATTAAAAAGTAAAATTTTATTAGATTTTTCATGTTTGATAAATAAATCAGCTCAAAAATAAGGATAAATGAAATAAGAAAAGTAGATGATTAAGGAAATAAGGTTTTAGGATCTTGTCTGCAAAGAGTAGAAAAATTTTATAGAAGAATAAGGAATATTCCGGTGCGCTGCACCTAAGGATGTTATGTGACAATTAGACTATAAATATTCCAGTGCTCTGCACCTAAAAAAATATGCCAATTATAGCGGCATCGCCGCGAAATATTTATAGAAATTAGTTTAATATTAACATGAGGTGCAGCGCACCGAAACATTATTTAAAATGGCGAATACCTATACTCAATTATATATTCATTTTAATATCTCCTCTGGTTCAATTAAATAAAAGATTTTAAAATGCCCATTTATATTCTAACCATTTTTTTTGTTTTTGAAAAAACAACCTCATTGGTTAATGTTTTATTGGTTTTATACTCTGTAAGCCCTTCTTCTAGTATGTTTTTTTCAAAATCAGTGAGGGTGTATGTTTTTTCAGTTTCATTTTTACTTAAAATAGCATTTAAATAATTAAGCAATTGTGAATCATTTAAACTTAAAATTTTTTGGATGATACTATTTTGTAGTTCAGCATTGCTCATACAAATGGTGTTTAAGTAAATTTAATCAAAATTTGAGTTAAGAAAAATATTCATTATTTCAACCTAAAACTAATGTAGCAAATCTTCTTTCCTTCTTTTAAAAAGAGCGATTCGTAAAAAGTTTTTACCTCTTTGGTTTCGGAAGGGATATTTTCGTTTGAATTTCCATACAAATCATCCGTAAAATTTAATAATATATGTTGTTCATTTTCAACTACTTCCTGGGTAAACAAGTAGAGCGGATTGCTATCTGTTTTTAAATGTACAATTCCTTCTTTTTTAAGAAGTTGTTTATAGCGGTTCAAAAAGCGAGGATGGGTTAATCGTTTGGTATCTCTGCTTTCGCGGGGTTGGGGATCGGGAAAAGTAACCCAAATTTCGCTCACTTCATTCGGGGCAAAAAAGGAGGTAATAAAATCGATGCGGGTCCGGATAAAACGAACGTTAGGAAGATTTTCATCCAGGGCCATTTTGGCACCGGTCCAAATCCGATTGCCTTTTATATCCACACCAATATAATTTTTGTTAGGATTTTTTTTGGCTAAAGCAACGGTGTATTCTCCTTTGCCACAGCCTAGTTCCAATACAATGGGGTTGTTGTTTCCGAAAATAAGCTCATTCCATTTTCCTTTTAGGGTATGGTCCTTTAAAAGAGCTTCTTCTTTAATAAATACTTCATCAAAAGGTGCTTGAATAACGTTTGAAAACGTATCCATATCCGCGAATTTCTCTAATTTTCCTTTGGCCATTTTTATAAGTCATAAGTCTGGGAAACGCAAAGGTATAATTATCCTTTTGATCTATAATTTAGAACTAAAGATATTTTTCATAAGAGAATGGAAAGAAACTATTTAGTATAATTTTGAAAAGTCTGCATGATAATTTCCCGGTATTGTGCCCCAAAGGTGCTTAAACACCACATTTTTAATAACATTTTTTCGTTGGGTTTTATCCATTTTAAGGCTTTACTTAATTCTTTCGCAAATAAAGCTTGGTTAAAGCTCACATTTTGCAATATTTTTTTGCTTAATTCTAACATCTTGCAATCAATTTTGTAAAGTGAAATTAAAACTAAAACGTTACCCTTCGAATAATAGTATGTTAAAAAATCTTAAAGGATGTTAAAACTTTAAATCGAAAGGTCGAAGGATAATCTCGTCCAATACTGCATACTTGCTTAAGTTTAAGCAGTCAATTAGTAGTTTAGCAATATCTTCGGGTTGTATAAATTCGTGCACCGGTACCGCTTCATTTTCCCAGGAGGAAGTATTGACCGCTCCCGGTAAAAAAGCCGTCACTTTTACACCATGCGGCCGCAATTGCTGGTTCAATACTTTATGAAATGCATAAAAAGCATGTTTGCTAATAGTATAATCCAAAGCATTTTCACGTATTTCTTTGCTTAAAATGGACCCAATATTAAAAATATGTCCGCTTTTTTGAGAGATAAAATCATGGATAAAACACTTGCTTAAGTAATAGGCACTTTTGAGATTGATATTTAATTGATCATCTAAAATATCTAGAGCATCGGTTATGTTATTTTCTTCATACACGCCTACATTATTGACTAAAACAGAAGGGGTTGGAAACGTTTTTTTATAAAAGGTATAAAACTGAAAAATTTCTTTTTTTATAGACAAATCAATACCATATACATGAATTTGTTTTTCAATGGCTGCAATATCCGGATTTGCTTCTACCAATTCATTTTTTAAAGCATGTAATTCTTTTTCATTTCGCGCTAATAGAAATAGTTGATAATGTTTTTTTGCTAAGGCCTGAGCAATTGCTTTGCCTATTCCTTTGCTTGCACCTGTTATAATGGCTGTTTTACTCATTTATTAGGATATAATCACAAAGGTATATAATTTATTAAGTTTGCATTTCTTATTATGACTACAAAGACATACGACATGCGACCTTCGACCCATGACTCCAAAAAGATTCTGGTTGCTCCTTTAAATTGGGGACTCGGTCATGCTACGCGCTGTGTGCCTATTATTCATCAATTATTACAAGAAGGAAAAGAAGTAGTTTTAGCGGCGAGCGGAAATGCTTATTTGTTCTTAAAAGCAGAATTTCCAAACCTTACCATGATTGATTTTCCGGATTATGATATTCATTATCAAAAGAAAGAAAGAAAGGTTTATTGGTCTGTTTTATTTCAAAGCTTAAAAATTGTCCGTGGCATTAAAAAAGAGCATCAAGTTCTTGCGCAAATTGTTCAAAATCAGGGTATTGATTTCATTATTTCGGATAATAGATATGGTTTATACCACCCACAGGTTAAAAGTATTTTAATGACTCACCAGTTGCATATTGCGGCTCCTTTTTTGTCGTGGATACCTAATTTTTTTATTCAAAAATTTATTCAAAGATTTGATGAATGCTGGGTTCCGGATATTGATTCGGAGCAGAATTATGCGGGGAAATTATCAAAAAATACGGCCCATTTAAAAAATGTGAAATACATTGGGCTACAGAGTCGGTTTGCCATAAAAAATGCCCCTTCTTTGGAGGATAAAGAACCTCTGTATGATGTATGTATTATTGTTTCTGGCCCGGAACCGCATCGATCCGGTTTTGAAGAAAAAATGATTGCTCTTTTTAAAAATGCTCCTTTAAAAGTGTGTATGGTTTTAGGAAAACCATCTTCAGAAAACCACATAAAAAATGAGAATATGGATATTTATTCTCATCTCTCGACCGATCTTTTACTTGAAAAAATCAGGTTGAGTAAAGTGGTGATATCCCGAGCCGGGTATTCCACCATTATGGATCTTATTTTTTTACAAAAAAAAGCAATTCTTATTCCTACTCCCGGACAAACAGAACAAGAATACCTGTCTAAATACCTGGATGGGAAGCATCAATTTAAATTTGTTGATGAAAAGGATTTGGGAACTATTTTAAAAGATGTTACCAACTTTTAACTTTATAACTTTCTCTTTGCTCATTTTTTATACTTTTGCTAATCTATGATTGCCCTCTTAAAAAAAGAAATAAATGCTTTTTTAAATTCCCTCATTGGGTATTTTATTATGATTTTATTTCTGCTGTTTGTGAGCCTGTTTATGTGGGTTTTTCCAATTAGTGATATGAACGTGTTAGAAGGCGGCTATGCGACTTTAGATACTTTGTTTTTTATTGCGCCCTGGGTATTTATGTTTTTAATTCCCGCCGTTACTATGCGCTTATTTTCGGAAGAAAAAAGAACCGGAACCATTGAGTTTTTGTTTACTAAACCTCTTTCCGAATGGCAAATTATTTTAGCCAAATTTTTTGCAGGCTTCTTATTAGCGCTTTTATCCATTTTGCCAACCTTTATATTTTATATATCGGTCTGGAAATTAGGTAATCCAAAGGGAAATATTGATACGCCGGGCACTATTGGTTCTTATTTAGGATTGGTTTTTCTTTCAGCAGGTTTTTCTGCTATAGGGGTATTCGCATCGGCTATTACTTCCAACCAAATTGTATCTTTTATATTGGCTGCTTTTTTATGTTTTATTACTTACTTAGGCTTTGAACAGTTAAGTTATGTAGAGGTTTTTAAATCGGGCGCGTATTTCATTAAAAACTTAGGCATTAGCGAACACTATATTTCTATGAGTCGCGGAGTGATAGACACCCGGGATATTCTTTATTATTTGAGCTTAATTTACGTTTTTTTATTTTTCACTAAAATAACCCTGGATAGCAGAAAATGGTAAAGAAAATATCCAATAAAAAAACACAAAAAATAAAGCTGAATGCCTTGGTTCAGTTGGCAACGGGTATTGGAATTATTATTGCCCTCAATATCATTGGTTCTTTTTTGTTTAAACGCTTCGATTTAACGGCAGAAAAACGTTATTCTATCACCGATGCCAGTAAAACATTGGTTTCTAAATTAGAAGATGTGGTGTATGTGAAGGTTTATTTGGAGGGTGACTTGCCTCCCGGGTTTAAAAAACTGCGCAACGAAGCCGAAGAAATGTTAGATGAATTGCGTATTTATTCGAAAGGAAATATTCAATTTGAGTTTATTAATCCCTCCGAAATTGAAGATCCTAAAAACAGGAATCAATTATATCAAGATTTGTATGATAAAGGATTGATTCCTACAGATTTAGAAGTAAAATCGAACGATGGATTAAGCAATAAAATTATATGGCCGGGGGCTATTCTCAATTACCGGGATAAAGAAATTCCATTACAGATATTAAAAAGTCAAATTGGTGCCCCGCAAGAAGCCATGGTAAATAATTCTATTCAACAATTAGAATACGGATTTGTCAGTTGTATTTCTCAATTAACCACAAAACACCAGAGTAGAATAGGGTTTTTAGAGGGACATGGCGAATTAAAACCGGCTCAAGTAGCTGATATTAGCAGGGCTTTAGGTGGTCAGTATATTGTAGATCGGGTTTTGCTTGATCAAAATTTAGAAGCGCTAAAATTGTATAATTTACTCATTATTGCCAAACCAGATTCTTTCTTTTCTGAAAAGGATAAATTTATGGTTGATCAATTTATAATGCGGGGTGGTAAGGTAATTTGGTTGATAGATGGAGTATTTGCAAGCATGGATAGCCTTAGAACTTCTAATGGGACTTTTGCTATTTCAAAAACCAACCGGATTGAAGATCAGTTATTCCGTTATGGGGTTCGGATTAACCCGGATTTAGTCATGGATATGCGTGCTTTACCCATTCCGCTTGTAACTGGTATGGTGGGAAATCAGCCCCGGCAAGAGTTTTTCCCCTGGTATTATCAGCCCCTTTTAGTAACCGAAAAAGATCCACATCCGATAGTAAAAAATTTAGAGGCCATTAAAACCGAATTTGTCAGC
>CAYOHR010000025.1:23434-33792 GCA_964403835.1 uncultured Flavobacteriales bacterium
ACCTGCTTTATTCTTCCAAATACTCTAAATCAGTAACGGCACCTACGCGCATTAGTTTGAATATTTTGCGGGTTCCGGCCGATCAAAGACAATTTCAACGATCCTATTTGCCGGTAGCCGTTTTGTTAGAAGGGAAATTTGAATCCGTTTTTAAAAACCGGGTTGTTTCTATTAGCGAAGAAGCAAATAAATTTCCTGTGAAGGATATTAGCATTGAAACCAAGCAAATAGTTATTGCCGATGGCGATATTATTAAAAATGAGGTGGATTCGGTTAAAAAAAGAATTTACCCCTTGGGATATGATAAATATACCAACCGAGATTACGGAAATAAAGATTTTATATTGAACTGTGTCAATTATCTTTTGGATGATTCGGGGCTGATATCGGCTCGTTCAAAGGAGTTTAAAATTCGCTTGCTCGATCCTCAGAAAATCACGCAAGAAAAGCTGATGTGGCAAATTTTTAATATCATTACACCCATTATTTTGGTGTTGACTTTTGCATTTTTACGGTTATTTTTTAGAAAACGAAAATTTGTCGAAAGCTAAAATATTTTTTAAAGCATGAAAAAAAACCTTGTTAGAATTACTCTTCTTATTGTATTAATTACTATTAGTATTTGGTTATACAAAAGTAATTCCGGTTCTTCGCTTAAGCGCGAACTCAGTGATTTTGCCGTGTCAGATACCGCTGCTGTTGATAAAATATTTATGGCAGATAAATTCAATAAAACTATTTTATTGGAAAGAACTCCCAGTGGGTGGATTGTCGGCGGGAAATATGAAGCAAAGCCGGAAGCCGTTCAATTACTTTTGGCCACCATGAAAGATTTAACCGTAAAAACACCGGTTTCAAAAGCCATGCATAATACCATCATCAAAAATTTGGCGGGCAGCGGTATTAAAGTTGAAATATACCAGGGAGGCAAAAAGCCTGTTAAAACGTATTATGTAGGTTCTGCAAACCAGGAACATACCGGTTCATATATGCTCATGGAAGGCTCGAGTGTGCCGTTTTTAATGCATATTGAAGGATTTAAAGGCTTTTTAACGCCGCGTTATTTTATGACAGAAGCAGATTGGAAAAACACCCGGGTTTTCACCTATGATATTGGTCAAATAAAGAGCATTCGGGTCGAAAATTTTAAAAAACCAAATACCTCTTTTGAGATAAAAATAAATGATAAAAATAAGTATCAATTGTTTACGTATCCTGCATTAAAAGAAGTTCCTTTTGATACGGCAAACCTGCTTTTATACATTGCACAATATCAAAAAGTATATTTTGAGTTTTTTTGTAACCAATATGATAGCTTAAAGATTGATTCTTTGAAGAAAATGCCTGGATTATACAGATATACTGTAGAAGATATTTTTGGCAAGAAAAATACCATTATTTCCTATGTGATGCCGGGAACTGCCGGAGATGTTGATTTTGAAGGCAGGCCTATGCCGATCAATTTAGATAGGATGTATGCGATTTTAAATAACGAGCAATACGTAATTATTCAGTATTATGTTTTTGATCCGCTGAGCAAGCCTATTGAGTACTTTTATCCAAAGGCTAAATTGAAATAAATCCCTGCCTTTTTATTCATGTGTAGAGCACGAATAATTAAAGTTATCAACAAAATTAGGCTTTTCGTTGATATCTTTCATGATCAAATTCCGAATGGATTAGGTATCTTTGCCATCTAAAAACCCCGAGGAATTATGAAATTTGTTGTATCTAGTTCAACTTTATTAAAAAACATTCAAGCCATTAGTGGTGCATTAAATAACAATGCCACCTTACCTATATTAGAGAATTTCTTATTTGATTTTAAAGGAAATAATTTAGCCATTACTGCTAGCGACCTTGAAACAACCATGACTTGTTCATTGGTTTTAGAAATGATTGAGGGCGAAATGAAAGTAGCTATTCCGGCAAAATTATTGATGGATACGCTTAAAACTTTTGCAGAGCAACCGCTAACCTTTGAGATTAATGATAAAAACTTTGGCGTAGAAATTATTTCAAATAGCGGTAAATACCGTTTAGCTGGTCAAAATGGCGAGGATTTTCCACAAATACCTGAATTAGAAGGAACATCTACCATTGAAATGGATTCTATTATTTTAGCAAATGCTATCAATAAAACCATTTTTGCAACTGGAAATGATGATTTAAGAAAAATTATGTCAGGGGTTTTGTTTGAATTAAATAAAACCGATATCACGTTTGTTGCTACCGATGCACATAAATTGGTTAGACACAAACGAAGCGATTTAAAAACAAAAAAAGCAGCTCAATTAGTTTTACCTAAAAAGCCCTTAATTTTATTAAAAAATACCTTAACCGGCATTGAAACGAAAGTTATTTTAGAATATAACGAATCTAATGCTTTATTTAGATTTGATAATTATACCCTTAACTGTCGTATGATTGATGGTAAATACCCGAATTATGATGCGGTTATCCCAAAGGAAAATCCATTTAAATTAACGGTAGATAGAACCAATCTTTTAAATTCAATTAAACGGGTTTCTATTTTCTCTAACAAAACCACGCACCAGGTTCGATTAAAAGTGAACGGCAGCGAATTAAGTATTTCTGCTGAAGATGTTGATTTTAATAATGAAGCAAACGAGCGTTTAACTTGCCAGTATGATGGTGATAACATTGAAATTGGTTTCAATTCCAGATTTTTAGTTGAAATGCTTCAAAATGTAAATACAGAACATATTGATATCGAAATGTCAGCTCCAAATCGTGCTGGTATCATTCTTCCAACAGAGAAAAATGACACCGACGAAGATTTGTTAATGTTGGTGATGCCGGTAATGTTAAACAATAACTAAAATTTAACAATTTCTCTTTTCTACACCGAAAGAAAAATTTGCTTTCAATTTAATGTTTGGCTAATTTCGCATTTATATGCGAGTTTATCTACTTATTATCTCTCTTTTTATGCTCTCGTTTCAAAAAACGGGAAGCTCTGATGCAATTAATGATCAAGCTATTTGCAAGGAATTAAAGGATAAATATGGATATGAGGCGTATTTGGAAATGGCAAAATTTGGAAAGTCTGAATTAGTTAAGTTTTATGGCTTTACAAACTTGAAAGATGTTAATTTCATGATTGTTAAAATAAATAGTGAAGAAAAACAAGGCGGTATTGATCCAACCTTTAGATTCATTAAAAGTTTGTATCCTTCCAGATCCGAAATTCACTTTACCCGAAACGACTTTTTTTGTATTGTTTTATTTGAAGAGGCTAAAAGACAGCCGGCAATGAATATAAAACATTCTTTGGACCAACTTTTCTTTAGAAGTGGGGGAAATAAAATCAGCGCCTTTTAATTAAAAAAAGCCTTTATTTTTTCTAAAATATCCTGTGGCATTTTGCAAGGAATTTTCATCTTTTTATCTACACAAACTAACACCGTAGAAGCTTCATTAATTTTTACTTCCCCAATGTATGATTCATAAAAGAATTCAATTTTTACGGAAGGAATTGTTCTAATACTGGTTTTTATAATAATTTCATCGTCGTAAAAAGCTGGTTTAAAGTATTTTACATGATATTCATACACAGGCAACATCACTCCATCTTCTTCCATTTGGCGATAGGTTACTCCTAAACTGCGCAAGGCTTCCACCCGGGCAACTTCAAAATATTCGGCGTATTTGCCATAATATACAAATCCCATTTGGTCGGTTTCTGAGTACCTTGGACGAATGCTTATTTGATGTGTAAACATAGAATTATAAAAAAGAACAAGATAAAAAAATATTTACTAAATTAGATAAATGTTTAAATTGGACCGGACATATGGCAAATCTGGCAATCTATTTTCCCAAAAATCAGATGCAGATTCTTATAAAAATTTAAGTTTGGAAGAAATAGGCAAAATCTTTGCTTATTTGAATAGTGTAGCCTACAATTATCCTGTTCAAAATCCACCTAAAATGGATAAAACCATTTATTCAAGCCGAAAAAACTAATGGGGAATATTTTTAATGAGGACTTTCGTGAATTTATAAATTGCCTAAACAGGGCTAAGGTTAAATATTTATTAGTAGGAGGTTATTCTGTTATATTTCATGGATTTCCCAGAACCACTGGTGATTTAGATATCTTTGTTGAGGTTTCAGCTGATAATTATGAAAAAATAAGGGAAGCATTTTCAAATTTTAAAATGCCCTTGTTTGATATGACCAAAGAATCATTTCTCAATGATAAACATATCAATGTATATACGTTTGGCAGACCCCCAGTTTGCATAGAAATTTTAAAGGAAATTTCTGGAGTGTCTTTTGATGAAGTATATCCGCATGCAATTGATGCGCAAATGGATGATATTCAAGTTAAGATTATCCATTTGAATGATCTTCGGGTAAATAAAAAAATGAGCGGAAGAGCAAAGGATATAAATGACTTGGAAAATTTACCTTCTTAACATTTTTCCAAAATCACTGCATATCCCTGTCCAACCCCAATACACATAGTACACAAAGCATAGCGTTTGTTTTGTTTGTGTAATTCTATGGCTGCCGTTTGAATCAGTCGGGCTCCGCTCATACCTAGCGGGTGACCTAAAGAAATAGCTCCTCCATTTGGATTGATACGCGGATCGTTAAAATCTATTTTTAACTCTTTTAAGCAAGATAAAACCTGGGCAGCAAAAGCTTCATTTATTTCAATAATATCCATTTGGTGAATTGATAAATTGGCTCTTTCTAAGGCTTTTTCAGTAGCTTTTACCGGGCCAATGCCCATAATGCGCGGTTCAACCCCCGAAATGGCCGATGCAACAATGCGTGCCTTGGGTTTTAAATTAAACGCCATCAATGCTTTTTCTGAAGCGACTAAAATCGCTGCTGCTCCATCATTTAAGCCAGAAGCATTGCCTGCGGTTACGGTGCCTCCATTGGGTCTAAAAGCAGGTTTTAGTTTTGCCAATACTTCCAACGTAGTATTGGGTTTAATAAATTCGTCCTTTTCAAATAAAATAGGCTCGCCTTTCTTTTGTGGAATAGGTACAGCAACAATTTCTTCTTGTAAACGTCCGCTTTGCTGTGCTTTAGCTGCTTTTTGGTGTGACCAATAGGCAAACTGGTCTTGTTCTTCGCGAGTTATTTTATAAATATCCACTAGGTTTTCGGCTGTTTGTCCCATGCTATCAACCCCGTATAATTTTTCCATCAAAGGATTGATAAAGCGCCAGCCAAAACTTGAATCAAATAATTGAGAATCTTTTCCAAAGGCTGAAGTCGCTTTCGACATCACCCAGGGGGCACGCGTCATATGCTCAACGCCACCCGCAAAATAAATATCCCCATCTCCGTTTTTAATGGCTCGTGCTGCATTTACCACCGAAGCCATACCTGATGCACATAGGCGATTTATCGTTTCTCCCCCTACCGTATAAGGCAAACCGGCTAATAACAAAGCCATGCGGGCAATATTCCGGTTATCTTCTCCTGCTTGGTTGGCACATCCCAGCAAAACATCCTCTATATGATCTAAATCGATGCTGTTATTTCGGGCTAAAAGTTCTTTTAAAACAATAGCCGCCAAATCATCGGCTCTTACAGAAGAAAGACTTCCGGTAAAATTTCCAATCGGAGTACGTATTCCATCAATAATATATGCTTCTTTCATGTACTTGTAAATTAATAGTACAAGTTACGAGTTTGCGTAATAAACACAAAAAGAATTGATGTAAAGTTAATTTTAAGAAAATTTAACAAATAAGCATTTTCCCTGTCCAGAAGCCAAAAAGAACTTAAAAATAAGAGAAATAAAGAGCAGGAAATGTTCCGGAGGTACGAAATTTGTCAGGTACTCAATAGGAGAATATTTTAACTTCTCATTTTCAATTAAAAAAATTGATGTCTTTGCTATATATTTGCAAAAAAAAACAATAAATATGTTCCATTCAAAAATACTAAAAACAGGAATCCTTCTACTCTTAATTCATCAAATTGGTTTGGCTCAAAAGTCGGATAAAATTTTTATGAAAATTAATGGAGAAAATATTTCTCTTTCGGAGTTTGAAAATATTTATAAAAAAAACAATTCAGTTCCTACAGCAGAACACAAAACCATTGATGAGTATATCGAATTATTTATAAATTATAAATTAAAGGTAAAGGAAGCAGAAGAAATGGGTTTAGATACCTCTAAAGCTTTTAAAAATGAGTTAGCAGGGTATAAAAAACAACTTTCTCAACCTTATTTAATTGATACTTCGGTAGGGGAAAGCCTAATAAAAGAAGCGCATGAACGAATTAAATATGATGTGAATGCAAGTCATATTCTGGTTCGGGTTGGTTCAGAGGCATCGCCGGCTGATACGTTAAAAGCGTATAATCGAGTAATGGAGTACAGAAAGCGGTTATTGAAAGGCGAAGATTTTACTAAAATTACAGAAGAAGCTAAAAAATTAAATGATAAAGATTTAATTATAGAAAATTTAGGATATTTTACTGCATTTCAAATGGTATATCCTTTTGAATCAGCAGCTTATAATACAAAACCAGGTCAAATTTCAAACATTGTAAGAACTTCTTTCGGATACCATGTTTTAAAGGTAGCCGATAAACGTCCTTCTAAAGGAGAAATTAAAGTGGCTCATATCATGATTAAAACAGGAAAAGCAGATACCCCCGAACAAGTTAAAAATGCAGAAGTAAAAGCGAATGAAATTTATCAGCAACTTACTGCAGGAGAAGATTTTGGTAAATTGGCTCAAATGCATTCTGATGATAAAAGTTCTGCTTCAAAAGGAGGAGAATTACCCATGTTTGGAACAGGGAGAATGGTGCCTGAATTTGAAGAAGCTGCTTTTGCATTAGCTAAAAACGGAGAATTTTCAAAACCTATCAGAACTTCTTATGGATGGCATATTATTAAACGATTAGAAAAGAAGGAAATTGGTAGCTACGAAGAAATGAAAAGTGACCTAAAACAAAGAGTTCAAAAGGATGGAAGATATTCTCAGAGCAAATCGTCTTTAGTAAATAAATTAAAAGCTGAATATGGCGTAAAACCCAATCTAAAAAATATAGATGCCTTATTGCCTTTATTAGATTCTAATTACTTTAAAGGTAATTTTAACACTGAGTTAGCGGCAAAATTGGATGCAAAAAAAACAATATTTAGCATTCACGATCAAAAATATTCTAAAAAGGAAGAAACGTATACCCAAACCAATTTTATCGAGTATTTGAAAAAGACGGCAAAAAAACAAAATATGCCTTCTGATAAAAAAGCGTATTTGCAAAATGCACTTAAAAAATACCAAGATGAAACTATTTTAAAATTTGAAGAAGATAATTTAGAGAGTAAATATCCGCAATATAAAATGCTTTCTAAAGAGTATAGAGATGGAATTCTTTTATTTGATTTAATGGATAAAAAAGTTTGGTCAAAAGCAGTGAATGATACTACCGGATTAAAAGATTTTTATGAAAAAAATAAACCAAATTATTTCTTTCCGGAGCGTGTAAAAGCAGAGATTTATTCTTGTAAAGATTTGGCTATTTGCAATCAAACGCGCAAATTAGTGCTAGAAGGAGAAAAAACGGAAGGCGATATTTTGGCCTCTATTAATAAAGATTCTCAGTTGAATTTAAAAACAGAAAAAAATACCTATCAAAAAGGGGATAATGAAATTGTTGATAAAGTTCAGTGGAAAAAAGGAATAAGTGAAGATGTGGTCTTAAATAATCAATACAATTTTGTAGTTATTCAAGAAATATTACCTCCTTCACAAAAATCATTTAATGAATCACGAGGTTTAGTAACATCAGAATATCAAAATTATTTGGAATCTGATTGGATTAAATCTTTAAGAAATAAATATAAAGTAGAAGTTTTTAGAGATGTAATTGCTGAAATTAAGTAATTTATTGTCAGGTAAATAAGGAGAAAAAACAATTGAGAAATTTTAAATATATTCTTCCGTTATTGTTTGTTTCCTGTCAATATTTTCCTTGGTTAAATAAGGAAGAAGGCGATAAGTTATTAGCAGAAGTATACGATCAAAAGCTATATCTTTCACAAATTACAAACAATGATTTAAAATTTAAATCAAAGGAAGATAGCATTGTATTTATTCAATCGTATGTCCGAAATTGGGTCGAGAAAAATGTCATTACTCAAAAAGCGCAATTAAATATTCCGCAAGAAGAGCAAGAAGAATTAGAAAAAAAAGTAGCTGAATATAAAAATTCATTATTACTGTTTTTATACGAGAAAGAACTAGTTCGGCAAAATTTGGACACCAATATTTCTCAAAGTGAAATTGAAAAATACTATCAGGCTAACAAGGAAAATTTTAGATTAGAAGATAATATTATCCGATGTTTATTTATTAAATTAAATCGAAAATCTACTTTATTAAAGGATTTTTTAGCCAAGTATAAATTAAAAACGGCCGACGATAGTTTGTTCATTATCAGCGCTGCTAAAATGGAAAGTGAAAAATATTTCATCGATTTTGAAAAATGGCGAAAATTAGATGAACTCGTTTTTGAACTGCCTATTAAGGAAAAGCTTTTAAACCCTAAAATATTTTTACAAGGCAATAAAATTATTGAGATTGAAGAAGGAAAATATGTTTATTTGATTAATATTTTAAGTTATCGATTTGCAAATGATACAGCTCCTTTGTCCTATGTTCAAGAAGATATTAAACTCATTTTAATCAATCAAAGAAAAACAGAACTCATTAATAGAATCAGAAAAAATATAATTGCACAAGCATCTAAAACAAAAGACGTAAAAATTTATGAATAATTTTATCATTCATACCAAACAAAACCTGTTACAAGGGAAAAGCAAAAACTTGTTTTTGGGTTTTTTGATGTCTTTTTTCTTTATTTCAATAGGATATGCACAAAAAATGCAAAACGATGAAAAAGTGTTAGATGAGGTTATTGCCACCATAGGTAAAAATATTATTCTTCAATCCGATTTAGAGTCGGCCATTAATCAGTATATGTTAATGGGATATCCTAAAAATGACAATTTAAATTGCTTATTATTTGAAGAGTTGATGTTTCAAAAATTATTGATTCATCAAGCGGATGTGGATAGCGTTGTGGTAACCGAAGAGCAAGTGCAGGCAGAAATAGATAATCGTTTGCGATATTATATTCAGGAAGCAGGTTCTCCCGAAAAATTGGAGGAGCGATTAAAAAAATCCATTGTTCAATTGCGAAATGAGTTTCATGATGGCATTCAGGAGCAATTATTGGCACAAACCATGCAATCAAAAATAACTTCTACTATCAAAGTTACTCCCTCTGATATAAAAGAATTTTACAGTCGAATTCCAAAAGATAGTTTGCCCTATATTAATGCTCAAATACAAGTGGCACAAATCGTTAAAAAACCAATACCAACCAACGAAGAGAAAGAGGCTGTAAAAAATAAATTATACGGATATAGAAAAGAAATTGTGAATGGAAAAGATTTTGGCGTAATGGCCGTTCTTTATTCGCAAGACAAAGGTTCAGCTATGCGACGGGGCGAGTTAGGGTTTATGAAAAGAGAAACCCTGGTGGCAGAGTTTGCAGCCGTAGCTTTTAAATTAAAACCAGGAGAAATTTCGGAAGTGGTAGAAACAGAATATGGATATCATATTATACAATTGATAGAAAGAAGAGGTGAAGAGGCTAATTTAAGGCATATTTTACTGCGTCCTGAAGTTTCGGTAGCGGCGTTGCAACAAGCTAAAATTCAATTAGATAGCTTAAAATCTATCTTGAATAAAAAGGATACTATTTCTTTTGAAAAATTAGTTGAAAAAAATTCGGATGATAAGGATACCCGACTCAACGGAGGATTAATCCCCAATAGTCGCAGTGGGAATACGTTTTTTGATGTGGAAACTTTGGGTCAGGTAGATCCTGGCCTGTTTTTTGCAGTTGATAGATTAAATCAAGGAGATGTTTCTGAACCTCTAATTTATGATGAAGCAGATGGCTCTAAAGCTTACCGATTGGTTAAATTAGTTATTAGAAAAGAACCGCATATTGCAAATTTGAGAGATGATTATCAAAATTTTCAGCAAATGGCCATGCAAGAAAAGCAAAAAAAAGCCCTCGATGAATGGATTAATAAATCAATGAAAGGAGTAAGTGTTAAAATTAACGACAAATATACTAACTGTAAATTTGCAAATAATTGGTTAGTAAATTAATGTCAAGGATATGTTTGAATGATCAAACTTTAAAAAGATAACTGATCATGAAGAAGATCGGCATTCTTCATTTTTTTCAACAAAATATTCTTTATTTTGTGTGATGGGCTAAGTAAAGCATCCCCGAAGCGACTGAAAGAAGCGGCTTGGGATGCGCGA
>CAYOHR010000026.1:0-31960 GCA_964403835.1 uncultured Flavobacteriales bacterium
CTGTACGTATGGCTGGATGCGCCTATTGGCTATATTTCGGCTACCAAACAATGGGCATCAGATCATGGTAAAAACTGGGAAGATTACTGGAAAAAAAGCGATACCAAATTGGTACACTTTATTGGAAAAGACAACATTGTGTTCCACTGCATTATATTCCCAAGCTTGCTAAAAGCGCATGGCGATTATATTTTGCCGGATAATGTACCCGCCAATGAGTTTTTAAATTTAGAAGGAGATAAAATATCTACTTCCCGCAACCACGCGGTATGGGTGCACGAGTATTTAGAAGAATTTCCTCATAAACAAGATACTTTGCGCTATGTTTTGTGTTCCATTGCCCCCGAAAGTAAAGACAGTGAGTTTACCTGGGCCGATTTCCAGGCACGAAACAACAACGAATTGGCCGCTATTTTAGGTAATTTCATCAATCGAACCATTGTTTTAACCGAGAAATATTTCGAAAGTAAACTTCCCCCGCTGGGTGAACTCAAAGAAAGAGAAAATCAGTTAATCAAAGAAATAAAATCGCTGACTAAAAACATAGAAGAAAATATTGAGCAATACCGCTTTCGAGATGCCCAGGCTGCGTTTATGAATATTGCCCGGGTAGGTAATAAATACTTGGCCGATACCGAACCCTGGAAACTAATAAAAACGAATCCCGAAGAAGTAGCCACTATTTTGCACATCTCTTTATACATTATGGCCAATTTAGCCATTTTAGGAGAACCTTTTTTGCCATTTACTTCCAGAAAAATAAAAAAGGCATTGGGGCTCCCCGCTACTTTAACCTGGGACCAAGCTAACGACTTAAGTATTTTATCTAAAATCACAAACATCACCAATCCGGGTTTAATTTTCGAAAAAATTGAAGATGAGGCCATTGGTATTCAGTTAAAAAAGCTGGAAAAACCATTTATGGCTAAAATTGAAGAAAAAATTATTCCTCAAAAAGAAGCAATTACGTTTGATGATTTTACAAAACTGGATCTTCGCATAGGCATTATTGTGGAAGCAGAAAAAGTTCCTAAAACCGATAAATTATTAAAACTCATCCTCGAAGTGGGTTCCGAAAAAAGAACCGTGGTGTCGGGCATTGCAGAGCATTATAAACCTGAAGACATTATTGGTCAGCACGTTTGTGTATTATTAAATTTATTACCCCGCAAAATGAAAGGGATTGAATCGCAAGGCATGATATTAATGGCCGAACACAACGGAAAACTATGTTTTATGCAACCCTCCGAAAAAATTGCCCCGGGAAGTGTTATTAGTTAATCGAATCCAGCGAGCCTGCTTTTTTGCAATAAACTTTCTTTGTTTTTGCATGGCTCAAAGCCCCGACATTTAATCATTTTCTGTATCACGTACACCGCAGAAATGCGCGCTGGGCTTAGTAAGGAATCCTTGAAGCACTGCTGTTTCCAAGAGCCGCCATATTATTTCTTCTGCGCTGCTTCAAAAAGCATACATGATGCAGAGCTTGGATTCCGCGAGAATTTCGAGGATGCTACGTGAAAGAAAAGGATTAGAAGTCTTGTCCCGAAAGCTTTCGGGATTGGTCCTTTTTTATCAAGAAAAAAGGACGAAAGCCTATTATAACTTAGGTTTATCTTTACTTAAAATGTGAAAATATTTATTGATACATTAAATTTCATAACTTTAAAAAATATTTTGAGTATAAAGTAAAAAAACAAGCATCTATGTTAAGGCAATCACTTCAGCAAAAACTTCTGCAAAAGCTTTCTCCACAGCAAATTCAGCTCATGAAAATGCTGCAATTACCGACCCTTGCCCTGGAAGACCGCATCAAAGAAGAGTTAGAAGAAAACCCGGCTCTAGAAGAAGGAGAAGAGGAAGAAATAAACGAAACAGAAACGGAAAACGAAACAGAAAATGAAGTAGACGATGAAAATTTTGAAGATTTTGACTTTGAAAACTACATTGATGACGATGAAATTCCTGAATATAAGCTATATACCAACAATGCCGGAGCCGATGTAGAAGAAAAAACCATCCCTTTTGCTCAAGCCCGGTCTTTTCAAGATTTATTAAAATCTCAGCTCGATTTACGCATTTTAAACGAGCATGAATACGCCATCGCCCTTAATTTAATTGGAAATATTGATGAAGCCGGTTATTTGCGTCGAGATTTGTACGCATTAGTCGACGATTTGGCTTTTATGCAAAACATTGAAACCACCGAAGAAGAAGTATTAACTATTCTTCACGTTATTCAAGGCTTTGACCCTGCAGGTATTGGCGCAAGAAGTTTACAGGAGTGTTTATTGCTTCAACTAAACCGGATAATCCCCAAAACAGAGTCTGTTAAAATAGCCATGTTGGTTTTGCAAAAGCATTTCGAAGAATTTACCAAAAAGCATTATGACAAAATCATGCATAAGTTGGGCATTTCTGAAAGTGAACTAAAGTTTGCCATTGATGAAATTTTAAAGTTAAATCCTAAACCCGGAAATTCCTTAAATGAATCAGTAAAGCAGGTAGAACAAGTGATCCCCGATTTTGTGGTGCTAAACAACGATAATAAGTTAGAATTAGTTTTAAATTCGAGAAACATTCCCGACCTACATATCAGCCGAAAGTACAGCGAATTATTTGAAACTTTTCTTTCAAAAAAAGATAAAATGAATTCGGAAGATAAAAAGGCCTTGTTATTTGTAAAACAAAAAATTGATTCGGCCCGCTGGTTTGTAGATGCTATTAAACAGCGACAGCAAACGCTTTTATTAACCATGGATGCCATTTTGCAAATGCAAAAGGAATATTTTATTTCAGGAGATGAAGCCAAAATAAAACCTATGATTTTGAAAGATATTGCCGAAAAAGTAAATCTCGATATATCAACCATTTCAAGAGTAGTAAATAGTAAATATGTGCAAACGGTATATGGTACTTTTTTATTAAAAACGTTCTTTTCCGAATCCCTTACCAATGATGATGGAGAAGAGGTTTCTTCGCGTGAAATAAAAAAAATATTGCAAGATTTGTTAGACATAGAAGACAAAAAGAACCCCATTACCGATGAGCAATTGACCGAAGAATTAAAGAAAAAAGGGTATCTTATTGCACGCAGAACCGTTGCCAAATATAGAGAGCAATTAAAAATACCGGTAGCACGCTTACGTAAAACCCTATAAACATTGGAAAACAGAATAGCTAAAATAACATCATACCTCTTCCATCCCTTATTTATGCCTACTTTTGGCTTTTGGGTGCTATTTCATGTAAATACGTTTATAAAACATATTGTTCCCTTTCATAGCCAAATCATTATATTAGCCACCGTTTTTGTTCATACAGCGCTCATCCCTATTATCGTTATTTATTCTATGTATAAACTAAAGCTGGTAAAAAGTGTAGAACTAGAGGATAAAAAGGAAAGAACGATACCCTATATTATCACCATTATATTCTACCTATCGTGTTATTTTATGTTTAGAAAGAATGAATTACCTACGCTTTTACATGTTTTTATTCTTGCTGCTACCGTTGTGCTTACACTCACTTTTATCATCAATTTTTTCTGGAAAATAAGTGCCCACATGATGGCTATTGGAGCTCTGGCAGCATCCATTTATGTCATGGGTGTTCGGTTTGATGTCGATGTCAACTTCTATTTTATTATATCTGTATTTGTGGCAGGTTTATTGGGATTTTCCCGTTTAAAACTAGACGCCCACACCTCGCCTCAAATTTATATTGGCTTTTTTGTTGGCTTTATTGCCCAGTTTGCCGTTATGATGTATTCTTTGTAATACACTCCAAAAAGAAACAAATAAATTTAATCACTTCCGATACACAGGTATTAAATAGAATTTATTACCTTGAAATAATATTACTTTTATTATTTTACTTAAAATGAACTTGTTTAAAGTTGTCATGGAATTTTCGAGCTAGGGCTCCCGGTTTTACTGGCAAGACCCCATTTTTTTCTGCTACTTGGAAAGTAACAGAAAAAAATTGGACGAAGTTCAGTGAGACTGGGAGACCCAGCGCAGATTTTCAGGAGGACTTTAAACAAGTTCAATATAAAAACAAATAAAAATGACCCCTTCAGGCAATTCCATTCTTAAAAAATTGCTACTTGTATTTTTAATTCTTGCGGGATTATATTTCGCTGAAAATTTTTTGATGCCTTTATCCATTGCAGGCCTTTTATCCATGCTCTTTTTGCCTTTTTGTAAATGGATGGAAAGAAAAAAAATACCGAAAGGTTTAGCCGCTTTCTTTTGTATATTAACATTGGTTTTAATATTTGCTTTTTTAGGCGGACTGGTAGGTTGGTTAATTTCCGAATTAATGAATGATCTGCCCTATATCCAACAAAAAGCTACGGAAACAGGTATTCGCATACAGCAATATTTATCAAAACATTTCGGCATTCGGGCTGAAACACAATATCAATGGCTAAAAGACCAGGAAAATGTACTATCTAAAATGATCCAATCCATAGCCGGCTCTATGCTTTCTCTCTTGACTAACTTTATACTCATTTTAGTGTACATATTTTTTCTATTATACTATCGCTCACACATTCATCAGTTTATTCTCAAACTTTCTGCCCCTTCTCAAAAAGAAGAGATGAGAGAAGTGATTTATAGCGTAACAAACGTATCACAACAATATTTATTAGGCCTAGCAAAAATGATTTTTTGTTTATGGATTATGTATGGCATTGGTTTTAGTGTTTTAGGCGTTAAAAACGCCTTATTTTTCGCCATTCTTTGTGGCTTATTAGAAATTGTACCCTACATCGGGAATTTAACCGGCACTGCCTTAACATTATTAGTTGCGGCCGCACAGGGGGCAAGCGCTTCCATGTTAGGCGGAATTTTAGTCACCTACGGCATCATTCAGTTTTTTCAGGGCTGGGTGTTGGAAACCATTATTGTTGGTCCGCAGGTCAAAATTAATCCTCTATTTACAATTATAGCCCTGGTTTTAGGGGAATTAATTTGGGGTATACCGGGTATATTTTTAGCCATACCATTGACTGCCATGCTAAAAATAGTGTGCCTTCATATAGAACCCCTTAAACCATACGGGTTTTTAATGGGTGAAATTACGCAATCAAAAACAGAAATCAGTTTAACAAAAAAAATAAAAAAGTGGTATAATAAGAGTTAAAATATTCTGCTCTTTATACTCAAATTACCCCTACTTTTCTCTATGGAAATTATTATTAATATCCTAAAACTTTCAGCCGGCATAGGATTATTCCTCTTTGCCATGTATTTGCTCGAAGAGTCCTTAAAAAACATATCCGGCAGAAACTTTAAAATTTTCCTGCAACGCATGGCCAACAATAATATAGGTGCTGTGGCGGGCGGAGCTATTGTAACAGCAGTACTCCAAAGCAGTTCTATGGTTTCACTCATGGTATTAGCCTTTGTGGGTGCCGGAGTTTTTACCATGAAAAATGCCTTGGCCATCATTTTAGGCGCCAATTTAGGCACAACGCTTGATAGTTGGGTTGTAGCAAGCCTTGGCTTTAAAGTAAATATCGAAATAGCCGCATATCCCGCTATTTGTATAGGTGGTTTTTTAATGATTTTATTTGGCAATCGGAAAACAGTAAAGTATATAGCTTATTTTTTGTTCGGATTTGGCTTACTTTTTATCGGTCTTTCTTTTATGAAAACATCTATGGAGGACCAAGTCAAAACCTTCGATTTTGCTGCCTATGCAGATATGCCCTTGTTCTTTTTTCTGCTTATTGGCTTTATCATTACACTTTTAGTACAATCCAGCTCGGTGACTATGGCTCTTACTTTAAGCGCTATTCACGCCGGAGCAATCAGTTTTCCTATTGGCGCAGCCATTGTTCTAGGATCCAAAACAGGTACTACCATAAAGATTATGCTCAGTGCAATAGGCGGTAACGCAACAAAAAAAAGAGTGGTATTAGGCAACTTTTTGTTTAACGTTTTCTTAACCACCTTTGCTTTTATTTTTTTAAAACCTATTCTGCTTTTAATTACCAATGTTTTTAATATAAATGACCCGCTGATTGGTTTAGTTACTTTTTCAAGTTTAATTAATTTACTTAGCATCCTGTTATTTCTTCCGGTATTAGCCCCATTTGCAAAATTTCTTGAAAAGTTTTTTCTTGGTTCTGATGCCTCAACGGGCACTTTTATTAGCAATGCTAACATTCAAGAACCCCAAACCGCGCTTGATTTATTCAAAAAAGAAGCCGAATATTTTATATATAATTCAATGCTTTTTAATTCCGAATCCTTTAACATTAATAAACAATCCATTTCCGAACAGGCAGAGTTTGATAAAATCAATGAAAAAAGAAAAATAAACTCAAAATCGTTAGAAGAAAAATATGAATATTTAAAACAATGGCAAGGAGAATTATTAGGGTTTTATTTAGACTTGCGATCAAAATTAGAAGGCGAACAAAATGGGCAACTAAACCAATTCATTTCTGCCATACGCAGTTCTATGTATTCGGCAAAGTGTATTCACGATATAACCAATAATATCAACAACCTCAGTCGGTCTTCAAAAGACATTAAATTTGATTTTTTTCTCATTCACAAAAAAGAAATGGAACATCTTTATCAACAACTGAATGCTCTCATTTTAGAGAAAAAATCAAGCTACGAAAAACTTCAGTTACTTTTTGATAACATCCAAAGCAACTATACCTCTGCCTTAAACATATTTTTTAAAGAGGCGCAAACCCAGCCTATTGAAGATATTGATATGACTACCGCCCTAAATTTTAACCGAGAACTCTTTACATCTAATAAAGCCATATTAATGGCCGTAAAAGACTTTTTATTAGATGAAAAACTCGCTGAAAACTTTAACCGAATTCCCGTTTACCATACTTAACCCGAATTAATGTACGTTATAGATTAGATTTCATAATGAACACAAAATATGCGTTGAAAGAGAGTGCTAATAAGCGATTCCTGTCTACGGAACCGACCTTTAATCATTTTCTGTATCACGTGCACCGCAGAAATGCGCGCTGGGCTTTAGTAAGGAATCCTTGAAGCACATCTGTTTCAAAAAACCACTATATCTGCTTCTTCTGTGCTGCTTCAAAATGCACACATGCTGCAGAGCTTGGATTCTGCGAGAATTTCGAGGATGGCACGTGAAAGAAAATGATTAGAAGTCTCGTTTTTTTGGTCCTTTTTTAACAGGAAAAAAGGACAAAAGCCTATCCTGAAATGCCTTCTGTTTATTATTATAGATTAAATTTATAGATCTCCTTCATAACCTGTCTGCCAACAGCAAGATTATACATTTTCTAATGCATAATTCGGATTTATAAAAAAACATTCAGAAAAAAGAATATCTTAGAAAAACTATTTTAATATGTTATGATAGGAAAAAGTTTTTTTAAAGGTTCTTTACCCATTAATCGCTTAGAGTCATTAACAGATGGAGTAGTTTCCATCATTTTAACCCTGATGGTTTTTGATTTAAAAATACCGGTTGTGCAGGAACATCTGAATGAAAGCGATTTATTAAAACTCATCACCGCATTATTTCCAAGATTTTTTAGCTGGATACTAAGTTTTAGTATGATTTACATATACTGGGTTAACCATCATCGGTTTTTTCAACGATTAAAGCATAGCGATAATTCTTTAATATGGTTAAACGGAATCTTTTTAATTTCAATTAGCTTAATTCCCCTACCTACTTTTATTTTAGGTACTTACTATTATAATTCACTGGCAGTAACCTATTTTGGATGTTGTATGATTTTTACTTCCCTTTCTTTCGCCCTTATGCGCATACATGCTTTAAAATTTCCAAGCCTGTTTAAAGATGCATTGGACATCACAGAATTCCGAAGAGTTACCTATTCTTCCTTATGGGTTGGCCCCGGACTTTATTCTTTAGCAATAGCAATTAGTTGGTGGAATATTTACGTTTCGCTATTGATTTATATTTTTATTGCTATTTACTTCATTTTTCCAAGATCTTCGGCCGTGTAACATGCCATTAAATACCATGGACTATCATGTCTTGTATTTAACTTTGAATACGTAAGCACTTGAAAATACCTCTCAAATCAAAATAATTATTGCTAACTTTGTTTACGTATGTATGTAAAAAGACAAAATTTGGAGCAAATAGGCAATAGCCGGAAATTTTTCCTGCTTTTATCCTCCTTTTTTTTACTTTTTATACAGTTTTCACAGGCTCAAACAGATACGCTTCCCAAAAGAGATACCGTAATTAAAACCAATGAAATAAAAACACACGATATTCGGTTTAATGAAAATCGATTAATTTATAGGAAAGAATATACGGGCGGAGCCTTTATTCATACTCGCGGATGGGGTTTAAATTACCGAGCTGCTAAAAACCTAAATGCGACTCAAAAATTATTTCAAAATTTTGAACTATTATTTATAAAACATCCAAAAGAATATAAAATTTCATCGTATGATAGAAACGCTTCCAATTATGTGTATGGCAAAAAAAACAGCTTGAGTATTTTTGCCTATTCTTACGGATATCAAAAAATATTGTATGAAAAAGAAGAGACTAAGGGAGTTCAAATTAGCGTAAATTATTCCGCAGGACCCTCCATTGGCTTTGTTAAACCCGTTTATTTAGTTATAGCCTATCCAAATGTTGGTCAAAATGCACTAAAGCTCATAGAAGCTTACGATGAAACCAAACAAACACAAGCCCAAATTTATGGCAAAGCTCCCTTTATTTACGGAATTGAAAAAACCAAACTCTACCCGGCCTTAAATGCAAAAATTTCGTTTAATTTTGAATATAATAATGACGATGCCTTTATTCGATCGTTAGAAATAGGAGGTCGGCTAGATGCCTTTTTAAAAGAGGTTCCTATGATGGCTTATGCAAACAACTATCAATTTCTTTTTAATTTGTTTATTCACTGGCAATTCGGAAAAAAAATAGAATAAACCTTGAAAAATAGTAACGAAATATCACCCTCCGCAACGGATCAGCTCAGTATGACCCACGAGCCTCAGCTTTCGGTTAAAAAACCTTCGTGGTTGCGAGTAAAACTGCCCATTGGCGAAGAGTATAAAAAAGTGCGGCAAATTGTAGAAGCCAATAAATTAAACACCATTTGCCAAAGCGGAAATTGCCCTAATATGGGCGAATGTTGGACCGCCGGAACAGCTACGTTTATGATTTTGGGAAATGTATGCACCCGATCATGCGGCTTTTGTTCTGTTGCCACCGGGAAACCCGAAAACGCGGATCCTTTTGAGCCGGTGCGGGTTGCAAAATCCATTAAGTTAATGGGCATAAAACATGCTGTGATTACCTCAGTCGACCGCGATGATTTATTAGATGGAGGCTCTCTGATTTGGGCCGAAACCATTAAAGCCGTTCGAAGACTTTCTCCCGGAACCACCCTTGAAACATTAATTCCTGATTTTAGAGGTGAATGGGACAATCTTCAAAGAATTATTGATGCAGCCCCCGAAATTATCTCCCACAACTTAGAAACCGTTCGCCGCTTAACCAAAGAAGTGCGAATACAAGCAAAATATGACCGAAGTTTAGAAGTTTTAAAACGCTTGAAACAAGCCGGATTAAAAACAAAATCAGGCATTATGCTGGGTTTAGGAGAAACCCCCACCGAAATTTTAGAAACCTTAGAAGATTTAGCCGCCGTAAAATTGGATATTTTAACCATGGGACAATATCTTCAACCAACCAAAGCGCATTTACCCGTAGCTGAGTTTATAATATTAGCCCTCAAAATGGGCTTTCGATATGTCGAAAGTGGCCCTTTGGTAAGATCTTCTTATCATGCCGAAAAACATTTATTCTAATATATTGTTTATTATCATAATTCACCGTTTAATCTTAAAAAACAACCGTTCCCTAATTTAATACATTACTCTAATAATTTATAGGTGGTCTATAAATTTCAATTTTGTAACTTTGCCTTTGTCATTTTAGCAAACCCAAAGGTTATTTTTATTAATTTTACAAAAAATTATTTTTTCATGAATAAATTTATTGTTCTTTCTTCAGCTGCTTTATTAACAGGAGGAGGCATTTTGTATAGTAGTTTTTCAAGTTCAACCATTGAAACAAAAAAATATCAGCCCCGAATTCAAAAAATTCCCAATTCTCGGGCTTGGGAAGGTGCTAAGAATTTTTATAATTTAATACGTCGAAATCCTTTAACAGGCGAAGTTTCTGCTTTGGATGTGTTGGCAGCACGCAGCGAAGTAAGCAATTTAGCTTACTATAAAACAAATGCCACTTTCACGTGGGAAGAAATGGGTCCCGATAATATAGGTGGCAGAACACGTGCTATTATAGTAGATCATACTTCAGATGGCAGTAGAATTTATGCGGGTGGTGTTTCAGGTGGACTTTTTGTTTCTAATGATTATGCCGGAACTTGGCAACCCGTAAATGATGCAGCTCAAACGCTCATTGTTTCCTCTATGACACAAGCTCCGGACGGAACTATATGGTTCGGAACTGGATCTTCTTTCGATTATCCAAGCGGTACCGGAGGTTCTGGATTTATTGGAAGTGGATTATTTAAATTAAGTCCAGGCAGCAACAATATCATCAATATTCCTTCTGCTTCACCAACTTCAGCTAATCAATCAAGCATTGAATGGAGTGAAATTAACTCTGTGCGGGTGAATGCAAATGGTCGAATTTATGTCGCTCAAAACAAAGGACTTCGAATGTCTGATGACGGTGGTAATACATGGATTAACCCTGTTAAAGCTCCCAATGGAACAACTCCCCTTCAAGGTTTAGGACAAGATATTGAAATAACCGATGATGGAGTCGTTTTATTTTCTTTAGCCGGTAAATTATATCGTTCTCTAAATGGAGATGATGCTACGTTTGTGCCTATGGGTGCAAATGAAGGCATCGCCGGGTCTTCACAAAGAATGGAAATTGGTATTTCTCCTGCTGATAATAACTACATGTATATTACCACGGTAGCTGCAGGCGATTTTCAAGGTTTATATAAATCAACAGATAAAGGCGCTACTTGGGCAAAAATACCCGCTTTATCTAGCTTTAACCCATTTTGTTGTAATAATCAAGGCTATTACGATTTAGTTTGTTCAGCTGATGCTGATGATAAAAACACCGTTTATATTGGGGGTGTGGATCTTTACAAATACGATGGTAATTTCACGCAAATTAGTTCTTGGAATTCAGGCCAAATAGAAGGCTATTTTGTACACGCAGATCAACATTCCTTTGCCTACAACCCAAAAAACAAAGCAGAACAGTATTTTGGTAACGATGGAGGTGTTTTTAAAACATTTAATGATGGGGGCGATATAAGAGCCTATAACCGAGGTTATAATGTAACCCAATTCTATAGCGTTGCCATGGATGCAGATAATAAAGCAATGGGTGGTACGCAAGATAACGGAACCATACAAGTAACCGGCAAAGGGTATTTTCCAAAAGAAGGAGACGAATTAACCGGTGGCGATGGTTTTGATTGCGATTATTCAAATATTACTGATGTTTGGTTCTCCAGTATTTATTATGGCGATGCTAAAAAAAATGGAGGTACTATTTGCGGCCCTGGAACATGGAATCCAACGTGTATTTCATCTTCTGATGCTAATTTTAATACACCACTTAGATTATGGGAAAGCCATAACGATCAAACAAGTAAAGATACCATCGTTTACAAAGTAGAAAACGGTACCCGCGAATTTCCATTAGTAAACGGAAATGGGGTTAAAAAATTATTTACCGGAACACTCCCTAAAGATCAACCAAACGGAAAATTTGTACCCGGAAGTGTTAAGATAATTGCCGGAACATTAATACTTACAGATGATGGAAATGGCAATATATCAAACGGAGGTAACGGTACTATTAATTACAATACCGGCGAATATAGTGTTACTTTTGATGTTGCGCCAGTCGATAAATTACTTCTGAAAGCAAAATACCAACTTTACTTTAATTCTGGTGACGAATTAATTTTAGAAAGCAATACCCCAGATGTTCAGTTAAAAGGTGAAGATTTTAGAGTGAAATATACTGCTCCTAGCTATATTGGCCCTGGCGAATTTGTAAAAGTAAAAGATCCTGTACAATCTTTATTTGCATTTGGTGCCAGCACAAATATAATTTATATTCAAAGGGGGGCTCTAAAAACTACAGGGGGTAAATGGTTTGCCATTCCAACACCCGGAATGGGTCAAATTAAAGCCCTTGAATTTTCTCAAGATGGTAACCACTTGTTTGTAGGTTCTGTTGGTGGCAGGGTCACCCGTATTTCTGGATTAAATAATTTGTATGATTCTATTGAACAAGTTACCGTAGCCTCTATTTTTCAAGGACCCAGTGTTATTACCGGCTTAGGTGTTGATCCAAAAAATCCTAATAATTTATTGGTAACCGTTGGTGGATACGGCGTTAGCAATAATGTTTACTTATCAACATCTGCCTTAACAGCCACTTCTACATCAGGTAGTTTCAGCAGCATTCAAGGAAATTTACCAAGCATGCCGGTGTATGATGGTGTTATTTCCAACGATCCGGATAAAACATTGGTAATTGGAACAGAATATGGTGTATTTACCTCAACATTAGCCGATGCAGGCACATGGTATGATGCAAATACGAATTTACCCCGAGTTCCTGTTTTTGCAGTTCGCCAACAAATAAACACCTGGGAAGTTACTCAAAATGAAGGTGTTATCTATTTAGGAACGCATGGAAGAGGGATATGGAAAACATCTACTTTATTAAGCAGCAAACCCATTGAAGGTTTCTCTAAAGATATTTTTGCTTCTGATATAAGCATTTATCCTAATCCGGTTGCTTCAAGCAATACTATTTATGCCAAAATATTGGTTGGGAAAAATACAACTGCTAAAGCAACTATTTATGATATTAATGGACGATTAGTTTCTAGCAAAACGCTAAACCTGGTACAAGGGGATAACAGAGTTTCTTTTGCAAATAACTTAACCGAAGGAAACTACTTTATGTTAATGGAAGCAGAAGGAAAAAGCAAAGTAGCTAAGTTTATCGTAACTAGATAATAGTTTTTTAACTACAAAGTACACTAAGTACTTGTATATCAAGTTATTTATATCATATCAGGGTTCCATCTAATTCGGCAATAGACGCAACGGGTTGCGTCTATTGAAATGCAGCGGTAAGCCACTGGGCAGAAAAATAAAACGGTATGACAAAATTCGGCGACATCATCTTAACTATTGCCATAACATTATTCTTGGCTTACATTTGCCTGCTTGGAATAATTTATCAAACACTAACCGACCATCCCTCGTACACTGCGTTTGACAAGCTGACACCAATACTAGGTATTTGCGGACTGGCCTTAATTATTTACTCCCTTCTTTCTAAGACAAAAGCTAAATACATGCTGACGCGCATTTCTGGCGTAATTTTTATTTTACCTTTAATTATTATGGACTCTCTTCATTCATACCCCTCAGATAACATGTCAGACAAAATAATCAGCGCAACTTTTAATTTACCTAATATTATCTTACTCATTTTTCTTACACTATCAATTTTTAGACGACCAGACTTGCAGAGATAGCCTAGACAAGCAGAATAAAGTAGCGAACCTAAAACAATACGCTACATTAGCGAAAAACCGTTGAAAAACAAAAAAGGCTCCTTTCATTTAATGAAAGAAGCCTCAAATATCAATAAAAATAGCGCTTAATAAATAACTACTCTTTTTTGCTGAGAAGAAACTCCATCTGATATATGGAACATATAAACTCCTGCTTTTTGAATACCTGTCTCAAATGCAAGTTATAATTTTTTAAAATACGCCTCCGTAAATGTTGGATCTAAGGTTTCATAAAACTGAATGAATAATTCGGTTTTACGACGTATATAAGGGTAATTTTGTGCTAAATTCCAAAACTCAGCATTATTCATAAATATGTTTTCAGCAAAAGAAGCAAAATCCTCTACCACCGCCGACATTGCATATTGGTGCAAAAAGCCCAGTTTGCATAAGCTATCATTTAATACAGTAGAGTCCGCTCCCTTTTTAATAGCTATAAAACCATCATTGCCACACCTGCATACACTGGATCGTTTCCATTTTCTTCTTTCAAAATTTTTCCAATGATTTCTTAAAAGAATATGAGAAACTTCGTGATGCATAAATTTATTAAACTGATACCGGTTATAGTCACTGCTATCTTTGTATTGCATATATATGCACTTGTGTGTTGCATCGGATTTTCCACCAATAGCGATTTGATCTTCATTTACCTCATCAACAATATAAATTCTACTTAAATTATTGGTTAAAAAATCTTCCGGATAACCCACCATAAACTTTTGAAGCTCTTGTATTACCGCTTTTCTTTTATATACCGATAAGGATTTAAATGTGTATTTCTCCTTACTAAAGTCCCAAACTCTTTTTTTGGGGCTATTTTCCTGCGTTACCTCAAAATAAACCGCTATTTTTTCCAATAGAACCGTATCCGGGCCAACGCCTCCAAAAGCATGGCTCCAAACAACAAGGTGTGAAATAAATATGCTTATTAAAATTTTCCGGTTCATGGTCCAAAACTTGCTTTCAATATCCGATCTAAATCCTCTTGTGTGTCAACACACATCGATTCTTTATCCGTGAGCATGGTTTTAATTTTAAAACCGTTCTCCAGCCAGCGCAACTGCTCTAATTGTTCGCTTATTTCCAAATCTGATGCGGGTAAGCAGGTAATTTGTAGTAACACCTCTTTTTTATATCCGTAAATACCTATATGTTTAAAAAAAGTATGCTTATTTAGCCATTCTTCTTTCTTACAAGATCGAAGAAACGGGATAGTTTGCCGACTAAAATACAAGGCAAATCCTTGTTTATCTATTACTACCTTGGGTCGGTTCGCATCCCATAATTCATCATCCGTTTCAATTTTTTTTATCAGGGTACTTATTTCAGTATTTCTATCTTCAAACGATTGGCATACCAAATCTATCTGACTTTCATCAATAAAAGGCTCATCTCCCTGAATATTAATAACAACATCAAATTCAGGGAAAAATTTACTGGCAACCTCAGCACATCGCTCTGTACCACTGGTATGATCAACCGCTGTCATAACAGCTAAACCTCCAAAATCATGTACATGTTTTAAAATTCGCTCATCATCTGTTGCTACTACCACCTTGGTTATTTTGGCGCTTTTGCTGACCTGTTCGTACACCCTTCTAATCATAGACTTTCCATGAATCAGTGCCAAAGGCTTCCCCGGAAACCTGGATGATTCATAGCGAGCCGGAATAACGCCCAATATTTTCATGCCTATTTTATGGTCCATTTTAAGTTTAAATCAAGCCCTGCGGTTATTTCAATGTTTCCGGGATAAGCAATAACTATTTCTGGGTATGTTTTTTTAGGATAATATCCGGTATCCCACTTCTTATTGCCATTCAAATCATATATTAAGCGAGCATTGTATTTCCCGTTGGCAATTTTTGGAAATATTACTTTGTCATTTGAAACAAAATATTCCCTTAAAAGTTCATTCCTGTCATTTAGCAATTGAAATATTTTTTCTCCTTTATGTTGCGTTGAATCTTTTAAATCAATTTCTAAGGTGGCATAATTCTTATAAACATCATTGGTAAAATTAAATTGAATAGTATCGTTTTTTTCTTCATAAATACTAGTAACAGCCCCAGGCAACAAAATAATTTTATATAATTTTTTTTCTTTGTTTAAAGAGGAAAAAATAATTTTATGGGGAGATATAGAATCTCTTTTTATAATGGGTGTGATTTTAATAGAGTCTTCTGTGCATACCATAAAGGAAGTATCTATTTTTAAAATAGGTTTTGTTGCGCTTAAAATTAAATCGCTAAACCAAGGTTTTGAGTTAGTGGTATTAGCATTCAAATAAAATTTAGGAGCTGTTTTTCGTTGCGTGTAAGAAAACCGCATTCTTTTAGATGTATCTGCAAATTGAAGTGTCAACGTATCTTGGTAAAGCAAGGCGCTGTCCTTAAACCAAATCTGAATGGTATCATTAGGTAAAGTGGACTGAATAATATATTTATCTTTTGGTACTTCCAAAAATTCAAATGCCTCGATGTTTTTTGTAAAATAAAGGTTAGCGGCTCCTTTTTGAGGAGACTCATGTTTTAAAAGAGCTAATTTAATGGGCTCTTCCTCATCAAACAAGATCAATTCGGGTTTTTGATTAGTGGGCAGTGAAATAGTATCATAAAATGCTATTTTTTCCTTTGGCGAATCATACTTATAATTTGAATTCCCATCCATTAGTGCAAATAATTGATATTTTCCGGGTTTCAAATACGAAAATTGATAAAAGCCATTTTCTTGCGTTTTTGTACAATAAATAGGAATAGTATCATAAATTAAAGAATCACCTCCATCTGGATATAATAAAACCCAAGTATCTGCTTGTGGTTTTAAAGTAAATGCTTCCTTCACTCTGCCGCTCAGGGTTAAAGAATCTAAAGAATCGCCGGTAGAAAAAACAAACAAATTACTATCCAGAGGGTTGCTTTCTGTGATATCTATAATGCCATTACCAAAATTAAACTGGTAGGTCGTGTTTTCCTTTAAGGGTTCGTTAAAAATAACGGTCAATCGTTTGCTTTGTAATTGAGTCTCCGGTTTTTCATAAAACGGTGGCGAAACGATTAACTGGGTTTGAAGGTTTTTTAATTGTACAAATTCATCAAATTCTAACACTAATCGATCGCCCTTAAATTGGTTTGAAAAATTTTGGGGTCGACTACCTGTTATTTTAGGCGGCGCTATATCTTTTGGCCCTCCCTCTAAAGGGATTTTTTGAGCACAAGAGCTTAAAAGCACTAAAAAAAATATATTTCTAAATAACCTCATTTGCAATCCATTCTGCTATTTTTTCAAAAAAATATTGGTCGTCTTTATCAAAAGAATTTAATTTTTCCGAATCAATATCTAATACCATAATAATTTTATCATTCTTAAAAACCGGAATTACCATTTCCGATTTTGATGCACTGCTGCAAGCAATATGCCCCTCAAATTCATCCACATTGGGCACAATAAGGCTCTTTTTTTGTTCCCATGCTTTCCCGCAAACACCCTTTCCAAAAGAAATTTTGGTGCAGGCCGTTGGCCCTTGAAAACCGCCTAATGCTAAGGTGTCTTGGCGCACCCAATAACAACCTACCCATAAAAAATCAAACGCATATTTTAAAGCAGAAAAAACATTTCCCAAATTAACATCTACGGATACTTCTTTATCAATTAAATGCGGCAATAAAGGAATTATTTCCTTGTATTTTTGCGATTTTTCATAAGAAGTAAGTACAATTTCCATGATGGTGAAACAAAAATAAACGAAATGATTCCAATTATAAGAATTATATTTAAAACAATTAAAGGAGTTTAATGTGAGTTACGGTTTAGATTTATAGATCTCTTCCATAACCTGTCTGCCGACAGGCAAGATTCAACACAAAATATGGGTGGAAAGAGAGTGTTAATTTTTTGATCCTTTTTTATCAAGTTTATAACAATAGACATTCTCAATCCGGTAAAGTAACACTTCTAAAGTTTATTAATTTTTGAATAAACTTTAACGGTATGAATCGGCATTATTTCTTTTTTGTTACAAAATATTCTTTATTTTGTGTGTTGGGCTAAGCAAAGCATCCCCGAAGTGACGACGAAGGAGGAACGGCTTGGGATGCGCGAAAAAAAGAAAGAATAAATTTTGTAAAAAAAGAAATTAAGCCGTGATTTTTTGTTTCTTTTTCATCTAGGAAAAAGATAAAATATCATTTTTTTAAAATATTGATTTACAATTATTTAAATTCTATTACTTAAGAGAAAAAAGGATGAAAGCCCTGCCGCTATAACATGCCTTAAGTATTACACAAATCACGTTAGTTTAGTAAATGCTATAACAGCAATACTTACTTTACAATGGGGATAGGTTTCTTGAAAATTCTGAACACAAGCTTCCAACGTAGCGCCGGTAGTCATAACATCATCAATAAATAAAACATGTTTAAAATCCAGCTCTTTATCCATATTGGTTTTAAAAGCATCTTTCACATTATTCCACCGCTCTTCCTTGTTTTTAGAAGTTTGTGAATACTCATAGGTAATACGCTCTATCAAATGTTTTTTAACAGGTACTTTCAAAATATGCCCGGCGCCATCCGCAATTAACTCGCATTGGTTAAAGCCTCGCTTCAATCTCCGCATATAGTGGGTAGGCATAGGAATAATATAATCAAAAGCATTCCCATTATTCAGCATTAAAAATTTACCCAATTCTTCCCCTAAAAACGTTGCCAAATCTTGGTTCGATTTATATTTAATTTCATGAATAATTTTTTGAATGGTCCCTGATTTTTCAAAATAAAAAAGAGCATGAATATGAACCAGGTTTACTCTTCCCCAAAAAACCCTTTTCATCTCTAAATCATTTATTTCATGACTTTCAATCCAGGGTAATTTTTTATAACAATTTAAACAGAGATGTTTTTCATTTTTATACAAACTTATATGGCAAAAAACACAAAATTTGGGGAAAACCAAATTGAAAATGCCTTTTGAGATGTTTTTTAACAACATTTTTATGCTTTATAAAAGAAAAATTATTATAGAATATTAATTTACATATATTTGTAATAAATTACAATTAAAAATCTATGAGTCAAACTACACAAAACACCGGTTCAATGGGTGCGGGCATGCCCCCCAAATCATCTAGTTCTAAAAACAATAACATGATGGCTATTGTTTTAGGAATACTTCTTTTAGGTTCTTTGGTTTTCAATGGCATTTTTTTTAGTAAAAATGTAAGATTGAAAGAAGATATTTCTAAATGTGAAAATAATGTTGACCAAGTAGTTGATGAAAAAACGCAAGTTTTAGCAGAATTAAACAGCATGGTTACACAATATGATGCATTATCTTCAGAAAATCAGACCATGAGTGCTGAATTGCAATCAGAAAGAGATAAAATTAAAAAATTGATTGAACAAGCTAAGAATAAAGACTGGACAATTGGAAAATTGAAGAAAGAAACTGAAACACTAAGAGAAATCATGAAAGGGTATCTTCATACCATCGACTCTTTAAATACTGCTAACCAATTTTTAACAGAAGAAAATACTACTGTTAAAACAGAGCTTACAGGACAAAAAGAAGTGAACTCAAACTTAGAAAAAGAAAAATCTAGTCTTTCTGAAAAAGTTAAAATCGGTTCTCTTTTACACGCTAGTAACATAAGAGGAACAGGTATTATCAATAAAAACAGCGGTGCGTCAAAAGACACTGAAAAAGCTTCTAGAGCAGATGCTATTAAAGTAACCTTTACCTTGGCAGAAAACAAAATTGCGCCTGCCGGAAATAAAAGAGTTTATTTGAGAATTATTAGCCCATTTGGAGCTATTCTTGGTGAACAACAAGACGATGGTTTCTTAGTAAGCGGAAATAAAAGCATTTTTACACAAATGAAAGATATTGATTACAGAAATCAAGCTATCGAAACATCTATGGTATGGCAAGTTTCTAATCCAATTACTAAAGGTGATTATACCATTCAATTATACGCTGATGGCGTTGAATTAGGAAGCGGTAAATTCAGCCTGAAATAAAACATCTAAGATGAATAAGAGATATCAGTACTTTAAAGACTTTTATCCTTTTTATTTATCACAACATCAAAAAAGAGGTACCCGAATATTACATTTCGTGGGTACCTCTTTTTTCTTTTTTTTTATGTTCCTTACTATCTATACTAAGCAGTATTGGTATCTTCTTGCAGCCATTATTACTCCCTATTCTTTTGCTTGGCTAAGTCATTTAACAATCGAAAAAAATAAACCCGCTGCCTTTTCGCAACCTATTTTTTCTCTATTAGGCGATTTTAAACTTTATTTTGAAATTATTTTAGGAAAAAATGGCTGGGGAAAATAATTTTTTCTGCTGTTTTTAGATCCTTAACACTACCATCCACTAATAATTCATCAACTTTTGAATGAGCAAAACAAATCTGCTGAAATAGCAAGTTAATTCTATCATAACAACCTCCTTATAATATCATAAAATTGCCTTAACATATAGGAAATATTACTCCTGTTCCTTTACATTAAATTTTATGATTATGAAAAAACTATTATTCTTTTCGTTTTTATTACAATTTGTAATAAACTCTTTTGCTCAAACTCCTTTTTTTGAACAAACTTCTTTCAGAGGTGCTTTTGCTCCGGCTCCAAACGCCATGTGGACCGACAATTGGACCAATTGGGATCCTCAAAACACAGCCTATCCGGCACCTACTGTTACTATTTCAAGTAATATTACTTCTAATACTACGTGGACAGCCAACAACACTTACTTATTACAAGGTCAGATATATGTAAAAAATGGATCTACCCTAACTATTGAGCCCGGAACCATTATTTTAGGTGATGCCGCTTCTGTTGGAGCAGGTCTTTTTATTACCAAAGGATCCAAATTAATGGCAGAAGGTACTTCTTCTAATCCAATTGTTTTTACATCTAGTCAAGATGTGGGCAGCAGAAACGTGGGCGATTGGGGCGGTATTATTTTGTTGGGAAAAGGAAATAATAATAACCCCGGCGGAATAGGAAATGTGGAAGGCATAGCCCCTAGTAGCGATACCGAATATGGAGGTGGAACATCCCCGGATGATAATGACAATTCAGGATCGCTAAAATATGTGCGAATTGAATATAGTGGGTATGTATATGCCCCTAATAAAGAAATTAACGGATTAACTTTTGGAGCAGTGGGCAAAGGAACTACCATTGATTATGTGCAGGTTTCTTTTGGAAACGATGACGGGTTTGAATGGTTTGGTGGCACAGTAAATTGTAAACACTTGGTTTCGTACCGCAATTTAGATGATGATTTTGATACCGATAATGGATATAGCGGATTAGTTCAATTTGCCCTATCAGTAAGGGATCCAGATGTTTCTGATGACCCTGCAGTTTCTACTTCTGAAGGCTTTGAATCAGATAATAATCCTTCGGGAGATAATACCGCACCATTTACATCTGCCATTTTTAGTAATGTTACCCTCATTGGCCCATTCAGAGGCAATACTTCTACTTCCGTAGCAAACGGGTATAGAAGAGGGGCTAGAATTAGAAGAAACTCTCACCTTAAAATTTACAATTCTTTATTTATGGATCATGTAAGAGGTGTGCATATTGATGGATCTTCTTGCAGCAATAATGCAAAACAAGATGATTTGAGCTTTAAATACAACATTATAGCCGGAACAAGTACCGGAAAAGTGTGCGAAAGAACCTCAGGCGATACCGTAACTTTTAATATTACAAACTGGTTTGCTCAAAGTATGAACGATTCATTAACCAGCACAAACGGGATTCTAGTAACCCCGTATAATTATAATTCGCCTGACTATAGACCAGCTTCTTCATCACCCGCTTTGCAAGGTGCAAATTTTACCGATGCAATTATTGCAGCGGTTACAGGTGTAGCCGAATTAAATAAGTTAGCATTAACTAAAAGCGGCATTTTCCCTAATCCCGCTAATAATCATGCAACGTTATCTATTGAAGTAGCTACATCAAAACAGGTTTGTATTAAAACGATAAATTCTGCCGGCGTTTTAGTAGCAAGCAGCACCCATTTATTAAATGCCGGAAATAATACGTTCTCCATGCCCACAGAGGCATTCAGCAACGGAATTTATTTTATTTTAATTGAATCAAACGATTCACAAGAAGCCCTTAAATGGATGATTAATAAATAATCAGACTTTAAATTTTTTATTTAACCCTCGGCTTTTGCCGGGGTTTTTTTATTTTAATTAATGTGAGGATTATTTATAAATCTGAAAGATAAACACAAAATACGGGCTGAAAGAGAGTGTTAATCAGCCATTCCACATCTACGAAGTAAACACAGAGCAAGGCTATCGCGAAAGCTTTTGGGATTAAAATAAAAAAATTTGCAATTTTGCAAGAAGTGACTAAATTTGGGTTTAGGTGCTTTTAGGATAAAACGCATCTTTTTTATACTTAATACGTTTTTTGTACTTAATACTTAAGCCATTTAGGACTACTAATCGACAACGAAAAGCATTGCCAAAATGAATAAATTAAAATTCACACAAGACGGAGGTTCGCTCTTCTATAAAGAATTAAACAAAAAAATCGAAAATTATTTTACAGAAAACCGTATCCATAAAACAGGAAACGGATGGATGTATCTTAAAATTCTTTTCTTTTTTCTGTGTTTTGGTCTTTCGTACTCTGTGGTAATTACAACAGATAATATATATGCGTTTTTTTTAGCATACATTTTAGTGGGCGTTTTGGTATTAAATCTTATTTTTAATATAGCCCATGATGCCGCTCATAATTCAATTTTCAAGGACAAGTTATTAAATAAGATTTTATACTACATCAGTTTTATTCTATTAGGAAATAACCCGTATGTATGGAAAAAATACCACATCAAATCACATCATTTATATACGAATGTGGAGGGAAGTGATATTGATGTAATATATAATTCATTATTGCGATTGCATGTTGATGAAACACATAAACCATATCATCGCTATCAGCATATTTATGCGCCATTCATTTATTTGTTTTACTCCATCAATTTTGTGTTTTTGAGAGATTTATTGTTTTTATTTAAGCGAAAAGACCGTTCTATCGAAATCGAAATTCCTTTACACGAAAGGGTTTTGTATGCTATTTACAAATTGGTGTATTTTTCTTATACTCTTTTGATTCCTATGTATTTTAGCAGTTTTTCTTTTGGAATAATTCTACTTGCGTTTTTTCTTACACACTTTATTTCCTCATGGGTAATTGTTGGATTTTTAGCATGTAACCATCAAGTAGATTTAATTTCTCATTATGGTATCGAAGAGAGTAAAGAACTTAAAAAAAGTTGGGCAACTTTACAAATGGAAACATCATTAGATTACAATCCCGATAGTAGGCTATTTAATTTCTTTTTAGGGGGTTTTAATGCACACACCGTACACCATCTGCTACCAGAAGTCTGTCATATTCACTATCCTAACTTAATAGGCATAGTTAGAGAGGTAGCAAAAAAACATAATATCACTTACCACGAAACTAATTTTAGTAGTGCCATCAAATCACATTTTAGATTTCTTAAACACTTAGGTTCACCGAATCAATAATTCTAATTATATGAGAGACAAACACATACATATTCCTCAGGACAGCGAATTACTTAAAACCATTTACCGACAAGTAGATGAGAAGCTTATTATCGACAATAAAGATTTTTTATTTAAAATATGGACTAAGTTCATTTTCTATTTCTCATTTTCGATATTTGCTTACTCGCTATTATATTCAGTTGTTAATCCTGTTTATTTTATTCTCAGCTTTGTGTTATATGGTTTTGTGTCGTTATTATTTGCTTTCAATTTTTCACACGATTTTTCACACAACACGATTTTCAAAAATAAAAAGCTGAATAATCTTTGTTTTATTTTTATTTACACCATTGTGGGTGCACACGCAGAAGCTTGGAAACAAAGACATGTAAACTCACATCACTACGCACCAAATGTAGAAGATTATGACTCTGACTTAAAAATTACCAAGCTAATAAGAGTAATTCCCAACAGTGAACATATTTGGTATCATAGGTTTCAACATCTTTATGCTCCACTTGCTTACACAACTTATTCGCTTTTTTGGGTGTTTATTAAGGACTTTGTAATTCTATTCTCAAAAGATGAATACACGGAGAAGAAAGGTTTAAAATATCATCTTTCATTTTGGACACAAAAAGCTTTTTACCTAACCTTTATAGTGGTTTTGCCATTACTGTTCTCGGGTCAATCTTGGTATATCGTATTGGCAGGATTTTTATTAATGCATTTAACACAGTCTTTGTTTTTACTTTTCACTTTCTTTATGACGCATCACGTTGAAGAAACTCAATATCCAACAACCGACGAGAATGGCTATATCAAAACATCCTGGATAATGAACCAAATTAAAAGTTCAAATGATATGCATCCATTTAGCGAAACAGCCAATTTCATACTTGGTGGTTTCAACAATCATATTGCACATCATTTGTTTCCACATTACCACCACATTCATTACCCAAAACTTAACAAAATTTTGTATAATGTGCTAGAAGAAAACAACATAAAACCCAATCAGACAACGTATTGGGGCGGAATTGTTTCACACCTAAGACTACTAAAGCAAATGGGTTATGCGGAAAGAAAAAACGCGCTATAATCCATCGTAGACAGCCCTAACCGTTTGACAGTAAAGGTGCGGCCTGCCGGTGCAAGCCCCCCCTTAATTAGATGCTTACAAATCCAAAAAATGATTATTTTTGGGCTTTATTGATAAGGAAAATCAATAAAAAAAATTAAATTAAAAAAAATAACCACAACCGGTTGCGTCTGTTGAAATGTTAGAGGTAATTTAACTTTCCATCAATAAAAATGAACTATATTATATTTAGAGTTTACAGTTATTTTAAAAGCAAGGAAAACGGAAGGGATAAAACAACAAATTTCCTTGCAATGCTTGCTGGATCATTATTGTATTTGCTTTTCTTTATTGTAAATGGACTTACAAAAATCTATGTAAATTCCGATTATCCTAATCCTCGAATGAAGTATTATATTGGAATTCCAATTGCTATTATCTTATTAAAATTGAGTCAAATTGTAATATCAAGGAAATTTAATAATAATGGATTTGTAAAACTTGAAGAAAAATATAAAGGCAGGAAAAACTTCATGCCAATCTGGGTTATTTTTATAGCACCTATCCTTATCATCGTTGGAGTCCCAATCATTTATGGATTCATAAATGGAACATTAAGATTCCCATTATTAGATAAATGAAAACTACCGCTAAAAGAGTGGCAAAAAAGGACGAAAAGCTATTTGAAAGCAATAGGTCTATCTATATAGTAAGATGCGTAGGTAAGTAAATATAATAAACCTTTTGTTTACTCGATATCCAAATCTAACCGCGAGGCATCTTCCGTTTTTACTGAATTTATCACCAATTTATTAATCACCTCCATTTCTGATTGCGTTAAATCTCTCCATTTCCCCACGCCAATACCTTCTAGTGTAACGTTCATGATGCGGGTTCTTTTCAATTGCGTTACTTCATACCCTAAATATTCGCACATGCGCCGTATTTGGCGGTTTAGGCCTTGGGTGAGGATAATTTTAAAAGTACGCGCATCCATTTGAGTCACTTTACATTTTTTAGTTACGGTATCTAAAATGGGAACACCGCTGCCCATCTGATCAATAAAGGCTTGGGTGATATTTTTATTCACCGAAACCACATATTCTTTTTCGTGTTTATTCCCTGCCCGCAAAATTTTATTTACAATATCGCCATCGTTGGTTAAAAAAATTAAGCCTTCCGAGGGTCTATCTAGGCGTCCAATAGGAAAAATACGTTGTGGATGTTTGATATAATCGATGATGTTATGTTTCACATCTCGTTCAGTGGTACAAATAATGCCCACCGGCTTATTAAAAGCGATGTACACGGGAGTTTCTTTCTTTTTAATGGGTTTTCCATCAACCAAAACCTCATCGTTTTCAAATACTTTGGTGCCTAATTCGGGAACCTGACCATTGATGGTTACACGGCCCAATTCTATCATTTTATCCGCCTCGCGGCGAGAACAAAAGCCGGTGCTACTGATGTATTTATTGAGTCGGGTTGATGAAGGTTCTTGATCCACAGGGCAAATTTAAGGATTATTTAAAATGTACATCAATCACCCCCATCAGATACCTGATCCATATTATTTCGCATTAACCACCACGATCGTATTACGGTAACCGAAGTAATAGCAATAAAAAAGACCACAATATAGCCCACATAGTTTTTTAATCCGGGGAAAAAATCAACCAAAAAATAACCACTTAAAACCATACTCAGTACCCAAATAACAGCTCCGCCAATATTATAAAACATAAATTGAAAAAACGGAAACCGGATTATGCCTGCAACCACAGGCATAAACGTTCTTACAATAGGTAAAAAACGACAAATAATTAATGATTTTGTTCCAAATTTTTTAAAAAAAGATTCTGTTTTAATTAAATATTTTCGCTTAAAAAACCTCGAATCCTTTCGGTTATAAAGGTTATCTCCAATTTTTTGACCAAAAAAGTACGCGACAAAATAACCCAAAATAGCCGCACCAATAATTAAAGAACATAAAGAAGTAATATCTATATTCAAAGTTGTACAATACATGCCTGCTAAAAACAAAAGATAATCGCCCGGTAAAAAGAAGGTAAATATGACCCCGGTTTCTAAAAAAACAATAAGCACAATCAAGAAAACACTGCCTTGTTGAATGATTTGTTCAGAACTAAGAAGTAAACTTATGTATTCACTAAATGTGTGCATCTTCAAACATAATTAAATTTTATTTTGATATAGTGGAGGTGTACGTTAAATATTAAAAATAGTTGAATTTAAAAGGTTAAATTATCAAGATAATGCAGAACTCTTTGTTTTAAAAACTTCTTTATACCAGGCATACAGAGATATTAGGATAGAATTACGCACTATTTTTAAAATAATATTAACATTCTATCTAAAACCCTAATTTATTTTTTACTTTGCCATTCCTAAATAAAAGATATTATGAGTTTATTTGCTAGAAAATCATTAAGTCAATTATCGGCAGAGGCATTAGAAGGTGAAAAAGGACTTAAAAAAACCCTAAGTGCCCGATCACTCATAGCACTAGGTATAGGCGCCATTATTGGTGCAGGCTTATTTTCTATTACCGGGGGTGCTGCTGCCAATCAGGCCGGCCCTGCCATTACCATATCTTTTATGATTGCTGCTGCCGGTTGTGCATTTGCAGGTTTGTGTTATGCCGAGTTTGCATCTATGATTCCCGTTGCAGGAAGTGCTTATACCTATTCGTACGCTACCATGGGCGAGTTTATTGCATGGATTATTGGTTGGGATTTAGTATTAGAATATGCAGTAGGTGCCGCTACCGTTGCTATTAGCTGGAGTCGCTATTTGGTTAAGTTCTTAGACTCTTTTGGCATGCATTTAAGCCCTATGCTAACCGTTGGACCCTGGGACGGCGGAGTAATTAATTTACCTGCCGTGTTTATTGTGGTTTGCATGAGTCTTTTATTAATTAAAGGAACCTCCGAATCGGCCCTGGTAAATGGCTTAATTGTAGCATTAAAATTAATTGTAGTGCTTGTTTTTATTATTTTAGGTTTTCAATACATTAACACAGATAATTACATTCCATACATCCCTGAAAACACAGGTAAATTTGGCGAATATGGTTTTAGCGGAATTATTCGGGCTGCAGCCATTGTCTTTTTTGCATATATAGGGTTTGATGCGGTTTCTACCGCCGCTCAGGAAGCAAAAAATCCGAAACGGGATATGCCCATTGGCATTTTAGGTTCCTTAGCTATTTGTACCATTTTATACATATTATTTGCCCATGTTATGACGGGGGTAACCAGCTATACCAGCTTTAAAGGACAAGACGGAATTGCACCGGTTGCTGTTGCCATTGAACACATGGGGCACGCCAATGCTGCAGGTGTAATTGTTCCTGATTATCCTTGGTTAAACAAAGCCATTATTATTTCTATTTTAGCCGGATATGCTTCCGTAATATTAGTCATGTTAATGGGACAAAGCCGCGTATTTTACAGCATGAGTAAAGATGGCTTGCTTCCTAAAGTATTTAGCGATGTACATGCTAAATATAGAACTCCATCTAAAAACAACTTGTTGTTTATGATGATTGTGAGTGCATTTGCTGCTTTTATACCTGCCCGTATAGTGGGTGAAATGACTAGCATTGGAACACTGTTTGCCTTTATTTTAGTCTGTATTGGTATTATTGTGCTAAGAAAGAAGGAACCAGATGCTCCCCGCGCCTTTAAAACGCCTTGGGTACCTTTAATTCCTATTTTAGGCGTAGCCACCTGTTTATTTATGATGGTATTTTTACCCCTAGATACCTGGATCCGTTTAATTGTTTGGATGATTTTAGGCTTTGATATTTATTTATTTTACGGAGCTAAACACAGTTTATTAGCCGTCGGAAAAACGAAACGGGCCGGACTTCCGCTTGTTAGCTTGATTGGACTGGGCTTAAGCGTTTTATTAATGATTGTTGGATATTTTCATAATTCAGGCTTAGAAGCCGGTGTTGAAGACAATTTATTCATCATTTCCATTGTAGTAGCTGCTATTCATATAGTGGTTTTTGGAATGAAGTATTTGAACGCGAAAAAAGTTTAATAAAAGGCAATAAAATTGATAGTTTAGGCCGGCCTCGGTCTAAACTATATTATTCTATTTCACCTAAAATATACTAAAACACCATTAATTTCGTTGGTCATTTTGATTATTGAATTGAAATGCTCATAAAATACCTTTGTATATTATTTTTTGTTTCACCTGCTTCCTTTTGTTTGGGTCAAACCTGGACTCAATTAGAAGACTTTCCCGGTCCTGAACGAGATGACGGCACCTTTTTTATAATAGATAATAAAGTGTATTGTGGCACAGGAGTACAAGCTAATTGGACTGTTTGTAACGATATGTATGTATTTGATTTGAATACCGAAACCTGGGCATCCTCTGTTTCTTTACCAACAGAAGCCGCCCGGCAATATGCTTCCGGCTTTTCAAATGAAAAACAAGGGTTTATTTTTGGTGGGGTAAACAACAATATATATTACAACGATATGTATATGTTTGATCCCATTACAAATATATGGCAATTAAAAAGCCCCTTACCTGCAGAAGGTAGAAACGGAACCAGTTGTTTTGTAATAGATGGAATAGCATATATTATAGGTGGTAAAACAGCCGCTAAAAAGGCCATTGATGAAGTTTGGGCCTATAATTTGGATAAAGATACCTGGACTCAAAAGAAAAACATGCCATTTGGCAGCCGGTGGAGGGCTTCGGCAGCCTCTATAAACAATACCGGGTATCTCCTATTTGGAAGGGATGAAAACTTACATTACCACAATCAATTATATAAGTATGATATAACAGATGATTCATGGGAACAAATAAATGCTTTTCCTGCTATGGGCAGAACATACGCTGCTATGAAGTTTTTTGCGGGAAACCTGGTGGTTATTGCAGGACTTGATTCATTGGGCCATTCATATAATGATGTTTGGGAATTAAATCTTTCAAAAATGGAATGGAAACAACATGCATCTATTCCATCCAAAGGTCGCAGGGGTGGCATGTGTTTTAACACAGATTTAAATTTGTATTATACGACCGGTATCGACGAAACCAACAATAGAATAAGAGAAACATGGAAAATCTATAACCCAACGAATATAGAAGAGTTTAACCAACTCAACATCTATCCAAATCCAAGCAAGGGAGTATTTACCATAAAACTACCTGAGGATAGAACAGATATAAATCTGTCTATAAAAGTTTTTAATCTTTTGGGCGAAATACTTTTGGATAAAATAGTTCAAAATAATCTCACTCAAATAAATATAAGTAATTACGGCAAAGGGCTATACATCTTATGTATTGAGGATCAGAACGAATCTATTATTAAAAAAATAATAGTCGAATAAACAATAAGGAAAATGGTAATTCGTTATTAAAAAAACTTGTATATGAAACTATTCTTTTTGACTTTATTTTCTCTTTTTACATATAAATTTTCAAGTGCTGGTTGCCGCGGGTATTACGTTTATACAAACCTATTCGAGTATATGCACTTAGCTTATGAACATGAAAATACTGATACAATTATTATGTCAACCATCGATGGAGATTCTTTACAATTTTTTCTTAATCATAATGCAGAATGCCCGGAAGTGGATATTTTCTTAGTTTCTATAAATCACGGGCCTTATACATATTATAACAACAAAATCCCATTAGAATATGGTTCATATGATATCAAAATCAGTGGTCCAATGTTACCCGAATTAAGAGCTACATTTTATATTTTATCTCCAACTGAACTGGAAAACCCTACATGTGGGGCAATGAAAATAACTACTAACAAAGGTGGAATGTTAACTGACTTTATTGGCGGAAATATTCCAGTTGATAGCATTACTACTTCGCTTCATATGAATGATAATATTACTTACACCATTTATAAAAAGGATTATTGCCCTTCATTTGAGGAAATTAAGCTGATGAAAAACAACATTTCTGTTCCAATTTCTATTATTTATTCAAATGATGATAGCTTATTATTTAACACATCCTACCAAGGGGAAGGAAAATATCAAGTAAAATTTAAGGTTGAAAAAAATTATGCAGGGGAGTTTGTTTTTAAAAATCATTTAAATATTTCAGAATTTGATGTCTCAAACATAACAATATTCCCTAATCCAAGTAAAGACTTCGTTTATATCAAATTACCCGAAAATAGAACGGATATAAATCTTTCTATTAAAATTTATACCCTTTTAGGCGACATCCTTCTTGATAAAATAGCTCAAAGCAACCACACTCAAATAAATATAAGTAATTACGCTAAAGGGCTATACATCTTATGTATTGAGGACAGAAACGAATCCATTATTAAAAAAATAATAGTAGAAAAACAATAAGAAGAGTGGAAACCCGTTATAAAAATACTTGTATATGAAATTATTCTTTTTGACTTTATTTTCTCTAAAAACAATACTTGAATTTCAGATAAAAAAATAAGTTTATCAAAGTATAAACTAGAGTCCGTAAATTAATCTCATTCTGGCAAATCAAAACAACTTGATATGCTTTCTGAAAACCGCATTTGTAAAGGAGAAGTATCAATTTCTAAATCTAACAATTTTTTTGCTCTCGGGCTAGTTTTAGAAATGCTCAAAATATGAGAGTCTTCTGTTATTTTTGAAGATTTTATAATTCTATGCGTAAACTTTTGAACCCTAAAATTTCCTTTATAATTTGTTTTGCTACGAATTAATCGATCTTCTTTCATGCTATATAAATAGCCCCATTCATCAAATGAAGTTTCTTTTCCTACGATCGGTACATTCATCGAAAAATAATTCTCGCGCTGCTCGTCATAAGCTTCTGTTAAACTATTTGTTGGATTAATTGAAATATCAATTTGTTCTACCAACTTAGGTAAACCCCATATTTTAGTACCTCGTATTTGATTTTCTAATGAGGTGACCGGCATGCTAAAAACATAATATCCAAAACCTTTTAATTTAGGATTCAACAAGGGTAAAATAGGAGGATTGAAACTTCTGTCCACCAACACCGGAATGGTCATTGCAATTTCGTTATACGGGGCTATACCTAATACTTTTTTGTATTCGTAACAGGAGAATATCACCAAAGCTCGATTTCTGAGCATAGAAACTGGCTGCATAGATGGATGAGGTAATAATGATTTAGCTTTTTTATAATCGCAAAAAAAGATACCTAAAGAGCAGCTTACTTTCGAATAAAATGTTGGAAAAAGATAATTCTTTGATATTTCATTATTCAATTGCAATGGCGCTGTGTTATGTCTTAATTTAAATTGTTGAAAAAAGGGATCTTCAAAATCACTAGCATTATCTAGTAATTCAAGAGAAATATTTTGGGTTGGGTTCATGATTTTCCAAAAAGGGTAAAAGCAATATTACTATGATAAACTATTCTGATATTAGCATCCGAAATCAAATCGCACATACAAACATTAAAAAAATTACAATTTAGGCTGGCTCAACCTAAACTTTTGTTTAAACGAGGTTTTTTCATACAAAAAACTAAACTCGGCATACCCACCACCTTGTGTAGTCATGCCGGGAGGCCGGGCACCACTCATACCGCCCATGCCATTTTGGCCACCCGGACTCATACCCCCATTAGGCGAACCTGCATCGTTCGGATCGCTTTTGCGAGGCGGCTCAGGCAATCCATTCAC
>CAYOHR010000026.1:31970-32252 GCA_964403835.1 uncultured Flavobacteriales bacterium
GAAATATCTGCAATTATTAACTCTGTTAACTGTGCATTATTAGCCGGGTATAATTCTTTTAGAGGAATGGCTATTTCATATATAATATTTTGAGCGCTATCTGTTCCAAGGCCCACTTGTATTTTATTTTTTTCTTGTAAGGGCAGTTCAAGCACTCCGTTTTGTTGAGTAAATCCTTTGGTGGTAACACTCGATAAATACAAAATATAACTTGTAATTTGTGTCGCAGTTTCTTTTTTATCGCTAAAATCTTCTTTTCTAATTTCGGAGCTTCCGTTTTGT